>JBCDAV010000009.1:0-173637 GCA_039184865.1 Pseudomonadota bacterium | reverse complement strand
GGAGACGCTCCTCATGACATCGAAAGTCCCGCGTGGTGTAATCCGCATCTGGTCCATCACTGAGCCGGATCAATTCCGGTGAGCGCATCGCGCGATCTGCGGCATCCCGCAGTGCCAGAGGATCGTCGATCCGCTTCACCAGTTCGCGCAGTACATCCGCGCGGGTGAACCGAGCTTTAGTCTTCGAGACATGCGCCAGAATGCGCGCCGGATCTCGCAGCAGCTCTGCCTTGGTGAGCGCCAGATCGTCGGGCGGGGAGAGAAGGGGTTGGACCGAACCGTCTTCGGTGCTGGCATGGAACGAAGCTCGCAGACCGGCCTTTGCCAGATCGCGCGAGAGTCCCCGGCGCTCCGAGAGATGTCTTGCGATCAGCGCCTGCTGTTCCTCCCGGTCGCGGTCTCGCACCGCCAGAGCCAATACCTCGGCCTCACGCATCACCGCCTGGTATCGGCCCGTTACACGCAGGAACGCCGCTCTTAGACCACTCGGCATGCGCCTCTGGCGTGCCTTCAGATCTTCACTACGCCGAACCTCTTGTGTCTTCAGGAGTACAGATCGTTCCTCGCGCTGGCGTTTGACAAGGTTGGCACGACGTTGCTCGAGAACCGGATCGGGTTTGACTTTATGTTTACGCGGAAGGACGACGCCCTCGGCGAGCACGTCTTCGATAGAGGGTAGGTCGGCTTCACTTCCAAGCCGGGCGCGCAGGTCTTTCGGCTTTACCCCGCACCAACGCGACAGGGACCAGACCTTGCCGTCCGCATCGATGGCGACGAAGCCACGCCGGTCGCCACGTGCTAACAAGAACCCTTCTTCTTTGAGGGCAGCCGCGAAGGCAGCGCGCGAATCTGACATCTGCCAGCACCGGCGGAACATCGCCTTGAGCGCCTTGGGATCGCGCTCCGCACGCTTGGCCTGCTGAGCTTCCGGGCGACTGAAAGTGTTCGGGTCACGCTCAGCCGCATCGCGCAGTCCGGCAGGCATCTCCCAAGCGTGGTGCAGGAACAGTTCGCGCGACACATCGCAAAGCTTGCGCTTGTAATGCGAGAGGTTGATCGCACGCATCGTTCCTGCATCGATCTTTGACCAGACCGCATGCGCGTGCCGCCGCCCGTTCTTCTCATGGAACACGATGGCGCGGGGCTGGCCGACGAGCCCGAGTTTGCGTTCCGCAGCGGCAACGGCGTCCTCAAAATCGGCGATGGAGACCGAGGCATCGACAGGCGGGTTCAGCGACAGAGAGAACAGATATTTCTGGCACTGTGTCGCCTGGCTGATCGCATCGATCTCAGCGAAGGCTCCGAGCAAATCATCGGCCAGAAAGCCCTCGACCGCATGCACCGACACATGATCGTTGTCCTTCGCGTTCAGAAGATGCCGCGCAAGCTCCGATCCATACCCGCGCTCGTTGCCTTCCAGGATCATGCCGACTTACCCAGCGCCGTCATGAGCAGAGAGCGGATGGCCTTCAGATGCGCATTCGCCTCTTCAATATGCGCCTTCTCGGCAGCACCCCACCAAAGCTCGCCGACATTGGCGTGGTAGGCGAGCTGGTTGAGATTGCTGGCAATGCGCGATTGCCCAAGCAAAGCCAGCGCATCGGCTGCGGCCCGCTTGTCCGCGATTACATCCTTCGGACGCTTCTTGCGACGCCGGGCTTCCTCGGCAAAGAGCACACCCCGGACGTAAGCGCTCAGCGTCATGCCCGCCGCCAGTTCCTCCAGCTTCTCGCGTTCTGCTGCGGTCAAACGCAAGGTCAATGGCGATGGCCGCGCGTTCGTCGATGGCTTCTCCTCGGCGGCAACTGCGAAGCCAGACGTCAGCTCCGGCGCATCCGTGATTCGCGAGAGCTTCATGGCGAAGGCTCCCAATCGGGCCCGGGCCGTGATGTCTGCACCGGATCGTTTCCAACGCTGCTATGAGATGTCCCGCGAGCCGCTGCGGCAAACTCTGCAAGCCTGTGGATAACTTCCGGATCGCTATTGAGTACCGATCCCCATTCCTCTAACTCCTCAAGAACAGAAACAAGCTCTGCAGGTTCTAGGTTTGTCCTGTCGCCTGCACCACTTCTCTGATAAACACTACTAAGTGCCCCTAACGCCCTGAATGGTAAGGATATCTGGGAAGTTCCAGCACCCTCAATTCTGCGGTGTCTGAGGCGGTCGGCAAAGGCCAGTTTGAGGACCATGCGGCGCAAGGTGGTCTGACCACTTTCCCAGAGCTTCCAAGGGTTTGCGAGGAACTGGAGCGAGAGTTCTAGTTTTTCCGAAAGGCGCCTTTGGGTTCGGCGTGTTTGGCCAGTTGATCGGTGGCGATGGCCTTGGCTCGTTCCAGATCGCCGATTTTCGCCTCGTAGGCCTGGATGATCGTTGGGTTGGTCGCACCAAGAATGCGTTCCAGTAACGCATATATTTGCCTGGTGATGTCTCGGACCTGCGTTTTGCCGGTCTGGATGGCATGGACCGCCTGCGCGCGGCGGGCCTCCCAGGCGACGCTGAACATCGCGCCCGCCATCTGAAACAGAGACTCTGTGGGCTGCAGCGTCTTGATGATCTCGCCGACCTCGCCCTCGATCCGGTCGAGCGGGATCGACCTGCCGTAGGCTACGCAGGTTTTGTCTGGCAGGGATAGTAGGCGTAGTGCTTGTACTTTCCGTTCACTCAGGACGACCGCAGCGGCACGCCACAGCCACCGCAGCAGACGACACCACGCAATGCGCAGTCCGCGCCGATATTGGCCCGTTTCGGAGTCTTGACAGCACGCGCCCGACGATCTTGCACCTTCTGGAAGGTCTCGACACTGATCAGCGGTTCATGTTGGCCCTTGAGCCAGTTCAACCCGTACCGCCCCGAGCAGATGTATCCATCCTAGAGCGTCTGCTTCAGAATGTCCGTCACGCGCTGTTGCTTGACCTCACCATGCTTCTTGCGCGTGAAATCGGGGAAACTTTCGAAAAACCGCTTAACCTCGGCCTGACTGCCAAAGCGGCCATTGGCGTAGCCTTCGAAGGCTTTGCGGACGATGTCGTAGAAGGGCGGTTTCGGCACCAGCATCTTTCCGTGACTCTCGATCGTCTGGTAGCGATAGCCGACCGGCGCGTCTTGGACGCAGTAGCGGTTCTCCATCCGAGCGCGCATCTCCTGGGCAACCTGGCGTCCGTTCTGTTCGCGTTCGAGTTCAACCTACGCGGCAATGATCGTCTCGAAGAATTTACCTTCCGGGGTTTCCTCGAACCGAAAGTTCAGACAGTCGATCTTGGCGCCGCGGGCACGGAGCGCGTCGCGCAGGTCGAGATGGAACCGTGTGTTACGGGGGAACCGCTTGAGATCGTCGAAGATCACGACGAAAAGTTCATTGGGCTGCGCGTCGATGAAGCTTAGCAGAGCCATGCTGGGACGCTGCATGAAGTCGATGCCGCCCGTGATCGTGTCCGGGAACGTGGCCGCGACGTCATATCTGCGCGCCTCCGCGAATTGGCGACAGCCGGTTTACTGGGCTTCCAGACCGCGACCGTCCTCTTCCTGGTTGCGCGACGAGACGCGACAGAAAATCAGTTCTTTCGGTGGCTTCATGCCTCCTCTCTTTCTGTTCTAGTGTCTGGTTGAGTGGACTCAGAGTCTACCAAGGCGGCCATCAAAGCAGTCGTTGGGTCGAGATCTTGTCCAAAGGGTTTTCGCTGGAACTGGAAGTCGACCCGACGTTTCGGCCGTGATCGACGAAGGTCATGGCGATCGCCCAAACGGTTTCGATCAACTCGTGCTTCTAGTCTTCAGACGTATCAGAGGCAGCGAGATACTGCAGCCAGCCCCGCCAGTCGAATTGGACCTTCGGGCGGTGCCGGGGATCGCCCCCAGGTGGTGGTAGCGGGACGGGGTTCGGTGTCTGCATGGGTGAATCCCGGAGGCAAATTGGGCCACGGAAACCGTCGGATCATCTAGCGGCGAATCAAGGCGGCTAAGTTCCTGGCGACCAAGAACCCAGGCTGGGACAGAGCAAACTAAGCGGTTGGACTCGAAGCCGTCGTTCGTAGGTCAACGCGCAAGACGCAGTAATCGTCGACCGAAGGCGTTTATGATGTCTAAGCGCCCAACTCCTGGCTCACACTGTGCGGGAAGCGGCTAGCTGCCCGCGTCGCCCTCGGGCCGGAAGTGCCCCTGCTCCTTGAGCGCGTCCGCGACTTCCTTCGGCATGTAGTTCTCATCGTGCTTGGCGAGCACTTCCGAAGCCGCGAACTTCCCGTCGCGCCAATAGCCTTCGGCGACGATCCCCTGCCCCTCGCGGAAGAGGTCGGGCAGGACGCCATTGAAGGCGACCTTGACCGTGCCGTTGCCATCCGTGATGTCGAACAGATTGACGGTGCCGTCCTTGCCGACGGTCCCCTCGACCACGAGACCGCCGACCCGCAGCAACTGGTCCGGGCCGTACTGCCCTGCCACCAGTTCGGTCGGAGACTTGAAGAATGCGATTGCGTCCTGGGCAAGAAAGCCGAACAGGCCCGCGGCACCGGCCAAAGCCACGCCGCCGATCACCAGCATCTGTATGCGGCGGGTCTTGCGCGACGATCTCATCGTTTGGTCTCCGCTGGCATCTCGAGCGCTGGCACGCCGTAGTTTACCACCGCGTTCACCTGTGCACCTAAAATAATTGCGGTTCCCGTCAGATAAAAGAACAGCAGCGTCACAATGACACCGGCGAGCGCGCCGTATGTCACCGCGTAGGTCGGTGAGAACGCGAGGTAGATCGACAGCGCTGTCGCGGCCATTACCCAGATGATCATGCTGACCAGAACGCCGGGCCAGAGGGTCATGCCCTTCATCGACCGGTCGGGCAGAACGCGGTGCATCAGCCAGATCGTGCCGTAGAGCAGACAGGCTCCGACCAGATAGCGCGCGATATCGGCCTCGGCCGGGATGTCTACGGGCGTCCACGCCTCGATCAGCGTGAAGGCCAGCGGTGCGAAGATGATCAGGACCGCGAGACTGCCGAAGACGGCAAATCCGATGAAGACGAAGGCGATCGAGATCAGCCGGTTCACGATGAAGCTGCGCCGGATGTCCACGTCATAGGCGCGGTCGAGCCCGATGCGGATCGCCTCCACGCCGTTCGATGCACCGTAGATCGTGCCAAGCGCCGCAATGGTCAGCACGCCGCCACGATGCTGCCCGATCACCTCGCGCAGCACCGGCTCGAGCGTCAGCGCCACGTGTTCAGGGACGGCCTGAAACAGCGTGTCGAACGCCTCGGTCGAATACCGTTCGCCGATGATCGACCCCGCCAGCGTCATGCAGAAGATCAGGAATGGGAACGCCGCAAGCATCGATGCGTACGAGATGTACCCCGCGAGCACGGCGCTCTGGTCATTGTTGAAGCGGCGCAACGTTTCGAGGACGAAGCGGACCCAGAGAAGTTGCCTGATCTTCTGCAACATCGCGCGAACCCGCTTCACACGTCCTCAGGGGAAGACCGGCGACAGCATCAGCCCCGCGGTCTCCTCAAGACCCAGCATCAGGTTGGCATTCTGGATCGCCTGGCTCGACGCGCCCTTGGAGAGATTGTCGAGCGCCGAGAACACCATGACACGGTCACCCGCGCGATCCGGCACCACGCCGATATGGCAATAGTTCGAGCCGCGCACGTGCTGGGTCGCCGGGACATCTCCCAATGGCAGGACAATCAGGAACGGCTCATCGGCATAGCGCGCTGTCAGCGCTGTGTGGATCGCCTCCGCGTCGCCGCGCACGTAGACGGTGGCGAGAATGCCCCGGTTCTGCGGCAGGAGATGGGGCACGAAGGTCACGTGCACGTCGCGCCCGGCCATCCTGGAGAATTCCTGGTCGAACTCGGCAAGATGCCGATGCTTGGCGACATTGTAGGCCCGGGCACCTTCGGAGACCTCGGCGTGCAGCATCCCCTCCTTCGGCGAGCGCCCGGCTCCGGAGACACCGGTCGCGAGGTTTATGATGATGTCCTCTGGATCGATGGCACCAACCTCGAGCAACGGCAGCACCGGGTACATGCCCGTCGCGGCGTTGCAGCCCGTGCCGGCCGTCACGCGCGTCGCCTTGATCTCGTCGCGGTAGAACTCGGTCAGGCCGTAGACGGCCTCGTCCTGGACATCGAGCGCGAGGTGTTCATGGCCGTACCAATGGGCATAGATCTCGGGATCACGCAGGCGGAAATCGGCGGAAAGATCGACGATTTTCAGGTCGCGCGGCAGGTCGCGGATGACCTCCTGACTGGTGGCGTGCGGCAGGCCGCAGAAGCAGAGATCGATGGTTGAGAAATCGATCTCGCCGATCTTGCAGAGCACCGGCAGATCGAGATGGCGCAGATGCGGGAACACCTCGGCCATTGCCATACCGGCCTTTCGGTCAGCGGCGAGCGCCTCGATGTGCATCTCGGGATGGGTCGCGATGAAGCGTATCAGCTCGGCGCCGGTGTATCCGCTTGCACCAAGGATCGCGATCGATTTGGTCATGGTCATCTCCCGTCGCGGGATCGTTAGCCGCTCCCGGTCACAAGAACAATAATTCAGAAGATTGGGCGGTCAGCACCGCCCGGGATCAGCCCAGATAGAGGCCGTACGAATGGTCGCGTCGCTCTGGCGGCGCAAGATCGTAGGTTCGTCGTCGGAGGTAATCCATCAGGCCGCGGCTGTCGCGTGACAGCGCCTTGATTTCATCCGGCGGCAGGGGCTTGCCGATGGTGACCTTGAGTGGCGCGCCGACGCTGCGCTTGAACTCGCTGATATAGAGCGAGGTGCGCAGGGTCTGGTTGATGTGGCTCGCGACCTGGAATAGGCGGGAGTTCGAACCGTCGAAGTACATCGGAACGACCTGCGCCCCGGACTTTGCGACCATCTTTGCGGTGAAGGTCTTCCAGTGCGGATCTCGTGCCAGACCGAACGGTTTGGCTGCCGTCGAGACCGTACCGCCCGGGAAAATTCCGATCGCCCCGCCATCCGCCAGATACCTCAGCGCGACCTTGCGGGTCTGGAGATTCTGGACCATCGCCTCCTTCGACTCGCTGAAATTGATCGGCAGGATGATCCTCTCCAGCTCACGCGCCTTGCGGAACACAACGTGGGCGATGATGCGGAAATCGCCGCGGGTCTCGGATAGAATCCGGCCCATCGCCATTCCATCGAGGATGCCATACGGGTGATTGGCGACCAGCACGAGCGGGCCTTCGCGCGGGATGTTCTCGAGCCCGCCATTCACGAAGTCCATGGTGATGCGGTAGCGCTCCTGCATCACCTCCCAGAAATTGCGCCCGGCCTCGACCTCGTCCTCGTATCCCAACGCCATCTTCAGCAGTTTCGGACGCCCGGTCAGGTTCTCGATGCTGCGAATCACGGTGCGTTCCGCGAGGTTTTTCGCAGACCACGAGTAGCTGATCTCGCGCGGGGCCGCGCCCCTCATCACTGGTTTCGCTGTAGACGACATCGCAGGTTTCTTCTTCAACGCCATGGGTTGAAAATAAACTGCCTCGGATCGATGCACAATCACCGGCGCGATTGCAGAATGGAAAATGTGACATTCGTGCAAAGGCAAACGGGGCCCGCAGGCCCCGCTGAAATCGTATTTCGCCGACCTGCCGGCCGGTGCTTCGCGCGGCCCTTAGCGCTTGGAGAACTGGAAGCTGCGGCGGGCCTTGCGGCGGCCATACTTCTTGCGCTCGACCACGCGCGCGTCGCGGGTCAGGAAACCTGCGGCCTTGAGCGCTGGGCGCAATTCCGGGTCGTACTGGTCCAGAGCCTTGGAAATTCCGTGCTTCACGGCACCGGCCTGTCCCGACAGCCCACCGCCCTTGACCGTGGCGACGACGTCGAACTGGTCCGTGACATTGGCAACCGTGAACGGCTGACCGATCACCATCTGGAGCACCGGACGAGCAAAATAGGCAGCCATGTCCTTGCCATTGACGGTGACCTTGCCAGAGCCCGGCTTGATCCAGACGCGTGCGACAGCGTCCTTGCGCTTGCCGGTCGCATAGGCACGGCCATGCTCATCGCGCTTGGGTTCGCGCGGTGCCGCGACTTCCACAGTCTCCGTGCCATCGGACATGCCGACAGCCTCTTTCAGGTCTTCGAGCGACGTGATTTCTTCCGACATCTCAGGCGCTCCGCGTGTTTTTGGGATTCATCGATTTCAAGTCCAGAACTTCC
The DNA here is from genome assembly GCA_039184865.1 of Pseudomonadota bacterium. GTDB lineage: Bacteria > Pseudomonadota > Alphaproteobacteria > Rhodobacterales > Rhodobacteraceae > Thermohalobaculum. The sequence continues at coordinate 165,469 of JBCDAV010000009.1, read as the reverse complement.
GGCTCCTGTGCAGCATGGGGATGCTCACCACCCGGGTAAACACGCAGATGGGTCAACTGCTGACGCGTCAGCGGCCCACCCGGCATCATGCGCTGCACGGCCTTGGTGATGACGCGATCGGGGAAGCGGCCTTCCAGGATCTGTCCGGCGGTGCGGCTCTTGATACCGCCCGGGTGACCAGTGTGCCAGTGGTAGACCTTGTCGCTGCGCTTGTTGCCCGTCATCTGCACTTTTTCGGCGTTGATGACGATGACATGGTCGCCCATGTCGAGGTGCGGCGAATAGGTCGCCTTGTGCTTGCCGCGCAGGCGGTTGGCGACGATCGAAGCGAGGCGGCCCAGAACGATGCCCTCGGCATCGATCACGATCCACTTTTTGTCGATCTCGCCAGCTTTCATGGCGTAGGTTTTCATCATGCGATCCGTTATCAGGAGTTCCACCCGGCTCGGGTGCTACGTACGCGGCGTCTTCTACTGCCGCTCGCACTGAAGTCAACCAGGAATGCGCGAAAAGTCGAGGAGTTTCAGTAAGATTAATATAGCGGTATTAAATTACCCCAAGTCTGCCCGCCAGCGCAGATCCATTATCAGCGTCGAACTGAACGTTGCGAGGACAGGGCTTGTTGGAGCCCCTGCCGCCCGCACCAGACGAGCGACCCAGTGATTGCATGTTCGAAACAGATGGTAGCTGAGTGTCGCCGGATAGAAGGCTCCGCCACCATAGAGGCTGGGACCGATTGCATCCGGCAGATCCTCCGGCACCGTTTCTGCGAGTTCGCGGGCCAAGGCGCCTAACCCGGCCTCGCTGAGTCGCAGCGACACGCCTTGGTCCAATGCAAGGAAATCCTCCGGCGACAAGTAGATCGGGACAATCTGAAGAGCCGACTCCGTGGGCCAAAGGATTGCCCGAAGCGCGAGTCCAACGTCGATATCCCCAATGGTCGGCGTGACCTGATAGAAAGCGGCATCTCCCCAGCCGATCTCCAGCCAGGGCGCCTGTGGGAAACGGCTCGTGAGCCAGCGCAAACGATCACCAAGGGCGCCGTCGATGAGATCGAGCTCAAGGGCAGCCCGCCGGAGATCCGCAGGCCGGATCATGATTCCGCTGTGGTAGCCGTGATCGACAACGTGGACGACCGGCCCTTCGCCGGGAAACAATTCGGGGTCGGCGGGCGTGAGGACGATGGAGACTGCCGTCATCAAAGTCAGACCGGCGATCAGACCGGCCAGAATGCGAGCGATCCGACGCATCAGCCCGTCTTTGGCGGGATCGCATAGCTCGTCGTAGCGTGGGCCACCGGTGCCTCCTGTCCCTCCGACCGGACGGTCATGTCACCGGTCGCCAGCAGCCGCCCGAGTTTCAGGATCCGGGCCTCACATATCAGATCGCGATCCGCCGCAGGCTTGCGCAGAAAGTTGATGTTCAGGTTCGATGTGACCGTCAGCGCCTCGCGCCCGATCATCCCCAGAACCGCCGCGTAGAAAGCGCAGTCGGCAACGGTGAACATCGCCGGGCCGCTCACCGTGCCGCCGGGGCGCAGGTGAGCTTCCCCGATGATCATCCGGACCCGCGCTGTCATCGGGCCAATGGCCTCGATCTGCTGAAGACCGCGCTGCTGCGGGAAAACCTCGTGCAGGAACGCCTGCACCTCGTCGGCGGTCAGAACCGGCTGGCGTTCCATCACAAGACCCTCTTCCCGAGCACACCCGTTGCGCATAGCCTCTAGGCGAGCCCGGCCCGCGGGCACAAGACCGGAGACGACCCGATGACCGATATCCTGCTGCGCGATGATGCTGACAAGGTCGCGACGCTGACACTGAACCGGCCGGAGGCTCTGAACGCGCTGTCCGAGGAGATGATGACGGCGGTGCAGGACGAGTTGGAGCGCATCGCGGTCGATACATCCGTGAAGGCAGTTGTCCTGAAGGGGGCCGGACGGGCATTCTGTGCGGGCCACGACATCAAGCAGATGCAGGGCAAGCGCCAGTCGCCGGACGGCGGCAAGGCCTACTACGCCGCCCTGCTCGCCCAATGCACGCGCCTGATGACGACGATCCCGCACCTGCCGCAACCGGTGATCGCGCAGGTCCACGGGATCGCCACGGCTGCCGGCTGCCAGCTTGTCGCGACCTGCGACATGGCCATTTGCACCGATACCACCCGGTTCGGGGTGAACGGTGTCAATATCGGGCTGTTCTGCTCGACCCCGATGGTGGCTCTGTCGCGCAATATCCCGCGCAAGCACGCCTTCGAGATGCTGACGACCGGAGAGTTCCTGCCGCCGGAGCGTGCTCGCGATCTCGGCCTCGTGAACCGGGTCGTACCGGAAGAAGAACTGGAAGCCGAGACCCGCGCCCTTGCTCGGGCCGTCGCCTCAAAACTCGGTTCGGCGGTCAAGGTCGGAAAGCGCGCCTATTACGAGCAGATCGAGATGCCGCTTGATGCCGCCTATCTCCACACCAGCCGCGTGATCGTCGACAATCTGCTGCACCCGGACACGGTGGAAGGCATGCAGGCGTTCCTGGACAAGCGTCCGCCCGACTGGCCTGATTGACCCTGCAAATTTCAATATAAAATTTAATTTGATGCTGTTTTGTGATTTTAGATACTGCCGCATCCGGAACTGCACCCGATAATCGCCCCACGATCTCGGTTAAACCCAATTGAGGAAATCCATGACTTCACGACGCATTACCGGCACGATCGCCGCCAGCGCAATTGCTGCAGCGCTCTCCTTCGGACAGGCGCATGCCTGCGATACCGTCCACTACCTCACCTTCGACGTTGAGGACGGTGGCTTCATCGTCCGCCTGAACGGCACAGAGGCCTTCGATCACGACAAAGGGTACGCCCAGGGCAGCCTGACGCTTCGCGGCGGTCTTGTCGCCGGAGAGAACACGGTCGAGATCGAATACGTCGACGGCGGCAGCGGAGAAGCCGCAGAGTTTGCCATCCTTCAGGGATGCGAGGGCGCCTTCCCGGACGAGACGCCGATCGCCGAGGCCAGCGCCTCTGCCACGGGCACGCACAATCTCGTCTTCTCCAGCGCCGCTGCCAACACCGCCCTTCCCTCGACGGATGCTTACGAGGTGACCGACGGCCAGGGCGTGGTCGAAGCACTGCACCGTCTGCAGACGGCGGTTGAAGCGGGGGACATGGATACCGTATTCGCGCTCCACGCACCGTTCTTCGCCAAGATCGAAGCGCTCGGGGCACCGATGGATCGGGTGCGCGCGATGATCGCCCATTCGGTCGAGCGCGGCGAACTGACGAAAGACGCCAATCCCTCTGTCACCTCGCGCGATGGCGGCACGGTTTTCGAGCTGCGCAGTGCCGCGGGCGAGCCGCCGATCAGTCTGATCGAGAAAGTCGATAACGGCTATAACGCGTGGACAACCGGCACGAAGTGGGTGCGGATCGACGGGACCTGGGGCGTGATCGACCTCGATTGATCGATCTCGGTTTGAGCGAGGTGCGGCTTACCCTCGGACACTCTGCTCCGAGGGATAGGCGGCCTCGAACCGCGTGCGCAGCAGGACGAAGAACAGCGCCAGCCCGACGCCCTGATGGACGATCGCCATGTGCACGGGTGCCGCATGGATCAGCGTGACGACGCCGAGCGTTGCCTGCACCAGCACCATCGCGCCTGACATCAGGACCCAGCGCCGGCTCGCCCGGTGCGCGGACCTCAGGCCGATCACGAGGAAGATCACGACGAAGACAACCGTCAGATAGGCGAGAACGCGATGGTTGAACTGGGTGAGCGCGGGGTTCTCGAAGAAATTGATCCACCATGGCTCAAGATCGAATGCCTCGGCGGGGAAGACCTGACCGGCCATCAGTGGCCAGTCGATGTATCCCTGCCCCGCGTCCAGCCCGGCCACCAACGCGCCCGAAAGAACCTGAACGAAGACCAGAACCACCAGCGCCCCTGCCAGCCCCATAAGGCCCCCAAGACGTTGCCGACGCGCTTTCAGGGTTTCGATCTCGTCCATCCGGATTTTCAGCGCGAACCAGGTGATCGCGGCAAAGATGACGAACGCCAGTCCGAGATGCGATGCGAGCCGATATGGCGCCACGTCGAGCCGTCCGGTCAGGCCCGAGGCGACCATCCACCAACCGACCGCGCCCTGAAGCCCACCCAGAACGCCAAGAAGCAAAAGACGTCCCGTCCATCCGTTCGGGATCCGGTTGCGCACCAGAAACCATGCAAACCCCAAGAACCAGACCAGGCCGATCAGCCGCCCGAGCAGGCGGTGCCCCCATTCCCACCAGTAGATCGGCTTGAAGTCGGCCAGCGACATCCAGTTGTTCTGCTGCTGATACTCGGTCGTCGTCTTGTAGGCGGCGAAGGCGGCTTCCCAATCGGCAGCGCTGAGCGGTGGGACGCTGCCCATTACGGGCGCCCATTCGGTGATCGACAGACCGGAATCGGTCAGGCGCGTCGCGCCGCCCACCAGCACCATGATCGCCACCAGCGCCGCGAGAAGCCAGAGCCATGCCGCGATGCCGGCCCGCGAGACCACGCGCTCGACCGGTTTCGCCGCGTGCGCGACGGCGGCGGCACTGCCTTGTGCCGAGACCTCCTCGAAGATCGACCGCTTGCTCATCATTCACTCCGCTGCTTGCGGGCGAGACTTAGCGGCGCCCATCCGGCCGGACAAGCGGCGGGTTGGCGCGGTTGGCCGAAGACGCACGCAGCTACTGGCCCTTAACGCCTTCGTTTCGGGCCTTCAGCGAGCGCGCGGATCACCCCCCACAAGGTACGGGCGTCCTGATCGGTCAGTGCGGCACGGCGGAGCAGGTTTTCAAGCGAGGCCGTCATCGCGGGCTTCTTGTCCTCGGGGAAGAAGAACCCGGCGCGATCCAGTTCGGTCTCAAGATACTCGAAAAGCTTGCCCACGGCCTCTGCGTTCGCGGGATCGGTCTGCTCACCCTCCAGTCGCTCGGCGGGGGTCTGGTCGCGCTGGCGGCGCCACTCGTAGGCGGTCAGGAGCACGCACTGGGCGAGGTTCAACGAGGCGAAAGCGGGATTTACCGGCACCGAGATTATCGCGTCCGCCAACACGACGTCGGCGTTCCCAAGCCCGGCGCGCTCCGGTCCGAACAGCACGGCCACCTTGCGCCCGGCGTCGATGTGACGGCGAGTCTCGGCCATGGCCGCCTCGGGCGTCAGAACACGCTTGGTCATCTCGCGGGTTCTCGCCGTCGTGGCGTAGATGACCTGCGCATCGGCGACGGCCTCGGCGGTCGTCGGGAAGATCTGGGCGTCATCCAGTAGCGCTCCTGCGCCCGAGGCCATGGCAACGGCGGCAGGGTTCGGCCAGCCGTCGCGCGGATCTACGATGCGCATCCGGCGCAGACCAAAGTTCCACATCCCGCGCGCGGCAGCACCAATGTTCTCGCCCATCTGCGGTTGGACGAGTACGAAGTATGGCCCGTCCGGCGACCAGTCAGCTGGCGAGGAGTGATCGGTTCCGGACACCGTCTGCAAATCCCTATGCCTGGTTGCCCATCAGGATACCTTGAAAGAAAGGCCACCCAATGCTCGCAAGACGGGCTTGCGAGGTAATCCGACACGAATTCGGGTAGATTGCGGAAACATCATAGTCGAGGCCGACGCCATGGAGCCTGATACGATCCTGAGCGAGAGTCGTAGCGACGACGGCTTTCAGATGATCCATCAGATAGTTCTCTGAGTTGGACTTAAGCGTGGAGTCATCGACCGGAGCGCCGTCCGAGACAACGATCAGATCGCCCCCAGAGGGCGAAAAGGCAAGCAATCGCTGCTGCGCCCAAAGCACCGCTTCGCCGTCCACGTTCTCCTTCAGAACGTCTGGTCGAAGAACGGTTCGCATGTCGGGCTCGGTCACGGTATCGAACGCCGAATATACGATGTGACGGAGCGGGCAAAGCCGTCCCGGATCGGCGGGTTTGCCGTCGCGGAGCCAACGACGCCGGGGCTCGCCACCCCGCCAATCCACCGTCGTGAACCCGAGGATCTCGAACGGAACGCCATGCCTCTGGGCGAGTTGAACGAACAGGTTTGCCAGTACGTAGGCCCAGATGGCACCTTGTTTCGAATTTCGTGCCCGGAGTGATCCCGAATGGTCGATGAGGAGAACCACAGCCGGCGGTGTCGTCGGGTCCGATATCGGATCTATCTCAGGCTCGTTTGCTAGCGCGGCAAGCGTTTCTCTGAGAGCCTCCTGCGCTCGGGACACCGACTCGGTAACGTCATCAAATTCCTGACGAGCCATGCCCCGAAAGCCACGGCCTGACAAATCGGGCGCTATATCAGACGCACCCACGACGTCATCGAACTCCGCAGTATAGACGCGATATCCGCTGGTATCCGCCGGCGGGTAGTAGGGCCGATGAACCCTGCGCTTGCCCAGGAGCCAACGGAGCACGGAGCGTACCATCCCCGCCGGTTCCCGGATGCGTCGCGCCTGATCAGCCGTGTCAGATCTGCTCCAGCAATTTCTCGGCCGAGGTCGCGTCCATCTCGCCCGGCGAGCCTTCGATGTTGATCGCCTTGACCTCGCCATCCTCGACATAGGCCGAGAAGCGCAGCAGGCGGTCGACCAGCCCGATCGCGGAGCCGTCGAGCAGGATGTCCATCCCCTTGGCAAGCTCGGAACGCGAATCTCCGAGGACACGGATGCCCGCGGTGTCGGCGCCCGTATGCCCGGCCCATTCCTTCATGACGAACGGGTCGTTGACCGAGACACAGACCACATCATCCACGCCCTTTGCCTTCAGCGCGTCCATCTGGCCGATATAGCTCGGCATGTGCTTCTGGTGGCAGGTCGGGGTGTAGGCGCCGGGCACGCCGAACAGCGCGACTTTCTTGCCGGCGAACACATCGTCCGACGACACGGCAGCCGGACCTTCCGCGCCGATCTCGAACAGGGTCACCGAGGGGATCTTTTCGCCAACAGCGATGGGCATGGGTCAGGCTCCTTCTGCCAGGGTCGTTTTCGTTTGGTTGGTTGGTGGCTACTTCGGCCCCATCCGGATCGCGCCGTCCAGACGGATCACTTCGCCGTTCATATAGCCTGTCTCGGCGATGAAACAGACCAGTCGGGCGAATTCGTCCGGATCGCCGAGGCGGACCGGAAAGGGGACCTGTTTGGCGAGGCTTTCCTGCGCCTCTTCGGGCAGGCCGCGCAACATCGGAGTGCCGAAAATGCCAGGCGCGATAGTGCTGACACGGATGCCGTTGCGCGCAAGGTCCCGCGCGGCAGGCAACGTGAGAGAGGCAACGCCTCCCTTCGAGGACGCGTACGCCGCCTGTCCGATCTGACCGTCGAAAGCGGCCACCGAAGCCGTGTTGACCACGACGCCCCGGCACCCGTCATCATCGACCGGTTCGGCCTGCGACATGATCCAGGCGGCCTTGGACATCACCCGCATCGTGCCGATCAGATTGATCTGAATGACCTGCGCATAGTGCGCCATGTCGATCGGCCCATCGCGCCCGATGGTCTTCTGCGCCGGACCGACGCCTGCGCAAGTCACGACGATGCGGGGAGTGCCATGGGCTTCGACCGCCTTGGCAAGAGCAGCATCGACGCTGTCATCCGACGTCACGTTGCATTCGGCGAAGGTGCCGCCGAGCTCCGCCGCGACCTCCTTCCCGCGTTCGGCGTTCATATCCAGAAGCGTGCATTTCGCACCGCGCGCCGTCAGGGCACGCGCGGTTGCCTCGCCGAGACCGCTGGCGCCGCCTGTGACCACGGCGGGGGTGTTCTCTCCGATATGCATGCTGCCTCCCTAGCGATTGGACCGAGGCTTAGTCGGGCGCGGGCGCGCCGCCAAGGGGCGTTGCAACCGTGTCGGTGAAAATCATGATCCGGGTGTCGCCATACGTCCGGTCGTCCCGCAGCGTCAGTCCCTCGGGCAAGGCAATCTCGGACCCGGCACCTTCCTCCAGCACAATCAAGGCCCCGGGCGCGATCCATCCCCCCGTGCGCGCAGACACAAGAGCTTCAATTCCGAGGTTCTTGCCGTACGGCGGATCGGCGAAAATCAGATCGAACGGTTCCCCGCGGCAGAGTCCCAGTCGTGTTGCATCCCGGCGCCAGAGCTTGGTCTGGCCGATGACGCCGAGCGTCTCGATGTTCTGGCGGACCAGTCCGCGCGCCGCCGGGCCGTCATCGACGAAGACGCAGCGCGCGGCTCCGCGCGACAGTGCCTCGAAACCCAGCGCACCTGTGCCAGCGAACAGATCGAGCACCCGTGCGCCCTCGATCTCGGGGTAGTCTCCGTGCTCGATCAGGTTGAACAGGCTCTCGCGCACGCGGTCCGATGTCGGTCGCAGATGCGCCTTGCCGCCGCCCTGCGCACCCGGTGCGGCAAGCCGCGTTCCCTTGAAGCGCCCGCCGATGATGCGCATCAGCCCAGATGCTTTTCGAACTGCACGCGGTCATAGCCCTCGTCTTCGCCGCGCGCCGTCTCGACGTAGCCTAGACGGGCATACATCCGCTGATTTTCGACCATGGTCGCGTGGGTGTAGAGCCGGATTTGCCGATGACCGCGCCGCCGCGCTTCAGCCTCCGCGTGGTCGATCAGACGCCGTCCGATGCCCATGCCCTGTGCATCCGGTGAGACAGCCACGTTCTCAAGCATGAACCCGTCGGCACGATCGCCGAGAATGATCATTCCGAGAATACCCCGCTCCGGATCATCCCAGACCTCGACGGCGCCTTCACCGACGCGCACCTCGTAATCATCGAGCATCGGTGCCGGCATTTTGTCCATGCGGTCGAGATAGCGGGCATAGGCGGCAGCGACGATCGCGCGGACCTGCTCGCCCTCACCCGGCACCGCGCGGCGGATCACAAGACCTGTTCCAGAGCGTCGATCGCGCGGTTGATCTCCTCCTCGGTCGTGTAGTGCAGGAAGGAGATGCGAAGAACGCCATGTTCGACCGCGACACCCTGCGCGGCGCAGCAGCGGTCAGAATAGAAACATCCGCCACCAGCGCCGATCTTGTGGGCGACCAATGCATCGGCCAGGTCCTCGCCCGGTCTTTCATGCACCAGCGAGACCGTCGGCGCGCGCTTGGCCGGGTCGGACGGTCCGAGCAACCGTAAATCGTTCCGGTTCCGGGCCCATTCCAAAACGGGAGCGAGGCGCTCGATCTCGGCTGCACGCATGATGTCGTGGGCCGACGCACCGCCGTGCCGGGCGGACAAAGCGTCCGTGTAGTCGACCATGCCTGCCAGTGCGCCGATCTGGGCATGGTCAGGCCCCGCGGGCGTGAACCAGGCCTGCATATTGCCGCGATTGAAGTCGTGGCACTGTGGCACCAGACGTTCCGCCGCCTGCCGACGCACGGTCATCACACCCTGATGCGGCCCGTGCGTCTTGTAGGCCGAGAACATGTAGATATCCGCGCCCAGCGCGTTCACGTCGGGAATCCCGTGCGGGGCATAGGAAACGCCGTCCACCACCGAGATCGCGCCCGCTGCGCGCACTCTCGCGCAGATCTCGCGAACCGGGTTGATCTCGGCGACGATGTTCGAGGCGTGCGGAAAACAGACGATGCGGGTCTTCTCGGACAGCAGCGTATCGAGATCCGACGGATCAAGATGGCCGGTGTCCGGGTCGATCCGCCACTCCCGGATGCTGAGCCCCTCCTGCGACAGGCGGCGCCACACACCGGAATTGGCCTCATGGTCCTGATCGGTGACGACGATCTCGTCGCCGGGACGAAAGGCCTGCCGGGCTGCCTGCGCAAGAACGTAGGTGTTCTGGGAGGTCGACGGTCCGAAATGGATCTCGTCCTCGGAAACGCCCATCAGGGCGGCGAGGCGCGTGCGGCTGTCATCCATGGCCTCGCCGGCCTTCGCGGACGCCCGGAACCCCCAGTACGGCTGGCATTTCGCGGTCACGTAAAGATCGTGCAGCCGGTCCACCACCTGACGGCAGGGATAGGATCCGCCGGCATTCTCGAAGAACGCCCAACCGTCCAACGACGGCTCGGCGAACGCCGGGAACTGGGCTCGTACCCAATCGATGTCCAATTCGGTCATGTGCACCCCAGATCGATGCGCCCTCCCGCAGCGCGATTTTCGAGCGATGCGCCGGGGTGGGCGGGTGGGCGGTGCAGCGCGCGGAACGCGCTGCAGGAGGGCGATCAGGCGTTCAGATCGACGACGACGCGGCCCTTGACCTCGCCCTTCAGGATCGCCGGGCCCATCTCGGGCAGGTCGTCCAGCGTCGCCATCGACACCATCTCTTCCAGCTTCTCCATGGGCAGATCGCGGGCGATGCGCTGCCAGGCGGCAATGCGCGGGGCCTGCGGCTGCATGACGGAGTCGATGCCGAGAAGGTTTACGCCGCGCAGCAGGAAGGGAACCACGGTCGCGGGCAGTTTCGCGCCACCGGCAAGTCCGACGGCGGCCACGGACGATCCGTACTTCATCTGGGTCAGAACCCGCGCCAGCATCGCGCCGCCGACCGCGTCGACGCAGCCCGCCCAACTCTCCTTGTCCAGCGGACGCGTCGGGGCCTCGGCAAGATCCTCGCGCGGCACGATGGTCGTGGCGCCCAGTCCCTTCAGGTAGTCGGCGGTTTCCGGGCGGCCGGTCACTGCGGCCACCTCGTAGCCAAGATTTGCCAGGATCGCGGTGGCGACAGAGCCGACACCGCCTGCGGCCCCCGTAACGAGGACCGGCCCGTTATCCTGGGTCAGCCCCATGTTCTCGAGCGCGATCACGGACAGCATCGAGGTGAACCCTGCCGTTCCGACGGCCATCGCCTGCTTGGTGTCGATCCCCTCGGGCAGTCGCACCAGCCAGTCCGACTTGACCCGCGCCTTCTGGGCGTAGCCGCCCCACCAGACCTCGCCGACGCGCCAGCCGGTCAAAACGACCTTGTCACCGGGCAGAAAAGCGTCGGAGTCCGACTTTTCGACCGTGCCCGCAAAGTCGATCCCCGGCACGTGCGGAAAGTTGCGCACGAGCCCGCCGGAGCCGGTGATGCAGAGCCCGTCCTTGTAGTTCAGCGTCGAATACTCGACCGCCACGGTGACATCTGCTTCGGGCAACTGGTCTTCGCTGATCGTCGTGACTTCGGACGAGACGGGCCCGTCCTCTTCCTTGCTGACCACGAGCGCGCGGATCGACATTGCAGTTCTCCTGTCTGAATTGGGATTGCCGGGTTGGCTTTGCGTTGACACCTGTCAGATCATCCGGTTGAAGGCAAGTCGAGAACCACAGAATCGGGCTGTCAAATACGACGGCGGCCAGCAACCAACAGGCAGACCCACAGACATGAGCGCACGTCTGATCTCCCGCTATGCCGACGATCCGAGGGTCGTGACGTTCATCGTCGTCACCCTGATCGCCGCGGCGATGTGGCTGGCGACCTGGCAGGTCATGGGCGGAATGTCCGGCATGTCGATGGACATGGATATGGACATGCCCGGAATGTCGGAAAACATGCCCATGCCGGGCATGTCGGGAAACATGGACGACACCGGCGCTATGGGCGGCGAAAGCGGCATGAAAATGGACGTGACCGAAGCGCCGAAGGCGATGGAAGGCATGGGCCAAGACGGCTCGAAGGGATCTATGCCGACGGATGGCATGAGCGACGGCAAACCGATGGGCGCCATGCAGATGGACATGCCTGGCATGTCGATGAACCCGGCGGACTGGAGCCTCGGCACGATCTCCGTCACGATCGCCATGTGGATCCTGATGATGGCGGCGATGATGCTGCCCGCCATGGCGCCGGTCACGGCGATCTATGCGGGTCTGGCCGCCAAGGAGGACCGCGGCCTGCGGCTGGCCTCACGCATCGGCCTGTTTCTCACGGGGTACTTCGCGCTCTGGGCCGCGTTTTCGGTCGTCGCCGCACTCGGCCAGCTCAGCCTGCGCGGCAGTTCGTGGTTCGCAATGGGCGGGACGCTCGCCCTGCCCTTCGCGGCCGGGCTTCTGCTGATCGTCGCGGGCGCCTATCAGTTCACGCCGGTGAAGGAGTTCTGCCTGCGCCATTGCCGCCATCCGCTCACCTACCTGATGAGCCATTGGCGCGAGGGCCTTGCCGGCGCCTTTCCTGTCGGCGCGCGCCATGGGCTCTACTGCTTCGGCTGCTGTGTCGCGCTGATGGGCCTGATGTTCGTCTTCGGCGCAATGAACGTGATCTGGATGGCGGTGATCGCCCTCTACTTTCTGGCGGAAAAGATCCTTCCACGCGCCGAGATCTGGGGACGCATCGCAGGGGCCTTGATGATCGTCGCCGGAGCGGCCACAGTCGCCAACGAACTGATCTGAGGGAACGAGCATGGCAAAGGCCAACAAGAAGTCCAAACGCGACAAGGTGCGCCTGCCCGCAGCCGGCATCACCTCGCGCATGGAACCCAAGGGCACCGAGCTGGTTCCGGTGGCCGAAACCGGCTGGGCGATCAAGGGCGAACTGGCGCTTAACTGCTCGTGCGAAGTCTTCTGTCCCTGCGACGTCTCGCTGGGCGTGGCCAAGCCGACGCACGGCTATTGCCAGGCGTGGATGGCCTTCCGGATCGACGACGGGCATTTCGGCGGGATGTCTCTGGCCGGGATCAATGTTGCACTTCTGCTCGACATCCCCGGGCGCATGGCGGAAGGCAACTGGACCGTCGCGCTTTACGTGGACGAAGGCGCAAATGACGTACAGACCAAGGCGCTCGAGACGATCATGTCGGGACAGGCCGGCGGCACGACGGGTCTGCTGAAATTGCTCGTCGGGAGCTTCCTCGGCACAAAGAAGGTGCCGGTCCACTACATCACTGACGGCAACGTGCGCTCGGTCACTGCGGGCAAGGCTATCCTGGCGTCGATCGAACCGATCGGCGGTGTCGATCCCGAAGAGCATGTGAAGATCACCAACTCGAAATATTGGATGTCCTCGACCATCATCATCGCCAAGGGCCTGAAATCCCGCTTGCGCGATTTCGGTCGCAACTGGGACTTCGAGGAGTGTTCGGCACAGGTCGTGCATATCGACTGGAAGGGTTGACCGGACGTGACTCCGAGATCGCGGTTTTCAGCCCTGCCCGGTGAGATCCTTCCCGGCATCGGCCACAATCAGGGTCCGCCGCTGGATCATCATCGCAGCTTTCGGAGATACGCCTGGAAGAAGGCCCGCGCGCAATTGATGCCGAAATTGCCGCTCGAGGTTATCAGGCGGCGCGTCAGGCGGGCGACCGAACTGGGTCTGGAATACCCGGCCTACGCATCAATCCTGCTGGGCACCGGGCGCGACATCGTGGGCTTCCTGTTCACCTGCGACGCGCTCGGAATGCATCTCTCGCAAAAGGTGCCGATCCCGCAGCATGTCGCGTCCAAACTGAAGAGCCTTGGCACAGTCGATACGATGCTCGCCGCCGAACACGACCGTCGCGAGGAACTTGCAGACCTGCTCGCGCGCGAGACGCCGATCCGCTTCACATCCGCCACCCGACTGCCTGCGCCAGATGTGCAACGGAGCGAGGGCCAAGCCGCGATCCGGCACGCGCTCGATCCGTTGAAGCTGCCCGGCGATGCGGTCGTTATGATCGGAACGGAAGCGCATGAACGAAGCTGGGCGGACGCCGCCCGGCTCGCGCGCTTCATGCACGCTGAGACCTATTTCGGAGTTTGATCACCCCCACCAGCGACGGGCTATCCAGACTGCGAGAGATGCCAGTCGAGATGGCTCAGCCGGTCCTGCCCCCAGAACTTCTCGTCGCCCACGACGTAGAACGGGGCACCGAACACGCCCGCTTCGATCGCCGATTGCGTGTTGGCGTTGAACTCATCCTCGGCCGCTGCGATCTCGCTGGACAAAGATGCCACGTCGAAGCCGTGATCGGCCGCAATCGCCGCAATCGTTTCCGGCTTCGAGATGTCGCGATCCTCGGCCCAGCAGGCCTTCAGGAAGGCATGGCTCACATCGCCCGTCGGACCGCCTGCATTCTTGATCGCGATCACCGCACAGGACGCAGGCACGGCATCGACCGGCCAGTGTGCAGGCTGCAGGTTCAACTCGAACCCGTTCATCCGCGACAAGCGCGTGAGTTCCTGAAGACGATACGCCTGACGGGACGGATGCCGTTTCGGGACCGGCGTTCCACCGGTCTGCGCGAACACATGCAGGATATCGGCGGGGCGGTAGACGATCTCCGCGTCGTGCGAGGCCGCTATCTCCTCCAGCCCCAGTCCGGCAAGGTACGTAAATGGGCTAAGTAACGAATAAAAGTACTCAATTTTCGCCATGGTCCAGCCCTCCTCTCTCAGGCACCTCTCACAGACCGCCATCGCTTTGCAAGCTTCATGCGCCCTGTTAAGAAACCGGCACACATCGCGGCGGGGGGATTCTTGGGATGATGGACGAGCCGATGCATCTTATTTCCGGCAATGCCAACCGACCACTCGCCGAGGCGATCGCGCGCCGGATATCGGTTTATCAGGGACGCAAGATCAATCTGACCTCCGCGCGTGTCGAGCGCTTCAAGGACGGCGAGATCTTCGTCGAGGTCTTCGACAATGTGCGCGGCCAGGATGTCTTCGTGATCCAGCCGACTTCGAGCCCGGCGAACGACAACCTGATGGAGCTGATGATCATCACCGACGCGCTGAAACGCGCATCGGCCCGTCGGATCGCGGCCGTGATGCCCTATTTCGGATATGCGCGGCAGGATCGAAAGACCGCCGGGCGCACGCCGATCTCCGCGAAACTCGTCTCCGACCTGATCCAGCAGTCCGGCGTGACCCAGGTCCTGACGATGGATCTGCACGCGGGACAGATCCAGGGCTTCTTCGACATCCCGGTCGACAACCTCTATGCGGCACCCGTCTTCGCGCTCGACCTCAAGCACCAGTTCGAGAACGTCGAGGACGTGACCATCGTCTCGCCCGATGTCGGGGGCGTCGTGCGCGCGCGCGATCTGGCCAAGCGGATCGGCGCCAAGCTCGCCATCGTCGACAAGCGCCGGTCGGGACCGGGTGAGATCGAATCCGTCAACATCATCGGGCAGGTCGACGGCCAGCGCTGCATCATCGCGGACGACATCTGCGATACCGCGGGAACTCTGTGCGCGGCCGCCAAGCTGCTGGAGGACCATGGCGCTGCCGAGGTCCACGCCTATATCAGCCACGGCGTGCTGTCGGACCCGGCGATCGAGCGGGTGACGAACTCGGTGCTCAAGTCGCTGGTGATCACCGACTCGATCGCGCCGACACAGGCGATCCAGGACACGCCCAACATCCGCGTTGTCTCGATTGCACCGCTCTTCGCGCAGGCGATCCTGAACGTGAAGAACGAAACCTCGGTCAGTTCACTGTTCGACGAAGAGATGCTCGGCCCGATCTACGAGGCCTTCTACAAGTTCTGAGGAAGCCCGCCGATGCAGGTCCGGTTCGACGAGATTGACGCCAAGCTGCGCTACAAGCTGATGACAGCGGCAATCGTTCCGCGCCCGGTCGCATTGGTGACGACGCTGGACCGTGACGGCAATGCCAACGCGGCACCCTATTCGTTCTTCAACGGCATGTCCGAGGACCCTCCGCTGGTCGTACTCGGTCTGAAACGACGCGACAGCGGGCCGAAAAAGGACACGGCGCGCAACATCGAGGAAACCGGCGAGTTCGTCGTGCATCTCGTGACCTGGCAGATGCACAAGGGCATGCTGGTGACGGCCGCGGACTTCCCGGAAGGGGTCGACGAAATCCCGCTGGCCGGGTTTTCGACAGCCCCGAGCACGGTTGTGAAGCCGCCGCGTCTCGCGGAGGCACCGATTGCGTTTGAATGCCGGAAATTCGTGACGGTTCAGGCCGGGATCGACCGCGACATCGCGATCGGGGAAATCGTCGCCATGCACGTCGACGACAGCCTCTGGGACGCCGAGCGCGAATACATCGACTGGCAGGGCAATCTGCCGGTCGCCCGCCTCTGGGGCACGCTTTACGCCCCGCTCGGCGAGGTCGTCGAAGGACCGGTCCCCGATCCAAAAACGATGTCCTGACGAGCTTGACGAACTGAGCTTACTGGGATTGCAGCCCGCAAGCTGAGAGCGGCCAACACCTAATTCGTGCTTAGCGCGGTTTAACCAAGTAACTTGGTGCGGGCTTAAGTTCGCTCGTCTATCAATATTGCGAGAGAACGAGATCACCGGGAGATGTCCCGGTCGCGGCGCGCATTGCCGCGGTCTTCCACAGAAGTGCGACGCGAGTTGATGGGTCGGGCCACAAGTCGACCGGACAGTATGTGGGGGACTGGCAGATGGACAACTTACCATCCGTGCGATCGACCCGTCAGGGGCGCTGCCATGACTGAGGCGACCATGTTCGGCGTGATCGCATCCCTCGTCTTCATGGGCGCGATGATCCACGTCATGTACACCGATCTCACACAGCAGAGGATCCACAACTGGATCATCATCGGTCTTGTCGCGGTCTACCTGCCGCTCGGGCTTGCCGCCGGGTTCGACCTGGAGGACCTCGCCATGGGCTTCGGTGCGGGGCTGATCGTCTTCATGGCCGGTTTTGGCTGCTTCGCGATGGGCTGGCTGAGTGCGAGCGATGTGAAGCTCGCCGCCGTCAGCGCCATGTGGCTGGGGCCCACGGTCGTCATTCACTACCTGCTCTGGACGGCGATCCTGGGCACGATGATCACCTTCGCGATCCTCGCACTGCGCCGCAAGCGCGCGCTCGAGGAAGGGCGGCTCTATCATCGCGGTCTACCCCTGCCCTATGGGCCCGGCATGGCCCTCGCGGCGATCATCCTATTCCCGCAATCGGGATGGGCCGGATTCTGAAGGTCTGTCGCGCTTGCTGGTGCTGGCCTCCCGGGAAGTGATCGGGTAAAGACCCCGGCGACTGACAGCCGGAGAGATCCAAATGCACGATATTCGCCTGATCCGAGAGGATCCCGCAGCTTTCGACGCGATGCTTGCGCGGCGGGGCCTGTCGGCGATGTCGTCGGAGATTCTGGCGATCGATCAAAGACGGCGCGCCGCGGTGACGGCGTCCGAAGCCGCCCTCGCCGCACGCAACGCGGCCTCGAAGGATGTCGGCAAGGCGAAGGCGTCCGGCGACGAGGCCGAGTTCGAGCGGCTGCGGCAGCTCATGGCCGACAAGAAGGACGAGATCGCGCGGCTCGAGGACGAAGCCCGTGTCGCGAGCGACGCACTCACAGCGCTCCTGATGACGTTCCCGAATGCGCCGCTGGACGACGTGCCGGACGGCGCGGACGAAGCGGACAATGTCGAACTCAAACGCTGGGGCGCGCCGCGGAACTTCGAGTTCGATCCACGTGAGCATTTCGAGATCGGCGAGGCCATGGGCACGATGGATTTCGAGATGGCGGCCAAGCTCTCGGGGTCGCGCTTCATGGTGCTGACGGGGGCGATGATCCGCCTCCACCGGGCGCTGGCGCAGTTCATGCTCGACACCCATGTCGACGAGAACGGCCTGACCGAGGTCTGGACGCCCGTGCTGGTGCGCGGTGACGCCATGCTGGGCACCGGGCAGTTGCCGAAATTCGCCGAGGACAGCTATCAGACGACGAACGGCTGGTGGCTGATCCCGACGGCCGAGGTCTCGCTGACCAACATGGCCGCAGGCGAGATCACCGAGGAAGCCGCGCTGCCGCAGCGCTACACGGCCTGGACCCAGTGCTTCCGCTCCGAGGCCGGCAGTGCGGGCAAGGACACGCGCGGGATGCTGCGCCAGCACCAGTTCGAAAAGGTTGAAATGGTATCGATAACATCGGCCGATACCAGCCTCGAGGAACACGCGCGCATGACCGCCTGCGCCGAGGGCATTCTGGAGAAACTCAACCTGCCCTACCGGACGATGGTGCTCTGCAGCGGCGACATGGGCTTCGGTGCGCGCAAGACGCATGACATCGAGGTCTGGCTGCCGGGGCAGAACACCTATCGCGAGATCAGCTCGTGCTCGGTCTGCGGCGACTTCCAGGCGCGACGCATGAACGCGCGATACCGCAGAACCGGCGAGAAACGGCCCGAATTCGTGCACACTCTGAACGGATCAGGGCTGGCGGTCGGCAGAGCGCTGATCGCCGTCGTCGAGAACTACCAGGATGCCGAGGGTGGCGTGACCATCCCCGATGTGCTGCGCCCCTACATGAGAGGGGCGACGCGCATCGATCCGACCGGCGCGCTGACATAGCGTGTGACACGCAAGCGCAGTGCGCCGGACCGAATCAACAGACCGCGTTATACTTGCGGCATGAACACAGATGAGGCTTCGATGAGCAGTCGAAAAAACACGTCCCTGAATGGCGCCATCCTCGGTGGCCTGGCCTGCGTCCTCGCAGCATGTGCCGAAGGCGAAACGCCGCCGGCAGCCAGTAGCAGCGGGTCGCAGGCGTCTTCTCAGCAGACCGCGTCGGCACCTCAACAGCAGGCCGCGGCGGGCCGTGTGGCCCTCTCGAGCTGTCAGACGCCCGACAACGGAAAGGTCTTCTTCAAGGTCGGCGCGTCGAACCTGTCGCTCGACCCGTCAGAGATCCAGGAGACGATCCCGCGCGGTCTGAAACGTCCGTTCACCGCCGAGGATCTGAAGGCAGAGCTCGACCGTCAGACGGCAGCCGGGGGAGGATGCCCGGAGAAGCCGCTCGATCTGCTGGTGCTCGGCATCCGGGTGCCGAACGAGACCAGCCTGCTGAACGGGCAGATCGGACTGCTGGCAACCAATCCGACGCAGCTCTCGCAGGACTATGCGAACTTCACGGCGCAGTTGCAGAGCAGCCCGCCGCAGACCTGCCAGACCACCGACGGGGCCCTGCTGATCTGCCCTGGCAAGCAGAAGATCGGCAATCAGGATGTCGAGGTCGCGTATATCGTGACGACCGACCGCTCGAAGCGGCTGCGCTCCGGTGGCCCACTCGCCGTACGGTGCGGCCGGCAAGGCGGGAACATCGGCAATTGCCGTCTGATCGATCTGGACAGTTCCGGCACGGCGTTCGAAGCGGGGCTGAAGAACGGACCCTATTCCACGGCAACGCTGGACGAGGCATGGCGGTCCGCCCAGACCGCGCTTGACCAGCGCCGGCGCTGATCCCGCGCTCCCTCGCGCACCACACGGAAAAATCACCCGGAGGGCGAGCGGAATGCTGGACCTGTCCGCGCCCACCGCTTAAGACCCGCGTGAGCGACAGGGGGTCCCGAGCATGCGCATTCTTGTCACCAATGACGACGGCATAAATGCGCCCGGACTGGCCATCGCCGAACAGATTGCCAGTGACATCGCCGGACCGGACGGCGAGGTCTGGGTCGTCGCGCCGGAAGGCGAACGATCCGGCGTCGGGCACTGCATCTCCTATATCGGGCCGGTGCGCTACGTGCAGCAGGGCGAACGGCGCATTTATGTCGACGGCTACCCGGCGGACTGCGTTCTGATCGGACTGAACCGGATCCTGAAGGACAAACCCGTCGACCTCGTGCTGTCAGGGGTCAACCGGGGGCACAACGTAGCCGAGGACGTCGTCTACTCCGGGACGGCCGGTGCCGCCATGGAGGGCGGGCTGAACCGCGTCCGGTCCATCGCGCTCAGCCAGTTCTACCGCTCGACCGAGGGAGCCCCGGCCGATCTCTGGTCTGCCTCGCGCAAGCACGGCACCGAGGCCGTGAAGGCCGTGCTCGCCATGCCCGCGCCAGACACCGTCTTCTACAACGTCAACTTTCCCGCCGTGGAAGCCGCGGAAGTCTCTGGCATCAAGGTCTGCCCGCAGGGCATTCGCGCCGAGGCGACGTTTGGGGTCACGGATGTGACCTCGCCCGGCGGGCGCACCTTCCACTTCTACAATCACCGCACGGCAAACATCTCGGCGCCCGAGGGCTCGGACGCGCGGCTCTGCATCGAAGGCTGGATCACGGTCACGCCGCTCAGGCCGAACCTCACGGCGGAAGATCTGATGGACGCCGCTGCGGCAAGCCTGCCCGGCTCATTCCCTGCCGCCGCGCCATGATGGTCGAGGGCGATCACGCGGGCCCGACCGCAAAGGCCGAGGCCGTGATGCAGTTGCTCCTGTCGCTCCGCAACCACGGCGTCACCGACAAGCGTGTGCTGACTGCGTTCGAGCTTACGCCGCGCGAGGCGTTCGTGGACCGCC
Organism: Pseudomonadota bacterium; assembly: GCA_039184865.1. Lineage (GTDB taxonomy): Bacteria > Pseudomonadota > Alphaproteobacteria > Rhodobacterales > Rhodobacteraceae > Thermohalobaculum. The sequence goes on along the minus strand of JBCDAV010000009.1, from coordinate 145,360 downwards.
CGTTCGTCGACCGCGCCCACGCCGACAGCGCGCTTCCGATCTCCTGCGGCCAGACGATCTCCCAGCCGTCGGTGGTCGGGATCATGACCCAGGCCCTCGCCGTCACCCCGCGCTGCAAGGTGCTCGAGGTCGGTGCCGGGTCCGGCTATCAGGCCGCGATCCTGGCGCGGCTGGCCCGCCGCGTCTATGCGATCGAGCGCCATCGCGAGCTGGCGCTTGCGGCGCGGGCACGGATGACCGAACTGGATCTGGCGAATGTCACGATCCGGACCGGCGACGGGACGGAGGGCTGGTCGGAGCAGGCACCTTTCGATCGCATCATCGTGTCGGCCGCCGCCGAGGACGCGCCGTCGAAGCTGTTGGAACAATTGCGCCCAGGTGGCATTATGGTCCTGCCGGTCGGGCAGACCGACGATGTGCAGACCCTGATCAGGATCGAGAAGACCGAAAACGGCCTCGACTATCAGGAACTGACCAATGTGCTGTTCGTGCCGCTCGTGGCGGGAATGCCGACCGACCTGGAAGAGCGGCAGATCAGGTGAGGACAGGAAAGGCTCGAGCAATGTTGAAGAGCAAGCGGAACACATCCCGACCGACGGCGGCGCGCACTGGCCGCGTCCTCGCGTTCGTTCTGGTGGCGGTCATGGCGGCATGTTCGTCGAAACGCGACGCCCCTGCCCCGGCCGAAGTCCGAGGAACCGACCCGAACATCGGCGCGAAGCGCGCAGGCAGCAATACGCTGAACAATCAGGTCGTCGCCCAACCCGACAGCAACGGCATCGTCACCTATGACGGATACCAGTCCGTGATCGCCCGCAACGGCGACACGGTTGCGACCATCGCCGACCGCATCGGCCTTTCGGCGTCGGAACTGGGTGCCTACAATGGTCTTTCGGCAGGCTTTGCGCTCGAGAAGGGACAGGAACTGGTCCTGCCGCCGAGGCCCGGCGGTTATGGTCCGAACGGCGATCGCGCCGCAGTCACTGCACCGGCAAGCGGTGAGACCGTCGTTGCCGCAGCGCCGACCTCAGCGACCACCACGATCGAACAGGCGCCGATCGGCGCCGACAGCACCGTCACGGCGAAAAACGTCCCTGCGGGGACAGAGCAATCCGGCGCAACGGACGCGGGTGGCTGGTCACCCGACCTCGCCGCCGCGGCAATCGAGCGGTCGGTCGGGCTTCAATCCGATGGCAGCCTCGGGGCACCGCCCAGCGCGACCCAGCCCGTGCCGCCGGAACCGGCCAAGCGCCGCGATCTCGACAGTCCGAACCTCGGTCAGTACCAGACCGATGCCTCGGCCACTGGGACACCGACGCCCAAGCCCGAGCCGGGCGCGACAGCCGCTGGCAGCCCCGAGAGCGCCACCGTGGAGTCCGTTGTTGCGGCCGCCGATCCGGCCCCGAGCCTGCAGTTGCAACGACCGGTCTCGGGCCCCGTCGCCGTCGGGTTCAACAAAGGTGCCGGCCCGTCGCGCAATGACGGCGTCGACTTTGCAGCCGCCGCTGGCAGCCCGGTCGTGGCCGCTGCGGACGGCGAAGTCGCGCTGGTCTCGCAATCGCTCAGCGGACTGGGGACAATCGTCCTCGTGCGGCACCCGAACGAGTTCCTGACGGTCTACGGTCGCGTCGACGGCGTTCTGGTCAACAAGGGCGACCGGGTGCAGAAGGGCCAGCAGATCGGCATCGTCTCCGATGCAGCGGCACCAGCCGAGCCACGGATGCACTTCGAGGTCCGTAGGGGCGCCGAGAGTCTTGACCCCATGTCGTTCTTCACGTCCTGACGCCTCGCCCGCTCCGGCATGGGATATGCTGCGACGCGGCTCAAGGTTGCGCGCTCCCTGCCGAAGAACGGGATCGGAGCCGAAATCGGCGTCTGGAAGGGCGATTACTCCGCGATCCTGCTGCGTGAGGCGACACCCGAGTGTCTCCATCTGATCGACCCCTGGTCCGTGCGCGAAGATCCGAGCCATGCAAGCGCGTGGTACGGCGCCGGCTCCGGTGTCGACATGGATGCAATCCTTCGGGGCGTGGTCGAGCGTTTTGCGCCCGAGATCGGAGCGGGCCAGGTCGTCATCCACCGCGCGCCTTCGACAGATGCAATGGCGGCCTTGGCAGCGGACAGCCTGGACTTCGTCTACGTCGACGGCGATCACGCCTATGACGGTGTAAAGGCGGATCTCGAGATATCGGTCCTGCGGCTCAAACCGGGCGGCTGGCTCTGCGTTGATGATCACCAGACCGGCAAGTGGTGGGGCGACGGCGTCGTGCGCGCCGCCAACGAACTGCTGGGAGCCTATCCGCGTGCGTTGCAGGTCCTGTTCTGCTCTGACAGCCAGATGGTGATCCAGAAGACGGCACGGATCGCGTCATCCTGAGGTCGCAAGCTGTTACGGACCAAGAAACTCAGCCCTGCATCGGCACGCCCTTGCGACCGGCAAGATCCTGCACGAACTGCCAGGCAACCCGCCCAGAAACCGCGCCGCGGGTCTGACGCCATTCGATCGCTTCGGCCCGCAGGTCCTCGTCCGACATCTCAAGCCCAAAGCGGTCGCAGTAGCCCCGGATCATCGCGAGATACTCGTCCTGACTGCACGGATGGAAGCCGAGCCACAGGCCGAACCGGTCGGACAGCGAAACCTTCTCCTCGGTCGCCTCCGAGGGATTGATCGCCGAGGATCGCTCGTTCTCGATCATGTCGCGCGGCATCAGGTGGCGCCGGTTCGACGTCGCGTAGAACAGCACGTTCTGGGGCCGTCCGGCGACACCGCCGTCGAGCACGGCTTTCAGCGACTTGTAGTGCGTATCGTCCTTGTCGAAGCTGAGATCGTCGCAGAATACGAGAAAGCGCTGATCGACCTCGCGCACCAGATCCATCAGCCGCCCGATCGTCGGGATATCCTCGCGCTGGATCTCGACGAGGTGCAGACCGCCGGTCTCGGCGAAGGCCGCGGCGTGCGCCGCCTTGACCAGCGACGACTTGCCCATCCCGCGCGCACCCCACAGGAGCGCGTTGTTCGCGGCGTACCCGCGGGCAAAGTTCATCGTGTTCGCCATCAGCGTGTCGCGCGCGCGGTCGATCCCGACCAGCAGGTCCATCTCGACGCGGTTCACGTTCGGCACCGGCATCAGGTGATCTGGCTCGGTCGTCCACATCCACGCATTGGCTGCAGTCCAGTCCGGCAGCGGCCACGGCGCGGGCGCGATCCGTTCCAGCGCGCCAGCGATACGCTCCAGCGCGGCCAGGGTCCGCTCGCTTTGGTCAATCATGCCGTGCTCCCCTCGGCTCGCTTGTCCAGATAGGCTTTCAGCAGAGCGTTCTGCTCGGCCTCGGTCGATTGTGCCGCGCCGGGAACGGCATCGAGCCACGGCGCACGATAATCGACAAAAATCTCCTCGGTCACGGCGAGGCCGGTCTGATCGTCAAGCAAGCCGACGGTCACGTGCTTCACAGGTCCGTCTGACATGCGCCAATACAAGGGCGTTCCGCAATCGGCACAGACGGCCCGCACACCCCATTCGCTGATCGAAAACTCACGGATCCTGTCTTCATGCGTGAAGGTCACTGCCGACACCGGCACGCTCAGCAACGGCCCGCCGCCGGTCCAGCGCTGGCACTGGATACAATGACAGGCGCCGATGACCTCATCCGAGAGGACGGCCCGAAGGCGCACCGCGCCGCACAGGCAGCCACCGCTTCTCTCTGTCATGACGCGCCCCTCCCCGGGAGCCGGTCAGAGGCCCTTTTCCGCCGCCGCGTGATCCGGCTCGTCCTCGTCGTCCCAGTCGGTGTCCTCGTCTTCCTCGGCCGCGCGACGCTTCTCGAAGCCGCGCACCAGATGGATCGAGATCTCGTAGAGGATGTAGACCGGGATACCGAGCAGGAACTGGCTGATCACATCCGGGGGCGTCACGAGTGCCGCCAGCGCCGCAATGCCGACGACCGCGTATTTGCGACCGCGCGAGAGCTGCTCCGAGGTCAGGATGCCGACCCGCCCGAGAAGCGTCAGCAACACTGGCAGTTGGAACGACATGCCGAACGCCAGCAACATGACCTTGATGAAGCCGACATATTCCGAGAACCGGTTGTTGTTCTCGATCTGGATCGCGCCGTCGTTCGCCGAGGCCTCGGCAAACGTGATCAGAAAGTTCAGCGCCAGCGGGATGACCAGATAGTAGGCGAGCGCCGCACCGAGGCAGAACAGGAAGGGCGTCGCGATCAGAAACGGCGCGAAGGCGCTCTGTTCGCTGCGATAGAGGCCGGGCGCGACAAACAGCCAGACCTGCCAGGCGACCACGGGGAAGCCGAAAAAGAACCCGCCCCAGAGTGCGAGGTTCATGAACGTGAAGAACGTCTCCTGCGGGCTGAGCGACTGGATCACCGCATCGGGATCGGCGCGCAACAGCGGCCCGGACAGGAAATCCCACATCTGGAAGCGAAAGACGAAGCAGACGACCGTGAAGACGCCGACCGCGATCAACGACCAGACGAGCCGCTTGCGCAATTCGATCAGGTGCTCGATCAGCGGGGCCGAGCTGTCCTCGATATGCTTCTCGGTCATCGGGTGGCGGCCTTGGGGACGCTCTCTTCTGCGGCCGCATCGGTCATCGGCGGTGTTTCAGCCGGCGCCGGTTCGGTCGAGCCCGTATCCGCAATCACCGGTTCCGGGTCCGCCGCCGGTTCCGAAGCCTCGGCCACTTCGGTCTTCTTTTCAGGCGCGTCGCCCGATCCGTTCAGGAAGGATTGCGCGTTCTCGGCCTGTTTCTTGAAGTCATCCAGCGGATTGATCTTGCGGATGTCCTGCAGGTCCTTGAACGCTGACATCTCGGTCTCGCGCGCCGCATCGGTCATGGCCCGCTGGAAGTCGCGGGCCATTCCGCGCACGCGCCCGACCCATTGACCGACCGAACGCAGCAACGATGGCAGGTCCTTCGGACCGACCACGATCAGCGCCAGCGCGCCGATGACCAGCAGTTCCTGCCAACCGATATCCAGCATGGGTCCGCGTGCCGGACGCCTCGCGTCAGGCCTTGTCCTTCGCCGGTTCCGGCGTCACGTCAATGGTCTGCTTCGCGGTCTCTTCGTCTTTCTCGTCGACCTTGGCAGCGTCCGGATCCTCGGCCATGCCCTTCTTGAAGCTCTTGATGCCCTTGGCGACATCACCCATCAGCGCGGAAATCTTGCCACGTCCAAACAGCAGGACCAGCAGGACGACAACGATGGCAATCTGCCAGATGCTCGGAGCCATGAGCCCTCTCCCATTCTCTGTTCACATGCGGGCTCCCGGCCCGTCTCTGGCCATGACATATGGGATGAGACGCCCGGCGGAAAGCCCTGAAGGTGGTTAACGTAGAATTATTCCGCCGCCCAGGGAGTGGAAACCTTGCTCTGATTGACGCAGGGAAACACGAAACATCGGTCTCTGCGCATCGATAACCACACCTCAGTGCCTTGTTCCGGCAGCCATGCGTGGGGCACGCTCGCACGCAGAAGTTTGTTGTCGTGATCCATCCGGACCTCGATCAGGCTTTGCGCGCCGATGAAGCGCGCGCGCTCGACGCGGCCCTTGGCGGCGGTACCGTCCTGCTCGCCGACATCAGGCTGACCGTCCGAATGCACGGCGAGGTGCTGGGGCCGGATGATCACCTCGACATCGACATCGTCGACGAGATCCGGCGTGAGGAACGGGCCGAACGCCGTGTCGGTCTGGCGGTTCTGGACCACGCCGTGCACGATATTGATGTCCGAGAAGAAGGCGGCGGCCCGGCCGTCGACGGGATTGTTGTAGATCTCGTAGGGCGCACCGATTTGCACGATCCGCCCGCCGCGCATCAGCGCGATCCGGTCAGCCATGCGCATCGCCTCGTCGGGTTCGTGTGTGACCAGCAGAACGGCTGTGCCCTCGTCCTTCAGGATCGACAGTGCCTCGTCGCGCACTTCGTCGCGCAAACGGTTGTCGAGCCCGCTGAACGGCTCGTCCATCAGCATGATCCGCGGCTTCGGCGCCAGGGCGCGCGCCAGTGCCACGCGCTGCTGTTCGCCGCCCGACAGCATGTGCGGGTACTTCGCGCCGTAATCCGCGAGGCCGACGCGTGCCAGATAATCGGCGACGATCCTGTTGCGGTCGTCCTGCCGGCGTTTCAGCCCGAACGCGACATTCTGGGCGACCGTGAGGTGCGGAAACAGCGCGAAATCCTGAAACATCAGGCCGATCTGGCGTTGCTCCGACGGCGCATGGCGTCCCTCGCCCGAGACCACCGCACCGTCCACGCGAACCCGGCCCGATTGCTGCTCCTCGACACCGGCCGCAATCCGCAGCGTTGTGGACTTCCCGCATCCCGAAGGCCCGAGCAGGCAGACCACCTCGCCCGCTGCGACGTCCAGCGACAGATCATCGACGGCAACCAGCTTGTCGAAGACGCAGGTCAGCCGGTCGAGCGACAATCGCGGTGCTGTCGAGAAGGAATTCTCGTCGGTTGCCACGGGCTTCCCTGAGTTAATCCGTCGGACACGCATCAGGTAGCAACCGGTCGCATTCGGTGCAATCCCCTGACGGTTTTCGGCATGACGCGGCGAATTTACCGGTGCATCTGTGTGAAAATATCTTGGAGGGAACCGATGGCGTTCACGATCTCGTCCAGTCCGCGGGTGCGGCCCAGCCCGTTCTATCAGGCCACCATCGCGGACGGCGTGCAGTCGTTCACGACCTACAATCACATGATGATGCCGACGAGCTACGGCGACCCGATGGCCGAGTACTGGCGGCTGATCGAAGGCGTCGCCATGTGGGATGTCGCGGTCGAACGTCAGGTGCAGCTCAAGGGGCCGGACGCGGGACGGCTGGCTCAGATCCTCGTGCCCCGCAACCTGGAGAAACTCCAGATCGGACAGGGCTGGTACGTCCCGGTGTGCGACCATGACGGGGTCCTGATCAACGACCCGGTGCTGCTGAAGCTGAAAGAGGATCTCTACTGGTTCTCGATCGCCGATCAGGACATGCTGTTCTGGGCGCGCGCCATCGCCGGAGAGCGCAAGCTGGACGTCGAGGTGACCGAGCCGGATGTGTCCCCATTGGCGATCCAGGGTCCGAAGGCCGAGGACGTCGTGGCGAGCCTGTTCGACGACTCGATCCGCCAGATCGGCCACTTCCGGTTCCGTGAAATGGAACTCGAGGGCATCCCGCTGATCGTCGCGCGCTCGGGCTGGTCGAAACAGGGCGGGTTCGAATTCTACCTGCGCGATGCGGCGCGCGGGCTCGATCTCTGGCACATGGTCAAACAGGCGGGAGAACCGTGGGGCATCGGCCCAGGCTCGCCGAACCCGATGGAGCGGGTCGAGAGCGGTCTTCTGTCGTGGGGCGGCGACACAGACGAGGCGACAAACCCGTTCGAGGTCGGCATGGGGCGTTTCGTCCATACGGACCTTCCGGACGACATCGTCGGGATCAAGGCCCTGCGCCGCATCAAGGAACGCGGAGCGCGGCGTACCCGTCTGGGCGTCGTCTTGGATATCGAAGGCCAGATCGGCTACTACGACCGCAAGGGCAAGGTCTTCAAGGGCCAGACCGATGCCGGGCACATCACGGCCACCGCGTGGTCGCCGCGTCTGGACTGCAATATCGGCATCTGCCTCGTCTGGAACGGGGTTGGCCCCGGGGATGCGGTCACGATCGAGCTTCCCGACGGGCGCATCTGCGACGGCGAGATGACGACCCTTCCATTCCTCTAGCGACCTGAGCCGGGTTCTTGCGAAATTTTGACCAACCGATCGAAACGACTTCGCAAGGATCTTACGTCGGTCGCAAATTGATCCTTTCGCTTCTGCTCGCTACGTACCGCAAGCGAACGAAAATGAAAAAGACTGTACTGGATTGACACGATGACCGGTATTGATGCCCGTGACGACTGGTCCGACGCTGCGCTCGATGCCTGCCGCAGCTACGCCGACCTCGTGGCAATCATCGACGATCTGCCTGCCGGCGAAGGCACCGAACTGGCGCGCCAGATGGCAATCGACCTTGCCTTTCGTCTCTCGGGCTGGCGCGATGCTGACAACGATGTCGATGCAGCACTGACCAGCATCAGTGCGGTTTGCCAGTCCTGCCTCTTCGATCTGTCACGGGTTCCGGCATCACAGTGACTTAACAACCGCACGCCGCTTCGCTATAGCCGCGCGCATGTTGGACGATCACACCCGCCGCGGGGACAATGCCCCGGTTCTGCCGCCCGAGATCGCGCGGCGCCGGACCTTTGCGATCATCTCGCATCCCGATGCGGGTAAGACGACCCTAACGGAAAAGCTGCTGCTCTATGGCGGCGCGATCCAGATGGCCGGTCAGGTGCGCGCCAAGGGCGAAGCCCGGCGGACGCGCTCGGACTTCATGAAGATGGAGCAGGACCGCGGCATCTCGGTCTCGGCCTCCGCCATGTCGTTCGAGTACGGACATCACTGGTTCAACCTGATCGACACGCCTGGCCACGAGGATTTCTCCGAGGACACCTATCGCACGCTGACAGCGGTCGATGCCGCGATCATGGTGATTGACGGCGCGAAGGGCGTCGAGAGCCAGACCCGCAAACTGTTCGAAGTCTGCCGGCTGCGGGACCTGCCGATCCTGACCTTCTGCAACAAGATGGACCGCGAAAGCCGCGACACGTTCGAGATCATCGACGAGATCCAGGAGCTGCTGCAACTCGAGGTCGCGCCTGCGTCGTGGCCGATCGGCATGGGCCGCGACTTCGTCGGCGCCTACGACATGCTGCAGGACAAGGTCGAGATCATGGACCGCGCCGATCGCAACGTCGCGGCGGAGTCGGTCAAGGTCGAGGGGCTCGAAGACCCGCGCATCGACGCGCATGTCCCGGACGGGCAGCTCGAACAGCTCCGCGAGGAGGTCGAGATGGCGCGCGAGCTTCTCCCCCGCTTCGACCAGCAGAGCTTCGACGATGGCAACCTGTCGCCGATCTGGTTCGGCTCGGCGATCAACTCGTTCGGCGTGAAGGAACTGCTCGACGGGATCGCCAATCACGCCCCTGCCCCGCAGCCGCGCCCGACGGCGACGCGTCAGATCTCGGCCGACGAGAAGAAGGTTTCGGGCTTCGTCTTCAAGGTCCAGGCCAACATGGACCCCAAGCACCGCGACCGGGTGGCCTTCGTGCGTCTCTGCTCTGGGCATTTCTCGCGCGGCATGAAGCTGCATCACGTGCGCTCGAAGAAGCCGATGGCGATCTCGAACCCCGTGCTGTTTCTCGCCGCCGAGCGCGAAACCGCCGAGGACGCCTGGGCAGGCGACATCATCGGCATCCCGAACCACGGACAGTTGCGCATCGGCGACGCGCTCACCGAAGGCGAGGCGCTGCGCTTCACCGGCATCCCGTCATTCGCGCCGGAGCTTCTGCAAAGCGTGCGCGCCGCCGATCCGCTGAAAGCGAAGCATCTCGACAAGGCGCTGACCCAGTTCGCCGAGGAAGGTGCGGCCAAGCTCTTCAAACCGAACATCGGTGCCGGGTGGGTGGTCGGCGTCGTCGGCCAGCTGCAATTCGAAGTGCTGGCGAGCCGGATCGAGCTTGAATACGGACTGCCCGTGCGCTTCGAGCCGACGCAATACGTCTCCGCGCGCTGGATTTCGGGGCCGAAAGACAAGCTCGACGACTTCATCGCGCGCAACAAGGGCCAGATGGCGACCGACCATGACGGCGATCCGGTCTACATGACCCGGTTGCAGTGGGATATTGATCGGGCGGAACGCGACTGGCCCGAGGTCAAGCTCTCGGCGACCAAGGAAACCCACGTCTGAGGGCGTGCATCGCGCGCTGGCGCAACAGGTCCGATTTTCATCGAATTTTAGGCATTCGCCCGTACTCCTGCCCGCGCAAGCCGCGCCCGCTCTGTGAGGCGCCGGTGCGAGTTCGAACGATCGGTCCGGGATGGCCTCACAAACCGCCCCGGTGACGTGGCCCGGCAGGGCCGAAACGGAATACCCAAGGCGTGGTCGCGCGATCACACCGGTCCCGGAGCCCCCGATACCTGACGTGGGGCGCGTGGATTGAGCGGGCGGTCCTCTCTATCGGCCGCCCGCTCGCATCTCCCGAGCATCGTGTGCTGCGTCGGCCCGGCAAATCGGGACACGGCGCCGTTTGTCGTGCCCGGCGCCCGCGTCTCAGGCCGGTGCGAGGAACTTCGAGAACACCCAGCCGACAAATCCGGCGCGCGTCCGCACCTGCCACCAGTCGCCGACCACGCCGATGCGCTCGACGACCGAGCGTTCGGGCAACGAACCCTTCTTGGTCCCACCCGGTCCGTCGCGGAAGTTCAGGCGCGAGGGCGCGACATCAACAACGCGGTAACGCGGCAGTCGCATTTCCTCGGGGATCTCCTCGGGATCGCTGTCCGACTCGTCGAGGATTGCAGCGACGCGGCTGCGCATCAGGTCGCCGACCTCCTTGTGGCCCTGCACGTCATCGTCGAAGGCGAGCCGCGTTATGTCCCACTTGTTCCTCTGCTTGATGTGCAGGTTCGGTTCGATCTCGGCATGGGTCAGGATCGTCTGCGGGGTGACCATGATGTTGTAGCGCGCGGCGAGTTGCGCGATGGCTTTCAGCGCCGCTTCCCACTGCACTTCGGTCATCGGGTGATTGCCCGGGTTGAAGGGACGTTCGCGCGCGCCCGCCATGCAGCAGAGCGATATTCCGATGGCGCCGGTGTTTGCCTTGGACGTGTGCGCCGCGTACTTGCCACTGACCGGGCGTTCATTGTCAGCGATGGTGAACTTGCCGCGGATCAGCTTGCCGTCGCCTTGGACAAGGACGTGGTAGGCCTTCTTGTCTGTGCTGTTCGCCTTGTGCCCGCCAGCGGTCCAGTGAACGTGGATCCGCTTCATCTTCGCGTTGGGCATCCAGGTTTTGGGAATGGGCCCTGCCATGGTGTCCTCCTGAAATTTCTTTTCGTGGAGGAGAGTGTACCACCCGATTCAATGTTTAGGTGTAAGTATTGGCATAGCGCGCGAATTGCGTACGCGCACTACAACCAGTGCTGCAAGCGCGCGCCTCAGACGAGTGCTGTGAAGATCACGCCGGAGATGATCGCGCCGACAATCCCGAAGGAAACGTAGAGCAGGAACACCGGCCGCTTCACCAGCGCGAAGACTGCGGCCATGGCCGGAATACAGCTCACCGCCCCGGCGACCAGGAACGACATCGCGGCCCCGTCGCTCATGCCCTGCTCCATCAGCCCAGCCACCAACGCAGGTGCCGCGTAGCCATTCAGATAGGCCGGGGCGCCGACGAGCGCGCCCAGCACGATTGGCCAGAGCCCCTCGCCGCCGACGACGGCGCCGACCTGCTCGGCAGGGACATGGTGGATCAGCAGGCCCTCCAGCAGATAGGCCAGCGCCAGCCACTTGCCGAGGAACAGGGCGTTCTCGAGCGCCGCGTCGCGGAAGGTCTCGCGGCGATCCGCGTGGTTCCAGAAACGCCAGACAGGCTTGCCGTTCAGCGGGTTCGGACCGCATCCACAGCCTCCACCCGCACTGGTCTTCTTCAGCGGATCGGGGAAGAACCCGGCGCGCAAAAGCCCCATCGTGACGAAACCGCCCATCAGGCCGACACCGACGGCGGCGACCGTCTTGCCAACGGCGAACTCGATACCGAGCGCACCGGCCGTGATTGCGAAGGCCGGCGGATCCATCAGCGGCGAGGACAACCAGAAGGCCATGACCGCCGAAAGGGGCGTGCCCGCCGCCAGCAGAGCCGCGACGAACGGGATCACTTCGCACGAGCAGAAAGGTGCCAGACCGCCGATCAATGCGGCGAACAGAATCATCTGCGTCTCGCGCCCCTGAAATGCCTGGCTGACGACGCCCTCAGCACCCGTCGCCTTGAGCATCGCGATCAGACCGATCGCAACAGCCATGTAAGGCAACGTCCCTGCGAACGCTTCGATCGCGGTCCCAAGGACTGCATCGGCCTTGGAGTCGAATGTCAGAACGACGAGCGGAATTGCCAGAACGATCAGCCAGACAGCATCCATGCCGCGCAGGTAGCTCCAAAGCGACGTCCATCGACGCAGGACAAGGTCAGTCATGATTCGACTCCGCGTTTCCTTATTTCTAATATATTCGAAATATTGGGTGCGTCAACGGGTAGATGCCTGCGGCATTTGACTTTTTGCAACGCATCACCGATATACCCCGTGCACGAAGCAGGCGCCAATACGGGCGCCGCGGCCGCGCGAACTTGCGGCCAATCAATGCCGCAAAGACGCGAAAGGCACCGCATGCAGTTCTCTGAACTGAACCTTGACCCCAAGGTTCTGAAGGCCGTTGACGAGGCCGGTTACACGACGCCGACGCCGATTCAGGCACAGGCAATCCCCCACGCACTTGAAGGCCGGGACGTTCTCGGCATTGCCCAGACGGGCACGGGCAAGACGGCCTCCTTCACGTTGCCGATGATCACGGCGCTGGCAAAGGGCCGGGCGCGCGCGCGGATGCCGCGCAGCCTGATCCTCTGCCCCACGCGCGAACTCGCCGCACAGGTTTCCGAGAATTTCGAAACCTACGGCAAGTACCACAAGCTCTCCATGGCGCTTTTGATCGGCGGCGTGAACTTCGCCAATCAGGACAAGCTGATCGACCGCGGTGTCGACGTGCTGATCGCGACGCCGGGCCGGCTGCTCGATCATTTTGAGCGCGGCAAGCTGATGCTCACGGGCATCCAGGTCATGGTGGTCGACGAGGCCGACCGGATGCTCGACATGGGCTTCATCCCGGACATCGAGCGGATCTTCAACCTGACGCCGTTCACGCGCCAGACGCTGTTCTTCTCGGCGACCATGCCGCCCGAGATCACGCGCCTGACCGATACGTTCCTGTCGAACCCGGTGCGCGTCGAGGTCGCCCGCCAGGCCACCACCGCCGAGACGGTGACCCAGGCTCTCTGCGCGTTCCGTCCGAGCCGCAAGGACAACGCGGACAAGGAAAAGCGCAACTGCCTGCGCGCGCTGATCGACGGCGAGGGCGATGCGCTCACCAACGCGATCATCTTCTGCAACCGCAAGCGCGATGTCGGCATCGTCTTCAAATCGCTTGAGAAGCACGGCTATTCGGCTGGCGCACTGCACGGCGACCTCGACCAGTCGGTGCGCATGGCGACGCTCAACGCCTTCCGCGATGGCCAGATCCGCATTCTGGTTGCGTCGGATGTTGCCGCGCGCGGTCTCGACATCCCCTCGGTCAGTCACGTCTTCAACTACGATGTACCCACGCATTCCGAGGACTACGTGCACCGTATCGGGCGCACCGGACGGGCGGGCCGCGAGGGCAAGGCCTTCACGATCGCTCTGCCGGCGGACGAGAAATATGTCGGTTTCATCGAAGACCTGATCAAGCGCGAGATCTCAAAGGTCGACCTGCCCGACGGCGTGCTGGTCAAGGAGGACGACCGGCGGCGGCGGCGCAGTGAGGACGACCGGCAGGAAAGCGGCGAGAAGGCGTCTTCGCGCCGCGAAGATCGCGCGCCGCGCAGGTCGCGCGACGACGAACCCCGCAAGGAGACTGCGCCGAAGGACAACGCCCGCAAGGACAATGCTCGCGGCGACAAACGCCGGCGCGGTGGCCGCAGGGACGATCACGGAGCCCCGGTGATGGGCATGGGCGATCACGTCCCGGCCTTCCTGATGCGCGAGATCCGCCCGAAGAAGGCCGCCGATCCTGCGTCCGACGCCGAGCAGGCCGTCGAGGCAACCGAGCCAGCGTTGGATGCGACTGCGGACGCCGCCTGAGCTTGCGTCCAGCTGCGGCTACGCCGCTTCGAGCCGCGATAATCCAGGAAGCTAGTCTTCGAGCCGGGTGACGATCACCGTCACCACGGGCCGCTTGCCCCAGACCCGGCCTGTGACCCGGCGGATGGCGCGGGCGGCCAGTTCCTCGATACCGCTTTCGGTGCGCCGCGTCTTCCGGGGCGCGCCGTCGATCTCATCGTCGATTTCCGCTGCGATCATCTCGTCCAGCGGGGCGTGGAACCCCTCGCCATCCCGGGGGGCACCGAGGCAGCGCACCTGCGGATCGGCGAGCAATTCTCCCTCCTCGTCGACCACGAGAGCCGCGATCACCTGTCCCTGCCGCGCCAGCTTCAGGCGTTCACGGATCACCCCGTCGAGCGCGCCGACCTTGGCGTGGCCGTCGATGTAGACGCGGCCCGTCTCGATATAGTCGATCGGCCCCGGCGCATTGCCGTCGAGCCGCACGATCGTGCCGTTCGGCGCCACCACGTCGTGCGCCGCCCCCCAGCCGCCCGAGAGATCCGCATGCTCGACCAGATGCCGGTGCTCGCCATGAAGCGGCAGCGCCACGCGCGGCCGTGTCGCCTTGTAGAGCCGCTCCAGGTCGCCGCGCCGGGCATGGCCAGAGACGTGGATGCGCTCCATCTCGCCGTCGATCACGCGAATGCCTGCTTCGGACAGCCGGTTGTAGAGCCGATAGATCCCGGCCTCGTTGCCGGGAATCGTCTTTGAGGAGAACAGCACCGTGTCGCCCTCGCCCAGTTCGACTGTCGGGTGCGTGCCGGCGGCGATCCGGGCCAGCGCCGCGCGGTTCTCACCCTGGCTGCCGGTCACCAGATAGAACACGTTCTCGGCGGGAATGGCCGAGGCCTCGTCCTCCGACGCGGTCTTGGGGAAGTCCGTCAGCAGGCCGGTCTCGACCGCCACCTCGATCATGCGCTTCATGGCGCGGCCAACGATGACCGTGGTGCGCCCGACGTTCTGGGCAGCGACCGCGAGGGTGCGCAACCGCGCCACGTTGGAGGCGAACGTGGTCGCCGCGACGGCGCGCGGGCAGCCGGACAGGACGCGTTCGATGTTCGGGATGATCTCGGCTTCCGATCCCGACACCCCATCGAGGAACACATTCGTCGAGTCGCAGGCAAGTGCCAGCACGCCCTCGTCGCCCAGCGCCTCGAATTGCGCCATGTCGATCGGCGCGCCCATCTGCGGCTCCGGATCGAGCTTGAAGTCGCCCGTGTGCAGCACGGTGCCGGACGGCGCGCGGATCGCCAGGCTCGATGCCTCGGGCACCGAATGGGTTACGGGAAGAAACTCGACCGAGAACGGTCCGGCGTCATAGCGCTCGCCCAAACGGCACTCGCGGATCGCTTCGATATCGAGCGCGCTTTCCGCCATCTTGCGCCGGACGATCTCGGCGGTGAACGGGCGCGCATAGACCGGGCACCTGAGCCGGTCCCAGAGATGCGGTATCGCGCCGACATGGTCCTCGTGCGCGTGGGTCAGGAAAATGGCGTCCAGCCGGTCCGCCCGCTCGAACATGAACTCGAGGTCCGGAACCACGACCTCGACGCCGGGCGCTGTCTCCATGTCGCCGAAGCCGATCCCTAGGTCGACCATGATCCAGCGCCGGCGCAGATCCTCGCCATAACCGTAGAGATAGCAGTTCATGCCGATCTCACCCGCGCCACCGAGGGCCACGTAGACCAGATCGTCGGCCATGTCAGGCTCCTGCCGCAGTACGGTTGAAATCGCGGATCAGGACGAGGCCGCGCATGGTGATATCGGGGTCAATGTGATCGATAACATCCGTTGCCCGCGCAAAGAGCGGCGACAGCCCGCCGGTCCCAATCACCGTCATCTCGCGCTCCTTCTCGGCGGCGATCCGGCGGCAGACGCCCTCCATCAGGCTGATATAGCCCCAGAAGGCGCCGGACTGGATGCAGTTGACCGTATTGGTGCCGACGACGTTCGGCGGCATCGTCACATCGATGTGCGGCAGATGCGCGGCGGCGTTCTTCAGCGCCTCGAGCGACAGGTTAACCCCCGGTGCGATGACCCCGCCGACATATGCGCCGTCATGGCCGACGACATCGAACGTCGTGGCCGTGCCGAAATCGACGACGATCAGGTTCGGCCCATAGCTCGCATGGGCTGCCACCGTGTTCACCAACCGGTCGGCGCCGACTTCGTGCGGATTGTCGACCCGGATCTCAACCGGCAGGTCGCAGCCCTCCTTGCCGACGACGAGCGGACGGCAGCCGAAGTACCGATCGCAGAGGACCCGGAGATTGAACAGCGTCGCGGGTGCGGTGTTCGAGATGACAACTTCATCGATCAGCGCAGGCTCAAGCGCACTGTGCTGCATCAGCTGGCGCAGCCAGACGAAGTACTGGTCGGCCGTGCGCGAGCTTTCGGTGCTGCACCGCCACTCGGCAATGAACTCGGCCCCGTCATGCAAAGCAAAGACCGTGTTGGTGTTGCCCACGTCGATCGCTAGGAGCATCTTGTCATTTCCGGAAAAAATACATCGGCAGCGGCAATGCTCCGTAGCCCGGATGACGTTTGCAGCACAAGGGCGCCGGTGTCATCGATGGTGCGGAAGTTGCCGCGCAGCGTCTCGGTCGGCAGCTTGACGTCGATTGCCTCGCCGAGCCGTGCGGCACGGGCGAGCCATGCGGTGCGGGTGGTCTCGAACCCAAGTATCCTGTCGTTGGTCAGAGCGCGCGTCACGTTGTCGACCAGAACCGGCAGCACGTCGTCCATCAGTGGCGTCGCTCCCGTGACGTCGTTCAGACTGGTCGGCGGCCACATGCCCGGTGCCGGGTCCGGGTGATGCGCGAGATTGATCCCGATGCCGATGGTCAGGGCAAGCCGACCGTCCGCCATCGCGCCGAGGTTCTCCAACAGAATGCCGCTGACCTTTCCGCCCTCAAGCAGAACATCGTTCGGCCATTTGATCGAGATCGACGCGCCATGCGCGAGAAAGGCCACGGTATCTGCAACGCCCAGAGATACGGCAAACCCGGTGCGCGCCGCTTCGGCGGGTGTTCCCTCGAACGGCATCAACCCGGTGACTGCGAGGTTGCCCGGCCGGGTGCTCCACGGCTTGCCTTGCCGGCCTCGGCCCTTGGTCTGCTCACGCGCGCCAATCCAGAACGGACCGGTATCACCGGCCTCGAGGCGACGGCGCGCTTCCTCGCTGGTGCTGTCGATGGTCTCGAGAACGGTGAGCGGCCCCGCGCGATCCGCTGGCGTCATTTCAGAAGGGACTCGGCAGCCGCTGCGGCGACCTCCGGCACGCCGAAGCCGGAGAGGAAGGGCAGCCAGCCAGCGGCCATGACGATCGCCGCGAGGGCGAGCGCCGCTGTATTCATCAGGTGGCCGCGGATCTCCAGCACGTCATCCGGTTCGGACAGGTACATGATCCGGACGATGTTGAGGTAGTAATAGGCCCCGATCACCGAGGCGATGGCACCTGCCACGGCCAGCGGCGCCAGCCCGGCATCGACGGCTGCCTTGAAGACGAAGAACTTTCCGAAGAATCCGACCAGCGGCGGCAGCCCCGCGAGCGAGAGCATCAGCACCGCTATCCCGGCGGCGTGCGCCGGATGCGTGCGCGAGAGGCCGGCGAGATCGTGGATGCCTTCGACCGGTTGGCCGTCACGCTGCATCGTCAGGATGAAGGAGAAGACGCCGATGTTCATCACGAGATAGATCGTCAGGTAGATCAGGAGCGACTCCGCGCCCGCGGCGGTTCCCGCCGCAAGGCCGACAAGCGCGTAGCCCATGTGCCCGATCGACGAATAGGCCAGCAGCCGCTTCAGGTTCGACTGGCCGATCGCCGCGATCGCGCCGAGGAACATCGAGGCAATAGCCACGAAGACGATGATCTGCTGCCAGTCGGCCACGGCATTGCCGAAGCCCTCGTAGAGCACGCGGGCGAACAGCACGCCCGAGGCGACCTTGGGTGCGGTTGCGAAGAAGGCTGTAACCGGCGTCGGCGATCCCTCGTAGACGTCCGGGGTCCACATGTGGAACGGCGCCGCCGAAATCTTGAACGCCAGCGCGGCGCAGACGAAGACGAGCCCGAATAGCAGGCCGAGGCTCGCGCCCTCGCCCTGAATGACCTTGGCGATCCCGGCAAAGCCGGTCGTGCCGGCATAGCCATAGACCAGCGACGCACCGTAGAGGAGCATGCCCGAGGACAGCGCGCCGAGGACGAAGTACTTCAGGCCGGCCTCTGTCGAGCGCACGCTGTCGCGATTGAACGCCGCGACCACGTAGAGCGCGAGCGACTGCAGTTCGAGCCCCATGTAGAGGATGATCAGGTCGTTGGCCGAGACCATGACCATCATGCCGGTGACCGCCAGCAGGATCAGCACGGGGTACTCGAACTTCAACATGCCGTGACGATCGAGAAATTCCTCGCCGAGCACCAGCATGACCGCCGCCGACAGCAGGATCAGCACCTTGGCAAAGCGCGAATAGCCATCGTCCGAGAAGCTGCCGCTGAACGCGGTATTCGCACCGTGACCGTTGGTGGCGATCCAGAGCGCAAGGACGACCATCAGACCCGCAGAGATCCAGAGCACCAGCGAGGCCCGGCGATCCTCGCCGCCGTAAGCGCCGAACATCAGAAGCGCCATGGCGCCGAGCGCCATGATGATCTCTGGCAGGACCGTTGCGAAGTCACCGTTCATGTTCGTCTCCGGTCTCTCAACGGCTGGTCGCGGCGAGTTGGGTCAGGGCCTCGGCCTGCGCCGACTGCGCGGCCGCCACGTCCTCGAGCAGGGCCTCGACGGTCGGCGCGAAGAGATCCGTCGCCAGGCTCGGGTAGAAGCCGAGAAGCAGGGTGAACACGACGAGCGGGGCGATCACGGCAACCTCGCGCGGCGTCATGTCCTCGATCTGCTTCAGGCTGCCCTTGATCAACTCGCCCAGCACGACGCGGCGATAGAGCCAGAGCGCGTAGGCCGCCGACAGGATCACTCCGGTCGCCGCGCCGAATGCCGCGAGCGTCGAGACCTGATAGACGCCGACCATGGTCAGGAACTCGCCGACGAAGCCCGAGGTGCCCGGCAACCCGACATTGGCCATGGTGAACAGCATCATCACGGTGGCGTAGACCGGCATCCGCACCGCCAGACCGCCATAGGCATCGATCTCGCGCGTGTGCATCCGGTCGTAGACCACGCCGACGCAGAGGAAGAGCGCTCCGGAAATGAAACCGTGGCTGATCATCTGGAACATCGCGCCGTCGACGCCCTGCTGGTTCGCGGCAAAGATCCCCATGGTCACGAAGCCCATGTGTGCGACCGAGGAATAGGCGATGAGCTTCTTGATGTCCTCCTGCATCAGCGCGACCAGCGACGTGTAGATGATCGCGATCACGCTGAGGACCAGAACGAAGTCCATCATCAGGTCGGAGGCGACCGGGAACATCGGCAGGCTGAAGCGCAGGAATCCGTAGCCGCCGAGTTTCAGCAGGATGGCCGCCAGCACGACCGAGCCCGCCGTGGGTGCCTGCACGTGGGCATCCGGTAGCCAGGTGTGGACCGGCCACATCGGCATCTTGACGGCGAAGCTCGCGAAGAAGGCCAGCCACATCAAGGTCTGCGCGCCGCCGACGATCTGCCAGCTGAACAGCTCGATTGGCCCCGCGTCGAACTGGTGGTTCAACAGCGCCGCGATGTCGGTCGTGCCGGCATCGAAGTACATGTAGATCATCGCCACCAGCATCAGGAGCGAGCCGAGCAGCGTGTAGAGGAAGAACTTGAAGGCCGCGTAGATCCGGTCCTTGCCGCCCCAGATGCCGATGATCAGGAACATCGGGATCAGCCCGGCCTCGAAGAACAGGTAGAACAGGATCATGTCGAGCGAGACGAATACGCCGAGGATCATCGTCTCGAGCAGCAGGAACATCGCCATGTATTCCTTCACCCGGTTTGTCACCCCCCACGAGGCGCCGATGCAGAGCGGGAAGAAGAACGTCGTCAGCATGACGAAGGGCAGGCTCAGCCCGTCGACGCCCACCTTGTAGGTCAGCCCGGCGAGCCATGTCGTCTCCTCGACGAACTGGAAGTCGGTGTTGCCCGGATCGAACCCGGTGATCAGGAACAGCGACAGCGCGAACGTGAACACCGTGATCAGAAGCGAGAAGCGTTTGGCGTTCAGATTCGCCGCCTCGTCCTCGCCGCGCAGCAACAGCACCAGAAGCGCCGCTCCGATCAGTGGCAGGAACGTGACCAGCGTCAGAAGCGAGATATCGTCGCCCATCAGCGCCCACCTCCGCTCACGGCAAACCAGGTGATGATCGCCGACACGCCGACCAGCATCACGAAAGCGTAGTGGAACAGAAAGCCCGACTGGAACCGTCCGGCCAGCTTGGTCATCCACGGAACGATGCCCATGGCGACGCCGTTCAGGAAGCCGTCGATCGTGCTGCCGTCACCGCGCTTCCAGAAGAGCGAGCCGATCCACATCGCCGGGCGGATGAAGATGAACGCGTAGATCTCGTCGAAGTACCACTTGTTCAGGAGGAACTGGTAGAGCGGCTGGTGGCGCTGCGCGAGTTGCTTCGGGATCTCCGGGCTCCGGATGTACATCAGCCAGGCAAGGCCGAGCCCGATCAGCATGGCCAGGAACGGCGAGATCTTGACCCATTTGGGCACGTCATGGGCGTCGTGCAGGACATGGTTTTCCGGCCCGTTGAAGATCGAGCCGCTCCACCACTCGCCTTCGCCCTTGCCGACGAAACTGTAGTAGAACAGCGTGCCCGCGACGACCGCGCCGAAGGCCAGCACGTAGAGCGGGAACATCATCACCGGCGGGCTCTCATGGGCATGGTCGTAGGTGTGGTGATCCGCCCGCGTCTTGCCGTGGAAGGTCAGGAAGATCAGCCGCCAGGAATAGAACGAGGTCATGCAGGCGGCGATCACCAGCAGCACGAACGCGTAGAGATGGGCCGAGTTGTGGCCCGCGAAGGCGGTCTCGATGATCACGTCCTTCGAGACAAACCCCGCCAGACCGATGGGCACGCCGAACATGTCGTAACTGAACGGAATCCCGACCCCGGTGATCGCCAGCGTGCCGGCCAGCATCATGTAATAGGTCATCGGGATCTTGGCTTTCAGCCCGCCCATCTTGCGCATGTCCTGCTCGTGGTGCATCGCATGGATCACCGAGCCCGCGCCGAGGAACAGCAGCGCCTTGAAGAAGGCATGCGTAAAGAGGTGGAACATCGCCGCCTCGTAGGCGCCGACCCCTGCTGCCGCGAACATGTAGCCGAGCTGCGAGCACGTCGAATAGGCGATCACGCGCTTGATGTCGGTCTGCACCAGACCGACCGTCGCGGCGAAGAAGGCCGTCGTCGCACCGACCACGGTCACGACCACGAGCGCGACATGGGTCAGGTCGAACAGCGGCGACATACGGCAGACCAGGAAGACACCGGCCGTCACCATGGTCGCGGCATGGATCAGCGCCGAGACAGGGGTCGGGCCCTCCATGGCGTCCGGCAGCCAGGTGTGCAGCAGGAACTGCGCCGATTTTCCGCACGCCCCGACGAACAGCAGGATGCAGACCAGTTCGATGGCGGGGACGTTGTACCCGAGGAACACCGTTTCGGCCTCGGCCAGTCTCGTGGCCTCGGCGAAGACATCGTCCAGCATGATCGAGCCGGTCATGTAGAACAGGCCGAACATGCCCAGCAGGAAGCCGAAGTCGCCGACGCGGTTGACCACGAATGCCTTGATGGCGGCCGCATTGGCTGAGGACTTACGATACCAGAACCCGATCAGCAGATACGAGGCGACGCCGACGCCCTCCCACCCAAAAAAGATCTGCAGCAGGTTGTCGCCGGTCACGAGCGCTAGCATGGCAAAGGTGAAGAAGCTCAGATAGGCGAAGAAGCGCGACCGGGCCGGGCCCTGGAAATTGTCGATCGGGTCCGGGTGATCGCCGTCGTCCGTGTAGCCGAACGAATAGAGGTGGACGAGCGCCGAGACCGAGGTCACGACCACCAGCATGACGCAGGTCAGCCGGTCGACGCGGATCGACCAGTAGGCCTCGAGATCGCCGGAGGCGATCCAGCGGAACAGTTCGACCGAGCCCGGCTCGCCCAGCGTGAAGAACGCGATCCACGACAGGACCGCGCAGAACATCAGGAGCCCCGTGGTCACGAACATCGCCGCCTTCTCGCCGATCTGGCGATGGAAGAACCCGGCGATGATCGCACCGAGCAACGGCAGCAGGAGGATGGCGGTGTACATCGCCCCCTATCCTTTCATCATGTTGACGTCCTCGACCGAGATCGTCCCACGATTGCGGAAGAAACAGACGAGGATCGCCAGACCGATCGCCGCTTCGGCAGCGGCCACGGTGAGCACGAAGAGGGTGAAGACCTGCCCGACCAGATCGCCGAGATGAGCCGAGAACGCGACAAGATTGATGTTCACCGCCAGAAGCATCAGTTCGATCGACATCAGGATGATGATCACGTTTCGCCGGTTCACGAAGATCCCGAAGATCCCGATCACGAACAGGATCGCCGCAACGGTGAGGTAGCCCTCGAGGCCGATGCCGCCGACGACCATCCGGGCCGGGCCCTCGCTTACGGTGGCGGCTGCCGCTGCCAGCATGCTCAAACTCCCTGCCCCGGTTCGACGTCTTTCAAGTCGACCGCACGCTCCCGATAGATCTGGGCTAGGATGTCCTGGCGTTTCACGTCGGTACGGTGGCGCAGTGTCAGCACAATCGCGCCGATCATTGCAACCAACAATATCAGGCCGGACAGCTGGAAGACGAGGATGTACTGGTCATAGATGATCTGACCGAGCGCATGCGTGTTCGGCACGTCCGCTGGGGCCGGCATCACCGCTTCGCGCGCTTGCGGCGCGGCATCGGCAAAGATCCAGTAGCCAAACACCAGCATCAGTTCGATCACGAGAACCAGTCCGACAAGTGCGCCGACCGGGAGATACTCGGCGAGTCCGCGCTTCAGTTCGGCGAAGTCCACGTCCAGCATCATCACCACAAACAGGAACAGCACCATCACGGCGCCGACATAGACGATGATCAGAAGCATCGCGACGAACTCGGCGCCCATCAGCACCATCATGCCCGCCGCCGAGAAGAAGGTCAGGATCAGCCACAGCACCGAATGCACGGGGTTGCGAGCCAGCACGACCAGCAGGCCCGACGCGACCGCGACACAGGCAAAGACGTAGAAGGCGAAGACCGTCAGGCCCATGGGGTTCTCCCCTCAACGGTAGGGTGCGTCGAGTTCCAGGTTACGGGCGATTTCACGCTCCCAACGCTCGCCATTCTCCAGCAGCTTGTCCTTGTTGTAGAACAGCTCCTCGCGAGTCTCGGTAGCAAACTCGAAGTTAGGTCCCTCGACGATCGCGTCCACCGGACAGGCCTCCTGACAGAACCCGCAATAGATGCACTTGGTCATGTCGATGTCATAGCGCGTCGTCCGGCGGGAGCCGTCGTCGCGCGGTTCGGCCTCGATCGTGATGGCCTGGGCCGGGCAGATCGCCTCGCACAGCTTGCAGGCGATGCAGCGCTCCTCGCCGTTGGCGTAACGGCGCAGGGCGTGCTCGCCGCGGAAACGCGGGCTCAGCGGCCCTTTCTCGAAGGGATAGTTCAGCGTCGCCTTGGGCTTGAAGAAGTACTTCATGCCCAGCTTGAAGCCGCCCCAGAAATCCTTGAGCAGGAAATATCCCAGTGCCTTATCGAGGGGGATGCCCATCGTCATCTGCCTCCTGTTCGGACCGGGCGTCGAGCCCCGCTTCGTCCGAAGTGTGGTAGCGCAGGATTTCCTGCTGCTTGCGCTCCTGCCGCCACGGAAGGTCGTGGCTTTCGCTGAGTGCTGGCCGCGTTTTCGCGTCGGGATTGCGTCCCGCCGCGGACATCGTCGCCCCGAACGAGGGGTCCATGTTTACTGCCGCAACGCTCACATAAGGCCGGTCCTGGCCCTCTTCGTTGATCTGGTCGACCCAGCCGGGAATGAAGAAGGCGTCGAGGATCCACCAGACCAGAACGGCCAGAACGCAGGTCCCGCCCGCCATCACGTATTCCGGAATGCGCGCGCTGGTCCCGAAGATAGCCAGCACCATGCCGGTCAGACAGATCATCAGCAGGAACAGCCCTGACAGCGGGCGCTTGAGGTAGAACCGGTGTGCGCCCAGACCGGGAAGAACGACCCAGAAGACATACGCGGTCACCAGCGACTTCGCAGGCCTTGCCATCGGACCGTTCCCCCGTTTGCGATGATGCTGTCGCGCGCACGGCGTTACCCTCCCGTCGCGTGGCGCGCGTAGCCCACGACATCGAAGCGCACAAGAAACGCGGCGATCACGACCCAGCCCAGCGACATCGGCAGGAAGACCTTCCAGCCCAGGCGCATCAGCTGGTCGTAGCGGTAGCGCGGCACGATCGCCTTGGCGATCGCGAACATGAAGAAGAAGAACACCACCTTCACCACGAACCAGAGCACGCCGTCCGGCAGCCCGGGGATCGGGCTGAGCCAGCCGCCGAAAAACAGGATGGTGCACATCGCGCACATCAGCACGATGTTCATGTATTCGCCGATCATGAACAGCAGATACGGGGTCGAGGAGTATTCGACCTGATAGCCGGCGACCAGTTCCGACTCCGCCTCGGGCAGGTCGAAGGGCGGGCGGTTCGTCTCGGCCAGCGCGCTGACGAAGAAGATCACGAACATCGGCAGGTGCGGCAGCCAGTACCAGGACAGGAAGCCGAAGCTGCCGTCCTGCGCCCGCACGATTGCCGTCAGGTTGAGAGATCCGGTCGAGATCAGCACCCCGACGATGATCAGACCGATGGAGACCTCGTAGCTGACCATCTGCGCTGCCGAGCGCAGACCGCCCAAGAACGGATATTTCGAGTTGGACGCCCAGCCGCCCATGATCACGCCGTAGACCCCGAGCGAGGAGATCGCGAAGATGTAGAGCACGCCGACATTGAGATCGGCGATCACCCAGCCATCGGCAAACGGAATGGCGACCCACATGATCGCGGCGAAGACAAAGGTCGCGAGCGGCGCCAGAAGAAAGACGATCTTGTCCGCACCCGCCGGGATCACGATTTCCTTCAGCACAAATTTCAGAAAGTCGGCGAAGCTTTGCAAGAGGCCGAACGGGCCGACCACGTTCGGGCCGCGGCGAAGCTGCACGGCGGCCCAGACCTTGCGGTCCATGTAGAGCAGGAACGCAAGGCTCACGAGAATCGCCACCGTCACGGCGAGGCACTGCGCGACGATGATCACGAAGATCCCGAGATCGCTGTCCCAGAACGACATGAAGTCCCCTTTACTCGACCGCCGATGGCAGGCCGGCCTGCTCGCATTCCGCAAGCTGCAGGTCGACATCCATCATGTCGGTGCCGTCGTGCACACCTGTCGTGACCAGCCGGAAGGTCTGGACGCCTTCGGTCGTCTGGGTGCGAACGCCCTCCTTCAGGCGGAAGGTATCGGTCAGCTTTCCGCCCTGGCGCTCGACAAAGCCGTAGATCCGGTTGCCCTGGGCGTCGCGCAGGCTTTCGGCATAAGCCGCGGCGACGCAGCGCGACAGCTGGTAGCCATCGATATTGTCCGCACTGACCGAAATCGCAAACCGGTCGTCGCTCAGCTTTTCGATCACGGTTTCCTTGAACTTCTGACCGCCGACGGTCGAGCCTTCGCCGGTGCCGCAGGCCGCGAGCATGAGCGCGAGACCGGTGAGGAGGTATGGACGGATGCTTTTCATCATTCTGCCGCCATGGGTTGGGTTTGCTGATCGGAAAGGCGCGCCAGATCAGCCATGATCTCGGACGCCCGCAGGACCGGGTTCGTCAGGTAATGATCGACCGCGCGATTGATGAAGGGCGCGGTGTCGATATCTCCGTGCGGCAGCGCCTGCCACGGATTCTCGGGCACCTGATCTATGGCCGCGAGATGGGGGTGCGCGTCGAACAGGACAGCACGCAGCGCGCCGAGCGAGTCATATGGAAGCTTCTGCCCGAGTTCCGCCGACAGTGCCCGCAGGATCGCCCAGTCCTCGCGCGCATCGCCGGGCGGGAAGCCCGCACGGCTCGCGATCTGAGGACGGCCCTCGGTGTTGACGAAGATACCGGCCTGTTCGGTATAGGCAGCTCCCGGCAGGATGACGTCGGCGCGGTGCGCGCCGCGGTCGCCGTGGCTGCCCTGATAGACGACGAACGGTCCGGGAACGATCTCGATCTCATCGGCACCCAGATTGAAGATAACCTCGGCCCCCTTCAGACACTCGAACCCGTCCGCGTGGACAAAACCGATGTCGAGCCCACCGACCCGCGCTGCGGCAGAGTGCAGAACCAACAGCTTCGCGCCGCCCGCCTCGGCAAGCGACATCGCCTCTGCCAACACGGCAACACCGTCGGACCGGGTCAAGGCGGCCTGCCCGATGACGACGACCTTGCGCTCCATGCCCGCCATGTTCTGGAGCAGCTTCTCACGGCTCTCGCCCAGCAGCGCCTCCGGCCCGGTTCCGATGTGATAGGCGGGATAGGTCAGATCGACAGGCTCGCCGATCAGCGCGACATGGGCGCCCGCCAGCCACGCCTTGCGCAGCCGGCTGTTCAGCACCGGCGCCTCGTCGCGCGGGTTCGTTCCAATCAGAAGTATGCCGTCCGCCGCATCGAGATCCTCGATCGTCGCGGTCCCGACATAGCCGGAGCGATTTCCGATCGGCAGTTGTGCGCCGTCCTGACGGCACTCCAGCCGGTCGCTGCCGAGCCGCGCCATCAGATCCTTCAACGCGAACATCGCCTCGACCGGCGCCAGATCGCCCGCCACGGCCGCGATATTGTCGCCAGCCTTCGAGACCGCATCGCAGATCGTCGCGAAGGCCTCGGCCCAGCTTGCAGGCCTCAGCCGGCCGTCGCACCGCACGTAGGGCCGGTCGAGGCGCTGACGGCGCAGCCCGTCCCAGACGTAACGCGAACGGTCCGCCAGCCATTCCTCGTTCACCGCGTCGTGGTTGCGCGGCAAGATGCGCATGACCTCGCGCCCCCGCGTGTCGACCCGGATGTTCGATCCCAGCGCATCCATGACGTCGATCGACTGGGTTTTCTTCAGTTCCCAGGGCCGGGCGCTGAACGCGTAGGGTTTCGATGTCAGCGCGCCGACCGGGCAGAGATCGACGATGTTGCCCTGCATCTCGGACCCGAGCGTCTGCCCGAGGTAATTGGTGATCTCGCTATCCTCGCCGCGCCCGACCTGCCCCATCTCGGGCACGCCTGCGACCTCGGTGATGAAACGCACGCAGCGCGTACAGGAGATGCAGCGCGTCATGTGCGTCTCGACCAGCGGCCCGAGATCGAGGTCGATGGCAGCGCGCTTTGGCTCGCGGTACCGGCTGAAATCGACGCCGTAGGCCATCGCCTGATCCTGAAGATCGCATTCGCCGCCCTGATCGCAGATCGGACAGTCGAGCGGATGGTTGATCAGCAGGAACTCCATCACGCCCTCGCGGGCTTTCTTGACCATCGGCGAGTTGGTCCGGAGTTGCGGCGGCTCGCCGTTCGGTCCGCCGCGCATGTCACGGACCTGCATGTGGCAGGCGGCTGCCGGTTTCGGCGCCCCGACGGGTTCCACCAGACACATCCGGCAATTCCCGGCGATCGACAGGCGCTCGTGATAGCAGAAGCGCGGGATTTCGATCCCGACCATCTCGCAGGCCTGGATCAGCGTCATGTTCGGGTCGGCTTCGACCTCGTTGCCGTCGATGATGATCGTGCGCAGATCAGTCATTTCCTACTCCGCCGCAATCAGTCGCCGACCGGGATCGGTCGTCAGAGAGAGCCAAGACCAGCCGAAGGCCCGGTCGCTCTCGCCATGTTTTCGAAGGTCGGCCAGACGCTCCCATGCCTCGGCATGGGTCGGACGGCGTCCGGGCCGGACCCACCACATCACGAAGGACGGCTCGGCGCTGGGCTCGAACCATTCCGCCCGCCGCCGCCAGAGCCGCTTGTGCAGCGTGTTCCAGGCAAAGTGCCACAACGCCTCCGGCGTGCGCCACACCGACAGGCTGAGCAACAGCGACGGATCGCCCGCGACCGTGCCCTCGCCCGCCCCGGCTTCCTGTTTCCAGACAAACCCCTCGCACGTCTCTGCAATGCGCCGGATCGGATCGCGCCCGCGCAGGAAGTCCGCGAGCCGCGGATCGTCGAGCGCCAGCGCCAATCGCGCATAGTTGAAGTGGGCGAGGTGACGTTCGGACATGCGTCAGGCTCCGCACCGGCCCTGGAAGATCCAGGCGGCCTCACCCTGCGTGAAGGCTGACCGGCGGCCTTCTTCCTGGAACTGCGCCGAGCCTGCGTCGACCGCCATCGGACTGCCGGAGCAATCGATCTCCTGGGCGGCCTCGAACGCCGCGTCGTAGGCCATGCGCGCGTCCGAGCGGTCGAGCCCGCGGATGCTGCGCGACGACACCGCGACCGTGCGCAAGCCCTCGCCGCGATTGAAGACGCGAACGATCAGCGGCCGGCCCTGACGGCGGACATCGAAACGCTCGATATTCGTGCCGGCGCCAACGCTGCCGGTCACGACCGACCCCGTCTGATCGTTGGCCGGCTCTCCCGACTCGCACGCCGCAAGGGCAAGCGCGAACAGCGCCAAGCCGCCCAGACGTCTCGCTCCGGCGATCGCTCGTGTCATGGTCCCTATCCTTCCCTGTTCAGCCCGCGGCCATGTGGCTGCATCCCTTGCCGCGCCAGAGCTTGGCCTCCTTCAGCCAAGACCAGCCAAATGCGCGATCGGAGTCCCCGTGCGTTTCGAGGTATCGAATGCGATCGCTCGCCTCATCCTTGGTCGGAATGTGCCCGGCAGGCACCCACCACATGGCGAAATGCGTGCCCTGAAAGATCTCGAACCACTCGGCGCGGCGCTCGTAGAACTGACGATGCAGCGTGCCCCAGACATACTTGTCGAGACTTTCCACGTCTTTCCAGACCGACAGATTGAAGGCGACCAGCGGATCCTCGCCCAACGGGTTGTCGAGGTTGCCGCCCTGCTCGCCTTCGAGCATCCAGACGAAGCCGTCCATGCGCTTGGCGATCCCGTTGATGCGATCGAGATTGTTGACGAAATCGGCCAGACGCGGATCGTCCGGCGCGGCGACCAGCCGACCGATGTTCACTTCGGCGAGATGATACCCTTTGGGTTGCGTTCTGTTCATTCCGCTGCCACCGCCGTTATGCGGCCCGTCCGCTTCGCCTTTATACGATCCTCGATTTCGTCGCGGAAGTGCCGGACGAGGCCCTGGATCGGCCATGCCGCCGCATCTCCGAGCGCGCAGATCGTGTGCCCTTCGACCTGCTTTGTCACGTCCAGCAGCATGTCGATTTCGTCGACCTCGGCGTCACCGGCGACGAGCCGCTCCATCACGCGCATCATCCAGCCCGTGCCTTCGCGGCAGGGAGTGCACTGGCCGCAGCTCTCGTGCTTGTAGAATTTCGAGAGCCGCCAGATCGCCTTGATGATGTCCGTCGACTGATCCATCACGATCACCGCCGCCGTTCCGAGCCCCGACTTCTGCTCGCGCAGCCAGTCGAAATCCATGATGGCGTCCTTGCGCATCACGTCCGCCGGCAGCATCGGAACCGAGGAGCCACCCGGGATTACCGCCTTCAGGTTATCCCAACCGCCGCGGATGCCGCCGCAATGGCGGTCGATCAACTCGTCGAATGTGATCGACATTGCTTCCTCGACCACGCAGGGCGCGTTCACGTGGCCCGAGATCGCAAACAGCTTGGTGCCCGCGTTGTTCTTGCGCCCGAAGCTGCCGAACCAGTCCGCGCCGCGGCGCAGGATCGTCGGCGCGACAGCGATGGATTCCACGTTGTTCACCGTCGTCGGACAGCCGTAGAGGCCGACGCCCGCCGGGAACGGCGGCTTCAGGCGCGGCATGCCCTTCTTGCCTTCGAGGCTTTCGATCAACGCGGTTTCCTCGCCGCAGATATACGCGCCCGCGCCGTGGTGCAGATAGAGATCGAAATCCCAGCCGGACTTGGCGGAGTTCTTGCCGAGCAGCCCCGCGTCGTAGCATTCGTCAATCGCGATCTGCAGCGCCTCGCGTTCGCGAATGTACTCGCCGCGCAGATAGATGTAGCAGGCATGTGCTCCCATGGCGAAGGACGCGATCAGGCAGCCCTCGATCAGCGTGTGCGGATCGTGGCGCATAATCTCGCGGTCCTTGCAGGTGCCGGGCTCGGACTCGTCGGCATTGACGACGAGATAATGCGGACGCCCGTCGCTTTCCTTGGGCATGAAGGACCATTTCAGACCGGTCGGGAAGCCGGCACCGCCGCGCCCACGCAGTCCGGACGACTTCATCTCCTCGACAATGGCCTCGCGACCGCGTGCGATCAGGGCCGCAGTTCCGTCCCAGTGCCCGCGTGAGCGCGCACCGGCCAGCGTGCGGTCATGCATGCCGTAGATGTTGGTAAAGATCCGGTCCTTGTCTTCCAGCATCCGCTAAACCCTACTGGCTCGAGGGTACAATACCCTCATCCACCCGTTTCGAGAATTCCGTTTCGCCGCCTGAGGCGAGGAGCTTGGCCTGCGCCACCCAGCCATCCCGCGTGACGCGCCCACGGAAGCCTTCGAGGTTCGAGTCTACCCAGGCGACTTCGTCTGTCGACCACGCGGCGATCTGATCGAAGTGATAGAACCCGAGCTTGTGGCATACCTGTTCGAGCTTGGGTCCGACGCCCTTGATGCGCTTGAGGTCATCGGCGACCCCGCCACGGGGGCTTTCTAGCGCCTCGGGCCGTGTGCCCTCATCGGTGCCTTCCACAATGCCGTCACCATCTCGGTCGATATCCGCTGCACTCGACGCACGTGCCGCCGCGCGTTCTGCTTCAACCTGTGCCTCGGCTGCACTCTCCGTGGCGAGCGCCTCTGCGGCTGCGCGTTTCTCAGGCGCTGCCTGTTCTGCCGCGGCTTTCTCAGCTGCGGCTTTTTCTGCCGCTGCTCTCTCCGCTTCGGCAGCGGCTTTCACAGCTGCGGCCCTCTCGGCGTCCGCCGCCGCCTTTGCTTCGGCGGCAGCTTTCTCAGTCGCGACCTTTTCTGCAGCGGCTTCCTCGGCTGCGACACGCTCGGTTTCAACGGCTGCAGGGTCTTCGCCAGCCACTTCCTCGACCACCTCGCCAACCGGTGCATGCTGCACCGCCGAGGCTGCGGTCTCGCGCCGAGCAACCGCCGCGGCCTCGGCCGCCTGCATCGCCCGGCTCGCGCAATATCCATCGGCCATCCATCCGAGAAGCCCCCAGAAAACCAGGAACAGGACGGCCTGCAAGCCTACGCCGACGCCGGCGCCGGACAACGCGGCAACCGCCAGAGTAGACACAACCGCTGCCCCGGCGAGCGTCACAGCCAAGCAGAGATCGCAGCCGTATTTCTTCCAATTCACATCAGCCAAACTCGTTTCCCTCGCCTCATCACCTTGGCGTCACGCCGAGACATCCGTCTCGCCGCCGCCCGCAAGCATTCTGGCCTGCGCCACCCAGTCATCCCGAACGATCCGCCCCTTGAATCCTTCGAGATGGTCGTCCACCCAAGCGACCTCCGCCTCGCTCCAAGAGGCAATCTGGTCGAAATGCCAAACACCCAGTTCGTTGCACAGCCGCTCAAGCTTCGGGCCGATACCCTTGATCTGCTTTAGATTATCGGGCGCGCCGTCGCGGGCTTCACTCAACAGTTCGGGCTTGTCCTCGTCGGACGGCGACTCGGACGCTGTCGGTGTCTTCGGCGCAAGCGCGGGGTCGATCGGAGACTCCGATACGAGATCGACCGCATCCGCCGCCGCGGGATCGTCAGGTTTCGGCGCATAGGCTGGATCGAGTGGGCTTTCGGAGACAAGATCGATAGTTTCCCAGCGCGGCGCGGGATCGGTGCCGTCGATCCTTTTGACCGTGTCACCAATCATCGCCGCGATGTCTCGCGAGGCATTTCCGCTGTGCGTCGGATCGCATTTCAGGCTGGTGAGACCCGTGACCGGTTCCGAAGCCCAGCGACCGTTTTGCGGCCCCGGCGGCGGGACATGTCCTGCGCGCAGGTCATCGATTACGCGGCCAAGGCTCTCTTCCGTGAGATCCTCGTAGTAGTCCTTGCCGATCTGCGCCATCGGGGCGTTCGAACACGCACCGAGACACTCGACTTCTTCCCAGCTCAGCTTGCCGTCGTCGCTGATCTGATGCGCGTTCGGCGCGATCTTTTCCTTGCAGACGGCGACCAGATCCTCCGCCCCGCAGATCATGCAGGAAGTCGTGCCGCAGACCTGAATATGCGCCGCTGAACCAACGGGTTGAAGTTGGAACATGAAGTAGAATGTCGCGACTTCGAGCACGCGGATGTCAGCAAGGCCGAGCATGCTCGCGACTTCCTCGATCATCGGGCGGGTGACCCAGCCCTCCTGCTCCTGACCGCGCCAGAGCAGCGGGATCACGGCAGATGCCTGCCGACCCTCGGGGTATTTCGAGATCTGCTGCTTTGCCCATTCCGCGTTCGCCGGAGTGAATGCGAAGCTCTCCGGCTGCTCAGGGTGGAGGCGGCGAACGGACACGCTCAAGCCCTCCCGTAGACAGTTTTGTAGTAGGTCGACCAGGCAACGCCAAACAGACCGAGAATGGCGCCGATCGCGCTTTGCCAGTCTTCAAGCACGATGTTCCAGCGGCCGATCGTTTCGGGGCAACTGTTCCACATTTTGTTGCCGGACGTTGTCTCTTGCGACACGCAACTTGCGCCCGCTCCGAAGACCGTGATCACGAAGGCCATGCCGAGGATGATGAAGGACCCCCACGCCCAGACGAAGAAGGGCGAGATCCGCCCCGTTTCCGGCGTATCGGGCGATTTTGGATCAGCCATGAACGCGCCGATCAGGCCGAAGATGCCGGGCAAGGCCAGAACGATCCACCCGTTGTTGAGGAACATTTCGGTCACGCGCGCCGCTCCGCCTGGAAGACGGGCAGCGGCAGGAGCCGACGGATCGCGCACAGGATCACCGGTCGATCTCCCCGAACACGACGTCGAGTGAGCCGAGCAGTGCAGACACATCGGCCAACTGGTGGCCCTTGCAGAGATGGTCCATCGCCGCGAGGTGCGGATAGCCCGGCGCACGGATCTTGGCCTTATAGGGTTTGTTGGTGCCGTCACTGACGAGGTAGACGCCAAACTCGCCCTTCGGCGCCTCGACAGACGCGTAGACCTCACCGGCGGGTACGCGGAAGCCTTCGGTGTAGAGCTTGAAGTGGTGGATCAGCGCCTCCATCGACGCCTTCATCTCGCCGCGTCTGGGCGGCGCCATCTTGCCATCGGTTGTCATCACCGGCTCACCGGGGCACTTGTCGAGTTTCTCGAGCGCCTGCCGGACGATCTTGGTCGACTCGCGCATCTCCTCCATCCGGCAGAGATAGCGGTCATAGCAATCGCCGTGCTTGCCGACCGGGATGCGGAAATCGAACTCGTTGTAGCACTCGTAGGGCTGCGCGCGGCGCAAGTCCCAGGCCCAGCCCGAACCGCGCACCATGACGCCGGAGAAGCCCCATGCCTGCGCTTCCTCCACCGAGACGATGCCGATGTCGACATTGCGCTGCTTGAAGATGCGGTTGTCTGTCAGAAGGCCTTCGAGGTCGTCGAGGATTGCCGGGAATTCCTCGGTCCACTGCCAGATGTCGTCACAGAGCGCAGGCGGAAGATCCTGATGCACGCCGCCGGGCCGGAAATATGCCGCGTGGAGCCGCGCCCCGCAGGCCCGCTCGTAGAAGATCATCAGCTTCTCGCGCTCCTCAAATCCCCAGAGCGGCGGGGTCAGCGCGCCAACATCCATCGCCTGGGTCGTGACATTGAGGAGGTGGTTCAGGATGCGTCCGATCTCGGAATAGAGCACGCGGATCAGGCTGCCCCGGCGCGGGATCTCGGCGCCGATCAGCTTCTCGATGGCCAGACACCAGGCGTGCTCCTGATTCATCGGCGCCACGTAGTCGAGCCGGTCGAAATAGGGCAGGTTCTGCAGGTAGGTGCGGCTCTCCATCAACTTCTCGGTGCCGCGGTGCAGCAGGCCGATATGCGGGTCCGTCCGCTCGACGATTTCGCCGTCGAGTTCCAGCACCATCCGCAAAACGCCGTGTGCTGCAGGGTGTTGCGGCCCGAAGTTGATGTTGAAGTTCCGGATCCGCTGTTCGCCGGTCTGGAAGTTGGCCGAGCCGTCCATCATTTTACCACCTCAACTTGCTCGTTAGATGGCCAATCACGATAGGCCATTAACCAAATCAAGACGGCCAATGCCACTGTTCCCACGAGCGGTACAAACATCAAAAGTGCCAGCTGCTTCGGAAGCCCAGTTCTTGGCAGCATTTTCCAAAGCGGGACCGCCCAAATGACGCCTATCAGAGTGGCTATCATGATCTGCCAAATCGAAGGCACCATCACGCGCTCCCCGATATGCCGCCCGAGGGCCACTCACGGATCGCGAGTACCCAGAGCAGAATGACCGCGCCGAGAGGGATCGCCGCCACCAGCGCCACCGTCGACGGGATCCCGGCTCGCGGCAGCAGGATCCAGAACGGCGGCACCAGGATCAGCGCCATGATCAGAATGCCGATGATCGCCATCGATGCGTCCTCACGCGCCGACCGCAGGCCCCTTGGCCGTGCGGAAGAGTTTGGTGATCAGCTTCCAGTCGTCGCCGACCTTCATGAAGCCGAGATAATCGCAGTAGCGGCGCGGCTCCATGTCGACCCAGAGCTTTACCGATGCCATCTCGGGCTCGATGTCGATTGACAGGATCTCGAAGGACGGATCGCCCGCGAACGGCTCGCGCGCCCGACAGCGGGCCACGAAGGCCGCCTTGTCGAAGAACAGCTCGGTTCCGTCCGGCTGCATCGAGGTCATGAAGTACCGCTCGTGGCAGAGGGTCTCGAGGAAATCCGCATCGGCATTGTGCAGCGCGAGGCAATAGCCCTCGGCAGCGGCACGGATTGCAGCTTCTGCTTGTGTGTCAAGCATTCTCAGGCTTCCTTCTTCTCGTCGCCGGGGAGGATGTAGTCAGCTCCCTCCCACGGGCTCATGAAGTCGAACTGGCGGTATTCCTGCACCAGGCTGACCGGCTCGTAGACCACGCGTTTCTGGGTCTCGTCATAGCGGACCTCGGTGTAACCGGTGGTCGGAAAGTCCTTGCGCAGCGGGTGCCCGCGGAACCCGTAATCGGTGAGGATGCGGCGCAGATCCGGGTGGCCGGAGAACATCACGCCGTACATGTCGAAGACTTCGCGTTCGAACCAGTTGGCCGAGGGGTGCAGGTCGGTGATCGAGGGAACAATCTCGTCTTCGGCGACCGCGAGCTTGACCCTGAGACGCTGGTTCTGCGGCATCGACAGGAAGTGGTAGACGACATCGAAGCGGTCTTCGCGCTCCGGCCAGTCGATCGCCGTGATGTCGATCAGCGTCGTGAACGCGCAGGCGGCGTTGTCGCGCAGATAGGTCACGAGAACCCGCAAGCCCGCGACCGTCGCGCTCAGCGTCAGTTCCTCGTGGGCGATCTGATGACCGAGCACGGCGTCCGACTGAGCCGCCGAGATCAGCTCGCCAAGCTCTTCAAGGGCTTCTGTCATCCTGTCCTCCACCCGTCCCGGCGTTCACCGCGTGATCGTGCCGGTGCGGCGGATCTTCCGCTGCAGCTGCAGAATTCCGTAGAGCAAGGCCTCGGCCGTCGGCGGGCAGCCCGGCACGTAGATGTCGACAGGCACGACGCGGTCGCACCCGCGCACCACCGAGTAGGAATAGTGATAGTAGCCGCCGCCATTGGCGCACGATCCCATCGAGATCACATAGCGCGGCTCGGGCATTTGATCGTAGACCTTGCGCAGGGCCGGGGCCATCTTGTTGGTCAGCGTACCGGCGACGATCATCACGTCGGACTGACGAGGGCTGGCGCGCGGCGCGAAGCCGAACCGCTCTACATCGTATCGCGGCATCGACGTGTGCATCATTTCGACGGCGCAACAGGCAAGCCCGAAGGTCATCCAGAACAACGACCCGGTGCGCGACCAGTTGATCACGTCATCCGCCGTGGTGAGGATGAAGCCCTTGTCTGCCAGTTCGTTTGAGATGTTAGCTGCCAGCACGTCCTTGTCCGCGCCTGCGGTCGCTACTCCCATTCCAGCGCCCCCTTTTTCCATTCATAGGCGAAGCCGATCGTGAGTACCGCCAGGAACACCATCATCGACCAGAACGCGACGTCGCTGAGGGATCCGAACGCGGCAGCCCACGGGAAAAGCATAGCGATCTCGAGATCGAAGATGATGAACAGGATCGACACGAGATAGAAGCGCACGTCGAACTTCATGCGGGCGTCGTCGAATGCGTTGAAACCGCACTCGTAGGCCGAGATTTTCTCGGGATCCGGGCGCCGTACCGCAAGCACGGCCGCAGCCAGCATCAGGACGAGGCCGAGTGCAATCGCAATACCCAGAAAAATGACAATCGGAAGGTATTCGCGGAGAAGCTCTTCCATGTGACATCCTGCTTGACGCGTCACGTTCTTGGCGCCGCTCTCCTGTCCTAACGAGGGCACTCAGACAGGTCAATCGCACCATTGCCGCAACGCGGAAAATGCGTTCTGCGGTTCCTGTTACCGCACAGCTAACTTCAAGATCGCGTTAACGGCTTTTTTCGGGAGATGTGGCGCGGTTGACGGGGCTCGAACCCGCGACCTCCGGCGTGACAGGCCGGCACTCTAACCAACTGAGCTACAACCGCGCAGCTCCGGGCGAGAAGCTCCCGGAGAGACCGGCGTTCTAGGCGAGGCGGTAATGAGCGTCAAGGAGAATTCGGACGGGATTTTCCGAAATCTCGAGCGGAACCGGAGCGGTTTCCGAGGCTCAAATTCGGCACGCTAAAGGGTGAAAGCCGGTGCCCTGCGCAGCTCGTCCAAGGCTTCCAAAGCGTCGTCCGGCAAAGGTCCCATGCGCTCGGCTTCGATTGCCTGGCGCAAGTGATCCGGCTCGCCGAGACCGACCACGATCGTCGAGAGCAGATCACAGGCGAGGCCGAAGCGCAGGGCGATCTGCGCAGGCGTGCCATGCTCTTCGCCAAGCGCCTGACTGAAGGCAGCAAAGCGGGCTTCCTCGGCCGTATCGCCGGTGTTGTCAGTGATCGGGATCTCGCGCCCGTGGCGCACACTCGATGCCAGATGCCCGCCCGCGAAGATCCGTATGCCCATGGTCCCCATATCCTGTGCAGCGCAGTCGTGCAGCAGCGCATTGAAGTCATGGGTGTTCCACGGACCCGATACGGGCTTGTCTGCCGTCGGATTCAACGCGTTGTAATACACCTGTGCGGCGTCAAAACGCCGGGCGCGGACAACGTCTTTCAAAGCTGCCGGATCACCGAGCGCCGTAAAGCCGAGATGGTTGCACAGGCCCTGTTCACGGAGCTTCTCCATCGCGTCGGCGATCTGAAATGTTCCGTCAATCTCCAGCCCATGCGCCTGCCCGATCTGGTTGTGCAGATAGATCAGATCCACGCTGTCCCGCCCGAGACGGCGCAATGACTCTTCGACCGAGCGCCGCATCTGGCCTGGCCAATCCGGTTGGGCGAGATCGAGCCGGAACTTCGTGGAAATGCCGGACAACGCGACGTCCGGGCGCTCGGCCAGCCATTCGCCGATTACGGTTTCCGAGACGCCGTTTCCGTAGAGCGCCGCGGTGTCGATCCAGTCGACGCCTGCGTCCATCGCCATATCGAGCACGCCGTGCGCCGTGGCGCGGTCCTGATGGATCAGAACCCCGCCGACCCAACCGCCGCCGAATGTGATCCGGGGGATCTGAAGCCCCGTTCGTCCGAACCGTCTGCGTTCCAATTTCCCCTCCCGATTTTGCGTTTTCGCAAGAAAACCAGCATACTTCTGCATCCGAACGTGTTCGGGACGGAGCATACATGTGTCCGAGACGACGGCGAAACCTGCACATGTAGACCCGGGCGATATCCCGGCGGTCAACCCGAAGCGATCGCTTGCCAAGGCGGTCTCGTGGCGCGTCGTCGGTACGCTAGATACGCTGTTGCTCAGCTTCGTGATACTGACCTTCCTCGCACCGGTATTCGGGATGGAGCCGGGATCGCACGCCGACAATGCCAAGACGGCGACCTTCATCGCGGTGACCGAGGTCATCACGAAGATGGTGCTCTACTATGTACACGAGCGGCTCTGGGCGCGATCGCGCTGGGATGTCGGGATCGATGATCACGGTGCGCGACGTGACGGGCCAAAACGGTCGGGCGTGAAGACTGCGACGTGGCGGATCACGGCCTCGCTCGACACGATGATACTCGCGCTGATCTTTACCGGAAACATTGGAACGGCGATCTCGATCGGTGGCTTCGAGGTCATCACCAAGCTGTTTCTGTATTATTTCCACGAGCGCGCCTGGGCGCGCATCCGCTGGGGCATGAAGGGCTGAGCGCCTAGTTTTTCCAGACCCGTCGCAATACAGCCATCCAGTTGCCCCAGCAAAGTTTCTCGATCAGCGCGTCATCATAGCCGTGGTCGCGCATCGCCTGGCGCAGGTTCGGGAGTCCGGCAAGATCCTTGATCCCGGCCGGTACGATAGCCCCATCGAAATCGGAGCCGAAACCAACCCTGTCCTCGCCGAGAATGCCCATCAGATGGTCGAGATGGCGCATCATCAGCTCGAACGGAACGTCGGTGACCATCTGACCGTCCGGGCGCAGGAAGGCGGTGGCGAAGTTCAGCCCAACCATGCCGTCCGAGTCCGCGATGGCGCGCAACTGGTCGTCGGTGAGGTTCCGCGCGTGCCGGGAGATCGCATGCGCGTTGGAATGCGTGGCAACGATCGGTGCGTCCGAAACACGGGCGAGATCCCAGAACCCGGCAGCGTTCAGATGCGAGACATCGAGCATGATGCCCATCTGGTTGCAGGCTTTCACGAGTCTCACGCCGTCTTCGGTCAGGCCACCGCCGATATCGGGGCTCGCGGGGAAGCGGAACGGCACGCCCTCGGCGAATCTGGTGTTGCGGCTCCAGACCGGACCGAGCGAGCGCAAACCGGCGCGGTGGAAAACCTCGAGCGCCTCCAGGTTGCCGTCGATCGCCTCGGCACCCTCGAAATGCAGAATCGCCGCCATGCGGCCCTCGCGGCGGCAATTTTCGATCTGATCGACCGACGTGCAGACGCTGAGGTGACCAGCGGCTTCAAGACGGTGCAGCACGGCAATCTGACCGAAGGCGGCCGGAAGCGCTGCATCCTGCGGGATCGGCGGCGGCATCGGGAGGTCGTATTGCGGCTGTGACATCCGCTCGGTGAGATCTGTAAGGTCCACCGGCGAGGGGATCCAGACCGCGAAGAACCCGCCGCCGAAGCCGCCGGCCTCAGCGCGTGCCCGGTCTATGTGACCGGGAAGCCCTTCGGCGAACCGCTTTGCCGGATCGCCCCCTGCCCGCCATAACTCGGACAACAGATCATTGTGGCCGTCGAAGATCGCCGGATCGCGCATAGCCCCGCCCCTCAGTCGAGATATCCGAGCAGCTTAAGCAGATCGGCGGCCCGAATGAAATCGCCCCGGCGGATTTCCGCCTGGCGCGCGGCTTCCTCGTCCTTGCCCCATTCGTCGATGTTCCACTGTTCATCGATGCGCGACAGCGTCCATGCCTCGGCTGCATCGAGCGCTCCGCGCCGCACGGCGAGGCCCAGCACCAGCGAGCCGGATATCGTCACCATTTCCGAGAGGCAGGTTAGCGCCCAGGCGTCTTGGCGGTGAACCTCCGCCGCGAGCCCGTCCAGCGCCTCGCGGTCCTGTGCGACATGGATGATGCCCGACGCGGTCTTCAGAGGGGCCGCAAGGTCGCGCCGCGCCCAGTCGAGCACCGGGTCCCAGCCTTGCGTCTGACGCAGCACCAGACCCTCCGGATGCTCTGCGCGGTAACACAACAGATCGGTCTCGCCGTATGCCGCGATCATTTCGGCAACGACGTCCTGCTCGGGTGCAACGCGGTCAAGGCACGTCGCCGCCGCGCGCGTCAGCGGCATCGTCATGGGAGCGATTTCGCCCTCCTGGGCATCCCACTCGGCCGCGATCCCGTCCGCCATGGCCTGCTTCGGCACGACAACGTCGCGCTTCGCGGGAGTTTTGACGGTCCGGCCATCGAGCAGGATCGTCCATCCATCGGCGTCTTCCGCCGGCGCGACCAGCGCCTCTTTCCAGAAACGCTTCATGGACGGCCTATGAGTTCGCCAACCAGCGAGACGAGTTCATCCATCCTGTCGGCCATCCGCTCGGCCCCGCCGCGGGCCAGTCGGGCATCCTCGTGATAGCCCCAGCGCACGCCGAGCCTGCGGACGCCCGCTGCACGGCCCATCGCCATGTCGAACTCGGTGTCGCCGATCATTACGCTGTGTTCGGCATCCACGCCCGTCCCGACGAGGCAATTCAGGATCATCTGCGGATGCGGCTTCGAGGGCGCGTCATCCGCCGTCTGGGTGGCGAGGAAAAGGTGCGAAAGATCGTGCACATCGAGAAAGCGCACCAGCCCGGCCCGTGATTTTCCCGTCGCCGCAGACAGAAGATAACCGGCCGAATCGAGCTGTCGGATCAGATCGAGCGCGCCGTCGAAGAGCGGTGTCTTCGCGACTGCGGATCCGTCCTCGCGGTGCATTCGATTGCCGGTCTTGTAATCATGCGCGAGTTGCATGCGCTCTGCATCGTCGGCATCGGGGGCGAGGACCGCCATCGCCTCAGGCAGCGAAAGCCCGAC
Organism: Pseudomonadota bacterium; assembly: GCA_039184865.1. Lineage (GTDB taxonomy): Bacteria > Pseudomonadota > Alphaproteobacteria > Rhodobacterales > Rhodobacteraceae > Thermohalobaculum. The sequence continues at coordinate 104,765 of JBCDAV010000009.1, read as the reverse complement.
AATGCTAAGTGCTTCTGCCCGAGACGGAACCGGTCGACCGGCGGTCCGGAAGGCATGGTCCATCGATGCAACGATGTGGTCCTGGCTGTCGACCAGCGTGCCGTCGACATCGAAGATCACCAGTTTGAGCGGCGCAGTCATTGCCCCCATCTGCCGCTGCGCATGCCGGATGGCAAGGTCTCTCGCGCACGAGGCGTGCGTGCGCGTCAAAACGCACATCGGGGGCTGCGCGAAGGGTTGCATCGCAGGGTGCAGTCCCGTATAGACCGCGCTCTGCGCTGGGCGATGCGCAACGGAAACCTTGATTTGTTCCGGGCGATGCGATGCGCGCCCAGTCACAGCACGGACGGTACGATGAAAAGCGAGATTCATCCCGACTACCACATGATCGACGTCAAGATGACGGACGGCACGATCATCAAGATGCGCTCCACCTGGGGCAAGGAAAACGACACGCTGACGCTCGACATCGATCCGAGCGCACATCCGGCGTGGACCGGCGGCGGCACCAAGTTGATGGATACCGGCGGCCGGGTATCGAAGTTCAAGAAGAAGTTCGACGGGTTCGGATTCTGATCCGAAGTGACGGACCGGCAGCGCTGCGGCAACGCCACCTACGATGTCATGCTCAAGCGCCGGTCCCGCCGGCGCTTTTTCACGTCCGGACAGACGCATTGGTGAACTCTTTCATGGGTGCAGCGACATCTCGCAGTTGCCCTGCACCTGATCCGACGGAGACCTTGTCGTGACCGGGCCGACCCACATAATCGTGCTAGGCAATGAAAAGGGCGGTTCGGGCAAGAGCACGACCGCGATGCACCTGTTCGTGGCGTTGTCCCGCGCCGGGCACCGGGTCGGCGCAGTCGATCTCGACTCAAGGCAACAGACGTTCTTTCGCTACCTCGACAATCGAAACGCCTACAATGAACGCCAGGGCGTCTCGCTTGCCATGCCCTTGCTTGCGGCAGTCGATCCATCGACAGCGCCCCTACGCGCCAAGGCGGCGATGGAGGATCGCCAGAACCTCGAGGACACGATCGCCTTTCTGTCGCGAAGTTGCCGGTTCATCATCATCGATACGCCCGGTGCCGTCACACCGCTGAGCGAGGCCGCGCACGCCGCAGCCGACACGCTGATCACGCCGATGAATGACAGCCTGATCGATTTCGATCTGCTGGGACGGATCGATCCGGCGAACGGCAAGGTTCTGGGTCCGTCGGTCTATTCCGAGATGGTCTGGTCCGGGCGTCAGGCGCGCGCCGCCGCAGGCAAGGAGCCGACGGACTGGGTAATCCTGCGCAACAGGATGTCGACGTTGGAAAGCCGCAACAAACGCAAGGTTGGCGGCGCGCTGGCCGATCTGAGCAAACGCATCGGCTTCCGGGTGATCCCCGGTTTTTCCGAACGCGTGGTCTTTCGTGAGCTTTTCCTGAACGGCCTGACCCTGCTCGATCTGAAAAAGGAAGGGCTGATCAGCCTGACCCTGAGCCATGTGGCCGCACGTCAGGAACTGCGTGACATGGTAAAGGCGCTCAGCCTGCCCGACATAGGCGGAAACTGAGAGACGAGAAGAGGAAACAGCCATGCGGATCGCGATGATCGGGACTGGATATGTCGGGCTCGTTTCCGGCGTCTGCTTCTCGGATTTCGGACACGATGTCGTCTGCATCGACAAGGACGCAGACAAGATCAGGACACTGCTCGCGGGCGAGGTTCCGATCTACGAGCCGGGCCTCGACGTGCTTCTGGCGAAGAACACCGCGGCCGGGCGTCTGCGCTTCACGACGGATCTGGCCGACGGCGTGCAGGGCGCGGATGCCGTATTCATCGCGGTCGGCACGCCGACGCGGCGCGGCGACGGGCACGCCGATCTGACGTATGTTTTCGCGGCCGCCGAAGAGCTTGCCGGGCTTCTGGCCCAGTACACCGTTGTGGTGACGAAATCGACCGTGCCCGTGGGCACCAACCGCCAGATTGCCGAGACAATCGCGAACGCTGCGCCGCAGGCCACATTCGACATCGCGTCCAACCCCGAGTTTCTGCGCGAGGGCGCAGCGATCGAGGATTTCATGCGCCCGGATCGCGTGGTCGTCGGGTGCGAGAGTGAACGCGCCCAGGCCGTGATGCGCGAAATATACCGCCCTCTGAACATCCGCGAGACGCCGATCGTTTTCACCGACCTCGAATCCGCCGAGATGATCAAGTATGCGTCCAACGCGTTCCTTGCGACTAAGATCACATTCATCAACGAGATTGCGACACTGTGCGAGAAGACCGGCGCGAATGTGCAATCGGTTGCCAAGGGCATCGGCCTTGACGGTCGCATCGGCGGGAAGTTCCTGCACCCCGGACCAGGCTACGGCGGCTCATGCTTCCCGAAGGACACGCTGGCACTCGTTCAGACGGCACAGGAACACGACAGCCCGTTGAAGATCGTCGAGACGGTTGTAGACGTGAACGCCGCGCGGCCCGGTGAGATGGTCGACAAGATCGTCGAGACCGCGGGCGGCTCGGTTGCGTCAAAACGGATTGCCGTTCTCGGTGTGACGTTCAAGCCGAACACCGATGACATGCGCGAGTCTCCCTCGCTCGTGATCGTTCCGGCGCTGCGGGAGGCAGGCGCGGAGATCGTGCTGTGCGATCCGCAGGGCAAGAAAGAGGGTGAAGCTCTTCTGGGTCCGGCCGAGTGGGTCGAGGAGCCCTACGCTGCCGCGCGCGGCGCCGATGTCGTGGTTCTGTTGACCGAATGGAACGAGTTCCGCGGGCTCGACCTGCAGCGGCTGTTCCAGCAGATGTCAGGGGAGGTTTTCGTCGACCTGCGCAACGTCTACGTGCCGGAAGACGTTCGAGCGGCCGGGTTCACGTATCAGTCGATAGGGCGTCCCTGAGGCGCAAACGCGTGCAGCACCAGCGCGCTGTCACCTCGGCGTAGCGACCACCCGGCAGATCAACGAACGCTGCAGAAGTTCGCCGCAGATCTGATGCGCGCTTCCCTGGCTCAGCCCCGACATGCGCAGTTTGTAGATCTGCTTGCCGACGCGGCCTATCGAGCGGGAAACCCGGAAGCTTGGCTTGACGCGCGCTACGAGCGGTTTGTTCGTGATCCCGACGAGATCGGCGAGTGCGCGCTCCTCGGTGCTGTAGGGCCCGACTTCGGCCGTCCAGTTGCGCGAGGATTGCGCAACCCGATCGGCAGGCTTGCGCGGCGGAAGCGGAGACCGTTGCACCCCGCCTGCCGCGTCCACAGCCGATCCGGTTGACGCAGACTTTGCACCGCCGCGCGGGATTGGCAGGTCTGCGATAACCGGTGCCGCATACCGGCTATTTCCCTGCGGCGGCACCGCTGCCGCGGCCTGCGGAACGAGGATCTTGCCAAGCGCGGCGATCCTTGTGTCACCACGCCCCGGCTTGCGCAGCGGGAGCGGCGACCAGGCCGGCGGACGCCCCTTGGCTGCGGCCCGTCTCACCTGAGGCTTGACCTTGCGCGCCTTCCTCGGCGCCTTCGAGAACCCGATATCGAGCAACCGCGTCACGCGACGGGTGCGGTCCGCAGAGGAATTGGCGCCAAACTGGACTGCGAGGATGTGTTTGCTTCCCCGGCGGGCCGACGCAACGAGATTGTATCCCGCGGCGCGGGTGTAGCCGGTCTTGATGCCGTCCGCACCGTGATAGCTCCTGAGCATGCGATTGGTGTTCCAGACGCGCTTTCCGGCCGCAAAGTCGCTCTTGCGTTTGAAGATGTTGTAGTACTCGGGATAGTCGTGGAACAGATGGCGTCCGAGTATCGCCATGTCCCGCGCCGTCGAATAATGGCCCGACGACGTGAGCCCGTGCGGGTTGCGGAACGCGGTGTTCTTCATGCCGAGATACTTGGCTTTGCGCGTCATCATTCGGGCAAACCCCCGCTGGGACCCGCCAATACCTTCCGCCAGCACCATCGCCGCGTCATTGGCGGATTTCAGTGCCGTCGCCCGGATCAGACTGCGTACCGTGACCCGCTGACCGGACTTCAAGTAAAGCTTCGATGCGGGCTGCCGCGAGGCATGGCGCGAGACGCGCAGCTTCTGGTTCAACCGAAGCCGACCGTCGCGTACGGCTTCGAACGTCAGGTAGAGAGTCATCATCTTCGTGAGGGATGCGGGATGGAGCCTCTGATCCGCCCGCCGCGCATAGATCACCTTGCCATTGCGCATGTCCATCACCAGCGCCGCCTTGGGCGCGGCGTAGGCCGACGGCGCCGCCGCGAGTGCAACGACCGCAAGCAGCGCAATCACCAGTCCACGAAATACCGTCACAGGGATGCCCATCGCCTGCTGTCCTTGCCTGTTGCCATTTTTTGCCGCCGGAGCCGATCTTTGCCGGTCTTCCTCAGGCATATCCTGCCAAAGGCACGTTAACACGCTGCGACTCAATTGAGAATCACAAAGTTTCATATTCGCCGACCTTCCCCCAACCGGGCCGTCAGAACTTTATTGTGCGGCGCAGCAATCCCCTCTTGACGCAGTGCAGCATAGGCGTCATATACCTGCCAGCACGACGGCGAGTACGCAGTTACACAACGTTCGCACGAACCTCAGAGATGGAGACGATCATGACCAAGGCCGCCACCAAGCAGGTCGAAGACTTCACCGCAGAAGCGAAGAAGACTATGGAAGAAGGTGTCGAAAAGATGGCGAAGGGCGTCGAGGACGTCACGGCCTTCAACCAGGAAAACGTCGAAGCGATGATGACCTCGGGCAAAGTTTTTGCCAAGGCGACCGAGGAAATGAACGCCGAGATCATCGCGTTCTCGAAGAAGGCCTACGAAGACGGCATGGCCGCCGCCAAGGAAATCTCCTCGGTCAAGTCGGTCAGCGAGTTCTTCGAGAAGCAGACCGCGTTCGCCAAGACGAGCTTTGAAAACTACGTTGCGGAAGCGACCAAGCTCAATGACATCTATTCGTCGGCTGCCAAGGAGGCCTTCGAGCCGCTGAACGAGCGCTTCACCGCCGCCGCCGAGATGGTCAAGACATATCGCGCCTGAGCCATCGCGATCGCGTCGACGCAGGCTGCCTCGGGCGGCCGCTGCGACCCGAAAACTCGAAAGCTGTTAAGGGGGCGATAACGCCCCCTTTTCTAATTGAGATGAACGATTATATTTGCCGCCTATTCAGGCCTGACCGAAAAGAGTTGATCGCCCGCATGCAGTCTGTGATCCGACAGAAGATGCAGTTGACGCCCGGACGTCAGTCCGGCTCGTCCGGCGACGACTCGAACAACGGGAACGATGGCGACACGGACGTCATCGTAAAGGCCAAGCCGAAAACGAAGCGACCGTCTCTATATAAGGTGCTGTTATTGAACGATGATTACACTCCGATGGAATTCGTGGTGTACATCCTCGAGCGGTTCTTCAACATCGATCACGCCCGCGCTGTCGACATCATGCTGACCGTGCACACCCGGGGTCTCGCCGTCGTTGGGGTCTATCCCTTCGAGGTCGCCGAGACCAAGGTAACGCAGGTCATGGACTGCGCGCGGTCCAATCAACATCCGCTACAGTGCACGATGGAAAAGGAGTGATCGCGTCGCAGATAGCCGGCACGTGATCCGTCCCAACTTGAAGCCGTCGGGCACAACGCCAAAATAACACTTTCAAGGTTGGATGGTCTTGCAGGAGTACGTCGCTTGCAGTCATGCTGTGGGTGACTCGAACCGGAGACCGGAGAGCAAGGAGAAACCGATGCCGTCACTGACGACGACCCTCGAGGACGCGATCCACAGGGCGATCGGGTTTGCCAATGCCCGCCGGCATGAGCTTGCGACACTCGAACACCTGCTGCTGGCGCTGATCGACGAGCCCGATGCGGCGCGCGTGATGCGGGCGTGCTCGGTCGATCTGGCCGAACTGCGCAAGACACTGACGAAGTTTATCGACACGGAACTCGAAACCCTCGTGTTCGACATGGACGGTTCCGAAGCCGCGCCGTCGACCGGCTTTCAGCGCGTCATTCAGCGCGCAGCCATTCATGTACAGTCGTCTGGACGGTCTGAGGTAACCGGCGCGAACGTGCTGGTCGCGATCTTCAACGAGCGCGAAAGCCACGCCGCATTCTTCCTGCAGGAGCAGGACATGACGCGGTATGACGCGGTCAACTATCTCAGCCACGGTGTCGCGAAGGACCCCGCCTTTGGCGAACGGCGGCCTGTCCGCGGTGCCGAGGACGACGATGTCAGCGAGGAAGCCGCTTCAGGTGGCGGCGACGACAATGCCGAGGAGACTTCGCTCTCGAAGTTCTGCGTCGACCTCAATGCCAAGGCGCGCGAAGGCAAGGTCGATCCGCTGATCGGTCGCTCTGATGAAGTCGAGCGCTGCATTCAGGTTCTGTGCCGCAGGCGCAAGAACAACCCGCTGCTGGTCGGCGATCCCGGTGTCGGTAAGACGGCGATTGCCGAAGGGCTTGCGAAAAAGATCATCGACGGTGAGACGCCGGAGATCCTGTCCGAGAGCACGATCTTCTCGCTCGACATGGGCGCGCTTCTTGCCGGCACACGGTATCGCGGCGACTTCGAGGAACGCCTGAAAGCGGTCGTGAAGGAACTCGAGGAGCACCCGGACGCGATCCTCTTCATCGACGAGATCCACACCGTGATCGGCGCAGGTGCGACGACCGGCGGTGCCATGGACGCATCGAACCTTCTGAAGCCGGCGTTACAGTCGGGTTCGCTCCGGTGCATGGGTTCCACGACGTACAACGAGTTCCGCCAGCACTTCGAGAAGGATCGCGCGCTTAGCCGCCGGTTCCAGAAGATCGACGTGAATGAGCCGAGCCTCGACGATTCGATCAAGATCCTGCGCGGCCTCAAGCCATTCTTCGAGGAGCATCACGACGTCAAGTACACGGCGGATGCGATCAAGACGGCCGTGGACCTGTCGTCGCGCTACATCAACGATCGCAAACTGCCGGACAAGGCGATTGACGTGATCGACGAGGCTGGAGCGGCGCAGCACCTCGTTCCGCAGGCCAAGCGGCGCAAGACGATCGGCACCAAGGAGATCGAGAACGTCGTCTCGAAGATTGCGCGGATCCCGCCGAAGTCCGTTTCGAAATCCGATACGGAGCAACTTCGCGACCTCGAGGGCAACCTGAAGCGCGTGGTGTTCGGCCAGGACGATGCAATCGACGCGCTGGCCTCCGCGATCAAGCTCAGCCGCGCCGGGCTTCGTGAACCGGAAAAGCCGATCGGCTCGTATCTCTTCACCGGACCGACCGGCGTCGGCAAGACCGAGGTGGCCAAACAACTCGCAACGGTCCTCGGCGTCGAGTTCAAGCGCTTCGACATGTCCGAGTACATGGAGAAGCACTCGGTGAGCCGTCTGATCGGTGCGCCTCCGGGATATGTGGGCTTCGATCAGGGTGGGCTGCTGACGGACGCGGTCGACCAGCATCCGCACTGCGTGCTGTTGCTCGACGAGATCGAGAAGGCGCATCCGGATATCTTCAATATCCTGTTGCAGATCATGGATCACGGCACGCTGACCGACCACAACGGCAAGTCGGTGAGCTTCCGCAACGTTATCCTGATCATGACTTCGAACGCGGGTGCGCAGGAGCAGGCGCGTGCCGCCATCGGCTTCGGCCGCGACCGGCGCGAGGGCGCGGACACGGAGGCAGTCGAGCGGATGTTCACGCCGGAGTTCCGCAACCGCCTGGACGCCATCGTCTCGTTCGCACCGCTTCCGAAGGACGTCATCCTGATGGTCGTCGAGAAGTTCGTCATGCAGCTCGAAGCGCAGTTGATGGAGCGCGGTGTCACGATCGAACTCAGCCCCGAAGCGGCAGAATGGATTGCCGATACCGGCTACGACGACAAGATGGGCGCACGGCCATTGGCGCGCGTGATTCAGGAGAACATCAAGAAGCCGCTGGCCGAGGAACTGCTCTTCGGCGCGCTGGCCAAGGGTGGAGTGGTCCGGATTACCGTCGAGGACGGCAAGCTGAAGCTCGATAGCATCCCGCCGGGAAATCCGCGGCTTCCGAAAGAGGAAACGCCGCTCCTGACGGCAGGTTAAGGACTGCTCGACACCGCTTATCGGGTTCGGTGGAACCACATCGAGCAAGAGACTAAAACGCCCGCGGCCTTACGGTCGCGGGCTTTTGAGTTAACGGGATCGAAAATCTCTGTTTGCATTGAGGATGAAAGCTTCATGCGACGGTGCATATGAACGAAACAGCCTTACAGATCGGTGCCTCTATTGCGCGAGCGCTTTTCGCTGCACTGATCTCGGCTTCGGTGTCTGTTCAAACAGCGAGCGCGGACGACTCCATTCGCCCGGACAGCCTTGCTTTTCCCGTGGATTGCGAACTCGGAACGACCTGCATCATCCAGAACTATGTCGATCGCGATCCAGGACCCGGCGTGGCCGACTTCACCTGCGGGCCGCTGACCTATAACGGACACAAGGGCACTGACTTTCGTCTGCTGGACGACGCGGCAATGGAACGTGGTGTCAATGTCCTTGCCGCACTCGAGGGCACCGTCATCGGTGCCCGTGATGGCATGCGGGACGTTCGTTGGACGCAGGAGGTCGATCTGGAGGGCCGCGATTGTGGCAATGGGATGGTGGTAGAGCGCGCCGACGGCGTCTCGGTACAGTACTGCCACCTTCGACGCGGTTCTGTCTCCGTCCGGAAAGGTGATCGCGTCACTGTCGGCCAGGTCCTCGGACAGATTGGCCTTTCAGGGCGTTCGCAGTTTCCACATCTGCACATCACCGTGCGCAACCCGTCGGGTGCCGTGCTCGATCCGTTCGATGCACGCTTGCAGGATGCGACGTGCAAATTCGGCGACCGCAGGGATTTATGGGCGACGCTCGACAAGGACGATTACCAACCCGGTGGCCTTCTGACCGCCGGTTTTTCCGATCATGTCCCGAAATATGGGCCTGTTCTTGCAGGAACGGCGGATCAGAGTGGGAATCTGGACGTAACCGCTGAGGCTCTCGTGATCTGGGCGAACTTCTTCGGCGTACGAAAGGGCGACATCATCGACCTGTTGCTCACTGATCCGCGTGGTCGGATCGTCGCCCAGTCATCGCACCAGATGACCCGCAACCGGGCGCAGCAATTTCGCGCGACCGGGCGCAAGCGGCGGGGAGAGGCGTGGGAGAAAGGCGTATACAAAGCTGTCGTCGTCCTGCGCCGTGAGTACGATATCGTCAGCCAGACGGAACACGAACTGAGCCTTCAATAGCCCGCAAAGCCGGGTGAAACGAGGACGAAGGCGCCGAACATGAAGACGTGGAACACGTCCCAATCTAGTTCGAGGCGGCGACTTCTACGACGCGAAACAAACGAAGCTGCTGTGTTTTGGTTCCAAGACTGACGCTCCTCTGATCCTTCGACTGCTGCAACGCGCCATCGTGTCGATGCAGTGAAAGGGCCTGCATGACCGGAGCCCCTTAGTGACCATAACGATCATCACCACCGGCAACCACGGCGCAGCCGACCTGCAATCAGCGGCGTCCTCGTGCCCCGCCTCGGCGTTTCGGGCTGGGTGCCTCCTCGATCGCTTCCCGCAGCGTCAGTGTCATGGGATGATCGGCCGGCTCGCCCGCATGTTTGTGAAGCATGGCATGGACCGCAGCACTCATGTCGAACCGATCCCGTTGCTGAATGACCCAATCGAGAAAGATCGTCCGGCAGTCCTCTCGGCCAATGCCGTCGATCCGGTATGCCTCGCGGATCAGTCCCGCCGGGTCGTATGGATCCTGTTCGGTCATCTCAGCGGAAGTATGACGTGCAGCGATGCACGCAACCCCGGATACGACAGTTCGTGACGCGTTCAGCAGGAATCATTCGGTCATAAATCAAGACAGCCTCGTCAGCCGCGAGCCTCTCAGCAATCTGAAGTTGCTCGCACTGGGAGTTCGTTTGCTGTCTGAGTTGCATTCGTCCTCGATTCCAGAGCTTCCGAAGCCACTTTGCGGGAATCACGGTTAAGACTTCTTGACCGTAAGCAGGCCAGCGTTACCTGCCTCTCGTGTGAAAATTTCCCACAATGAAAATCGCGCTGCTGCATGAGAGGGGTACTATGAATATCGTCGAAATTGCCGCCGGGTCGGATGACTTCAACATCCTCGTTCAGGCCCTGACGACCGCCGAACTGGTCACCACCATCCAGGACTCCACGGACATTACGGTCTTTGCGCCCACCGATGCCGCCTTCGCGACGCTGGCCACCGATCTGGGCTTCACTGGCGACACGACGGACGAAACGGCGGTGTTCAACTTCATTGCAGGAACCCTGGCGTCGTTGGATCCGGATGGCGATCCGATCCCTCTGCTCTCAGAGATTCTGACCTATCATGTGGCCGGCAGCGTTCTTGACGCCGCAGCTGTCACCAGCGCCGCGTCGATTTCGACCCTGTCAACGGGCAACGCGATCGTGCCGGACGTGCCGGTCCTGCAAGATCTCGAGCCCGACCTGATCAATCCGTCTCTGATCGACACTGACATCACGGCGGACAACGGCATTCTGCACGTCATCGACCGCGTGCTGTTGCCCCTGGACATCCCGGGAAACGACGTCCCGTCGATCACCGGTCTTGTCGCCGCCAGCGGTGACGGCCCTGATGACGACAACACGGACTTCGACCTGCTGCTCGCCGCAGTTCAGACGGCCCTGCTCGCAGATGTGCTCGATACCGATGGGCTCGACGCAACCGTATTTGCGCCGACCGATGCCGCTTTCATCGCACTGGCACAGGATCTCGGCTTCACCGGCAGTGATGAGGCCGGTGCGCTGACGGCGATTGTCGATACGCTGACCGCGCTCGGGGGCGGAAATCCGCTCCCGCTCCTGTCGGGCATCCTGCTTTACCACGTGTCGGCCGGCGCGAAGCAGCTCTCGCAGGTTGCAGGTCTGACCGAGGTCGAGACGCTTCAGGGCGGCACCTTCGGCGTCAGTGGTACATTCCTGGTGGACAATGAGCCGGACCTTGCGGATCCGGCATTGATCGCCACCGACATCCAGACGTCCAACGGGATCGTTCATGCGATCGACCGCGTGCTGCTCCCGGTGGATATCCCCGCGTCGAACGGTGCCGGCGGTCAGGTGATCCTGTTCGGCGATCCGATCAACGGCGGACGGATTTCGGGTGGCGCGGACAACGACCTGCTATTCGGAGCCACGGCGCTGGACGATCTGCGCGGCAACGCCGGAGGCGATCTGTTCGCGATGCTGGATGATGGCGTGCGCGACATCATCCGCGACTTCGAGATTGGCGTCGACCAGATCGACGTTTCTGCCTTTGCGGACAGCATCGACGATCTGACGATCTCAAACCTTGTGCGTGCCAATGGAACGACAAGCTGGATCAGTGTCGCCGACCAGGCGGGAGACGCCGAGTTCATCCTGCGCTTCGGCGACGGAACAACCCTGGACGCGGCAAACCTGACGGCGGACAGCTTCGTGTTCTCCGACACCGAAATCCCCGCACCCGCGCCCAACATCGTGCAGGGCACAACGGAGCTCGATAATCTGCGCGGAACGGTCGGTGCTGACATCTACGCCCTGCTCGACGACGGCGTGCGCGATCTGGTGCGCGACTTCGACAGCGGTGTCGATGCTATCGACGTTTCGGCCTTCGCAACGATGTTCGAGGATCTGGAGATCACCAATCTGGTGCGTCGTGACGGCTCGGTCAGCTGGATCAACGTCGCCGATGCCTCGGGCGATGCAGAGTTTATCCTGCGCTTCGGCGACGACACGCCGCTCGACGCCGCAAATCTGACAGCCGAGGACTTCGTCTTCGGTCCGGGCATCGTGGGCTGAGCCTTGACAGGGGCGGCGTCGATCGCCGCCGCCCCGCTTGGACTCTAATCGGCCAGTGTTGAATAGACCCAGTTTCGGGTCACGCCGGTGTAGTGAACCCGGTTGGCCGGATCCTGGATCATGAAGACCGCGAACAGGTCGCGAGCCGGGTCGATCCAGAAATACGTGCCGGCATAACCACGCCAGAAGAAATCCCCGACCGATCCCGGATACGGCCCGTCCTCGGTTAATCGGACGCCAAAGCCCAGACCGAACCCGTAGGCGCGGTCCGGATAGTACCACCGCATGTCCAGCCCTTCGATCTGGTTCTGTGTCATCTCGTGCAGGCTGATCGGCTTTATGATCCGTTTGCCATCCAGGGAACCGCGATTGCGCAGCATCATCGCGAACTTCAGATAGTCCTCGATCGTCGACGTGAGACCACCGCCACCTGAAAGCATCGGCTTGGCGTCGGTAACATCGAAAAGGCCCGGCTCGACCGGCTCGGCGATCCGGCCTTCCTCTGCGGCGTCCTGGTAGAACGCGGTATCGGTCATCCCCAACGGATCGAGCACGCGCTCCTCGAGGATGATGTCGAGCGTCTGCCCGGCGGCGATTTCCATCACGTGGCCCAGCACGTCCGTCGACCGACCGTAGTGCCAGGCGGTGCCCGGATCGAACCGCAGTGGAAGGACCGCCATCTTCTCGGAGAAAACATCGAGATCGATATCCGTCGAAGCGACCCCCGCATCCTTGTAGAGTTGCCCGAGCGGTCCGGAGTCGAAAACCCCGTAGATCTGGCCCGAGGTGTGGCGCAGAAGATCCCGGATCGTCGCGCCGGCGGTCGCCGGACGGCTCGTATCCTCCTTGATCATGAAGCTCTCGCCGGCCTGCTGAAACACGGTCTGATGGGCATACTCCGGCAGATAAGCCGATACCGGGTCGTCCAGCCCCATCAAACCCTCCTCGATCATCGCCATCGCGGCGACACTGACGATCGGTTTGGTCATCGAGTAGATCCGGAAGATCGTCCGTGCGCTCATCGGTGTTGCATCTTCCGGCCCCTGCTGACCGGCGGCCTCGAAGAACCCGACCTTGCCCTTGCGGCCGATCAGCATCACGGCCCCCGGAACGCGCCCGTCGGCAATGTCCTTCTGCAACGCAGAGCGCACCTCTTCCAGTTTGGCCGGATCGAGCCCGATCGACGCCGGATCGACGACATCGATCTCGGCCATAACCGGCGAACCCATGGCAAGCGCGACCGCAGTGCCGATGCCTGTCAGCAAACGTCTCATGACGCATCCTCCCAAAATGTCTCTATGTGGGACATATTTTGAGATCGCTTGCCCGATTTGGCAAGCTCGGGAAGGCGTCCAAGTGCGTATGGGCGAGACCATCAGATCATCGACCATGGATGGATCGGTCAATCTTCGCAGGGCCGTTTGGGACTACGCTGTGATTGCGACCTCAACAGCGCCGTGACCCGTGATATCGTAGCGCAGACGGTCGCCCGGCGCCGGAAAGCGCGTTTTCAGGACCGAACCCGTGATGATGACTTCGCCAGCTTTCACCACCCCTCTGCGCCCGGTGAAGTGATTCAGCGTCCAGACAAGCGAATTCACGGGGTCCGCGGCGCCGGTGTTTCCATTCTCATCATCGCGACCGTTCTGCGACAGGACTGAGGGGAGATTGCCGAGATCGAGATCACGCCAATTGTCAATCGGACCGCCCAACACGATACCGCCGCACCAGGCATTGTCAGCGACCAGCGTTTTCACATCCAGCGCGGAATAGTCGGCGCCCTTGTCCTCGATCAGCTCAAACGCCGGGCGCACGCGAGCGACGAGATCCAGCACGGTTTCGGCCTCGACCCGCGCGTCGACATCCTGGGCCATCTCGAACGCCAATTCGTACTCCAGGCCCAGATGCCGGAAGGCGGACAGGGAAATCTCGGCGCCGCTTTCGTGCACATCTTTCGCGAAGATCGCACCGGCGACAGGTTGGTGGATCCCGACCATGTCCTGCATCGCGGCAGAGGCCAGCGCGATCTTGCGCCCGGCGATCGTCCCGCGCGTTGGCTCCCACTTACGTTGCAGGTGCTCCTGCGCCCGATAGGCATCGGTCAGGTCCGTGGGGGCAAGATCGTCCATCAACGTTCGATATGGCGCGCGCGGCTCCCAATCGCTGGCGAGCGCGTCCGCAATCCGTATCGCCCTCGCATTCGATAACTGCGTATCGTCCAAGATGACCTCCTCCGTCTCGTACGCGAGAGTAGCCGAACGATGGTGATGCGAGAAGGACGCTGCTACGTGAGTCACGGCGGAGCCGTTCTCTCATTTGCAGCAAGGCATATCCTCGCGCACAGAGCGGGAAATCGAGGGCGCCAGATCAGGCCGGTTCAGGAGGCGAGCTTCTCCATCACCTCGTCCGACATCTCGAAATTGGCCGTGACGTTCTGCACGTCATCGTCGTCCTCAAGCGTCGAGATCAGCTTCATAAGCGTGGCACCGGATGCCTCGTCGACTTCGGTCAGCGTCTGTGGCTTCCAGATGAGCTTGGTCGACTCCGCCTCGCCCAAAGCCTCTTCGAGCGCGTTCGAGACATCGTTCAGATCGGTCGCCTCGGTGTAGATGACGTGCCCGTCCTCCGAGCTTTCGACGTCCTCGGCGCCCGCCTCGATCGCGGCCTCCATCATCGTGTCCTCGTCACCGGCAGTTGCGGGGTAGAGGATCTGGCCCTTGCGGTCGAACATGAAACTGACGGAGCCGGTCTCGGCGAGGTTCCCGCCGTTCTTGCCGAAGGTGGAGCGCACGTTCGACGCCGTTCGGTTGCGATTGTCGGTCATCGCCTCGACGATCACGGCCACGCCACCGGGGCCGTAGCCCTCGTAGCGGATCTCCTCGTAATCCTCGCCGCCTGCCGCCTGCGACTTGTCGATGGCCCGCTGGATGACGTCCTTCGGCACCGAATTCGACTTCGCTTCCTTGACCGCGAGGCGCAGACGCGGGTTCTTGTCGGGATCGGGATCGCCCATCTTCGCGGCGACGGTAATTTCCTTGGCGAGCTTCGAGAACAGCTTCGAGCGCGCCGCGTCCTGGCGGCCCTTGCGGTGCTGGATATTCGCCCATTTGGAGTGGCCGGCCATGGCTCACCTCGTCCTGTTCAGATGTCGTCAGAGATCGGGCTGCCCCTGCCCGGCATAGCGGCACTTGGTGACGAGCTGCCACGTCCCGAGCGCGGGCAGGAACCGCACCGGGCTCTCATTCGGAAAGCGCCAGGTCATGAAATCGTCGAGATGCATTTCGCCGGTCTTGCAGATCTTGCCGCCGACCCCGGTTCTGACGAGTTCGAGCACGGCGTCGCGATCGTCTTCGGTCAGCGAATAGGTCGCGTTGGTCACCCGCGTGAAATAAGTGAAGTCGAGCGGGTCTGATTGCACGCGAACGAGATAGGTCTCGTCGTTTTGGGTCAGCTCGAAGTTCTGGCGCGGCCAGAACTCCTCGAGCGGCGCATCGCATCCGGCAAGCGCCAGCAGGGCAATTGGCAAAAAGCGTGTCATCAAGAGGCTCCGATCGCGTCGCGCAAATCAATAGTGCGGCGGTCCGCCAAAGGCAATTCCCGTGCTCACCGAACACCCGACGGCTGCAGAACGCCACCGGACCGAAACGGCACGATGCTGAGGGCACTTCCCGTCCTGTCATCCGTCTCGACGAGGGCACCGGCGAGCGTCGCCGGACCGAGCGCGGGCTCGAACCGGCCGGACCCCATGCCGGTGATGAACCGCTTGAGGGGTTCGGTCTTGTCCATGCCGATGACCGAGTTGTAATCGCCGCACATGCCTGCATCCGAGAGGTAGGCCGTGCCTTTCGGCAGGATCATCGCATCGGCTGTCGGGACGTGGGTGTGCGTGCCGATGACCAGCGAGGCACGCCCGTCGCACCAGTGTCCCACGCCCATTTTCTCCGAAGTCGCCTCGGCATGGATCTCTACAATGGATGCCTGTACGGCGCCACCGAGCGGGTTCTGCTTCAATGCCGCATCGAGCGCGGAGAATGCATCGTCGAACGGCCGGTTCATGAAGACGCGGCCGAGCGCGACGGCGACCGCCACCCTGCGCCCGCGCTTCGCCTCGAACACCCCTGCCCCGCGTCCCGGCGCGCCTTTCGCGAAGTTCAAGGGTCGCAAAATGCGCGGTTCGCTCTCGATATAGGTGAGCATGTCTTTCTGATCGAACGCATGATCGCCAAGGGTCAGAACATCGGCACCGGCCGCAAGCAAATCCTTCGCAATCGGCCCTGTCATGCCGAAACCGGACGCCGAATTCTCGGCGTTGATCGCAACGAAATCCAGCTTCAGCGTCTCGCGCAGGCCTGGCAGCGCATCGATTACCGCCGTCCGTCCGGCACGTCCGACGATATCGCCCAGGAAAAGCAGCCTCATGCGGCGGTCTCGTTGCGGACGTTGATCAGGCCCTGCTCTGTCACGATACCGTCGAGCCGCTGATCGGTTGGCTCGATGGGAACAATCGGGATTTCCTGCGCGGCATAGGCGAAACCGTAGGCCCGCACGCGCCGGCTTGCCCGAAGACCTTCGAGGCTTCGGTCGTAAAACCCGCCGCCATAGCCCAGACGCCAACCCTGCCGGTCGAACGCGACGAGCGGGGCAATCACGAGATCGGGGATCATTTCTTGCGTGTCGACCGGGATACGCGCGCCGAAAGGACCGTCCTGCATTTCGACATCCGGCCACCATTCGAAGAACCGCAGCGGCAGACCGGAGCCTTCGATCACCGGCACGACGATCCGATGCCCGGCCCTGTGAAGCGCGGTCATCAGCGGGAACGCATCCAGTTCCGTGCGGATCGGGCAATAGCCGGCCACGACATTTACGCCCGTCAGAAGCCTCGACGCCAAGAAATGGTCACGCGCCGCCTCGGCCTTTGCATCGGCACGTTCGGCATGCGCAGCCTTGCGCCGTGCAAAGACTTCCTTGCGCAGATCCTGTTTTGTCGGGGAGGCATCAGTCATTCCTGCCCGCATAAGACGCCGGGCGTCCGGTAGCAAGGGTGACGGGCCCATCGCAACCGTGGAGCTTCAGATCCTCGCGAGCCTGGAAAACCAGGTGGGTGCCAGGTGCGATAGGCCACGACCAGTCACAGAGCCAGCTCCCGCGAGAAAAATTAGGCCACCAGGAAACTGTTCCCTCACGGGAAGGACAGCACCCGTCGATCCGGTAGATAGCGCCGGGTCGTCGGTTTTTGAAGGGGACAGGTGATCTTGGCTCAGGCGGTTTGCCGGATCCGACCGACCAGAACCTCGATCCGGTCCGACAGGGCATCGAGATTGGCCGCGATCTGAGCCTCTCGATCTGGGTTCATGCCGGATTGCGAGGGTTTGGCGCTTGCGGCCGCTTCCGCCTGACCGGCACGAACTTCGGCCCCGCGCAGCGCATCTTCGGTTTCCGCCAGCTTGTCGGCCAGCATCAATGAAGTCATCAGAAGCAACCGGGTCTCAGAGACCGCGCCCATCTGGCTGGACAGATCCATCGCCTCGCGATCGATGCGCTTTCCCAGTTCGGCAACGCGCGCCTCCTCCCCGTCCCCGCATCCGACACGGTAGCTGCGCCCGGCAACCTCAACGCTGACTTCAGGCATGGGACGAGACCTCCTGATCTACGGCGCCGCGCAAGTCCCTGAGCGCCTCGCGCACGGCCTCGGCGGCTTCGGCGCGAAGCTGGGCGTCTTCCTCGGCGCGGCGGCGCAAAAGCTGAACTTCGTCGGCGAGGGTGTCACGCTCGGACACGATCTCCGAGGCGGCCGATGAAGCGGCATCACCGCTGTCTTCCGCCCTCATGCCATCCACTGCCGTTTCAAGATCCGAGATCACGGCATCGAGCCGATTTACCGCTTCCGCCAAACTGCTCATGAGAGCCTGCTCTCCTCTGTGTCGCGCGGAGATCCTTCAATGTCCCGCGTCGACTGCGCCCGCGAATCGTCGCTTTCTGCAGCCTTCTGGGTTGAATCTAACCGCAGAGGCCGGAGTCGCGCAATCTGCCGCTGGCAATCCGGCTTGACCCGCCTATGCCCGGGACGCATGGTCCGCCGCAATCACGGCAGCGGCAGGCCGATTCCCACGCGATAAGCCAGGGATCGGGCGGGGAAAGGACGGGGCATGGACATCGGGCAGATGAAAGCGGCGGATCCGCGCCGGTTCGAGATGGCGAACGCGCTGCGCGTACTTGCGCTCGATGCCGTCAAGGCCGCGAACTCCGGCCACTCCGGCATGCCGATGGGCATGGCGGATGCGGCGACTGTGCTCTTTGACGGCCATCTGCGCTTTGACCCTACCGATCCCGACTGGCCGGACCGCGACCGCTTCGTGTTGTCAGCGGGGCACGGCTCGATGCTGCTCTACGGTCTGCTGCACCTTTCGGGCTATGCCGACATGACGATGGACGAGATCCGCAACTTCCGGCAGCTCGGCGCGCGGACGGCGGGCCACCCCGAATACGGGCACGCGAAAGGGATCGAAACGACAACCGGCCCGCTTGGCCAGGGCATTGCGACGGCGGTGGGCATGGCGATTGCCGAGGAGAGCCTGCGCGCGCGCTACGGCAAGAAGATCATCGACCACAAGACCTGGGTGATTGCGGGTGACGGGTGCCTGATGGAGGGCGTGAGCCAGGAGGCGATTGGCCTCGCAGGCATGCAGGAGCTCTCCAATCTGATCGTGCTCTGGGACGATAACGGCATCACCATCGATGGACCCGTGTCGATGTCGGACCGCACAGACCAGATCAAACGCTTCGAGGCGTCCGGTTGGGAAGTCCGCGCGGTCGATGGCCACGACTACGCAGATCTGGACGAGGCGATGGCCTGGGCGCGTTCCGATGCGCGCAAGGGACCGGTCATGCTGGCATGCAAGACGCGGATCGGCATCGGTTCCAGCGCAGAGGGCACTGCGAAGGCGCACGGCGCGCTCACCGACGACACGCTGATCGCGGATGCCCGCGAGGTCTACGGTTGGAAAAGCAAGCCGTTCTCTGTGCCGAAAAAGATCGCGACGGCATGGGCGGAGACCGGCAAGCGCGGTGCCGATGCGCGCGCCGATTGGCAGGAACGCGTGTCCGCCCTTTCGGTAGGCCGGCAGACGGAGTTCACTCGTGTCTTTGCCGGCGAGCCGCCGAAGGCGCTCGGATCGCGGCTGCGCGCTCTGAAGAAGCAGATCTCGGCCGATGCACCGGCGATGGCGACCCGCAAGGCATCGCAGACCGCGCTGGAAACGATCAACAAGGTGATGCCCGAGACCCTCGGCGGCTCGGCCGATCTGACCGGATCGAACAACACCAAGACCGGCGATCTCGGCGTTTTCAGTCCTGAAGACCGCAAGGGCCGGCACATCCATTACGGCATTCGCGAACATGGGATGGCCGCGGCCATGAACGGCCTCGCCTTGCATGGCGGCATCGCGCCCTACGGCGGGACGTTCCTCTGCTTCACCGATTACGCGCGCGGGGCGATGCGGCTGTCGGCGCTCATGGGCGTGCGCACGGTCTACGTGATGACGCACGACTCAATTGGACTTGGTGAGGATGGGCCGACTCACCAACCGGTCGAACACGTCGCAATGCTGCGTGCCACGCCGAACCTGAACGTCTTCCGACCAGCCGATGCGGTTGAGACCGCCGAGGCCTGGGAGATTGCGTTCACAACGCCGGACGCTCCCTCGGTGCTCGCCCTGACCCGCCAGAACCTGTCGACCGTACGAACGCGGCACACGTCGAAGAACCTCACGGCGCAAGGTGGTTATATCCTTGCCGAGGCCGAGGCCAAGCGCCGGGCGATCCTGATGGCGACAGGCTCGGAGGTCGAGATCGCCATGGCCGCCAAGGCGCTCCTCGAGGCCGATGGCATCGGCACCAGGGTCGTCTCGATGCCATGCTGGGAGTTGTTCGCCCGACAGGATGATGCTTACCGCAAGCGCGTTCTTCCCGCGGGACCCGTGCGTGTCGCCATCGAGGCGGGTGTCCGCATGGGCTGGGACCAGTGGCTTTCCGGCGAGCGCGGGGCGGCCAAGAAATCGGCCTTTGTCGGGATGGATGGCTTCGGCGGGTCGGCACCCTACAAGGTGCTCTACGAGCATTTCGGGATCACGGCAGAAGCCACGGCGGAGAAGGTAAAAGCCCTGCTCTGAGGCCAACTCACGTGGGCAAGAACGCAGACCATTCTTTCCGATGAAGTCTGCCCGGCGGCAACGACTTCGCCCAGAGAACGTCGTGCACCGTTAAAGCGACGCCGCGACGGGTGGATCAGAGTGATTTCCAGCCGCCTGCATCAACCTCGATCATCTTCACGTCACGGGATTTGACGTCCAACTCTCCCATCGCGGCGCGAAAGACCTGCATGTGGGCACTTTCTGCGTGGGCCTTCAGGTGGGCGGAGCTTTCCCATTCCTCGTAGACGTGGAACAGATGGGCGTGCTCGACGTCCTGATAGAAGCGGTACTGGATGCAGCCGTCCTCTTTCCCGCTCTCGGTCATCATCGCCAGCGTCGCGGCGCGCGCCTGCTCGACATGGCCGGGGTTCACTTCGATTATTCCGCTGATGACGATCATGCTGGCCTCCCAAGTTTTCGGCACTCTGCCCGGCGGCACGACGCCTGACAATCCGCCTGGCGATTTCCGGGCGGCGACTTTTCCCTTGCGCGGGCCTCCGCGATGGTGGGACATGCACTCAACGCCTTGAATTCTCCCGGGAGCGCCGTGTGTCAGAGCCAGCCTCGAACCAGTTTGCCCTGCTCGGCACGCGCCGGTTCCTGCCGCTTTTCCTCGTGCAGTTCCTCGGCGCGTTCAACGATCAGGTCTATCAGAAGGCCTTTGTCGCCCTGATCACCTACCGGCTGGCCGATCAGGTCGGCATCCCGATCGCGATGCTGGGGATCATTGCGTCTGCGCTCTTCATTCTGCCTTTCGCGCTGATCACCCCGATGGCCGGGCAGATCGCCGACCGCATGGACAAGGCGATCATGATGCGCTGGATCAAGGCGTGGGAAATCGTCGTGATGGGCCTCGCGGTGATCGGCTACTACACCCAGAACATCGTCTTTCTCTACTTCGTGCTTTTTCTGATGGGCGCGCAGTCGGCGATGTTCGCACCGATCAAGTACTCCGTTCTGCCGCAATACCTGAGACGCGAAGAACTCATGGCGGGGAACGGGCTGGTCCAGGGCTTCACGTTCCTCGCGATCATTTTCGGCACGATCATCGGCAACGAACTGATCCTGCGCGAAGGCGGTGTGCTGATCGTCTCGATCTTCGTGGTGTCGGTTGCGGTGATCGGGTTCATCTCGAGCCTCTACACCCCGTCGGCGCCAGCCCAACCGAACGCCGAAGCGGTCGACTGGTTTTTCGTGCGCGCGATCTGGAAGCTGATCGCGATGTGCCGCAAGAACCGCCCGGCGTGGCGGGCGATCCTCTCGATCTCGTGGTTCTGGTTTCTCGGCGCGACGTTCCTGTCGCTGCTTCCCTCTTATGCAAAGGAGGAACTGGGCGTCGACGAAGGCGTTCTGACCGTGCTGCTGGCCGGTTTTTCGGTCGGCGTTGCCATCGGCGCGATTGCTTCGGACAAGCTCAGCGGCGGGCGCGTCGGCCCGCATCTCCCACCTTGGGGCGCGCTCGGTCTCGCGATCATGGCGGTCGAGCTATGGTTCGCAACACCTGCTGCACCTGAACCCGGAAGCGAGTTGCTCACTCGCGCCGAGTTCTTCTCTAACGCCACTGGCTGGCGCGTGCTTATCGATTTCATCGTGCTGGCGACCTTCGCCGGTATCTACGTGACGCCGATGAACGCGGTTCTTCAGACGGAATCCCCGGACGACAAGCGCGCGAGCTTTATCGCCGCCTCGAATGTCGTGGACTCGTCCTTCATCGTGCTCAATGCCGTCGTCGTGGCCGTGCTGGTTGCAGTCGGCCTCGACACACGGTCCGTTCTGGTCGTGCTGACGCTGACTGGGCTGCCGATGGCATTCCTCGTGGCCCGGTTTGCACCCGATACCTTCCTCGGCCGAGTGGCCCTGTCGATCTGGCCCCGGTGATGCGAGACAGGTTTTGGGAAACCGTGCCGCTCGGCGAGATGACCCGCGATGAGTGGGAGTCTTTGTGCGACGGATGCGGACGCTGCTGCCTGCTCAAGCTGGAAGACGAGGACACCGGCGACGTGCATTATACCTCCGTCTCCTGCCGCCTCTTCGATTGCGATACGCGCCAATGCGGGAATTATGCGCTGCGTCAGCAGCTCGTGCCCGGCTGTGTCGTGCTGACGCCAGAGACGATCGAGGATGCCGCCGAATGGATGCCAGGCAGTTGCGCCTACCGCCGACTACACGAAGGCCGTGGCCTGCCTACCTGGCATCCGCTGGTTACGGGCACACGCAAGAGCGTCGAGACCTCCGGCGTGGCCGTGCGCCTTCCCTTGACGCCGGAATACGAGGTCGCGGAAGAAGATCTCGAAGACCACGTCATCGCTGAAGACCTGATCCACGGAGACGCGAGTTGATCTTTACTTCGGACAATGCTTCGGGCGGCGCTCTGGAAATCATGGCAGCACTCGCCGAGGCCGAAGCCGGTTACGTGATGCCCTATGGCAATGAAGAGATCACGGCGCGCGCGCAGGCGAAGGTTCGCGAGGTCTTCGAAGCGCCCGATGCAGCGGTCTATTTCGTCGCGACAGGCACCGCGGCGAATGCGCTTGGTCTCGCGTGCCTCTGCCCGCCCTGGGCGACGATATACTGCCATCGTGGCAGCCATATCGAGGAGGACGAATGCGGAGCGCCGGAGTTTTTCACCGGTGGGTCCAAGCTCACCTTGCTGGACGGCGACGACGCAAAGATGACCGAAGCGGGCCTGCGCGCCGCGGTCGAGGGGGCTGCCCCGCGCGGCGTCCAGAATGTCCAGAAGGGCGCGCTTTCGTTGACACAAGCCACGGAGGCGGGTGCTGCCTATACCGTCGAGGAAGTGCGCACGCTCGCCGGTATTGCCCGAAACGCAGACGTGCCGGTTCACATGGACGGAACCCGGATCGCCAATGCTCTTGCGCGGCAGAATGTGTCGCCAGCCGAGATGACGTGGCGCGCGGGCGTCGATGTGCTTTGTCTGGGTGCGACGAAGAACGGTGCCCTCGCAGCGGAGGCTGTGATCCTGTTCGATCCGGAGCGCGCATGGGAGTTCGAACTGCGCCGCAAGCGCGGCGGGCACCTGTTCTCGAAGATGCGGTTTCTCTCGGCACAGATAGACGCCTATCTGTCGGACGGTCTCTGGCTGCGTTTGGCCGGCCATTCCAACAGAATGGCGGATCTGCTCGCCGATGGCATCGCTTCCACACCAGGGGCCAGCCTCACCAACGCTGTGGGTGCGAATATGCTGTTCCCCGAGATCACGCTGGAGCAACACCGGCGCCTTCAAGCCGCGGGCGCGGGATATTATCCGCTGACAGCTTTCGATGCCGAAGGTCCCGGCAACCAGACCCTCCGTATCCGCCTGGTCACAAGCTTCAGAACGACCGAGGAAGACGTCGAGCGTTTCCTCGACGCGTTGCGCGGCTAGACGCCGACAGACATCTCTTCAACGCGAAATTCCGGTGCAGGTATAGACTGCGAGCCGGGAAAAACACCTAGGCTTGCGCTCGCAACGGCGCGCGATAAGAGCCCGAAGCCTCAAACTTTGACAGGCCGACGCTGATTCGCGGACCATTGCCCGATTGGAGAGAGCAAATCAGCGGGGAGGGCGCGCACATGCGGCGCATATCGGATTTCGGATTCAATCCAAAGTGGGTGAAGTACCCGGGCGGTTGGGAATACGACGAGTTCTCGATCAAGGACATCGCGATGATCCAGCTGGATCTCAAGACGCATACCGGCAAGGCGTGGTACGTCGCCGAGTACGACGACGCGATCTACTATTTCGGCGCGATCAACGTGACCCTGGCGAAGAACCCGGTGGCGGTCCAGAACCTCGTCATCAAGGACAACAGGTTCTCAGGCAACATCGTTTACGGCAAGAAACGCGCCGAAGTGAAAGGCGAGGTTCTGCCCAGCAAGAACATGCACTTCGAGTACCGGATTTCGAACGCGGACAGCCCGCAATGGCGGTCGCTCTACATGTCGCCGGGAGAGCCGACCACCGACAAGATCAACACGAACGTCAAGGTTGGCGACAGGTGCCGGATGCGCGTGCGGTTCAGCAGCGTCGGCCTGTTCAAGGTCGTCGGCTGGAACGGCGTCACGGTCCAGATCGACGATCTGACCCAGGCATGGCGCATCGTGTATCGCGGGACGGGGCCGTCCGTGGCCGCAAGCTTCGATGCGTCGGTGATCGATTTCGGAGAATGGAGCGACTGGGTCGATGTCTACCCCAAGCACTCGCCTCCGAACATGTGGGACGGCATGTGGCTGACGACGGCTGCGGTCGGATCGCACGGCGAGGTGATATGCATCACCGATGACCAGAACCGCAACGTCGTCGAAGTGCCTCAGGAAAGCTGGAGCGTGGTCAACCTGGCGTCCTATGGAAAACTCAAGCTGACCCGCGACGGCGAATATTCGCTGAAGTGAGGTGGGCAAGCGCGGCCGGAGCCGCGCTTGGTTGGATCAGCGGCCGTAGGGAAGATCCCAGAACGGGCGGGCCGCCTCGCGCTCTGCTTCCGCGCGGGTGAGGCCGATGTCCTTCAGAACGCTTTCGGGCATCTCGCGCAGCGCGCGGCGCTCGCGCGCCACCATGATCGCTTTCCAGAAATTCGTCACCGTCAAACCAGCGAAGAACGAGGGGGCGGTTGCGGTGAACCCGACGGCGTGAGCCTGAGTTTTCATGATGTCCTCCATCAGCTTTGGTGATGAGATGCGGAATTGCATCTTCTCTGTTGATGGATATGGGAACTTCTGGATATAAGTGAAATGAATGTTTTTGCTGGATTGAATCACGAAAGGTGATGGAATGCCTCGTAACCTGGATCTGACCGCACTGCGCAGTTTCGTGACGGTTCTAGAGACCGGCGGCGTCACGCGGGCCGCGCACCAATTGCATCTCACACAGTCGGCGGTTTCGATGCAACTTAAGCGCCTCGAGGAGTCGCTCGGTCAGCCTCTGCTCGATCGTGCAGGGCGCGGTGTCGCGCCGACGGCTCAGGGAGAACAGTTGCTCGCCTACGGCCGCCGAATGCTGGCCCTGAACGACGAGGTCTGGGCGCGAATGACCGACACGGCTTTTGTCGGCGAACTGACGCTCGGCGTGCCGCACGACATCGTCTATCCGCATATTCCGCAGATCCTGCGCCGGTTCGACCGGGAATATCCGCGCCTGAAGATCAAGCTGATCTCGTCTTACACGTTGAAGTTGCGGGAACTTATGGATCAGGGCGATCTCGACGTTGCACTGACCACCGAGGATGACACGCCGCCGGACGCCACGCTTCTAACCCGGCAGAAACTCGTCTGGGTCGGCGCACCGGGCGGCAATGCATGGCGCAACCGCCCACTGCGATTGGCTTTCGAGCGCAAGTGCCTCTTCCGGCCCTGGGCTCTCGAGGCGCTGGACCGCGCCAATATTCCCTGGGAGATGACCGTCGACACCGGTTCCACGCGGACGGTCGAGGCAACGATTGCGGCAGATCTTGCCATCAACGCCATTCTCGACGGCGCTGTGTCTCCACAGTTCGAGAAGATCCAGCACGGTGGCGCGCTGCCCGATCTGCCATCGAGCCGGATCAACATGTATTGCAGCAGAACGACGGATACGGCCCCGGTCGAAGCGCTCGCCGAGATGATCAAGCTCGCGTTCCGGGAGACCCAGTCTCTGCAGGCGGTGGCCGCCGAATAGAACAGGATATCTGAAGGGAACCGGACCAGATTCGCGTTCAGGAACCGTTAGCCTTCCTGACGATAGTCTGAATGGAGGGTCTGCGGGCCAGGCCCGAAGCTGTCCGGGAACCCGTCACTTGAACCTCCACACGAAAACGCCTCTGCCCGATGCAAAAACTGACCCGGCCGCGGCGCGGTCGACATGGCTCGACGCTGCCGAGCGGTTTCTGGTCGAAAGCGGCCCCGATGCCGTTACGGTTTCGGCGTTATCCCGAAACCTCGGGCTGACACGGGGCGCATTCTACTGGCATTTCAAGAATCGTGAGGACCTGATCGCGGATCTTGTCGAGAAGTGCGGAGCCGACGCCGGATTGAGGGCTTTCGAGGCGCTTCCCAGGATTTCGTTCGACGCCGGTATCCTCTCGCTCCTCGATGCAATCCACATACCGACGCCCTACGATCTCAGGGCAATGGCCCTGGATCGGGCCCTGCGCAGGTGGGGACAGCAGGATGCCGCTGTACGGTCAGCAGTTCGCAGGATCGACCAGACCCGACGCTTCGTCGTCGAAGACATGTTTCGGCGCCAGGGATACGCCGCCGATCAGGCGAGACTTCGTGCCGGAATGCTGTGCGACCAGATTGTACTCACCTCAGTGGAAGGCTTGCGTTACACGATTGCAGGCTACGCTACAGACCTCTCGGGGCTGTTCCTCTTGGCGACCGGACGGGAACTCACCGCGTCCAACCTGTCGAACCATCTCAACCATGTCTTGCCGACGCGCTTCAATCGGGCGGCGGCGGGCTGACAGCAGGAAGCACGCGTTTCGCCACCATCGGCACCGCAACCACGGTGACGAGAATGCGCAGCACGTGATGCAGCGTGACGATCAGCGGTGACACGCCCAGAGAGAGGGCGATCAACCCCATCTCGACAACCCCGCCCGGCGCGAAACACATGAAGAGCACCTGAAACGTTTTCGGGCCAATGCCGGACAACGCGAGCGCGAAAAGAGCGCCGAGGCTCAGCATCGCGGCAACGGTCAGCGCGCCCAGTCCGAGCCCGCGAACGAGCTTCTTGCGATCCAGACCCTTGAACCGCATCGCGAGCCCAAGGCCAACAATCAACTGCGCAACCGAAATCAACCAATCCGGCGGTTGCGCCTGCGTCATCCCGGCGCCATGCACGATCGTGGAGACCAGGATCGGTCCGGTGATAATCGCTGCCGGCAACCCGATCCGACGCCCGCCCACGACGCCGATGTATCCGCAACCGGCAAGGATCAGAACATCAAGGAGCCGGATGGACGCCTCCGCCGAGTCGAGGCTGACTCCGGCAGCACTACCGACTGCCTCGCCGCGCATGATCCAGTACAGGATCGGCACGCATGTCACCGTGATGGCGATCCGCGAGAAATGCTGGATCGTCAGAAGTGCGGGGTCCCCGCCCGCCTCTTCACCCAGTTGCACCGACTCGATCAGGCCCCCCGGTGTTGCGCAGTAAAAGGCCGTCGGTCGATCGTATCCGGCGATGCGGCGGAAGATCTGGTAGTTCACCGCCTGCGCAGCGACGACAAAAGCGGCAACAGCGATGAGAGAGCGCCACCAACTGCCGATTTCCGCCCACATGTCGGGCGTCGCTGTACCGCCGATCGCGACCCCGATGACCGCGATGAACGCCGTCCGCATATCCTGCGGAAACGACATCTCCAGTCCGAACGGCCGGATACCCAAGGCCAGAGCACCCGCCGTCGCCAACATCGCACCGAGCAGCCAGGGCAGCGGCGTTCCAATCAAACTTGCCAGAAGACCGCCGGTCGCGCCGATCGCGACCACGCAGGCGAGCATGGCCAGCCTTGCGGCATCGGGCGCTTCCAGCTTCATGTTCGGGGCTCCTTCGGATGGCGGCGGGCACCAGCCGCGATGGAGAGCAGGGACACATGTCTGATCCCACGCCTTGAAATTCGCGTCAACGTATGCTATTTGTCATTTTGATATCAATGGAGAGTTAAATGAATTCGTTCGGTTTGGCCGCTTTTCTGACCGTATCCACATTGATGACGTCGACAGCTTTGGCCCAAGAAGCACCTGTGGTCGTTCCCATCGCGAAACCAACATTTGCGTCGACGGAAGCGATCGGGAAGCGCGGAACGGCGCTCGTTCCATTTCTCGCGAAGAAGCGCTCGCGCGGCGCAAAATCGTCCCCGAAGCGCGGCATCGGCCTGACCATTCCGCAGGCATCCTGAACGCAGCTCCGCTGTCAGCGATCCAATTGCATCGCTCAGATGTTGCTGCTATAGCCGCCGCGAAGCACCCGTAGCTCAGCTGGATAGAGCGCTGCCCTCCGAAGGCAGAGGCCATAGGTTCGAATCCTATCGGGTGCGCCATCTCGCATTTAGGCGTGTTGTTTTCCTCTAAAGCCTTGAAGGGGAACGCTATTTTTGGGGTTCGAACACCATGTTCCCTGCCGTAGGGTAATGGCTCCAAAAAGGCCAATCTAAGTACTGTTTTTTTAGAATCAGATCAGCTTTTTTCTTAATATTCCAGGGGCTTGATAGGAATCTCAAGGCGAGTTCGAACGACTCCTCTAGGGTATACCTAGGAGCAGTCTCTGAACGCAGTTTTTCTTCAATGAGCGCTTTTTCACGCTCAAGCTTTGAAATCCGCTGCTCATAAGCTGTGATTGCGCTGGGGGTGCCAGCATCCACAATCCTATCTAGTAGCGCTTCAATCTGCTTATCCGCCTTGTTGATCTGCCCTTTCATGGCCTTGGCATTTTCCTGCGCCTGGGCAATGCGCATGTTCCAGGCATCATTGAACATCGCTTTGGCAAGCTTGAAGAGATATTGAGAAGGCTCCAGTCTTTGAAGAGCGCCTTCGATTACATCACGCTGAATAGACTTGCGGTAGCTCGCACAGCCCTTGGTAGGGCAGAGATAGTAGGGGTGCTTCTTGCCCGTCTTGCTCTTCGAACAGCAGGCAGTGAGCGGCTTACTACAATCATCGCAGAGCATGAATTCCCGAAGAGGAAAGTCTGCATTGATGTCTTTACGGGCAGGAGCTTTCGCCTTGCCCTTTAGGCGCTCCTGTATTCTCTCAAAGGTCTTAAGACTGATCAGGCCTTCTTGCTGGCCTTTACGAAGCGGGATGTTCCAATTCTCACTTCCTACATATCCAGCGTAGACAGTTCAGTTCAGCATCTGTCCTGAGACCTGACTTTCCTCCAATCGTGAGGAGAATCCGTCGACTGTTTTCTGACCTCATGCGGCCTGGTTTCCTAGCGCGTAACCCGATTTGACTGAATCGCGAGGGATTCCCATTGGCCCCATTTTCTGATTCATAATTCTCACCGGAGAAGGAGGCCGGTCAGGATGTCGAAAGCTCTTTCTCTCGATCTTCGAACGCGTGTCCTCGCGGCGGTTTCTGGCGGAGCATCGCATAGGATTGCGGCTAAGCGCTTCGGTGTCAGCGCTGCCAGCGTGAGCCGTTGGCGATCTCTCTCACGACGCCAAGGCGATCCACGCCCCGGCCCTCAGGGCGGTGATCGGCGCTCTGCCCGCATCGAAGCGCATGCGGAGACAATCCTGCACCTTGTCGAGGCGACGCCTGACATCACGATCCGGGAACTGCGGCGCGAATTGTCCAGGATGGGTCTCGCATTCGGGTACGGGACGATCCAGCGGTTCCTGATCCGCCACGAGATGACACGTAAAAAAAGACTGGGCACGCCACCGAGCAGGACAGACCAGATGTCTTGAGCAAACGCCGAGCTTGGTTCGAAGCACAGCCCGATCTCGATCCGGCACGCTTGGTCTTCATCGACGAGACTTGGGCCAAAACCAACATGACACGGACCCATGGCCGCTGTCGCCGGGGCGAACGCCTGCGCATGGGCGCGCCTCACGGCCATTGGAAAACCACGACTTTCATCGGCGCACTCACCCTGCGCGGCATGATCGCACCATTCGTGATCTCTGGCCCCATCAATCGGGTCGCATTTGAGGCCTATGTCGAACATGTGTTGGTGCCGGACCTTCGCCCCGGCGACATCGTCGTCATGGATAATCTCTCCAGCCACAAAGGACCGCGCATTCGAGAATTGATCGAAGGTGCGGGCGCGGAATTACGATTCCTTCCGCCATACAGCCCGGACTTCAATCCGATAGAAAATGCGTTCGCACGTATGAAAGCTCTTGTGCGTAAGGCAGCCCAACGGACCGTCGAGGACTTATGGAACGCCATTGGCAGGATCGTCGGAATGTTCACGCCAAGAGAGTGCGCCAACTACTTCATTGCTGCGGGCTATGATCCCGATTGATCGGATTCCGCTCTAGCGCCATCTTCGTTGTAAATTCACTGGGCGTCAGATTGCCGAGCGATGAATGTGGTCTGTTTCGGTTGTAGTCCTCCTTCCATGCGGTGATGTGTGCCTTCGCCTCTGTGAGGGTGGTGAAAAACGTCTCGTTCAACAGCTCATCTCGGAAGCTTCCGATGAAGCGCTCCACGAAGGCATTCTGGGTTGGTTTGCCAGGCGCAATGTAGTGCCAACCGACGCCGGTATCCTGGCACCAACGGAGGACTGCCATACTCATCAGTTCCGTGCCGTTATCGCTGACGATGGTCTTGGGGCGACCCCGGCGCCTCATGATTGCGGAAAGCTCGCGCGTGACCCTAAGGCCGGAGAGGGATGTGTCGGCGACGAGGCCAAGGCATTCGCGACTGAAGTCGTCGACGATGGCCAGAACCCTAAATCTGCGGCCATCAGTGAAGGCATCTGACACGAAGTCCAGGCTCCACCGCTCGTCGGGTCTGTTCGGCACCAGCATGGGCCTGCGTGTCCCCAGCGCCCGCTTCCGGCCGCCACGCCGCTTCACCTGCAGCTCTTCCTCGCGATAGAGCCTGCGAAGCTTCTTCTGGTTCACGTGCCAGCCCTGGCGCTCCAGCATCAAGTGCACGCGCCTGTATCCGAAGCGGCGGCGTTCAACGGCTACCTCCTTCATGGCCTTGCGCAGATCGTCGTCATCCGGGCGAACGCTGCGATACCGCACGCTCGAGCGATCAACGCCCAGCACAGAACACGCCCGCCGCTGACTGACCTCATGCACCTTGCAGAGATGAGCCACAGCATCTCGCTTTGCGGCGGGCGTTACCACTTTCGCGAAGCGACGTCTTTCAGCATGGCATTGTCCAGCATTTGCTCAGCCAGGAGCTTCTTCAGCTTTGCGTTCTCGTCCTCAAGCACTTTCAGCTTCCGGGCGTCAGAGACATCCATGCCGCCGAACTTGGCTTTCCACTTATAGAATGTCGCCGAACTGATCCCGTGCTCCCGGCAGACATCCGCCGTCGAAACCACGCTCTCGTGCTGCTTTAGGATCGTGATGACCTGCTCTTCGCTGAACCTCGATCTCTTCATAATCCGTCTCCTTCGTTGGGACGGACTCTACCTCAAGCTGGAGGAGGAAACGGGGCTCAGGACAGGCAAGATCGAACGATGGCACCAGACCCTGAAGAACAGGGTCCTGCTCGAGAACCACTACCTGCCCGGCGCGCTTGAGGACGCCGTCGGCGAGTTTGTCGATCACTACAACCACCGCTGGGTGCATGAGAGCCTCGGAAATGTCACGTCGGCCGACACCTACTTCGGCCGCGCCCCGGAGATCCTGAAAGAAAGAAGGAAGATCAAGGAAGAGACCATCCAAAAGCGCCGCTTGCTCAACAAGACAAAGGCGCCATAGCCTCAACCAACCAGAGCCAGACCCTCCTCAAAGTCATAGCGTCCGGTGTCCCAAATTATCTGACGACGGACAGGTTGATGAAACACTTCTGAGCAATCAAAAATTCACGGATCTTCCACTATGTTGCCACCTCACTGGTTTCCGCGTCCCGATCTATGAGGTCGTGCCAAGCCTCGGCAAGAGGCGCGGAGTATGGCGAGCGTAAGAACGCCATTGATCGCCGAACTGGCTCTCCATCATGGCTTCCTCCGGCCCGATGCGCGTCACGTAAAGCAATGTGAAGAACACCAGCCCTGCGGGACCCGCGATCCAGTTGCTCAGGATCAGCGCCTGGGCAGCGCACAAGAGGAAAATCGCAGTATACATCGGGTGGCGCACCCGGCGGTAGATACCGTTGGTAATCAGCGTGTGCTCCTCGCGAAGCTCCAGATGGGCCGACCAGTTCTTGCCGAGATCCCGGTGGGCACACCAAAAGACCCATGTGCCAAGCAGACCCACCAAAATACCCGCCATCACTTGTCCGGGCAGTGCGCCGTACATAGCAAAATCGAGCATCGGAAAGGCCAGCGTGACACAGGGGAGCAGCGCCATTCCGACGCCGACGAGGCCCGCGAGGACGCGTTCGCGCGACGCGTCTTTCTCCTCCTTTACGGCCTTGTCTTCACCCCAGGTGAGATAGAACCGCACGCCTGTCCACAGCGCCATCAAGACTAGAAACTCGATTGCCGCATAGGGCGCGCCGCGCCAGATCGCTGCCGCGGCGGTCGCAGTCATGATGACATAAGGAATTGCAACGCTGATCATTCCTGAGGCTCCTAGTGCCAGGATTTCGCGGTTTGCTGCGCTGTCCACATCGCACGATAGCGCCCTGCCTGATCCAGAAGGTGTTGATGGTCGCCCTGCTCGACGAGTTGCCCGTCGTCGAGCACCAGGATCTGGTTCGCTCCGACGATCGTGGACAAGCGGTGAGCTATCACGATGACCGTACGGTCCTTGACCAGAGCATCGATTGCCTTTTGCACTGCAACTTCACTCTCTGTGTCCAGAGCGGCCGTTGGCTCGTCGAGTATGACGATCGGCGCGTCCTTGAGAATTGCCCGTGCGATCGAGATGCGCTGGCGCTCACCACCTGACAGGGTGCCGCCGATGTCCCCGACATTCGTTGCGTATCCCTCGGGCAGTCGCGTCACGAACTCGTGGCAATTTGCATTGCGCGCGGCGGCCTCGACCTCTTCGTCGCTGGCGTCCGGGTTACCCATGCGAATGTTCTCGAGAATACTCTCGTTGAAGAGATAGACGTCCTGAAACACGACCGAGATGTGTTTCATCAGACTGTCTGACTCCAGATCGCGAATGTTCACGCCACCAATGCTGACCGAGCCCGATTGTGGATCGTCATACCGCATCACGAGCCGGGTGATGGTCGTTTTTCCGGAACCCGATGGGCCCACAAGAGCGGTCAGCGATCCTTGCGGCAAGTCGAAAGACAGATTGCGCAGGGCAGCCTTCTCATCGGCGTCGCCGGTCGCGTATTCGAATGTCACATCGTCAAAGCGGATATCAAACTTGTCGGTCAGGGCCGCCTCCGCCTTCGACGAAAGCGGCTTGATCGACAGAAGCTCATCGATGCGCCGCAAGCCGCCCTCCATGAAATCGAATACGACCATAAGGCTGGCAAAGAGCGAGAGAGGTTCGGAGAACCGCGTTGCGATGACGAGAAGGGCGGCGATCGAGGCGATGTCCAGGCCTCCGTTCAGCACGAAGAAAATTCCCAGCCCCAGCAGGGCGACCAAGCCGATCTCGGTCAGCGAACTGAAGGCCAGCGAGGGCCAGAGACCCTTGATAGAGCCTTTCTTTTGGCGCTCTCGCAGATCGGCGAACGCGGCCTGAAGCTTTCTCGCCTGCTTGCCGGTTTGTGACGTCGCACGCAGGACGGGCAGGCCCTGGATGTACTCGACGATATCGGCTTCGGTATCTGCATGGGCCTTTGCAAGGCCATGAACACCGCGACCCGCACCCCGGCGGCGCCAGTAGTAGATCGGCGCTGCCAGACAGACGAGGCCGATCATTGCGACGGCCATTTTCCAGTTCACGAAGAATGTCGCCAGGATCGCAACGAGGGGGACCACGATGATGCGGATGATCACGGCACTCAATTGTCCTGCCGGTGCCATGCTGTCCTCGACGCTGGAGGACAGAACCGCGCCCAGGTCGCCGGCGCGCCTCTGCGAGAGCGTCTGTAAAGGGATCACGCGCAACTGCTGTCCCAACCGCAGGCGCAAACCATAGTTCATCTGCGCGAGATCCGCGCCGAAGGAAAACCGCATCGAGAGCCAGCGAAGCGCGGCGTCAATGCCAGCCAAAAGGACCATCACGCCCAGCCAGAGCCAGGCAGAGCCAACGTCAGCGGGCTGGCTCAGCAGCGCCACGCTCAGGGGATAGAAACAGGCGAACGCAAGCCCCTCGATCACCGCCGCCAGCGCGTTCAGCCGCATGGAGAGCCTGAGTTTCGGTGCATAGGCCCCTGCCGCCTCGAGCAGCCGACTGTAGGAGCTTACGATGCTTGGAACGGTTCCGGTGTGCCCTGACATTGCCAGACGTCCCCCTCTTCAAATCTGCTGACCGGGCGCTGTGCGCCGGGCCGGTGCGGATGGCGTTCTCTCAACTGGCATTGGCCAGCCTCCAGCCCTGGGCCTCTTCGTGATTTCGCCAGAGCTTGGCATAGAGCCCGCCCTGCGTGACCAGCGAGTCGTGCGTGCCGGTCTCGACAATTGCGCCGTGATCGAGAACCAGGATCTGGTCCGCGTCCTTGATCGTCGACAAGCGGTGCGCGATGAT
The DNA here is from genome assembly GCA_039184865.1 of Pseudomonadota bacterium. Lineage (GTDB taxonomy): Bacteria > Pseudomonadota > Alphaproteobacteria > Rhodobacterales > Rhodobacteraceae > Thermohalobaculum. Next base: position 70,552 of record JBCDAV010000009.1, on the reverse strand, counting down.
CAGCACGGTCCGCCCCCGCATCAGATGAGCGAGGGCTTCGATGATCATCGCTTCATTTTCCGGGTCGGCAAACGCCGTGGCCTCGTCAAGCACCAGTATCGGCGCGTCGCGAAGGATGGCGCGCGCAATGGTGATGCGCTGGCGCTGACCGCCAGAGAGACGGGTGCCCCTGTCGCCGGCAACGGTGTCATAACCCTCTGGCAACTCCATGATGAAGTCGTGCGCCATGGCCTGCCGTGCGGCCTCTTCAATCTCGGCATCCGTGGCGCTCGGCTTGGCGATGCGGATATTGTCCCTGATGCTGTCGTAGAACAGAAACGTGTCCTGAAAGACGAAGGAGACCTGCGCCATCAGCTCGTCCGTCGGGATCTGACGCACGTCCGCACCACCGATGCGAATGGTGCCCGCCGTGACATCGTAGAACCGAGGGATCAGCCGGGCGACGGTACTTTTGCCGCTTCCGGACGGCCCGACAAGAGCGGTGACGGTGCCCTCCTGCGCCACGAAGTTCGCGTTGGACAGGGCCCGTTCTTCCCTGTTCGGATAGACGAAATCGACGTTCTCGAAGGTGATCGACGCGTCCGCTGGCGCCTCGGGCGTGTCGACTTCCGGCAGAATCGGTTCAGCCAGGAAATCGTTGATGCGGATCGCCCCGATCTCGGCCATGCGGTTCATGTTCATCAGCCACATCAAGGGCATCAGGGATTCGGCCACGCCGGTCGACAGCAGCCAGAAGGCCATCAGGACCGAGAATGAGATGTAGCCCTGCGCGTAGAGCAGGATGCCCGCAATCGTGACGACGATCAGGGTTGGCAATGGTCCGAGAGTGAGGATCGCGAACCTCGCTGCCTTGCTGGTCAGCTCGATCCACTGCGTCAGCATCGTCCGAAAACCTTGCAGGACGGTGTGATAGCGTTTGAACGTGGTCGTCCCGGTGTCAAACGTCCGCACCACCGGCATGGCCTGCACGAACTCGACGGCTGCCGCGTTTATCTCTTCATTGCATTCATCGTACGCGTTTCGAAGTTCGACCGAGTCTTTCATCGCATAATTCATTGCGAACATGCCGAAGACGAAGACCAGGATCGCCGCGAGAGCCAGACGCCAGTCGATTGCAAACAGCAGGACAAGCGTGACGACAGGCCCCGCCATCGAACGACCCATCAATGGCGTGCTGTCCGCGACGTAAACGTGCAGCCCCCGCACGTCGTCGAGCAGCACCTTCTTCAGGCCGCCGGATCCGCTCGCGAGAATGGCGCCGAGCGGCATCTTTGCCATGTGCTCGGACAATTCCGTGCGCAGGATCTGTTCCAGAAGATAGGCGGCGAAGTGCGAGATCAGGAAAGCCGCTGACCGGAAGGCGACCGTCAATGCTGTCAGGCCGAGTGACAAAAGGAACAGCGACGTCACGTCCCAGGACATGCCGAATAGAACAAAGGGAGCGTCGATTACGACTGCGTGCACCACGAGCGCCAAAGAGGCCACGGCCAGAAGTGACGCCGTTGTCCCGAGGGATGCCGTCGCCATCCCCAAAACGATACGCCCCATCACAGGCCGCATCAGGGTCCAGACGCCGGGTTTCTTGTCTTTCGCCTTAAACACGATGCAATTTCCCTCTCGTCTTTGTTTCTGGCCCGTCCTGCTTCAGGCCATCGGCCTAGCCGTGCGCTGAGTGCGGGACAGGGCCATTGCCAGGCCCAGGAAACGCCCGCGAACGCGAGATGCGCGATCCCAGGTCACAGGTCACAGGTCACAGGTCACAGGATCATCAAAAGCGGGTCGTCAAGCTGAGCCAAAACTCGCGGGGGCGACCGACGATGTCCCGTCCGTCGGCATTCTCGAGAACGTAGGCCTTGTCCAGAACGTTGTTGACGCTCAGGTCAATCCGCGTGTCGAAATCGTCCAACACCGTGAATTCATAACCTGCCGCAAGATCCACGACAGTGTAGGGGTCGATTCTCGGAACCCCAAGCCTGTTAAACATCTCGCCGACATGCCGGACGTTGACCGACGCGTCCCATCCGAGGCTGTGTTCATAGCTGACGCCCAGCGATGCCGTGATGTTCGGCGCATTCGGCAACTCTGAGCCTTGGAACGCCGTTGCGACGGGTCCGGCATCTGTGATCTCGGTGTCCAGATATCCAAGGTTTGCACTGACGCCCAAGCCGAATTCGCTCTGATATTCAGCCGTGAGTTCGATGCCCTGCCCAATTGCTTCGGGTATGTTTCCGGTCAGGAAGAAGCCTGGAAACGCACTTGGCACGGCCGACGCACCCGCCACCTGCGCGTCTTCGTACTTGTAGTAGAAGGCCGAGGCACCGAGGGAGAGCTGGTCATCCAGGAGCGATGCTTTCACGAAGATTTCGTGGTTCTGGATGGTCTCTTTCTCGAACGGCGAGATGCCCAGGAAACCGGGGGCACCAATCGGAAAGACGAAACCGGAGACAAGATCGACTTCCAATCCCCCCGGGCGGAAACCTTCGCTGTAGGTATATCCAAGCTGTAAAGTATTGGTCGGCTCATATCTCAGCCCGACTTTTGGAAGGAAGATGTTCTCCTTGAAGACCCGTCTGGCTTGCAGGTTGTTGTCTGCGAAGACCGCGCGCTCGCGCTCGTCCATTTCGTAGCGGCCACCGGTGAGGAGGGTCAGACCGTCGAGCCCGATTACCGAACCGAGATCCCATTCAATCTCGCCGTAGATCGCTCGGTTCGTGTAGTCTCCGTCAACATCGATCAGGAAAGCGTTCGTCAGGCCGAGAGGATCCGTATCGAGGGTCTCGGTCGTCCCGTTGTAAATCACTCCAATCACACCTTTTGAAATCGGACCGATATCAGCGAACTGGAAGTAGGTCTCCACCTCAATCTCGTCATTCTCGAAATTCAGTTCACCGAACTCTCTGAAACCTGCCACACCAAGAGAACCAATGAACGGATTGCTCAAAAGGCTGTCTGTCAGCGAAGATCTGAAGAAAAGCGTATTACCCTCTGAGAACTCGTAGTTAGCATCGAAAATGTAATGCATTCTCTCCGTTTCATCATAACCACCAAAACCAATGAAATTATTACTGAAAAATTGATCCGGTTCGTTGCCAATGTCGACCACCGGCGCGAACTGGTCGTCCGTCGACTGATAGTCAAATGTGAACTTGAGGTCCAAGCCCGGAATTGCGACCGGGGTGAAACGAGCTTTTGCCCGGAGGTTCCGGTATTCCAACTCATTCACATCGATGATCACATTCGGATCAGTTACGCGGACCAGCGTGTCGCCCTGCCGATATGACCCTGCGATGCGCAGCGCCAATTGGTCTTCGAGCAGTGGCTGGTTGACAACGAAGGCCGCATTTCTTCCGTCGCGAAAATCTGAGGCGCCAAGACGAAGAGCGTACTCGGGTTCGAAAATGGGATCGTTCGTATAAACGCGGATGGCGCCGGAGAACGCATTCCGGCCGGTCGACGTCGGTTGCGGTCCGCGCGCCACCTCAACAGTGCCAACATCCCAGGCTGTATTGCTGAGGTAACCGGCGCTTTGCCCGACGGGTGTGGCAACGTTGTCGATCAGAACGGGCACGCGCGGGAGTACGCCAGACCCGAAGATCTGGTTGTTGTTCACGCTGCTGCTGATCCCGCGGATGGTCGGAATGGTTCCGTCTTCGTCGGCGATGACGTTCGGCTGCCCTTGGACCACCGAATTGATCGTCTGTGTGGCGGGCCTTTCAATTTCGTCTTCCGTAATGATCGACGTGCTCGGCGCCACTTCCGCGGCGGTTCGGCTGATCTTGTCACCACGGACAATGATTTCATCGGCGATCAGTTCTTCACTGTCCTGAGCATTCGCAAAGACGGATACGGAACCGAACGCGAAAGCCAGTGTGCCGCGAAGCAGCAGGTTTGAAGTCGTCTTCATAATTGGAATGCCCCTCTCGTTCTCCTCTCACTTAAGCCCAGACGAAAAAGCGGTTTCCACCAATCTTGTGCGCGCAACCGCAGCATTTGTGCTTTTTTCGACAAAAACAGTCGTGTATTGAATCGAGGATGATCCCGTCCGTTGAAACCCTTCGCGCCAAATTGGAAAGCTCGGGCAAAACCGTGCCTTTTGCGCGCGTTACGAAGGATGGTCAGGCGTGCACGTGTCGCTTCAGTTGTGCGGCGCACACCGATATCCTCTGCGATGAGCCAATTCTCATGTGGCACCTTTGCCTCGAGTGCGGTGGCCCGCTCGAGATCCGCACCGAAGCTCAGACTCTGTCCGGGGATATCGGTCCCGGAGCCGTCGTCATGATCCCACCGAAGACAAATGGCATCGCTTCCTGGCCAGAGATGACGGCGGTCAGCGTGGGAATCGCGGACAGTTCCGTACGGCGAAGCCTCGGGAAGACCTGGCAGGACGCACTCAAGTCAGGCCCGTTGTCGCGGGCCATCCATGACCCGTTGGTTGCCGCCATAATGACGGATGTCGGATATACCCGCGCCGGACGGGTCCCGGACGCCGGCTTGACCCACGCGGCCCATGTGATTCTGCATCAACTTCTGGAGCAGCCCGACGACGACACTGTTGCCGGCAAGAGTGTCCAACCGCTGGGACGAGCGGCCTTGGCGCGCATCGATCAGATGCTGGCCGATAATCCGGAAATCCACATTTCGGTGCCAGAAATGGCCCGGCTCGCTGGCATCAGTCGGTATCACTTTTCGCGAAGGTTCAAAGCCGCAACCGGCCAGACGCCCTCGCAATACGCGATACGCAAGAAAATGGAGCATGCGGCGCATCTGTTGGAGACGTATGAAAACTACAGCATCCTGCGCATTGCTCACATGGTCGGCTTTGCCAATCCGGCCCACTTTTCCCGCACATTCCGACAACAGTTCGGTCGCGCACCGAGATATTGGAAGTCGGAGGCCAGGGCGTAAGCCCTCTAAATCTGTTCATCAACGACCGCCGATTTGCTGGCGCGCGACAAAGGCTTTGTAATTCCCACCGAGATTGTTGGATAAGACTCCGTGACGACCCGAGGCAGCCGCTGCGCGATACTCGCAAGCGACCCAAACGATCAGCCGCTTTGCGCGGCCGGGAAGGAAGCCGCGGGACGGAGATTGCGATGACATCGATTACCGAAAGCCCGGACAGCGGTGCCGTACATGCCAGCGCGTCCGAAACGAGCCCCATCCGGACATACATCGGCGTCGTGGCCTTCATGGCGTCCTTCGCCGTGCCGATGTCGTTCTTCTATTTCATCTTTCCGCCCATGCTGCGCACGTTCGGGCACGAGCCCGAGATCGTCGGCGCCTTCGCCATCGTATATTTGCCGTACGTCCTGCGCGGGCTCTGGGCCTTTGCGATCGAGCGGGCGATGAAGGGTATTGCCGCGCGTTACAGGTTGGCGACCTTCTGGCTTTCCGTTGTCGGCGTGGTGCTGGTCTTGGCACTGCTGACCGTCGATCCCGCGCGGCAGGTCGGTGCGGCCATGGCGATTGCAGTTGTCATCTTTGTCGTGTTCTCGAGCGGCATGACGACGCTCGACGGCTATCTCCTGACGACGCTTTCCGCAAAGGACCGCGCGAAGAGCGCAGCCTGGACTGCGTTTGGCATTGCCTTCGGAGGGATCACTGTTGGCTTTCTAGCTTGGTTCGATGTGTTCTCGGTCTCGTGGTCCAGTGCGATCCTGATCCTTGCATCCGCGTCCGGCTTGTCCGCGCTGTTGATCCTCATCCTGCCGAAAGCGCCGGGTGTCGTGATGCCACCGCAAGACGAAAGCAGCCCGGATGCGGGCAAATTTCGTCAGTTCTTCGTCGCCGGGCCATTCCGGTCCCTCGTGCTGATCGCAATCCTTGCGCACGGCACAACGGGTCTTTTGTCGGGGTATCTGCCGGTTCTGCAGATCGATGCCGGGCTCTCGATCGGGGATATCGGCCTTTTCAGCGCGATTGGCTCAAACGTCATGGGGATTGCAGGTGCCTTGTTGGGCGGCTGGATCCTGGCGAGGATCGGCGGCTGGCGGACTCTCGCGGTGGTCACCGCCGGCTTGGCAATCATACTGGCAGGCGCCGCAGCACTTCATGAATCGCTCTGGGGCGAGAAATTTGCCATCGGCATCACGATTATCTTGATGATGGTCGGATATACTTACTTCGTGCCGTACCGCGCCCTGATGCTGGAAGCGTGCGAGGGCCCCGGCAGCGTCAGCCGAGTCGCCATTCTGTCATCTTTCGACATGACCACCGGGATTGTCGCCATGTCGTTGGCCGGGGTCGTCGCGGTGCAACTCGGCCTCACACTATTCTTTGCCATGGGCACCGGACTGGCCTTCCTGGCCGCGCTTTATGCACTGAGCGTTGCGAGGGCATCCGGACGCTAGCAGAAGCGTCTCTGCGCAGTTCCTTCAGCGATCTTCCGGGTGTTGCATTTATCCCCCCCGGGGGGATAAGATAAGGTATGAAACATGCCAGCCACGGACAGATCATCAATCGCCTGAAGCGCACAGAAGGTCACCTTCGCAAGGTCATCACCATGATCGAAGAGGGACGGCCTTGCGTAGATCTGGCCCAGCAGCTTCACGCGGTTGAGCACGCCGTTCTCGCCGCGAAGAAGACGCTGATCCACGACCATATCGATCACTGCCTTGCCACGCCGCCACCCGATGCGGCGGCGCACGGCACGCTAATCGACGAGTTACGCCAGATCACAAAGTACCTCTAGGAGGCTGGACCGATGAGCCTGACGGAGATGATCGCGACCGGCAGCACGAACCCGGTGCTTCTGTTCCTGTTTGCGCTGATCATCGGCGGCCTGCACGGGCTAGAGCCGGGGCACTCCAAGACGATGATCGCGGCCTATATCGTTGCCATTCAGGGCTCGGTCAAACAGGCAATCCTTCTGGGTGCCTCTGCGGCTTTCAGTCATTCGATCATCGTCTGGATACTCGCTATTGCCGCGCTGTCATGGGGCAACGAGATGATGGGGCCAGAGCTTGAACCATGGTTCATGATGGCGTCTGGCGTGCTGGTGCTGGGAATTGCGGCATGGATGTTTTGGCGAAGCCAGCCTCTGCTCGCCGATCATCACCATGGGCATGGGCATGGGCATGGGCATGGGCATGGGCATGGGCATGGGCATGGGCATGGGCATGATGAACAGCATCATCATGGTCACCGACACGACAACCTTCACGACCACGACCATGATGGTCACGATCACAGCCATCATCGTCACGACGAGATGGACGGGATGGACGCCCATGCCCGCGCGCATGCCATTGAAATCCGTGAACGACTGGCTGATGGCCGCATCGGAACGTACCAGACGGTTCTATTCGGTTTGTCGGGCGGGTTGATCCCCTGTCCAGCAGCGATCACCGTCTTCATCCTGTGTCTGCAATTGGGAAAGATGACACTAGGGATCACTTTGGTAACAGCATTTTCGCTGGGCCTCGCCATAACCTTGATCGCGGTGGGCGTCATTGCCGCCCTTGGTGCCGGATTTGTCTCTCAACGGACATCGGTGTTCAGCAAGCTGGCCGATGCAGCGCCATGGTTGTCGGCCGCGCTGATCGCGGCGGTCGGGCTGGTGATCATCTGGACCGGCTACGCTCAGCTTGGTCATGGGCACGGGCATGTCCATTGAGTGTGCCCCGGCACGCAGCGCTGCCGGAGGTCCGACCTTCCTTTGCGCGAGGGCACCGTTGGGTCAAGCCGATGAAAGAAGATGATGCCCCTCGACGCATTGCCGCCTTGCCGCTACTCTGAAGCGGCAGAGTAGCTGGGATGAACTGCGCCCGCGCCAGAGCACCTTCGCCGGACGGCCGCAACAAACCAGGAAACTCAAATCATGAAAATTGGCCTCAAAGGGGAAACAATCTTCGAGACGATGTTTCTCGCAACCGGAATTCTGCCCGAAAAAGCCTTCGCCCCGTTCTTTACGACAGTCATGACGAACGCTGTTCTGACAGCACAACGGCTCAATTTATTCGAACTGCTCGCAACCAAACCGCTTTCTGTCGAAGAAGTGGCAGAAACGCTGGACACGGATCAGCACGCCACGAAAGTCCTACTCGAGGCACTTACTGCATTCGGATATGTCTCGCGCGAAAATGGCCGTTTCGAAATCGATGCCGGGTTTCAGAAGTCATTGCACGGACGTCTCGGCGATGCGGCGCAGTCAATTCTGCGCTTTGCTCCGGACGTCGCGAAAAAATTCGAGCTGTTGGACCAAGCTGTGAGAACCGGCTCGGTGGAGAACTTTCACTTCAAACCCAGCACCGAGACCTCCTGGCCTCACTATTTGTCATTCTTGAAGAGCGTCTCGGGCGACTCTGTAAAGTCACTCCTTAAGAATGTGAAACTCACCGGCAAGCCTGAAAAAATGCTGGATGTGGCGGGTGGTCCTGCTCAATACAGCATAGGCTTTTGCAAACAATATCCGAGCCTCAAGGCCACCATTCTCGACCTCCCGGAATCTGCGGAATCTGGCAAAGAAGAGGTAGAGAACGCCGGTCTCTCCGATCGCATCAGCTACGTAGAGGGAGACTTTTTCCAGACTGAATGGGGCGATGGTTACGACTTCGCGCTGCTTTCAAACATTCTGCACGTTCTCAAGGATGAACAGTGCGAAGAGCTCATCAACCGCACGTTCAACGCGCTGAAACCTGGTGGTATTATCGTTACCAACGATGTGGACTTCCCAGACGAGGAAGGACCAATCGATTTCATCGCCGGCGCGACTTCGCTGCTTTATTTCACGATGACAGGCGCCAGAACCCACCCGACAAAGTCGATTGAAAACTGGATCAGTGAGGCGGGCTTCACCAGCGGCGCCACGAGGAAGCATAAGAACTCAGCGCAGGTTTCGGGCACCAAGCCAGGGTGAGGAGAACGTCCGAACCGGGAGGCGGGGCCATCGTTCTCGGTACCGCATCCGCGATACCGTGGTGTCTTGGTGATGAGGAGTACAATCAACTCCGCTCGCGTCGGGCTTGACCCGTCGGCCAGCCTGCGGACGAGCTATCACGTGGCAGAACCGGACAGGCCGATCGCCAGATCGACGGGCGCGAACTGATCAACACTTTCAAGAACCGCACGGCGGAGGATCTTCTCTTCGCTGACGTCTCACGCTTTTCCAGCTTGCACCATGAAGCAGTCCAGAAGCGCCTGAATGATCTGGAGTCGGGGATCGACATCGTCGATGTCATCTTCGAGGCCGTTCATCCGCCCATCGACACCGCAGCGACGTTCCACCGTGTGCACGGTGCCGAAAAGGACAGTGCAGTGTTGGAGAACATCGCTCGTGCAGCTGCCGAGCAGCGAAAGGCGACCTCGCAGCAGCGCAGATCAATGATCAGGCCAAGGCGGACAGCTTCAGCGACACGGCCCGCACGCGCGGAGAGGATCGCCTTCGCGGCTGAGCGGCGCGCTTATGACGAGGAAGAAGACGTTTTCTCTTTTGAACGTTCGCTGCAGGCGTTCGAGCGAACCTTTGCTGACAAGAACCTGATCATCGTCGATCCGGAGATCGATGCCGGACAGGGTTTCGTGGTCGATCTCAATGAACAATCGCAGCGCGCGCGGCTGCCCGAATAGAAGGACAGGCGTGTGAACCGACTTCGCTCTCCCCGCGTTTGGATCGCGGCCACGTTGGTCATCCTCTCCGCGGCTGAGGCGTGCATCGTAACGATCACACCGGACCACAGCCTCGTCGTGACGCGGTTCGGACATCCGACACGGATTCTGACCGACAATGGCGTTGCCTGGCGCTGGCCAGCGCAGATCGAACGCACCATCCGGATCGACAACCGGCTTCACTCGACCTCGTCCGGGCTGATCAATACGCCGATTGCTGACGGGGATGCGGTCTCAACACTCACCATGGAAGCGTTCAGTGTCTGGCGTATCCCCCGTGGAGACGATGCGGTCGTCACGTTCCTGCGCAGTCTGCGCAATGACCGCCAGCAGGTCGCTGATCTGCTGCGCAAGATCATGCAGTCAAAGATGCAGGAAATCGCCGGCGGTTTTCAACTCAAGCAGCTCGTGAACACGCAAGACACCGCCACGCAGCTTGCCGAGTTCGAAGAGCAGATCACTGAGAGCGCACGCGAGGGTCTTCGCGAGGAATACGGCATCGAGGTTTTTGCGATCCATCTGGAGCGTCTGCAGGTCCCCGAAAGAACCTTGCAAAGCACCATCGACGCCATGGCAAAGGAGCGCGAAGTGCTGGCCGAGCGCATTCTGGCTGTTGGCAAGGCTCGGGCCGGACAGATCCGCTCGCAAACCGAGAGCGAGGCGCGCACGATCGAGGCAAAGGCGCATGAAAAGGCCGCAAGCATTCGGGCAAGCGCGATCGAAGAGGCGAACCAGATTTACGCCGATGTCCACCGCGAGGACCCGGAACTCTATCGCTTCAAGCGCAGCCTCGACAGTCTGGAGACGATCGTCGGCAAACAGACCCGCATCATCATTCGCGGCAACGCGCCGCCATTCGAGGCGATCACCAACGTGCCGGGGCTTGAGGAGTGAGCGCAAAGCTTAATCAGCAAACGAATGCGCGCGATCAGGACCAGGCCCTGGCCCGATCGCTTCGGTCGGCGCTGCGCTTCGTCATCGCGTTGATGGTCGCGCTGGCCGCCATGTGGGTGGCGAGCGGCATGGTCTCGGTTCCGGCGGACAGGCAGGCGGTCGTGATCGCGTTCGGCGATGCGGAAGTCAAAGCGCGCGAAGGCGGTGGGCTTGTGTGGTGGTGGCCTTCACCGATTGGCGAAGTGCGCCTGATACCCGCGGCAACCCGCAAGTTCTCTCTGGAGGTCAAAAGCTTAGAGGCAAACGGGGTCAGCTTCGATCCCAGGGTTCTGGGATATGTGCTGACGGGAGATCAAAGCGCGATCCACGTCGGTGCGACGATCTTCTGGCGGGTGCGAGATCCGGTCTCCTACGCATTCCTTGCCGACCCCGAGCAATCCCGCCGTACGCGCGAGATCGACGCGTTCCCCAAGATCGAGCAGGCGATCCGGCAGGCGTTTCAACGCGCGCAGAGCGAGGCTGACCAGCCGCATCCACATGCGTAAACCGCAAGGGCGACCGATGCCGGAGGCGACGTCACGGGCGAACGCACGCAAGTCGGCAGTGCGAGCCCGGGTCGAACATGTTTTCGCTCATCAGAAAACCCGGTTCGGGCTGTTTGTCCGGACCATCGGGCTGGCACGGGCTGAGGCAAAACTGACGCTGGCCAACCTGGCCTACAACTTCGACCGTCTGATCTTCCATGAACGCCGGGTTGGCCTGGGATGAGTCCGGCCAAAATCGAGGAAAACACCCCTCGATCACTGTGATCCGGACATTTGCAGCGTCACTCCGCGGTCAACAGCGACAGCATCCCTCAAATCATCGAGTTCTTGCGGGTGTCCAGCTACCATCGACGGGCATCGCTATCGTCTTGGGCGGGCTGCTCTGCACGTTGAGAACGGCGTCAACCTGTTGCCGGAGCCGGATCACGATGGCCCGCTGGTCGGGCTGTCCTGCGATGACCGGTTCCTTGGCTGGATCCATCTCGCTGACACCATTCGTCAGGAGGCACCTGAGTCGCTTGCGGATCTTCGCGGGCTGGGTCTTTCGAACCAATTGCGGTATCCGGCGACCGCGAAGCGGTCGTTCAGGACGTTGCTCGATCCCTCAACATCGATACCGCCATCGGCGTAGTTCTGCCGGCAGAAAAGCTGCAGCGCGTCTAAGAAGAGCAAGGCGAGAACCGGCGGGTATTGATCGTCGGCGACGGCATCAATGATGCTCTGGCCCTGAAGGCGGCAAATGTCGGCGTGGCCATCGGTGGCGGCAATACCGACGTTGCGTTGGCTTCCTCAGACCTCGTGCTCACGCATGGCCGCTTGGACCGGTTGGTCAACATGGTTCAACTGGCGCATGAAGCGCGCTTCGTGATGAACATCAACTTCGCGATCGCTCTCGCAGCGAGTTTTCTGTTTGTCACGCTGGCCGCTGCCGGATTGGTCGGCCCCGTGACCGTGGCGGTGATCCACAATGTCGATGCGCTGCTGATCATTCTGAACTCGGCCCGGCTGCTGCAGTTCAATCCCGGAGCGCGGCAGGATGACGATGAAGAGCAACAGGTCCCTGCCACGCAGCTGGCCTAATGATCCAACTTCTAAAGCGAAGCATTGGCCCCGAGCGGCAGCACAGAGGCAACTCCGTCTCGGTCGCGCGTCGTCAGGCAATCTTTCCTTTCTCGGCGCCAACCCGGCTGCGATGCGGACCGTAGAGACAGGCCAGCCCGAGTATCACGCCCGAAACCGCGGCGATCATTCCGGCCGCGCTGACGGCGTTCTGCGCTCCCAACCATATCGGTCCGTAGCCCGCGAGCACGTAGCCAAAGACTGCAGACGCGGTCGCAAAGGCTACCGACCACCACAATTGATGTGACAACCGATTTGTCATGAGCCGGGCCGCTGCGGGTGGACAGATGAACATGGCAATCACGATGATGGATCCCACCGCGTCGAAGGCTGCGACGGCGGCCAGCGCGGCGGCGACGACAAGTCCATATCCAATCGTTGCGGTCGGGATGCCAAGCGATTGTGCGAAACCCTCGTCAAATGTCGCAATCTTCAACCAGCGCCAGAAGATCAACGTGAGCCCGGCCACAATTGCGCAAACGATCGCGATCCGCTGCAGTTCATGCGGAAGCGAGGCAAGGGCTTCCGGGTCGAAGAGCGAATGCCAGCCCTCGGCGCGGAACCAGACCAACGACTCGAGATTCCCCATCAACGCGTGCTCGACGTCGATGTGGACCTTGCTCGTATCCGTCTGCTCCAGGATCAACACGCCGGCCGCGAACATCGAGGTGAAGACGACACCCATCGCGGCACCCGGTTCGATCCCGCCCAGCCGCTTGACCGCCTCGATCAGCAGCACGGCGATGACCGAGGCGGTGGCCGCCCCGACCAGCATCGGGATTGCCGAGATCACGCCGGTCAGAATGAACGCGACGACGATGCCCGGGAGCACAACGTGACTGATCGCGTCGCCAATCAGCGCCTGGCGTCTCAGGATCAGGAAATTTCCGGGGAGCGCACAGGCTATTGCCGCGAGGACCGCGATCACTATCGGCGTCAGCGAGATCTGGACAAACTCGGCGCCCATCACGCGCCACCCACGGAAACGGGTGGACCGAGCCGGGCATCGAAATCCGCTATTTCGTCGGCGGTAAACACCTCTTCGATCGGTGTCACGCCGTCGTAGCGGCCCGTCAGCCCTGCGTCCTGATGGATTTCGCGCGCAATATGCCAACGACGCTCATCGCGCGCGACCTTGGCGGCCTGCGCGCGGCCTGCATCGGTCGGGACGCCATCGGCCCTGACGAGACCCTCGCGGGCCAGAAGACGAAGCGTATAGGCCTCGCGGATCGGATGCTGGGCGCTGAGTGCAAGCAAGCCCTGCCGGCGATGGACTCTCACCTGAAACCGGCGATGGCGCAGTAACGCTGCAAGCACGCCGCGCACGGGCGCGAAGAACATTGAGAAAACGAATATTGCCGCAGTGACCAGCACGATGATCGGACCCGTGGGCAAAGCGGGCGCTGACGCCGAGAGCACCGCGCCCAGATAGCCCGCCGCGCCGCCGACCGCACCGGCAACCCAGACCACGTTGTCGGACCGCTCGGTCCAGAACCGCGCGGTTACGGCGGGAATGATCAGCATCGCGACGATCAGGATCAGGCCGACGAGTTTCAGCCCGATCACGGTCACTGCCATCACGAGACCCATTATGAGCAGATCGATGCGCCGGACATCGTAGCCCATCGAGGCAGCATAGGTGCTGTCGAAGGCGACCAGTGTCATCGGGCGGCGTAAGACCCATGTGGCAAGCACGGTGATCGAGCCGCCGATTGCGATCACGACCGCATCCTGGAACAGCATTCCTGCGGTGGAGCCCAGCAGGAAGCTCTCCAACCCGGCCTGTCGTCCCGCACTCATCGACTGGATGACAGTCAACAAGACGACGCCGACGCCAAAGAACGCGCCCAGAACCGCACCGATCGCGGCGTCCTCGTCGAGCCGTGTGCGCCGGGTGATCCATTCGATCACCAGAAGGCCGATCCACGCGGTCACCGCCGAGCCGACGAGAAGACCGACAAGACTGCGCCCGTCCCCGCCCAGAGCGACCATTAGGATAAACGCGAGGCCGACGCCCGGTAGCGTCGCATGGGCAACCGCGTCCGAGACCAGAGCCCTCTTTCGCAGGAAAAGGAACGTGCCGGAGGATCCTGCTGCACAGCCCAAAAGCGCCGCGCCGATTGCGACCAGCGCAGCATTGTATCCGGCCTGAAGAAAGAAGGCGTCGAAGAACGCGTTCATCGATCTCCACTGGCCATCGACAACTCGTCGAGATGGTTGGCCGCGAGCCTGCCACCATAGGTGGCTTGCAGATTTTCGGAGTTGAACGCGGTGTGGACCGCGCCCTCTGCGATCCGCCGCACGTTGATCATGAATACATGGTCGAAGTAGTCCTGCACCGTCGACAGGTCGTGGTGCACAGCCACCATCGCCTTGCCCTCGGACCGGAGCAGTTTCAGGACATCGATGATCGCACGCTCGGTGGCCGCATCTACGCCGGCAAACGGCTCGTCCAGCAGGTAGAGATCAGCGTCCTGCGCCAGAGCGCGCGCTAGAAAGACCCGCTGCTGCTGTCCACCCGAGAGTTGTCCGATCTGCCGATGCGCGAAGTTGGCCATGCCGACCCGGTCGAGACACTCCATCGCCTGCTTTGCCATCTGCCCCGAAAGGCGCCCGAGCAGCCCGACCTTGCGATAGAGCCCCATCTGGACGACATCGATCACAGTGGTCGGGAAATCCCAGTCCACACTTGCACGTTGCGGAACATAAGCGATGCGCTCGCGCGCCTGTTCGATCGGCCGCCCGAAAACATAGACCTCGCCCGAGAGGCGCGGAATCGTCCCGAGGGCTGCCTTGAGAAGCGTCGACTTGCCGGCGCCGTTCGGGCCGACGATCGCGCACATAGAGCGTTCCGGGAAGGTCGCATCGACGGAGAACACCGCCGGTTTCTCGCCGTAGGATACGGTGACACCCCGCACGGCCAAAGGCGCGTCTGCTGGCGCGATAGGAGCCTGCAAAAGCGCGCCGTTCTCAGTGGCTATCTTCAGAGGATTGCTGGCGAGTGCGAGGTTCATCAGTTCAGCAGCCCCTGCATGCCGGCGTCGGGCGCGACACCGCCGAGCGCGGCCGCGATGGTTGTCGCATTCGAGTCGATCATCCCGACATAGGTGCCCTGGTAGGTGCCCGGCTCGCCCATTGCGTCGGAAAACAACTCGCCACCAATGACGACCTTGTGCCCTTCAGCGGCGGCCCCTTCGATCAGCGCGCGCACATTGCGGTCAGAGACCGACGTTTCGACGAAGACAGCGCGAATGTCGCGCTCGACCAGCATATCGACGAGCTCCGAGATACGCTGCAGCCCTGCCTCGGACTCGGTGGAGATCCCTTGAATGCCCACGACTTCGAAGCCGTAGGCGTTACCGAAGTAGTTGAAAGCATCATGCGCAGACAGGACGACCCGGCTTTCGACCGGAACCGACGAAAGCACTTCGGTCGTGTAACGCGCCAGCGTCGTCAGCTCCTGCAGGTACGCGTCCGCGTTGGCGGTGAAAGCGTCGGCTTTCTCCGGTTGCACCTCGATCAGAGCATCGCGGATATTGACGACAACGCGCGACCAGAGATTTGGGTTCATCCAGAGATGCGGGTCGAAGCGCTCATCGTAGTCTTCGGAGCCGATCAGGAGGTTCTCAGGAACAGCGCCTGCAACGGCAATCACAGGTTTCTCCTCGGTCAGCTTCAGAAGGAATTCTTCCATCTGAGCCTCAAGATAGAGGCCGTTCCACAAAACGATGTCGGCTTTCGACATTGCGAGAATGTCTGTCCGGGTTTGGCGATAGGCGTGCGGATCAACACCGGGACCCATCAGCGCTTTCACTTTGACATGTTCACCGCCCACGGTCTGCACCGCGTCAGCAATCATGCCCGTCGTGGCCACCACGTCCAGCCGATCTGCGGCCGACGCAAAACCTACCGACAGCGTCAGCGTCGTCACCGAAGCAGCGGCAATCAGCGCTCGTCTCGTCAAATTCATCGGTCGGCTCCGTGCGGAAACAGGTTTGCGAATGGCTTTCATAACCTGCCGAGACGATAGTGCGATGCATTCGCATCGTCAAGGAAAATGAGATTAATTCTCAAAAGCGGACGATGTGAGAAATACTCTCAGCTTCACAGTTTCGTTGGCCTCGTATACCCATAATGCCATGTCTGACCACTTCTACAGCAGCGAAGGTGACGCGCTCTTGAGAAGCGCGGACCTGCGAATAACGAGGCCGCGTCAAGTAATCGCGCGCATTCTCGTGGAAGCGCGTGACCATCCGGACGCCGAGCAGGTATTGGCGCGCGCGCGGCGGCATGATCAGAGCATCAGCCCTGCGACGGCGTACAGAACCCTGGCCGTGCTGGCGGAGAAAGGGCTTTTGCGGACGCACACCTTCGACGGCAGCGCGACCCGCTTCGAGTTGGCTGAACGTCCGCATCACGATCACCTGATCGATGTCGAGACGGGTGAAGTTCGGGAGTTCGTCTCGGACGAGATCGAACAACTGCAGCGTCGCGTCGCCAAGGAACATGGCTACGAGATCGTGGCGCACCGGCTGGAGCTCTATTGCAGGAAAGCCGGTTGATCTGACCAGCAGCGCACGGTGCCGGGGCCCAGATGGACTTTCCGTTTGCCGCAGGCGTTTGTCCCACTAGACCTGCGCGGTCGTAAACCAAGCCGATCGAGTGGATTCGGTGGGTCGACAATGAGCGTAGCGGAGCCCCCGCAAAGGCGGTCGCAGACTTAGATCCGTGCAAGTCGCATCTGCCAGCATAAGTACGACCGGCATCCTGAAGCGCCACACAGTTCGGCAAACTGAAGTCCGGCATCAAGTGTCTGACAATCGATATGTCAGAAAAAGTTGACACTCAATTACGTGCTCCCTACGCTCATCTGAAGCTGATGAAGGCTCAGCATAAAAATCGCACCGCAGACTGGATCAGTTTTCGATGAATGATGTCGCCGCACATGGCGTTGTTGGACCGGGCATGCGGGCCACGCTGCGCGCAGCAACCAGGGAGTTGCATGCAAAAATCGAGGAGATGTGGACGCCGGACGGCGGGTTCGGGTCACGCCAGACCTATCTCGACTTCCTGTACGCGCTTCTCTGCGTGCATCAGCAGTTGGGTGTTCCTGCAGCATTGCGGCGGGGCGATCCGGAAGATGCAGCAGAGGAATATCGGCGCATCAGGGCTCTCTGCAATGATCTCGAACTGCCTCGCCCGCGATCGCTCGGTCTGAACGAACTTGATGAAGGATTTGCCTGGGGCGTCGGGTATGTCCTGAACGGATCCAGCCTTGGCGCGACCATTCTGCTGGATAGGGGCGCACTGCAACCGGATTGGCCGACGCAATACCTCTCCGTCGGGCGAGAGTACGTGAAATCGGGGCACCTAAAACGGTTCTTCGACTCCCTGAACGTCGTCGGTCACGACCCGAAGTCCGTGCAGCGTGGAGCTTTCGCGACGTTCGATCAGATCGGAGCGCTGCGGAATGCCACGCGGCGTGAGATCGCCTGAACGTTTGATTAAGCGTTGAGTTGGTCGTTTGGGCCCTGCCCCCTGCCCCACTACCCTAACCCCGCAAGTTCGCTGCACTCGGTCGCCAAGCGAAGCGCTGAAAGGCCGTCCACTAGACCCGGCACGTCCACCGGATGGTCAAGACAGAGCTTGATGAAAGCGTCGATCTGCGCGGCATAGGCAGCGGCATACCGATCCATGAAGAAGTCCATCAGCGGCGGCGACAAAGCTCCGGCCCCGGTCAACAGGGTCGTCTGGTTCACAGCCGGATTTCCCGCCGACAGACACCCGAGCGCACCGTGCACCTCGATCCGCTGGTCGTAGCCGTAGGTGGCCCGGCGTGAATTCGTGATGACCACGATGGTGCCGCTCGCCGCCCGCAACGTAACCGCAGCGGTATCGACATCTCCGACAGCCGCGATATCCGCATCGACCAGCGAGTCCGCGGTCACGCCGACGACGCTCAGCGGCTCTCCCAACAGAAATTGCGCCATGTCGAGATCATGGATCATCATGTCCCGGAACAGGCCGCCGGAGCGCTTTACGTAGTCGATCGGCGGCGGGCTCGGATCGCGCGAGGTGATCTGCACCAGTTCCGGCCTTCCGATCTTGCCATCATCCAATTGACGCTTGAGATCAAGGAAATGCGGGTCGAAGCGACGGTTGAAGCCAAGCATCGCTTGCACGCCAGATGAGGCAGCCTTGGCGACGCAGGCCTCGGCCCGTACAAGATCGAGATCGATTGGCTTTTCGCAGAAGATCGCTTTCCCGGCAGCCGCAGCAGCCTCGCACTGAGCGGCGTGCATATCGGTCGGGGAACAAATCAGCACCGCGCCGATAGACTGATCTGAAAAGATCCCGTCGATCTCGCGACGGGCCGAACCAGTCGACGCCATGACTTTCTCGGCGTTGGAGTCAATAGGGTCATGAACAGCGGCTAGCTCGGCTTTTTCAGAGGCCGCCACAGCGCGAGCGTGGACCTGTCCGATACGCCCGGCGCCAATCAATCCGATCCGAAGCGTCATTTCCCGTCCCCGGTTCCAATCCGAAGCCCTGCGGCGCTGCACTGCGCGGTTATGTGATCGAAACCGATCTTCGAATACTCGAAGGGCGGCGCTTTGGCGGGATCCTGCTCTGCTTCGACAACGATCCAGCCCGAATAGGTCACGGACTTCAAAGCGGAGGTAATCTCGCCGAAGTCGATGCAGCCATCGCCTGGAACGGTGAAAGCACCCGCAATCACCGCATCCAGGAAACTGCGGTCATTCTCTCGCACATCTTGGACCACGTCCGGTCTAATATCTTTGTAGTGCACGTGAAGCACCCGGTCGCCCCATCGGTTCAACGTTCCCATCACGTCACCGCCGCCGAACAGCAGGTGGCCGGTGTCGAAGCACAGATGCACCTCCGGACCCGAAGCATCCATCAATGTGTCGACATCAGCCTCGGCCTCGATGATCGACCCCATGTGATGATGATAGGCCATTGGCATGCCCTGACCGGCCATCCATTTGGCCAGTTCGGTGACTTTTGCCGCGTAGGCGACGATCTCTTCGCGCGTCAGTTTCGGGCGCGCATTGACGGGCGTTGCGATCTCGCCTTGTACCGTGTTCGAACACTCGGCGTAGACGATGCACGGACTACCGAGCGCGATGAACTGTTCAACCTGCTGGCGCACAGCGTCGCGTTCCTCGGCCACGTCATTCACCAGCAGATTGCCCGAACACCAGCCGCCACAGAGCGCGATGTCGTAGCGGTCGAGGTATGCGCGCAGGCCCTCGGTGTCCTTCGGCATGCGCTGACCGCGCTCGACGCCGGTATAGCCGATCTCCCGCGCTTCCCGCAGCGCTTGATCCATCGTGAAGTCCGAAGTCAGATCCGGCAGATCGTCGTTCTGCCAAGCGATGGGAGAAATCCCGATCTGAACCGCCATCAGCTCGCCTTCTGGATCTTCTTGGCTTCGACATAGGCATCGCGGGCGGCGTTGACCTCCGGTCGGGCCGACACTTCAGGAACCGCGACCTCCCACCAAGTGCCTCCGGCTTCAGTTGCGGGATAGGGGTCGGTGTCGACCACGATCACTTTGACGCCGTTGCCTCGGCTCGCCAGTTCGCGCTCGAGATCAGCGACGGTTGCAGCTTTGACCGCGTGGGCGCCCATCGACGCCGCATGGGCGACGAAATCAATGTTCGACGGGGTCTCATGCACGGCGGTATCCAGGAGATTGTTGAACTCTGCTCCGCCGGTGCCGCGTTGCAATCGGTTGATGCAGCCGAAGCCGCGATTGTCGGTTATGATTACCGTGAAGCCAATCCCCATCATGACGGCGGTGGCCAGCTCGGAATTCGCCATCATGTAGCTGCCGTCGCCGAGCATGCAGATCACATCGCGGTCCGGGTCGGCCATCTTGATGCCCATGGCGCCGGCGATCTCGTAGCCCATGCAGGAGAAACCGTACTCCATGTGGTAATGGCCGGGATTGGCCGCCTTCCAGAGCTTGTGCAGTTCGCCGGGCATTGTCCCGGCCGCGCACATGACGGTCGTATTCTGCGTCGAAGCGCGTTGAACGGCACCGATCACCTGCATGTCCGTCGGCAGGTCGTTGCTGTCAGGAGCCGGGGCGGCAGTGACCGCGTCGGCTTCGGCGAACCACTTTGCTTTCAGGTCAGGCAGGTCGGGGCCGCGATACCCGGCCAGCTCTTCCGAGAGAGCCGTTAGCCCCTGCCTCGCATCCGCGACCAGCGAAAGAGCGTCGTGCTTGGCTGCATCATAGGGCTGGATGTTCAGTGACAGAAGACGGCGTTCGGCATTGCGGAACAAGGCCCACGATCCCGTGGTGAAGTCCTGAAAGCGTGTCCCGACACCGAACACGAGATCGGCCTTTTCGCAGAGTGCATTTGCAGAGGACGCACCGGTCACACCGACCGGGCCGAAGTTCATTGGGTGATCCCAAGGCAGCGACGACTTTCCGGCCTGCGTTTCCACAACGGGAATATTGTGGGTCTCGGCGAAGCTCTGCAGGGCGTCTGTTGCCCTGCCATAGATCACTCCACCCCCGGCCACGATGATCGGGTTTCTGGCTTCGCGGAAAGCCTCTGCGGCTGCACGCAACTCAGTTGGATCGGGCGCGGGCGCACGCGGCGTCCAAGCACGCTCCGAAAAGAAGTTCTCCGGATAATCGTAAGCCTCGGTCTGGGTGTCCTGGCAAAACGCGAGCGTAACAGGGCCGCAATCGGCGGGGTCGGTCAATGTCCGCACGGCCCGAGGCAGCGCCGTCAGAATGTGTTCGGGTCGCGAGATCCGGTCGTAGTAGCGCGAGACCGGGCGGAAACAGTCATTGGCGCTGACCGTCCCGTCGCCGAAGTCCTCGACCTGCTGCAGCACGGGATCGGGTGCCCGGTTTGCGAAAACATCACCGGGCAGGAACAGTACAGGCAACCGGTTCACATGGGCCGTGGCTGCCGCAGTGACCATGTTGGTCGCCCCCGGTCCGATCGACGAGGTGACCGCCATCATCCGCCGGCGCCGGGACTGCTTGGCGAAGGCGATTGCGGCGTGGGCCATCGTCTGCTCGTTATGCCCGCGCCATGTCGGCAGCCTGTCGCGCACGCCGTAAAGTGCCTCGCCGAGACCAGCGACATTGCCGTGACCGAAGATCGCCCAGACGCCGGCGAAGAGCGGATCTTCGTCCTCGTTGCGCTGTGCCGCAAGATATCGGACCATCGCCTGGGCTGAAGTCAGCCGGATCGTGCTCATTTGCTCTGTCCCATCGTCACACCGTGCCCCCGAGCGAGCCTTCCAGGGTCGCCAATTCCTGTCCACCCGCCATAAGGTCCTGCAACGCGTCCGCCTCGATCTCGCCACGCACGGCGGTGCCCAGCGTCTTGCCACGATTGAGCACCGTGAACCGATCGCCCACGGCCATCGCATGGCGTACATTGTGGGTGATGAAGACCACGCCGATACCCTGTTTGCGAACGCGATCGACGGTTGCCAGCACGTTGGAGGTCTGCCGCACGCCGAGGGCCGAGGTCGGCTCGTCCAGGATCAGGACCTTCGCGCCGAAGTAGACCGCCCGGGCAATGGCGACGGTCTGTCGTTCGCCGCCCGAAAGCGTGCCGACCGCCTGATCCGGGCCGCGCAGATTGATGCCCATCTTGCGCATCTCGTCCATCGTGATCCGGTTGGCTTCGGCAACGTCGAACAGCTTGAATGGACCCCAGCCTGTCACCGGCTCCCGACCCATCCAGAAATTCCGAGTGACCGACATCAGCGGGATCATTGCGAGATCCTGATAAACCGTCGCGATCCCGGCATTCATCGCATCTCGCGGACTGTCGAAGTCCATCGGCTGGCCTTCGAAATAGATCTCGCCCCGTGTCGGCTTGTGGACGCCCGCCATCGTCTTGATGAACGTGGATTTGCCAGCACCGTTGTCGCCCAGCAGACAGTGGCATTCACCGGCTTGGACGTCAAAGGACACACCGGCCAGCGCGATCACGCTGCCGAAGTGCTTCTCAATGTCGACCATGCGGACGAGAGGGTCGCTCATCCCCGCTCTCCCGTGATCATACGGCGGATGTAGGTGTTGAGCACCACCGCCATCAGCAGGATCAGGCCGAGGAACACCCGGAACAGCGAACTCTCGACACCCGCAAAGAACAGGCCCTGCTGGACGACGCCGAAGATCAGGGCGCCCAGGGCGGCGCCGATAACCGATCCGTAACCGCCCGTCAGAAGCGCGCCGCCGATGACGACCGCGATGATCGCCTCGAACTCCTTCAGCAATCCGCGGTCAGCGCCAGCGGAGCCGAACTCCATGACCTGGCAGGTCGCAAACACCGTCGCGCAGAAGGCCGTGAACATGAACATCAGGATCTTCACGCGGTTGACCGGAACACCGACATAGCGCGCAGCCTGCGCATCGCCGCCAGAGGCGTAGATCCAGTTGCCGAACCGGGTCTTCGTCAGGATGTAGTGGCCCACGATCACCAGCACGATCGCCCAGATGATCAGCATCGGGATGCCATCGACGACCGGTTGGCCCTTCCTGGTGCCGCGCTCAAAAACGTCAATGATCCCCGCATCGCCCAGCCACTGGAAAATCGGCTGCCCGATCTTGCCGCCGAAGACGGGCGCCAGCCAGTCGCCTTCGGCCGCATCCTTGACCCCGCCGATGATCGTTTTGCGCTCGAAGAGTTGCGGGAAGAAGATCGTGAAACCGCGCAGGATGAACAGGAATGCGAGCGTCACGATGAAGCTCGGCAAGCCGGTGCGCACGACGATGAAGCCATTGATGAAACCGATGCCGACACACAGCGCAAACGTCACGATAATCGCGATCCAGACAGGCCAGGAATAGGTCACCGAAAAAATCGCGATCATCATGCCGGCAAAACCGATCATCGAGCCCACGCTGAGGTCGAATTCGCCCGCGATCATCAACAGGCACGCACCCACAGCGATGATCATGAACTGAGCCGAGACCACGGACCAGTTCATCACACCCTGCGCGTTGAACATACCGCTGTCGAACGCCGTCAGCAGGAAGAACGTGAAGACCAGAACCGTCCCGCATATACCGCCGAGTTCCGGCCGGATCAGCGCCTGTCGGAACCTTGAGATCTCCTTGACGCGTTCGTCCGCGCCGGTGTCAGCCGGACCGGGCATCCTCTGTCCCTTTCGACAAGCCGGGAAGGACTTCTGCCTCCCCGACAGATGCGCGGATCAGCGATACTCGCCGGCGTATTTCTCGACCAGGGTCAGGCCGTCCTTGGTGACGAAGCCTGGACCCGAGTTGATGTTGTTGCCCGGCAGAACACCGTAGCGGTGATAATTCGTCAGCACGACGACCGGGAGATAGGCCTGCAGGAACGGCTGCTGATCGATCCCCCAGTTGATCACACCAGCCTTGATGCCTTTGACGATCTCGTCGCCGAGATCGAAGGTGCCGAAATAGATGTCGCCTGCCATGCCGTTCTCATCCAGCGCCAGCAGCGTCGGGTCGGCCGAAGTCGGGCCGAGGGTCAGGATGGCGTCCGTGTTCGGATTGGCGGAGAGATAGGCCAACACCTTGTTCTTGATCTCGGACGGGTCCTGTCCCGAGTCGATCATCTGGTTGCCCAGATCAACACCGAGCCCGTCTGCAAAGCCCTGACAGCGCTGCGTCGACGACGGGGAGTTGATATAGTGATTGACACAGAGGAACGACGCCACGCCATCGCCCTTGGCACGCAATCCGGCGGCATGACCGGCATCGTATTCAGGCTGGCCAACATACATCAGCGCACCGACCTCGCGCGCCTGATCCGGCGTACCGGAGTTCATGATGATCACGTCCACGCCCGAGTCCACGGCAGCCTTGATCGGACCGCTCAGGACGTCCGGATCAGCGAGCGTCGTGATGATGCCGTTCGGCCCGGAGGCTGCAGCCTGCTCGATGATGCGCGCCATGTCGGCAAGATCGCCTGTCGGCGGGTTGCGGTACTCGACCTCGACGCCCATCTGCTCGCCCGCGAGCGCTATGCCGTTCTTGATTGTGTTCCACCAACTGTCGCTGTCCGGCGCATGGCTGACCAGCACGTACTTTTCGCCGTCCGCAATCGCAGGCTGAGTGAGACCGGCGACGGACAGGGCTGCGACCGCGACTGCGGCGAGAAGCGTTTTCATGGTTCCTCCCTTGGCGCTTGAGCGCCGATGTTTTGTTCAGCTTCGTCTTGCGCTTGTGACGGGACGCACCCGCTATAGTGGAAGTATTCACGCGATTCGGACGGAGTCAAACCATGGAAGAACTTGGCGTCGGCCTGATCGGCACGGGGTATATGGGCAAGTGCCACGCTTTGGCCTATCGCAACGTCAAGGCCGTCTTCGGCGACGTCCCTCGCATACGTCTCGAAACGCTGTGCGACGTGCCCGCGGACCGGGCATCGGCCATGGCGGATCAATTCGGTTTCGCCCGCTCGACCGCGGATTGGCGTGAGCTTGTCACCGACCCGAAGGTCGATCTCGTGTCGGTGACCACACCGAACGGCCTGCATAGGGACATGGCGATCGCCGCCCTGGAGGCAGGCAAGCACGTCTGGTGCGAGAAGCCGATGGCACTGACGCTGGACGATGCGAAGGCGATGCTGGACGCGGCGGAGCGTGCGCATAAGAAGACGCAGGTCGGCTATAATTATATTTGGAATCCGGCAATCCTGCATGCCGAGAAGCTCATCGCGGACGGTGCAATCGGCAAGCCTGTTCATTTCCGGATTCTGTACGACGAGGATTTCCAGGCCGACCCCGAGGCCCCGTGGACATGGCGGTGCCTGAAGAAAGACGCGGGGCTCGGAGTGCTCGGGGACATGGGTTGCCACGCCATGTCGATGGTCGAGGTGCTGATGGGTCAGCCCGAGGCCCTGATCGCCGACATGCAGACGATCTATACGACCCGGCCGAAACCGGAGGGCGGATCGGGCGAGGTGGAGAACGAGGACGTCGCGTCCGCTCTCTTTCGCTTCGAAGGCGGCGCGCAGGGGCTCTTGTCGACCTCACGTTGCGCCTGGGGCCGGAAGAACCGTATCGAATGGGAAGTTCACGGCACGCACGGTCAAATGACCTTCAATCAGGAACAACTGAACGAGCTGAAGCTGTTCCGGTCGGGCGAAGGAGCAGCCCAGGGCTTTCGGACAATTCTCTCGGGACCGGATCACCCGCCGTTCGGCGACTTCATGCCGGGTGTCGGGCACCAGCTCGGTTTCAACGATCTCAAGGTCATCGAGCTTCGTGACCTTCTACGCGGGATTGTCGGTGATCGCGCGCCGCGCATGGACTTCGGAACCGGATACCGGATCGAGAACCTCATCCATGGCATCCACCGGAGTGCTACCGAAGGAACGTGGTGGTCGCCTTAGTGGCGCCCAGCCCCGCGTAATTCACGGCTGATCAGGAAGTGTTTCAGCCGGTTACTTGAGGATCACTCCGTAGCGGGAACGTCCAGTTGCCTGAGTTTTCGCATTTGCATGGCGTCATCTCCGGCATCGGGCACCGGCGCCATGCCTGACTTCGACGCTGCCGCCAACTGCCACAAATCCCGAACCTTTGGCGGACGTAGCGAAACCTCGGCTATTTCGCACTGGTGCGCGGCAGATTTGTGCGATTAGTGTGCAGCAGGGACCGTAAGGCCAATGCCTCGCCGGCCGGCACAAGACGAACGACGCAAACCGATCGCATCGCCCTTGCCGGAAAGGTCGAGAACAACGGTCGGCGCCCGGTCCCGGACGGGGTTGCTCGTGGGGGACGAAATGATCGAGGAAATTGCCGATCTTCCGACGGGGATCTGGGGGTACGTCGCATCGGGCAAAGTCTCGCAGTATGACGCGGACACGGTCATGAACTCGTTCGACGACACGACTTCGACCGGGTACGACGTTGCTGTCCTCAGCGAGTTCATCGGATCTGTCGACCTCAGCGGAGTGAGCGAGGAAATCCGTCGCTACAATCGTCTGATGTCCCGCGGCAGGGTGAGACGGTTCGCCTTCGTCGGCGATCAGCGGCACAAGGCGCTGTTCGACGATTACGTGTCTTTCGCCGAGTGCGAGGCTCGCATGTTTCCGCCGGGGTCGCGCGATGCGGCAATCGCCTGGCTGAAAGAGGCGCCATTCCTGACGAACGCGAACGGTGATTGACTTGTCCGGGTCTCGATTTGTTGCCTTGCTCGCGGCTGCCCTCGTCGCAGCGACCCTCGTTCTCTTCACGCATCCGATCCCCGCAGCCGCTCAAGAGGACGCCGAACCGGCGCCGGTCGTAGAAGAGTTCGAAACGGCTCCCGTCGAAATAGACGGCGAAGCCTTTTTCGTCGTTCGGGGCGCGCGGTCGTTCACTGCTGAAGAACGCGCGGACTACATCGAAGAGCAGATCATCCGCGCGGCCGAGAAACACCCAGACTTCGAACCGGAGGTCGAGGTCCGCAGATCGGAATTCGGACCCGCGATCTATGCGGACGGCGAGTACATTTCCGTCGTCACCGATGCAGATGCCGAGATGGAGGGCCTCAACGTCGATCTCCTCGCTGACGTGATTTCGGGTGAGGTCGCCAAGGCCATCAAGGCCTACCGAAAAGGGCGAACCTCGACGGCCGTTCAGGCAGGCCTGATCGATACGCTCGTCTGGACGGCTGCCTTGATCATTTTGCTCGTTAGCCTGTTCTTCTTTCGCCGATACGTACGGCATCGCATCGAGCGTCATGTGGACAAATGGGTGTTGTCACTGGAGGAGAGCACTGGCCGGTTGATCGACGCGAGATCACTGCTCGCGATACAGCGATCCCTCTTTCGCGGCATTTACACGTTCATCCTCGCGATCGTTGGCTATCTCTACGTCTCCCTTGTGTTGCGGGAGTTTGCCGTCACGAGTTGGCTCGCCTCGCTGCTGCTCGACACAATCGGCGCGCCCCTGATCGCTCTGGGTGAGGCTGCACTGGCTGAGATTCCCGATCTCATCACCTTGATCGTGATCATCCTGATTTCGCGATACTTCCTCAAACTGCTGCGGCTGTTCTTCGAGAACGTGGAGAACGGCATCATAAAGTTCGCCGACTTCGACCCCGACTGGGTTTGGCCGACGCACCGGATCTGTCGCGTGCTTTTCATCATCATATCGGTCATCATCGCCTACCCGTATATCCCCGGTTCCGGGACGGAGGCTTTTCAGGGCATGACGATCTTTCTCGGAATCCTCGTGACCCTCAGTTCGAATTCAATTGCGTCAAACCTGCTCGCCGGCCTGTTCGTGATCTACAAGCGCAGCGTGAACATCGGCGACCGCATACGTGTCGGCGACGTGATCGGGAACGTGGAGCAGGTTTCACTGCTCGACACGCATCTCAGAACCCTGAAGAACGAGTTGCTGAGCGTCCCGAACTCAAAGCTCATCGGCGACTCCGTCACGAACTACACCCGGATTGCGGGCACGTCCGGGCTTATTGTCCATGCCACGGTCGGGATCGGCTACGACGAGCCAGCGGACAAGGTCGAGCAACTCCTGCTCGATGCCGCAAGTGCAACCAAGGGGTTGAAGACGACGCCGAAGCCCTTCGTGCTGAAGACGCAGCTTGGCAGCCATGACGTTTCCTACGAAATCAATGCCTACGCGAAGGTGGGATTCGACCCGATCGACATTCGATCCGAACTGAACACTCACGTTCTGGACAGCTTCAACGCGGCCGACGTCCAGATCATGACGCCGTTCTATGTTTCGGATCCGAGCGAACCGAAAATACCTCGGGCGGCGACCACCAACGATCTTGTCGAGAAGCCCACCTGATCCGAACAGCCATTATCTGAACGGCAATCGGAGCGCTAGCCGGATACACTGGGGCGTTCGTGGACATCTCCGCTAGGAGCCGCCTTAGCTCGCGGGATGGAACTTGTCCGCTCAATCGTACGCTCTCGCCAGGACGGATGCGTCAACGAAAACCCGATCGGCATCACCGTTCAATTCGGCTCATCCGAGCTGGTTCTTCTGGTCCGCAATGCCTTTTCGACGGCTGCAATCAGCTCGGTCGCAGGGACCGGCTTCATAAGCCTTATGTCCTCCGGTCGAAGGCCGTTGCCATGGACGGTCGCCTCGTTCGGGTAGCCTGACATGAAAACGGTCGGCAGATCCGGCTCGACCTCGCGAAGTGCCTTGGCGAGTTTCGGACCCTGAAGCGAACCCGGCATAACAATATCGGTGAGCAACAGATCTATCGGACGAATGCTCTGGAAGAGTTCCAGGGCCTTGTCACCGCTCGGGGCCGTGAAGACGCTGTAGTGCGCATTTTCAAGCACGCGAACGATGATCGCCAGCACCTCCGGTTCGTCCTCAGCGACGAGAATTTTTGCATGCTGGGTGGTGGTCGGCTTTGTATCCGGATGCGCATCGCCCTGCCCCTCGCCGTCGCGAAACACCGCCGGGAAGTAGAGTTTGATCGTGGTGCCTACGCCAAGCTCGCTGTAGACGCGGATTGCGCCACCGCTCTGTTTGATAAAACCCTGAACCATCGGCAGCCCGAGACCGGATCCCTGCCCGGGCAGCTTGGTAGAGAAAAACGGTTCGAACACCTTGTCGATCAACTCGCTCTCGATCCCGTCGCCGGTGTCGCTGACCGCCACCATGACATAGCGCCCGGGCGGAACATCCTCGGAGCGTACGGCGATGTACTCGTCGTCGATGCGGACATTCGCTGTCTCGATGGTCAGCTTCCCGCCACTCGGCATCGCGTCCCGCGCATTGATGATCAGGTTCAACAAGGCGTTCTGGGTCGAACTGCTGTCGGCGCTCACCCGCCAGAGATTTGCGAGCAACGATGTCTCGACCTCGATGTTCGCAGGCAGGGTACGGCTCAGCCAGAGTTTCGTCTGGCGGATCGTGGCATTGATATCCACGATTGTCGGGTTCAGCCGCGCCTGCCGCGCAAAAGTCAGCATGTTCTTGGTCAGTTCGCCGCCACGCTCGGCGGCCAAAAGTGCCGTTTCGATACTTTCGATCAGATCGGGCTGATCGACCTCTGAGCGCAGCAGCTCCAGATTTCCCATCATCACCGCGAGCAGGTTGTTGAAATCGTGCGCAACGCCGCCGGTCAGGCGCCCGATGGATTCCATCTTTTCCGCCTGGAACAGACGCAGTTCTGTCTCGTACTGTTCAGTCGTGTCCAGCGATGTCCCAATCTCGCGAACGACCGTTCCATTCTCGTCGAAGACCGGGCGGGCGATCTCGCGGACCCGCCTTTCGCCGTCTGCTGTGGGCACCCGATATTCGATCTCGATCGGATTGCCGGCACGCAGTCGAAGATACTCGTTCCGGATCCGCTCGCGATCGTCCGGGTGGATCAGAACCATCTCGTTGCTGAGCGTGGTCGCCAGCTCCGCGTACTCCTCCATGCTGCGTCCGTGCGAGCGCGCATGTTGCTCGGTGCAGAACTCGAGCTCGTCCTCGACTGCATCCCACCAGTAGTAGCCGAGCTTTGCCAGTTGTGCGGCCTGAGCGAGGCGCTGTTCACTCTCCTCGATCTCGGTCCGCGCGTTCTTCAGTCGCTGGAACTGTCGGCCCATGCCCCAGATCAGGATCAACAGGCCCAGCGCGATCAGCGCGGTCGAGACGACGCTGACATACCAACTGTATTTGAGATGGAGGTCGGTCATGAACGCCATCGAGCGTTCCATGCCAATCAGCGGTGGCATGGCGATCATGCTCGCCAGATCCGCAACGTAAAGACCGGTGTCCGTCCAGAGCCCCGCGATGCAGATTAGCGCACCGATCGCCGCGCCGGCCTCTTTGATCTGGTGCCATTTGATGAGGATGAAGATCGTACCGATCAGCGCTGCGCCGAGCAGAAACAGATCGATCGCGACCATCGTCTGAAATGACGGAAATCCGTCCAGCATATTTTGCTCTATCCCCCGGTGGTCGAGCAGACCATCAACGGCTCATTAGAAGTGTTCAAGCTTCATCGAAGACGCACCCTAATTCCCGGGTACTATGAACCGCTTTAGAAATCATCTGTTTCTTCAATCCATTTCTTGTTTAGCGCCGCGAAAGACCGGGTGCTTAGACTGCTATCGCCATCCTCCGGTCGTGCGAATTTAGCGGTCGAACGCGAGGAAGTTCCAAAGCGTAAATATATTTTAAACAACTAGTTACCCAAGTTTTAGAAAGTTGCATCGCAATTTTCTTCAAGGCCCACGCACGATCGGTTGATCAGGGCGTCGCCGCAAAAGACACTCCGCAGAGCCTGATAGACCAGAGCGATTTACGGATGCTCATCTTCTGGTCCGGCATAGACATGTGTTTGGTTGTTTGTCCTTCGACGACGCGCTGCGCCAATGATCGTCGACCGGGGCGCGGATCTGCAAACGTCTGCGATCAGAACGTCAATCCGAAAACTTCAGATCGATTGGCCCAGATGCTCGCTCTATTCTGGCGGCATTCGCTAAGCACAATTGCATACAACGAAGCCTGCTCTTCGTTTGGCATTCGCGCCTCCTTCTTCCGTACCCCTACGACAACAGTGCAAACTCGAACTGGGTTTCGTCGAGCTCGGCAGCGGTCATGTTGGACACCCGGATGACGTCGGTGCCCTGCAAGATCAGAGCGTCCGCGCCGCTGTCGGTGATCGTCAGGTCCACGAACTCGAGCCCGGTCGCGGTGTAGTCGATCACGTCGACCCCGACCTCGAAGTCCAGGATCAGGTCGGTGCCGTCGCCGGTCTCGAACACGAACCGGTCCGCACCAGCGCCGCCCTCGAGGATGTCGTTGCCGAGCCCCCCGTAAATCGTGTCCGTCCCGCCCCGCCCATCGAGCCGGTCGTTACCGGCCAGCCCGCTCAGCGCGTTCGCATCCGCGTTGCCACTGATCTGGTTCGCCAGAGCGTTGCCGGTGATGTCGATGTCGCCGGAGCCGTTCGTCGCCCCGATCTCGACCTCGTCCGCCAGCATGAGATCGACCCGCGTGTAGACCCGGTCGGTGCCCTCGCCGGCAAGCTCGGTGATCACCGTGCCCGTCTCATAGACGTAGTAGCGGTCGTCGCCGGTGCCGCCCTCAAGCGTCGCCGCCCCGCTCAGAACCCGCAGCAGATCGTTGCCACCGAGCCCCTGCAGCACCAGCGGGCCCGCGCTCTCGCTTAGGATGTCGGCACCCGCCGTGCCGGTGACGACCGGCGGGGCCGAGGATGCGGGCTCGAGGAAATCGGCCGCCGACAAGTCGCCCGCCGCGAAGTTCAGCAGCGTCAGCGTGCCGAGG
This sequence comes from Pseudomonadota bacterium, assembly GCA_039184865.1. GTDB lineage: Bacteria > Pseudomonadota > Alphaproteobacteria > Rhodobacterales > Rhodobacteraceae > Thermohalobaculum. Next base: position 39,131 of record JBCDAV010000009.1, on the reverse strand, counting down.
CCGTGCGTGATCAGCACGTTGCCGCCCGACTGGGCGATGCCGAGATCCGAGAACAGCAGTCCCACGCCCGTGAGGTCGATCAGGTCAAGGCCGTCCTCGAAGTCGAGGATCACGTCGGCGCCGGCCGAGAACACGAAGACGTCCGCGTCCGCCCCGCCCTCGAGGATATCATTGCCGAGCCCGCCGTCCAGCGTGTCGTTGCCGGCGTTGCCGTCGAGCCGGTCGCTCCCTTGCTGGCCGGTCAGCGTGTTGTTGCCGGCATTACCGTTGAGCCACGAGCCCGTCGTGGCCGCGGTCATCGAGAGATCGTCCGAGCCTGTCAGGTTCCCCGCTTCCACGTTGTCGCCGAGCGTGATCGAGACCGAGGCGAAGACCCGGTCATAGCCCTCGCCCGGATCCTCGATCAGCACGTCGTCCGCGCTGTCGACCACGAACGTGTCGTCCCCGGGGCCGCCGTCCAACGTGTCATCGCCCAACTCGCCGTCCAGCCGGTCATTACCCGAACCGCCGAAGATCAGATCATTCTCCGTGCCCCCGACAGCGGTGTCATTGTCGGCCCCGCCGTAGATCAGATCGGCGCCGCCGCCGCCCGACAGCAGATCGTCGCCGCTTCCGCCGTCGAGCGTGTCATTGCCGCCCTGACCGGCCAGCGCGTCCGTACCGGTCCCACCGTCCACATCGTCCGGACCGTCCCCGGCAAGAACAATGTCGCTCCCGCCATTTCCGATAATCGAATCCGCGTTATCGGTCCCGTTCAGGAGATCGTCGTTCCCGTCGCCCTCGATCGGCGGCGCCGGCGGCAGTTCGAAGGCTCCGATATCGACTGCAGCGCCGACGATCCGAGGGCCACCAGCCGCATCCGTCGCGAGACCCAGAGGAACCAACGAATTGTCGCCCGCATCGATCAACGGACTGCCCGCCAGTATTCCCCGGGTTTCGACCGGACCGCCATTGTCGACAAGTGCGCCGAGGCTCGGCAAAACACCGCCAGCGCCGTTCGTGCTGTTGTTGTTCGTGACCGTACCGCCAGCGACCGCCACAGCGAGGAAGCTGTTGTTCAACGTGATGGCCGAGTCGGTCTGGACGTCATCGTAAAGCGTGGTTGATCCCGTCCCCCCGGACCGCTGGTTCTCGGTGAAAACGGAGTTGCTGATCGTTGTCGCGACACCGAAAGCCGCGATACCACCGCCACCGACGGCCGGTGGAGTCAACCCGTACTGATGCGCTGCCTGATTGTCGGTGATTGTGCTGTTGATGACGTCGAGCGTGTCGGAACTGTTGCTGTAAGCGTAGAGGCCGCCGCCATGATCGTACCCGAAATTGAAGTCGAGCGTCGTGTTCACGAGCGTCGCGCTGACGTTGTACAGCGAGATCGCACCACCCGTGCCATCCGATCTGTTATTGTGGAATGTTGAACCAGTGATCGAGAGCGTTGTCCCCAAGCTACCCGAGCTGTCGTCCCGAACGTCTATGGCCGCTCCGTCGGCGCTGGCTCGGAACCGCTCGAACGTGCTGTCTTCGATGGTCAACGAGGAGATCTGATGCGCCTGGATCGCGGCGCCGCTGCCGGTGGTGTCACCGCCAGCAGCACCGTCCAGCGCGAGGCTCTTCAGGGTGACGTCGGTGCCTGCTCCGCTTGCTGCAAACAGCCGATCACCGTTTCCGTTGAACAGAACGACGTCGGCCCTGTCATCGCCGTCGACATCACCATCGATCGTGAGGTCTTCGGTTATCAACAATTGATCCAAAGCGGCGTTCATTGAGAAAGAGTTTCCCGATAGCGCCGCATCGAAGGTGATCGTGCTGGCGTCCGGATCGGAATTGGCGAACGCGATTGCCTCACGCAGTGAGGTCACTCCATCGAACGCATCGATGGTGTCAAATCTCGTCGTGACGATCAGGCTGGGTGCTTCAGGTCCCAGTTCGACCGCGCCCATGTCCACCGCTGATCCCTGATCCCGCCCGTTTCCGTCGGCATCGACCCCGACGGTATCGAGCAGATCTCCATCGCCATTGAGGTCGAGGTTTCTCCGGGACTCGGACAACTCGAGGGACGAGCCTCCATCGATCACCGTGTTCACCGGCAACTGGAGCAGGCTCATTGTCCGCCCCGTGCCACCGTTTTCCGCAAGCACACCGCCGCCCGTCCCTGGGTCGATTGCATCGAAGATCGTCGCCGCATCGCCCCCGACACGCGTGGAGATCAGCGAGAGTTGCGTAGTGTAGCCGTACGCGTTGACGCTTGTGCTGGTCGAGCCCCCGTTGCCGGTTACGACCGAGTTGACCAGCGTCGATCCGTTGACATTCGAGACCGAAGCGATCCCGGTATCTTTCGTCTCGGACGCCGGTTCCACCGAATAATGGTAACCGGCTCCCTGTGCCCGAACGCCCTGACCCGACCCCGTGGCCGAGTTACCACTGATCGTCGAGTTCAAAATGAAGAAATCGCCATCATCCGAATAGACGCCACCACCCAGATTCCCGGCGGTGTTGTTCGCGACGGTCGCATTGGTCATCAGCAACTTGCCGGTCTGGCCAATCGTGACGCCACCACCGGTATCCGTTGCCGAGTTCCCTGATATCGTTGCGATGTAGACCGTGAGGTCGCCGGCACTCGATATCCCGCCACCATCCATCGCCGAGTTGTTGACGAAGTTCGACCGGGTGACCACGGCCGTGCCCGAATTGCTGAGGCCACCGCCGTCACCGATCGTCGTATTGCCGGTCACTTCGGAATTCGTGATCCTCAGTGTCGCTCCCGATGCAATGTTGAGACCACCGCCATCAGCAGCCCCCGCATCGCCGCCCGTAATCACGAGACCGATCAACTCCGACGATCCGCTGGCTACATTGACGACCCGGCTCGCACCTTGTGCGTCAACCGTCACATCGGCAGCGCCATCGTCGTCCAGATCGCCGTCAATCGTGAGATCGCTGGAAAGCGTCAGTTCACCGAGCAGGAGATCGATCTCGCCGCCGGTCTCGAACGCCTCGCCCGCGCCGTTGGCAAAGCTGATCGTGCCGGAAAGCGTGCCGTCGTTCACATGTGCGATTGCTTCACGCAAAGACGTCTCATTGTCGAATGCGTCAACCACGTCGCCCGCGATCGTGACGATCAGGCTCGCGGCCTCGGAAATCGCCGTCTGAACCTCCACGGCGCCCAGATCGACCGTACCGCCGTTGTCGACGAGAGCCTGATCGACATCGCGCGTCGCACCCGTGGCATCCGTTGCGAGACCCGGGACAGCACTGCCGGCATCGATCGCCGGGTTCAGGGCATCTTCCAACAGTGCGACGGTCGCTCCAGCCCCCTGCCCGGCTGCAAGCGCGCCTGCCTCGAATTCATCGCCATTGCCCGGCGTGCCGTCCGGATCGATTGTTCTCGTCGCAGCGAAGATCGATCCCACGTCGGTAGTGCGGGTCGCGGCGGCGCCCGCGTAGACCGTATCCCCCAGAGTGTTTCCGCCGCTCAGCCCGGTTATGCCTTCGCTCACTTGGCTGGCCGGACTCGTGTTGCCGGATTGATCGCCGTTGCCGCTCAGGATCGAATTCGTCAGCGCGAAGTTCACAGAGCTTGTGCCGCTCAGCGCGCCGCCCGAACCGCCCGCCAGATTGCCCGTGAAGGTGCTGTTCTGGATCGTGGCAGTTACGCCGTTCGAATTGTCGATTGCTCCGCCGCTCGTCGCTGCGGCGTTGTTGGCAAAGGTCGCCTGCGTGATGTCGAGAGAGGAGCCGTCGAGCGCCCGGATCGCGCCGCCGTCCGCGCCCGATGCGTTGGACGAAAACTCGGATGTCTCGATGATCAGAGAGCTGTTGTTGCCGAGGCGGAGCGCGCCCGCATTCGACTCGGATACGTTGTGGCTGAGGATACTGTCGCGGATGGTCGCGTTCGTGTTCGTATTGACCAGAATACCGCCGCCGCCCGCGGAACTCGCGGTGGACGTCGCGTGGTTGCCAGAAACGCTGCTCGATTCCAGCGTCAGCGTCGGATTCGTGCCGCTAAGCCGGATGCCTGCGCCGTCATCTGCGACACCGCCGGTTATGACAAGGTTCCTCAGCGTCACATCCGTCGACTGGACGTGCAGCACCCGCGCGTTGTCGGCCTCGTTCGCGGCATTGCTCGCGACATCGGTGATCTGGTTCTCGGCGCTGTCGGTGGTCAGCGCATCGTTCGCGTCGGCATCGCCGGTGATCGTGACGCCGGGCCCGCCGTCGATAACGGCGGTCGAGGTGATCTCAAGTTCACCATTGGTGAGCCGGATGAGACCGCCGTTCTCGAACGCCTCGCCGGCGCCGCTGGCAAACGTGATCGTGCCGGAAAGCCGCCCGGCATTGATATGGCCGATCGCCTCGCGCAGCGATGTTTCGTCATCGGTCGGGTCGAGGATATCCGCCGCCGTCGTCACGATCAGGCTCGGGACCTCGATGGACCCAATCTCGAATGCTCCCAGATCCGAGCGGTTAACGCCATTGTTGGCAACGTCGGGATAGTCAGCGTCGCGGTCCACGCCGCGCGCGTCCTGATCCGGTGTGGTCGCGTCTTCTCCAGCGTCGATGGCCGCGTTTGTGCCCTCGTTCAGAAGCGCGACGGTGCGAACAAAACCGTCATTGTCCGCCAGAACGCCGCCGACGGCCCCGTTCGAGGTCGCTGTTTGCGCAAAGATCAGGCTCGCGTCTCCGCCGACGATCGAATTCGTGGTCGACGTATTGCCTCCGCCCAGTTCGGACTCCGACTGAGCGTAATTGCCGAGGATCAGCGAGTTGCTCACGGACAGCGTCGCATAGCCTGTCGTAAACGTGGCACCGCCCTGCGTCCCGGCGAAATTTGACGTGATGGTCGAGAAATTCAGCGTCGTGCCATAGAAGCCCTTGGTGTACACGCCGCCGCCGAGAGTGCCGGCGGAATTGCCCGCCACCGTCGCGTTGGTCAATTCCAGGGTGCCGTAGCTGTAGACCGCACCGCCAAGCTCGCTCGCGCTGTTGTCGGCGAACGTCACGCGTTCGCCAGTCAGATAGGTACCGAGCGTGACGTAGACCGCCCCACCTTTGCCGTTTCCGTAGGGATCGAACGCAACGTTGTCTCTGATCTCGACATCGGTGAAATCGTTGTATCCGCTAGAGACCGCACCGCCGCCGACGACCGCCGTATTGTTGCTGATTGTGACCCGGTCCAGATCCGCCGTTCCGATCAGGTTCAGACCGCCGCCGAAGTTTCCGTCGTTCGACTCGACCAAGGAGTCGCTCAGAACCAGCAGCCCTCCATGCGTGGTGATCGCGCCGGAGAACGTCTCGCTGGCATTGCCTGAGATCGAGCTGTTCGTGATCGTCAGCGACGAATCGGCCAACGCGGTGATGCCTCCGCCCCGCTGGTTCGCGGTCGGGTCGTAACCACCGCCGCCGTAGCCGTAACCACCGCCGCCGTAGCCATACCCGCCACCACCATAGCCGTAACCACCGCCGCCATAGCCATACCCGCCGCCGCCGTAGCCGTAACCACCACCGCCGTAGCCATATCCCCCGCCGCCATAGCCGTAACCACCACCGCCGTAGCCATATCCACCGCCGCCATAGCCGTAACCGCCACCACCATAGCCGTAGCCACCGCCATAACCCGGCGGCTGCGGCAAGGATCCGACACCGCCCGTGATCACAAGACCGTTCAGCGTGACGTCGGCGTAGCCGACGAGATTGAAGACCTCGACATTGTCCGTCGTCCGCGTGTTGTTGACGACGTCGGTAATCGCGTTCCCCTTGCTGTCCGTCGTCATTGCGTCATCGGCCGCGACGTCGCCCGAGATGATGATCAACGGGCGGCCCTCGCCGTTCGGATCGCTGTCGATCACGATGCTTGGAGTTGATCCGGCGTACATACCGCCGTCGATCACCAGCGTGCTGGTGAGGTGAATAATCGGGTCCGGGCCTTCGAAATACTCGCCCGGGCCATTCTGGAACGAAATCGTCCCCGAAAGCGTGCCACTGCGGACATGTTCAATCGCCTCGCGCAGAGACGTCATCCCGTCATAGGCGTTCACCACGTCCCGGTCGGTGTCGACGATCAGAGAAGGAGTTTCGGCCTGCGCAAGATCGAAGGCGCCGATGTCCGGATAACCACCCCGCAAGGCCCCGCGGGCATCTGTGTACGTCTGATAGTTGGTGTCTGCCGGAAGTGCATAGGCGAGCGCCACCGTCTGCACCGCGCCCCCGTTGTCAGCGAGAACGCCGCCATAGATGTAGCCGACGGTCTGCACCTGCGCGAAGACGGTGCTGGCGTTGGCGTAGGTCGTGCCCGGATACCCGGCTGTTACATTGTAGCCATACAGGTTGACGCTCGCCGAGATGTTCGACTCGCCAGTGGAGTTTGCGTTCCCCAGAATGATGGAATTGGTCAGATTGAGCGTGCTCGCGACCACCCCGCCGTACGATGAGTAATTGCTGGTCGAGCTGTTGCTGGTGACGGTCGAATGAACCAGGGACGCCTGGGAATAGCTGGAATAGATCCCGCCGCCGTTCGATGCAGAATTGTCTGCGACGGTGACATTGGTCAGGGTCAGATCGCCGTTGGCGAAGATCCCGCCGCCATTGCCGAACGCGGCACTATTGCCGAACACCGCCGAGTTGGTCAGGGACAGCGCGCCCGAGCCGACGTAGATCCCGCCACCGTCGCCGCTGTTCAGATCCCCGCCGGTGACGCTGATGTTCTCAAGCCGGACGTCGCCATAGATACCAAGTGCGCGGCCATACCCCTGCGCATCCAGAGTTATACCTTGGCCATTGGTGGAACGGATCTCGACGTAGCCGCCAATATTGAGCTGCTGTGACAGAAGGATCGACCCGGACAGCGCTCCGCTAAAATTAATGATTGGGTTGTTAATACCGTAGCTGGTGTAATTGTAATTGTGGATATAGATCGCTTCGCGCAGCGAAAGACCGTTGCCGTCCGCTGTCTCTGCCGCAAAATCAGTCGATACGTACAGATCGTCGCCGGAATCGCTGAGTGTCGTGACCGTGTAAGAGCTCATGCTCGTGCCTCCCCAGTGCAAGCATCATCGGCGTCTGACTTTCTGTCGTGTCAGAATTGTGGAATCGGCGATGAGCAGTGGGGATGTCGCAGATTTTGGCCCGGCAGCCCGGTTTTCCGTAACGTAAAGTCGCACTTTTTACAGCCAAGAGGCGAGCGTTTTGGACGTCGCTCTACCCGTTCTGAAATCGCAATGCGCCGGTTCCGGATCTGCATCGCAGTTCGAGAAGAAGTCTGATCGCAACGCTCAAGATTAAACGATGCATTCCCGCCTCGCGCCACGCCCCCGCAGGCGTGCCGACCATTGGCCCGCGCCCATAAGTCGAAGCACCTCTGTCGAGCACTCGCGACGGACTTCCGGTACCCGCGCGATTGGATGTGTCGTGCCCCCTGACCGGCTCGATCCGACGAGAAAAAGACTTGGACTCAGACATCTCGCAAAAAATCGACTTTCAATTTGAACCATCTGCGCTTCGTTCGACACTTATGGACGAACAATTGTCCATGGTGACCTTCGATGAGAGCGGTGAGCATTCAGAGGATGCGGCAAATCCAGCATGACGACGCGCCGGATGGCGCGCTGCTCAGCGCGATTGCGACGGGTGACATGAATGCTTTCGAACGCCTCTACCGCCGATATTTCCGGCGGGTTTACGGCTTCGTCCTGCGCATGTTGTCAAAACCCGATCTGGCCGAAGAGGTCGCGGCCGACACGTTGATGACGGTCTGGCGCCGGGCCGCCGATTTCGAAGCCCGGTCGAAACCATCGACATGGATCTTCGGGATCGCCTATCGGCTTGCGCTTGCCACCCTTCGTCGGCAGGCAAAGCACGAACGCGCGGATCAGGCGGCGGAAGAGACGGAGCTTCAGACCACCGGATCGAGCGAGATCGATCGCCTGTTCCTGCGCCAGGATCTCGCAAAGGCGCTCCAGGCCCTGTCGCCGACGCACCGGGCCGTGCTCGAGCTTGCCTACACCTACGGTTACGGGGTCAATGAGATCGCGCGGATCATGGAGTGTCCGCCGGGCACGGTGAAGACCCGGATGATGCACGCCCGGGAGCGCCTCCGGGCTCAGATGTCCAGTGACGATGCGCAAGGCTAGGAAGGGTAATGCCCATGACTGACGCCAATCAGACAGGTTCGGACCGGCACGCAAACGTGCTCGCCGAATTGCCGTGGTACGTGAACGGTACGCTCTCGTCGCCCGAACGCAGCGAGATCGACCGGCACCTTGCCGAGTGCGCGGCCTGCCGGGCGGCATTGAGCGAGGAACAAAGGCTCTACGAGGCAATGGGTGAGTTGGACGCGACGGAGGTCGTCGAGACACGCGCCTGGGAGGACATTCGCAGCCAGATCGGTGCCGAGACGCCGGTCGCGGCACCGATACCCGCGCGCGAGACCCGAAGATCCCGCGGTGCCCGTCGGCCGCAGCCGCGGACGCGTCAGCTGACCGTCCTGACCGCTCTGGCGGCTTCGATTGCTCTGGTTGCGGTTTTCCTGCCTGTCGCGTTGTCGGATCGCGGTTCAGAGGGCACCTTTCAGACCCTGACCCAGCCAGCAGATCTCGGCGGGGTCCTCATCCGCGCCAAGATCGACGGTTCGGTCGGATCGGCGCGGCTCGATGAACTCGCCGCTGAGCACCGTCTTGAACTCGTCGACGGCCCGAGCGAAACCGGCGTTGTGACCCTGCGCCCGATGGGCGGAGATGTCACCGAGGCCGAGGCCGTGGCGGAACAACTCTCCGGTCTTCCAGAGGTCCTGTTCGTAACGGTGCGCACGCCATGAGAGTTCTGATCCTTGTCATTCTCACATGCATCCTCGGTGCCTGTACGGGGCCGCGCGAGAGCGAGATCGCCGACGCGCAGCAATGGCGCATGGGAGATACGACGCGCATGTCGAGCCAGCAGCATGTCGTACTCACCGTCAACCCGGCCGAAGCCGCGACGCTCTCCGCAATGGCCCGCCGGATCGAGGCCGAGTACGGCGTCGAACTGGTTGCGGAATGGCCGCTCAAGGCAATCGACGTCCACTGCTTCGTTGTGCGGATATCCGACGACACCGACGTCGACCGCCTGATTGACGATATGGAGGAGGACGCGAGCATCCTGACCGCCTATCCGATGCAGCAGTTCTCGACGCTCACGAGCCCTGCTTACGACGACAAGCTCTTCGACCTGCAGGACGGATTGCACAGTATCGGAGCACCTTCCGTACATGGTCTTGTGACCGGAGACCGCGTCCGGGTCGGAGTCATAGACACAGGCATTGACGTCGCACACCCGGATTTGCGCGATGGCCGGGTAAAGGCTTTCGATTTCGTTGGAGCATCGCAAGTTTCACCGCCCGCCGAGGTTCATGGAACCGCCGTTGCGGGCGTGATCGCTGCCGATGCGGCCAACGGGTACGGCATCGTCGGCGTCGCGCCCGGGGCCGAGATCATCGGCCTGCGCGGGTGTTGGCAGGAAACCTCCGCTCAACCCGGGCAGTGCAGCACTTTCACCCTCGCCCGCGCCCTCAACTTTGCACTTCTTCAGGACCTGAATATCCTCAATCTCAGCCTCGCAGGTCCCTATGACCCATTGATCGCCCGGCTCATCGACTCCGGCGTTGCGCGGGGCATGGTGATCGTCGCCGCAGCCGGTCGGGACGGCCTGAATTTCCCGGCAAGTCAGAACGGCGTCATCGCCGTGGCGGCATCCGGAGCAGCGGCCCGCGCCGATGTCTGGGCGCCCGGCACCGACATCATCAGCACCGTCCCCGGAGACAGGTTCGATTTCTTCTCCGGCGACTCCGTCGCCGCTGCGCACGTCACCGGGCTCTCCGCCCTGATGCTGCAAGCGGACCCGGGACTGACGCCCGAGAAGATACGCAGATCGATGCAAGTAGGCGTGCACGGAGCCGGAATCCCACCGGAACGCCGCACCATCGACACCTGCTCGACCCTGCGCTTCGTCCTGTCCGAACCGCAGGAATTGCCCTGTTAGCGCACAATACTTCAGTATCAAGCAAGTTTTTGTGATCGATTTTCAAATAATAAACTGAACCGTATTCAATCTGTTCAGCACTCATCTCATGACTACGGCGCTGAACCGCCGATAGTCATAACTGAATTCAAAACAGGATCAGAGAGATGAGTGGAAACAACATCAGCGGTTTCAGCTTCCAGGGATCGGACTTGCGTGACCTGGTCTTTGGCTCGGACGCCGGCGACAGCATCGACGGCGGGGGCGGCAACGACATTCTGTTCGGCCGGGGCGGAGATGACGACATCGCCGGGGGTGCCGGTCACGACCTTCTGTTCGGCGGCCGCGGAGATGACGGTATTTCCGGTGGTGAGAGCCGCGACGTTCTGTTTGGCGGTCGTGGAGACGACGACATTCAGGGCGATGCAGGCGACGATCTGATCTTCGGCGGTCGCGGAGACGACGACATCGTCTGGAACAACGGCGACGGTTCCGATCTAGTCTTCGGTGGCCGCGGCGACGACACCCAGATCGTGAATGCGTCCGACGATGCCGGCGACAACTTCGTCCTCTCCAGCTTCGGTTCCCTCGTCAACATCGCGCGCACCAATCTCGGAACGTTCGATCTCGATCTCATTTCGATCGAGAACCTCGTCGTAAATACGCAGGGCGGCGATGACAGGGTGACTCTCGAAAACGACGTGCTGAACCGCATCGAGATCGTTCTCGACGGCGGGGCGGACACGGCTGATGACGCCCCCGCGGTGTCGGGCGCAGACATCGCCACGGGCGATACCATCGACCTGTCGCATCTGACCTCCGGCGTGCGGGTCGATCTGGACGAGAACAATCAGGGCGTCCTGCAGGACGATGTCATTGTCGACGACGTCAATGTCAGCGACGGCACGGCACCGGGTCTCAGCGAGTTCGGCAACATCCAGATCGACGGCGAGATCGTCGTCGATGCCCTGAACGACTTCGAGAACGTGATCGGCACGGATTTCGACGACACGATCTTCGGGAATGCGCAGAACAATGTGCTTCAGGGCGGCGACGGTGACGACGCGTTGCATCCGTTCGGTGGCGAGGATTACGTGAACGGCGGTGCTGGCACCGACGTCCTGCTGCTGAACGGGTTCGCCAATGGTCAGTTCGTCGACATGGTCGCTGGCCTTGCCGGCGATCTGAATGCGGACGCCGACGGCATCGCGGAGGGCGCCAGCCTGAACACGTTCCGCAATATCGAGAACATCAACGGTTCCTCGGTTGCCGGCGACGTGATCTTCGGTGACGACGGCGTCAACGTTCTGAACGGACTCGGCGGCAATGACGTGCTGGATGGTGGCGCGGGCAACGACGTCCTGATCGGCGGCACCGGAGACGCGGACCTGCTGACCGGCGGTGCGGACAGCGACACGTTCGTCTTCGCCAACGGCGACGGCAACGGTTCGCCGGGCAGCGCCGATCAGATCCAGGACTTCTCGACCGCCGAGGATCTCTTCGGGCTGAACGCGGAAAGCTTCGGCCTGAACGCTGATGCCGAACTTGTCTTCGCCAATGCCGCCCGGATCGACGACGGCGCGGACCCGGCGGGCCTGGACGACAGTCTCGATCCGGCGACCTTCGATGCCGCGGCCAATGTCTATGTCTTGCAGGGCGCGTTCGCCAATGCAGGCGCGGCGCGCAACGCCATTGCCGAGGCCAGGGTCGCGGCTCAGGGCGACATCGCGACCGAAGAGGATGAGGCCGGGTTCTTCATCTACTTCAACGAGGCGCAGGGCCGGAATCGCCTGTTCGCCGTCGAGGATCTCGACGAGGTCAACGGCAGCATTCAGCAGATCGCCAACCTCGGCGGTACGTTGGCCGCGGGCGATCCGGGCCGCGATGCAGCGCTCGACCAATTGGCGCTCTTCTCGGCGGACAACTTCACGTTCGAACTGGCCTAACAGCAATCCGAGGCGACCAAAAAAAGCGCGTACCGCCTTCGGGTGGTGCGCGCCGCAATTGGTCTCGGGCTGGGATGAATTTGAACGCCGGTTCTCAGAGGGTAGCGTTTGCGACGCCTCAAACTCGCCCCGCATCGGCCAGACAGCGGAATGACGAAGTCCGCCCGTCTACTTTGTAACCAAACCGGCTAGGCGTTACTCAGCCGGCACACTGCTCGGCTCGACGAACTCAGCGAGCTCTTCTCCGACAATCTGGACGATCACTGAACAATCCTCCGGCTCAAACGTGAGCGGAACCCGGATGTCGCACGTGCTCGCAAGAACCTCGCGGGTGCGCGGCAAGTCGGGAATGTCGCCGAGATACCGCCAACTGTCGAACCGGCTCGTGAACGCATGCGGTTCGCTGGCGCCAAACCACTTTATATCGACACCGCGCGCCGCGCATCTCGAGAGCATATCGGGAATTCGCTCCGGTGATACGCCCGTCGCCTGGAACTGGAATGATGAGCCGACGTAAGCTTCATGCTGGGCGCGCTGCGGCACGCGAACGCCCGGAAGGGTGGCAAATCCGCGCGACAGCACATGGTAGCGTTCATTCCAGCGGCGGATGTTCTTGTCGAGCCCGGGCAACTGTGCACGCAGCAGCGCTGCCCGAAGATTGTCCATGCGCGCCGAGCAGTTCGGCGCATCCAGACGCAACCTGCGAAAAACCGCTTCGTCCGGAGTGGCGCCGTGCGCCTGATACAGCATGTATGACCCCGACATAACCACCGCGCGGGCAGCGATCTCCGGGTCATCGGTGGTCAGGAATCCGCCCTCGCCCGAATTCAAATGCTTGTAGGTCTGGGTCGAGAAGCATGCGACATGACCGAAATTGCCGGACCGCGTTCCCTTCCAGACGCCCCCATGGTATGTGCGCAATCCTCGATCAGCGTAAGGTCAAAGTCGCGTGCAACCTGCATGATCTCGTCCATGTCGCATATGTGGCCGCGCATGTGAGAGAGCATCAGATGGGTGGCGCCGGTGGCCTCTGCTTTTGCACGCAGATCGGCGATGTCAGTGTGCCAGTTTTCGTCGATCTCGACCAGAACCACGTCCGCTCCCACGGCGTGCAATGCGCCCGGGACCGGCGCGAGCGTGTAGGCGTTGGCCAGCACTTTCGTGCCGGGCTCAACGCCGGTCGCCCTGAGCGCGATCTGCATCGCCTGCCCGCCAGACGTCACCGCCAGACAGTAGCGCGCGTCCTGCCAAGCCGCGTATTCCTCTTCCAGCAACGCGGCTTCCGAAAGCTCACCGGCGGCTGTGTTATAGCGGTGCAGGCGCCCCGACCGCAGGATATCGATCGCACGCTCAATCGCTGTCTCGGGAATCGACTCTTGCTGAGTGAAGAGCTTTTCGAACCGGGTCTTCATCGTCGCAACCCTCGCTACCGATGCCCACTGCTTGGCAGGATGCGCGCGACCATGCAATGGACATCCGGCACTCGCGCGCAATCTTGGCGTAAAACCGTCGCCTCGACATCGGTCGATCTGCGATTTTGCGCGGTCGAACGCGGATGGACAGTGTCTTTGGGAGCCGGCTCACGCACCGACCCGTGCGGCCAATCCACTTTCGGCCAGTGGGGATGCTCGCTCTGGCCGGTTACTCCGGCGCGCCGTTGCCCGAAAGGGTTGCGGCGACCCGATCCAGAACTGCTGCAAGCCTGTCGAAATCGATCGGCTTGGTGAAGTAATGCGCCGCGCCCGCCATCAAGCCGTCTGCGATATCCGTGCGCGTGGCATTGGCAGAGAGGAAAATGAAAACAGTCGAACCGTCTATAAGACCTGCATTGTCGAGATGCTCCTTGACGGCGTGGCCATCCATCTCGGGCATGTTGATGTCCGAACAAATGACATGCGGCTGGACTTCGCGCACCAGATCGATACCGGCTGGCCCGCTCGACGCCTCGTAAGCCTCGTGACCGAGATCGGCGATCTCTTCCACCAGCAGGCGGCGGAGGTCCGGTTCATCCTCAATGACAACTACGCGCATCAGTTGCCTCTAGCATCGGAGTATCCTTGGGTCGCAGACTCTCCGCATCTGTTTGACGGAGCGTTAAACGTCGTCATCGTTCGAACCGGCTCGCGCCCAGGTCATTTGGCATCTGAGCGCCACGGCGGTCAGGATGCGATGCGGGTGGTCGCACCGAAGCGGGCCTCGGCAACCACCTCGGCAAGGGCCGTGTAAAGCTCCTGCCGTGTGAAAGGTTTCGGGACATGCGCTGCAAACCCCATGGCGAGGAATTCTTCTACCTGATGCGGCAGCGAATGTGCAGTGACCGCAATGGCCGGCACCGCTTGTTTCTTGCGTGCTCGCTCGTCGCGCCGAATTGTCGCCAAGGCGTCGGGGCCGTCGAGATCGGGCATGGCGATATCGAAGAGATAGAGATCGAAGTCGGTCAATCCGGCCTGTTTCACGGCCTCCCGACCGCCGCCTGCCGACACGACCTCAGCACCGAAGCGCTTCAGGTGCGCGCAGAGCACCATGAGGTTGGTCGCACTGTCATCGACGGCGAGGATACGCAGGCCACGGGGCAGCGCGACCGCATGGCGTCCGCCATCACGCGCCGCCATTCCGTCCGGCGACGGCACAAGCGGCAGGTCGACAGTGATCGATGTGCCCTTTCCCGGCGCGCTCTTGAGCGAGATCTGTCCGCCCATCGCCGCCACCAGCCCCTTCACGATCGACAATCCGAGGCCCGTCCCGCCATATCGCCGCGTCGTCGAAGTGTCCGCCTGCGAAAACGCCTCGAAAACCCGGTCCTGTTCCTCTTCGCTCATCCCGATGCCGGTGTCGTGGACCGATAGCTTCAGCCCTGCGTCCTCGGTCCGGTCAAAACCGATACGGATTGATCCGCTCTCGGTGAACTTCAAAGCATTGCTCGTCAGGTTGTTGCAGATCTGGAGCAGTTTACCGGGATCCCCCAGCCAGGTGTCCGGAACGTCGTCGGCGATAACCAGGCTGAACTCCAGTTGCTTTCCGCGGGCCGCAAGCTCGTGGAGCGACGCGACCCGGCGCGCCAGATCGCCCAGTTCGAACGGGATCGCCTCCAGCGTCATCCGTTCGGCGTCGATCTTGGAAAAATCGAGAACGTCGTTCAGCACGGCGAGCAGGCTTTCACTGTTCTCCTGAATCAGCCGCGCCAGCTTCTTGACCTCAGGATCCGTCACCGCCTCGTTCAGCAACTGGGCGACACCGACAATGCCGTTCATCGGCGTGCGGATCTCATGGCTGACATTCGCAAGGAATCGAGCCTTGACCACTTGGCCTTCATCGTCCTCGGCCAAAGCATCGATAAACGCCGCGTGCTCCGCAACCCGGCAATCCTGATCGTCGACCCGGACGGACAGGTAGACCGTTCCGCAGGGATCGCGTCGCAGGACCGACCAGCACAACGGAGTGGTAGGTTCAGCCGCACCCGTCCCCGAGCCTTCATCGACGATCAGCGGGCTCGCACCGGGAGCGTCCCAAAGCCAGTCCCAATTCTGTCCGGCAAGGTCCTCGCTTGAGTGCCCGAACAGTGCGCTGAACGCCCTGTTCGCAAAACACAGCCGGCCATCCGCTGAAATCACGCAAAGTGCATCCGGCAATACATTCAACAGACTCGATTGAATGTCGCTGTGCATACGCTTCGATATCCTGACTCGCCACGCTTCAGATCTGGAAGCCCGGCATCTCACCTTCCGATAAACCGGTTATCGTTCCGGTTCGGTAAAGATTTCACGCCGAGTGCCGCATTTAGTCATTTTCTAACCCTCCGCGTGGCACGTCCCAGCCGATCTTGCAGATCGCGGAGGTGCGCCATGACTGTCCAGAATATCGCGAAGACCTTTGGGGCGGCTTGTCTCGCCGTGGCGCTCGGCTGCGGGCCAAGTCTCGCCGATGAGCCGATCCTCGTCGGTCTGGACGCGGATTTCAGCGGACCTCTTCGTGAAGTCTCCATTGCCGTCCAACAGGGCGCAGAGGCGGCTGTCCATCAGATCAACGCGACCGGCGGCGTCCAGGGGCGTCCGATCCAGCTCATCGTCACCGATCACCGCTCAAACCCCAGACGCGCACGGGACAATTTCGACGACGGCCATGCGGCGGGGATCGTTGCGATGGTGTCAGGCGCCCAATCGACCGGCGCATTGTCCCAGCTCGAAGCAGCGCAAGCCGCCGGAATTCCCCTGATCTCGGCCTTTCCCGGCTCGACAAAAATCACGCAGAACGGCATGGAACCCAACCCCGCATTTCGGGTCTCGGCCCGCGACTCGGAGACGAACGCCTTTCTCGTCCGCACAGCACTCGAAGAAGGGCGCGGCCGCATCGCCTTGCTGATCGAGAACAGCCGATGGGGCGCTTCGAACGATGCCGGCGCTCATCGCGCGGTGGACGCAAGCGACCGTGGCGAAATCGTCGCCACCGGGTGGTTCGCACTGGGTGGCGAAGACTTCGAAACCGCATTGAACGAGGTCCTTGCAGCGCGCCCGGATACGATCCTGCTTTTCGGCAAACCGCCGCAGGGCGTCGGACTGCTCGAAGCTCTCGCCGGACAACCGGCCGATGCTCGCCCTAAGGCATTGATGCATTGGGGCGTCGCGCAAGGCGAGGCGTTTGGCCAGGCCGCGGCAGGTATCGAAGGCGTCGACTACGGCGTCTTCCAGACGTTCAGCTTTGCGTCGCCGCACGATGCGCAACAGGCCGCCGGCTTACTGGGCGTAACCTGCCGACTCCACGAGATTTGCGATGCAGACGATGCCCGAACACCGTCGCCGATGGCGCAGGGCTACGATACGGTGCAACTCATCGCGCTCGGGATGCGCGAGGTTGAAGGCGGCTCCGCGCCAACACTCTTTGACGCGCTTCAGGCGCTCCCTGATCACCGCGGCCTGATCCGGAGCTACGGACCGGCATTCACGCCTGACCGCCGAGAAGCGCTCGACCAGCAAGACTTTCTCTTGGTGCGATATGCCAAGGGAGGAGTCCCCGTTCCGGTCAATCAACTCAACAAAGCCGCGAGATGACGACCGCGTCGCGCAGGGCACTTCGAACGCTCGTCCTGCGCCGTCTGATGCCGCCCGCACTCGCAGCGGGCGTCTGTATCTGGGCGATCACCGCCTATTTTGCGCATCTCGATCACATCGAACGTCTGCGCGAAACCCTGCATCAGAGACTCGAGCTTCGTGCCGCCGTAACCGCAGAACGGCTTGAGGCAGTAGCAGAAGCTGTCGGCAACGCCGCACGAAACTCCATCACGATCGGCGCGATGGCGGACCAGAATGTTGATCGGGTCGTCCGCCCATACCTGAAGTCGATCGCCTTCGCCGACGCCACGGCCGAACGGGTCGCGCTTCTCGACTACCGTGCGAGACTGATCGTCGCTGATACGGACCGGGATTGGACGCCCCCTGCCGGTTGGGAAGCTGCGTTTGAGAACGTCAGCGACGGCAAGTTCGAAAGCCTCGTGGAAAACGACCGACTTGTCCTCGCGGCCCCAGTTGTGCTCGGCAGCTACGTCGAAGGCACTCTGGTTGCCGACATATCGGTGAAATCGCTGTTCGTGGAAGTCGAAGAAGACTTCAGCGCCGAAGTCACCGTCCGGAACGTAACAACCCCGCAGTTCGATCTCGAACGCGCCGGCGCGCAGTGGAACGGAGAGGTCGTCTGGCCTGTCGGAGACAAGTCCGGTCTCGCGATCAGGCTTCGGAAATCCATCGTCGGTGCGGGCTTCTGGGACAACCCGGTTCAAACCTCGCTCGCCAGCGTGTTCGCCCTTTTGATCGCCCTCACCGCAGCGGCAATCGTTCTCGCCGCACGTACCGTCGCAGCCCCGGTCCGCCAGCTCGTCGATGACCTCGCCGAACGTGGCCTTGAAATCGGAGCGCCGAGCCCGCACGCCCCGGCCGAGATCTGGACCCTGACGCACCGCTTCGTCGCGGCGGCGGCGGACGTCGAACAGGCCTTGCTGCGCGAACGCGAACTGACCGCCCAACAGAGCCAGTTCGTCTCGATGGTCAGCCACGAGTTCCGCACGCCACTGGCGATCATCGACGGCGCGGCAGGCGCCCTGCGCCGCCGCCGCGCGCGCATGTCGGACGACGCCATCGCGGAAAAGCTGAACGTGATCTCGGGCGCGGTCACGCGTCTGCTCCGCCTGATGGAGAGCACGCTGACGGCCGCGAGGCTGGACAGCGACGGCTTCAGGATCGAACCCGCGAACATCGAGATTTCGGATCTTGTGGCCCGACTGGTCGATGAACGTCGCGAGATTTCACCGGGCGCCTCGGTGACGGTCGACCTTGGCGACCTGCCGCAGACGATCATCGCGGATGAACGGCTGATCACCAGTGTCATCGACAACCTGCTCTCGAACGCCGTGAAGTACGGCGGCGACCAACCGGAATTATGCGTGCGCGGCTGGCACGAGGACGGCATCGCCGCGCTCGCGGTCTCCGACAATGGCGTCGGCATTCCCGAGGACCAACTCGATCGGATCGGCGAGCGCTTCTTCAGGGCAACGACATCGACGGGAATCATCGGTACCGGCGTCGGCCTGAACATGGTGAAAACAGTCCTCGACCAGCATGGTGGAAGTCTGGACGTAAAAAGCAGGATCGGTGAGGGCTCGACCTTCACGATACGACTGCCGGTGCGGCCTTTGGAAAACGCCGCAGCACGACGCGCCGCTGATCCGATCGCGGACGCCCGCTCGAAGGAAGCACGCGCGCTCTGGCGCCTCGTTTACACCAGCAAGGCGGTCTATTCCCTGAGCGACGCCGCGTTGGCGAGATTGCGCAGCCAGTCGGCCAAGAACAATGGCAAGCTCGGCGTGACCGGGGCGCTCGCTTACTCCGATGGCCGGATTGCCCAGGTCCTTGAGGGACCGCGTGACATGCTCGAGCGCCTGACGGAGCGGATCAGGACCGATCCGCGCCATACGGATTTCGAAATCGTCGCGTTCGAGGCGACGCATCGACGTGCATACAATGAGTGGCGTATGAACCGCATCCCGGCATCGCTCAAGGTCGAGCCGTTGGACGCTCTCCTGAGGGACATTGATCTGCGAGCCGCCGCCTGAAGCTCGCGATTGCCCGGCTCTGCACGGCGACGCCTGTCTGGCAATCCATTTGAAATGCAGTCGCAGGGTGTCGATCGTAGCACGACAATCAGTCCGGGATGGCCCGTGCCCTCCAAAAGCCGCCCTGCAAAGACCGGAAGAGATCCCTCGAATCTATCGTCGATCCGCGCGCTCCCGACCAATCTCCACGCGCTCGCCCTGACCGACCTTGCGCACGGCAGCACCGATCTGCGCGAATTGCTCGGACAGGGGATTCGTCTTGCGCCAGACGATCCCGATCGTGCGCGACGGTGCCGGCGGCGCAAAGCGCGCAACGGAAACCTTCGCCGTCCTCGTCTCGAGCGGCACCGCCATCTCGGGGATCAGCGTGACACCAATGCCCGCGCTCACCATCTGAACCAGCGTCGACAGCGAACTGCCCTCCATCAAGAACCGCGGATCGGTGGCCTTCATCTCGCAGAACGACAACGCCTGATCGCGGAAGCAGTGGCCCTCCTCCAGCAGCAGTAGGCGCATTTCCTTCAACCTGTCGGGACTCGGCACGGCCCGGTCCGCGTCATTCACGGATCGGACGAGCACGAAGTCCTCTTCGAAGAGCGGAAACTCCTCCAGCGCGGGCTCCGAAACGGGCAGCGCGACCAGCGCCATATCCAGCCGCGATTCGAGAAGACCGACGATCAGCGACCTTGTCACCGACTCGCGCGGTTGCACCTCCAGCCCCGGAAACGTCTCGGCGAACGCCTTGATCACGTCCGGCAGCAGGTACGGCGCAGCGGTCGGGATGATCCCGAACCGCAGACTGCCCGTGAGCGGGCCGCGCGCCGCGCGCACGAGATCGTCGAGTTCGTCGACCTCGAGCAGGATCTTCCGCGCCCGCGCAACGAACTCCTCACCGAGCAGTGTCAGGCTGATCTGGCGCGAGGCGCGCTCGACCAGCGGCGCGCCAAGCATCCCCTCCAACTCCTTGATCTGCAACGACAGCGCGGGCTGAGAGATCGCGCAGGCCTGAGCCGCCTTGCCGAAATGCCCGTGCCGGGCGAGCGCGTCGAAGTAGCGGAGATGTTTCAGCGTCAGACCAATCATTTGCTCAGCTTATCGCGGCGGTAAAAAGATTCAATTAGAAGTAATGAAAGCTGCCTGTTAGAACGATTCCAGACTGAAACCTCTCGGTCGGTCCGGAATATGGAGAGCCCTCATGGACGGAAACACGCAAATCACCGGTTGCCCCGTGATGCACGGCGGCAATACCGCGGTTGATAAGCCAGTCACCAAGTGGTGGCCGAACACGCTTAACCTCGACATTCTGCATCAGCACGGCGCCCGGACCAACCCGATGGACCCGGACTACAATCACCGCGAGGCGGTGAAAGCGCTGGACTTCGAAGGCGTCAAAAACGACGTCAAGGCGCTGATGACCGAGAGCCAGGACTGGTGGCCGGCAGACTGGGGCCATTACGGCGGCCTGATGATCCGCCTCGCCTGGCACGCAGCCGGGTCCTACCGCATGGGCGACGGCCGCGGCGGCGCTGGTACCGGTAACATCCGCTTCGCACCGCTGAACTCCTGGCCCGACAATGCCAGCCTCGACAAGGCGCGCCGCCTGCTCTGGCCGGTCAAGAAGAAATACGGCAACGCGCTGAGCTGGGCCGACCTGATCATCCTCTCGGGCAACATGGCCTACGAATCCATGGGCCTGAAAACCTTCGGCTTCGGCTTCGGACGCGCCGACATCTGGGGCCCGGAGACCGACATCAACTGGGGCGTCGAAGACGAATGGCTCGCCCCGTCCGAGAACCGCTACGACGATCTCGACGACCCGTCGACCATGTTCAACCCGCTCGCCGCCGTCCACATGGGTCTGATCTACGTCAACCCCGAAGGCGTCAACGGCAATCCGGACCCGGCGCGGACGGCGCTCCACGTGCGCGAGACCTTCGCCCGCATGGCGATGAACGACGAGGAAACGGCGGCGCTCACCTGCGGTGGCCACACCGTCGGCAAGGCCCACGGCGGCGGCGCACATGACGAGATCGGCGGCGAGCCGGAAAGCTGCCCGGTTCATGCACAGGGCTTCGGCTGGGCCAACCCCGGCCACAACAGCAAGGCGGCCAATGCCTTCACCTCGGGCATCGAGGGTGCCTGGACGAAGGAACCCACCAAGTGGGACATGGGCTATTTCGACTACCTGTTCGGCTACGAGTGGGAACTGACGAAGTCTCCAGCCGGGGCCAATCAGTGGACCGCTGTCGACATGCCCGAAGACGAGAAGCCGCTCGATCCAACGGACCCGTCCGGACGCGCGATGCCGCTGATGACCGATGCCGACATGGCGATGAAGGTCGACCCGGTCTACAATGAGATCTGCCAGAAGTTCCGCGCAGATCCCGCATATTTCGCCGACACATTCGGCCGCGCCTGGTTCAAGCTGACCCACCGCGACATGGGTCCGCGCGCGAACTACTACGGCCCGGACGTTCCGGCCGAGGATCTGATCTGGCAGGATCCGATCCCGGCAGGCTCTACCGGCTACGACGTGGCTGCCGTCAAGGCGAGGATCGCCGACAGCGGGCTTTCATCGGCCGAGATGATCGCGACGGCCTGGGACAGCGCCCGGACCTTCCGCGGTTCAGACAAGCGTGGCGGCGCCAACGGCGCGCGCATTCGCCTGACCCCGCAGAAGGACTGGGAGGGCAACGAGCCCGAGCGTCTCGCCAAGGTTCTCGGCGTTCTCGAAGGGATCGCGGCGGACACCGGCGCATCGGTCGCGGATGTGATCGTGCTGGCCGGCAATGTCGGGCTGGAGCAGTCGATCAAGGCCGCCGGCCACGATGTCGATGTGCCGTTCGCGCCCGGACGCGGCGATGCCACGGACGCGCAGACCGACGCCGCGTCGTTCAGCGTGCTCGAACCTCTCGCCGACGGCTTCCGCAACTGGCAGATGGAGGTTTTCGCCGTCGCCCCCGAAGAGCTTATGCTCGACAAGGCGCAGTTGCTCGGCCTGACCGCGGCGGAGATGACCGTTCTGATCGGCGGCATGCGGGTGCTCGGCGCCAACTACGGCGGCACGAAGCACGGTGTCTTCACCGACCGCGAGGGCCAATTGACGAACGACTTCTTCGTCAACCTCACCGACATGGCCTACAGCTGGCATCCGGTCGAGGGCGGTCTCTACGAGATCAGGGACCGCAAGTCGGGCGAGACGAAGTGGACCGCCACCAGCGCGGATCTTGTCTTCGGATCGAACTCGATCCTGCGCGCCTACGCCGAGGTCTATGCCCAGGACGACAACGGCGAGAAGTTCGTGCGCGACTTCGTGGCCGCCTGGACCAAGGTGATGAACGCCGACCGGTTCGACCTCGTCGCCTGACCGGGACACCGGCGTGATACCATGCCCGGGCGGGGTCTCCTCGTCCGGGCTTTTTTGTTCGCAAGATCAAGCAGGCCATCGACTGCGACCGATATGATCCGGCGATCCGGTGAGGTGGCAGGACGTCCGCCGGATCGGTCAGTTCCATGCGTCGCAGGCTCTTCAGGCATGGCCGAACGTCCGCTCGCAACCGCTGGCTGAAAAGCGCGCCGCAAGTGATTTTCAGCACACCAAACCGGTTTCGACTGTGTTAAAGCAGTGCCGTGGCGCTGGGTGGTCACCGGACTGGAACACATGGTCAGTTCGGACGTTTTTGTCCGGGACCCGTTCTCGTCTTTCGGGATTTGATCATCGCAACGCTGCGCGCGAACAGGTTGTAAGAAGAGGATACCCCGACCCGAAGTAATCCTCGCTCCGAATCCCATTCAGGATTCTCGAGCGGCCTAGTACCCGGATTATTGCAATGACTGTCAGCACCGTGGGGGCGGCGCAGGCATTCGGTGTCGCAAAAGGTGTCAACGAAAACAGCCGGTTGTGTGATTGACGAGGGGGAAACCGATGATTGCGCTTGCTGACATCCGGCAATTCGAAACGGAACTTCAAAGCGCCCTGGGGGCGTTGGACACCGCGCTCGCCGCGCAGGTCCTGGCAGAAAACCTGCCGCTGATCGGCACCGGCCTGCAAGCCGGACACAGTGCCGACGATGCCGCGCTCACGGCAATCTCGGCCTTGCGCACGGCATTGCTGGCGGGGCTCGCGACGCTTCAGGACGTCGCCGGGCACAGCGCTGGCGAGATCGAGAACGCGATCAACACGGCCCTGACGAATGCAGGGCTCGGCAGTTCGGTGAGCGTCAGTGAGACCGCCGACGGGTTCACTTTCGGCTACGGCCTTTCGCGCACCAGCGCGACCCAACTCGCACTGGCCAGTGATTTCGGCCTGCCCGGTCTGGCCCTCAGCGTCGCCGGGTCCGCCGATGTCGCGCTGGATCTCTCTGCAACCCTCGATTTCGGGTTCGACGCCGACGGCTTCTTCCTCGACACGACGAGCGATGACCTGATCCTTGATGTCGCGATCAGCAACGCCGCGCTCGATGCGAACACGACCACGCCCTTCGGTGCCCTGAACTTTTCGGCGACAGATGCCGGCTCGGGCCTGACCGGCGACATCAACGTCGATCTGATCGACGCGGACGGCAAGCTGCGCGCGGGCGAGGCCGTCAGCCTCGTCGCCGAGATCAGCGCGGTCGCCGATCTCGACATAGATCTCGCCGCAGATCTCGGCACCCAGGCGCTGCCCAGCGTCAGCGCGGTGCTGAACGTCGACTGGGAGTTCATAAGCGCCACGATCGATCCCACGGATACGAATGTCAGCTTCGGCAACGTCCCGACGGTGACGCTGAACGAGGTCACGATGGATCTCGGCAGTTTCATCGACGACTTCCTGCAGCCCGTCTTCACCACGCTCGCGCAGATCCTCGAGCCCATCCAGATCGCGCTTTCGGTGCTGACCACCGACATCTCGGCGCTGAAGATCCTCGAGGACTGGGAGACGCTGCTCGACGTCTCGGGCGACGGCAAGGTCAACCTGCTGGATCTGCTCGCGCTGGCCGCGCCGGATCTGGATCTCGCTCCAATCGAAGAGGCGATCCAGCTCGCGCAGGACATCGTCGCCTGGGCCGGGTTCTTCAACGACAACGAATTCGAGAGCGCGCTGCTCGAATTCGGCGACTTCGCCTTCGATACCGGCACCGACATCCGCGATGCGCTGTTCGATCTCGCCCAGACACCGACGCAGTTCGGCGGGCTGGTCGACTCGGTGGACACGGCGATCGCAGGCTTGCAGGGGCTGGGCTGGGACGCCGGCGCGCCGGGCGAAACCGGGCGCGATACCTTCCAGGAGATCGTCGACGGCACCGCGATCACCTTGCCGATCCTGACAGACCCGGACCAGGTGATATCGCTGCTGCTCGGCGGCGCTGCCGATCTGATCGAGGTCGATTTCCCCGAGTTCGGCTTCAGCGTCGATGATCCGTCCATCGTGTCGATTCCGGTCTTCCCGGGCATCTCGGCGATCATCGGCGGCTCGCTCGGCGTCGCGTTCGATCTGGCCTTCGGCTACGACACGTCGGGGCTTGCCGAGGGCAACGCCATCGATGGCCTCTACATCATCGACGGGGCCGGTCCAGAGGTCGAGTTCTCCGCAGGGATCGCGCTTGGCGTGGCGCTGGATGCGCTGATCGCCAGCGTCTACGGCTCCGGCGATATCGAGGGCACGATCCTGCTCGATCTGGCGGACGCGCTGCAGACGACGCCCGGCAGGCTCTACGCCGACGAGTTCGCCGCGGCGCTGGCCCAGAACCCGTTCTCGCTGTTCGACGTTTCCGGCGCGATCACCGCGGCCCTGTCGCTCGGCGTCGAGATCGCGGGCGCGGAGCTGTTCCGGCTCGCCTCGCCGCGCCTCACGCTGGCCAGCTTCTCGTTCGACGGGGCCGCCCTGCCCGATGCCGGGACGCAAACCAGCGCAATCGCGGACCAGTCCAGCGGCGTCCTGACGATCAAGACCGGCCCGCTGGCGGGCGACCGGCTGATCCCCGACACCACCGATGGCGACGAATACGCGTTTGTCAGCGGGATCTCGGGCGGCGTGCTGGTCGAGGTGCTCGGCAACACCGAGACGTTCTCCGGGACCACCGCGATCTCGGCTGCGGGAGGTGCGGGCGCCGATCAGCTTGCGCTGGATGCGTCGCTGAACGTGTCTGCCACGCTTACAGGCGACGCGGGCTTCGATCTGCTTCAAGGAGGTGCCGCCGCGGACTCGCTCGATGGCGGGACCGAGGACGACATCATCATAGGCCTCGGCGGCAACGACACCATCGAAGGCGGCGCCGGTGGCGACATCATCGAAGGCGGCGCGGGCGCGGACATCATCTATGGCGGCGCCGACACGGACCTCGCCAGCTACATCAGTTCGACGGCGGGGGTCTCGGTCAATTTCGCGCTCGGGACGGCCACCGGCGGCGATGCCCAGGGCGACGTGTTCGCCGGAATCGAGATCCTGCAGGGGTCGAACCACGACGACACGCTGACCGGCGACGACACCGGCGTGAACCTGATCGGCCTGTCGGGCAATGACAGCCTGACAGGCGGCGCGCTGGGGGAGCTTTTGGCCGGCAACTCCGGCAACGACACGCTCGACGGGCGCGGCGGGGCCGACACGCTGGTCGGCGCCGAGGGCGACGACATCTATGCCGTCGACAATATCGGCGACATCGTCGACGAGAACCGCTTCGGCGAGGTTCGCACCGACGGCGGCACCGACCTGATCATCGCCTCGCTGGACTGGTCGCTCGAGCCGACCGGCGACATCGAGCAGCTCTGGATCGAGAGGGCCGCGCAGCAAGGCACCGGCAACGCGCTCGACAACGTGCTGGCTTCTTTCGTCGATGAAAGCACGCTCGACGGACGCGGCGGCGCGGACATCATCTACGGCGGCGACGGCATACGCGCCGTGTTGATCGGCGGCACCGGGATCGACCAGATGTTCGGCGGCACCGGCCTGACCGAGTTCCATGTCGACGACCTCGGCGACATCATCAGCACGAACGGGATCGGCGAGGTCGTCGCGATGTCGGACTACGTCCTGCCGACGGGCGAGAACATCCGCAAGATCTCGGTCGATCCGGCGCAGAGCTCGGGCCTGAACCTGCAGGGCAACGAAATCTCCCAGACGCTCATCGGCGGCATCGGCGACGATCTGCTCGAGGGCCGCGATGGTGCCGACCTGATCTATGGCGGTCTCGGCACCGATACGGCGACCTACGAGAACGCCGCCAGCGCGGTCGAGATCGATCTCGCCACCATGGTCATCGAGGGCGTGCATGTGGGGACCGGCGGCGAGGAAGCCGGTGACGCCTTCGACGGCATCGAAGTCGTCGAGGGGTCGGCCTTCAACGACACGCTGACCGGAGATGATACCGGCAACACCCTGCGCGGCGGCGGGCTGGACGACAGCCTGTTCGGACTGGCCGGCAACGATCTTCTGGTTGGCGGAGACGGGGCCGACCTGATCGACGGCGGCACCGGTGCGGATACGCTGGTCGGCGGCAATGGCAGCGACACCTACATCGTCGACGATGTCGCCGATATCGTCACCGAGATCGGCACGGGCATCGACCTCGTGCGCTCGTCGGTCGACTTCTCCTTCGCGACGAACGCGAACCTCAATGACCTGATCCTGACCGGAACGGCGGTCAATGGTACCGGTAACTCGCTGGCCAACACGATCACCGGGAACGCGGTCGGCAACACGCTGGACGGCCTCGGCGGCGCCGATCTGCTGACCGGGAACGGCGGCGATGACGTCTACCGGGTCGAGACAACCGGCGACCGGGTGGTCGAAGCGATTGGCGAAGGCGACGACCTGATCGAGCTTGCCGCCAATGGCTTCGCAAGCTGGGACATGCGTCTCGACGGCGGCGGGGTCGAGGACCTGACGATCATCGACTCCGGCAGCGCCACGATCGACGGAAACACGCTGGACAACGTCATCACCGGCGGCGCGGGCAGCCAGACGCTGTTCGGCCATGAGGGCAGCGACGTCCTCTACGGCGGCGTCAGTGGTACCGATATCATTTATGGTGGAGACGGTGACGATGCCGGCTACCTGACGTTCTCCGGCTCGACGTTCACTCGCTTTGACGGCGGCGCCGGGCTGGACACGATCGTCCTCGACTGGTCGGGGACCACCGAGAATGTCTTCCGCACAGACGATACCGCAATAGGTTACTCCTACCGCACCAGCACGAACCCGAACCGCACGGCACTGCTGGAGAATGTCGAAATCTTCGACATCACCTCGGCCGATGGTGACGACCAGCTCTATGGCGGCGATCACTCGGACAGGTTCGAAGCGGGCCTGGGCCAGGACAGGATCTATGGCGGCCTGGGCGGCGGCGTCTTTATCGGCGGCGTCGCGGGCGGCGGCAGCGACGGTGCGTCGGACTTCGTTCAGGCCGATATCCTGATGCCGGACGGCTCGGATCTCGGCCTCGACTTCACCCTGAAGATCCTCGATACGCACAGCGGCGCCGTGACGGTCAACGCCGGAACCCCGATCGAGACAATATGGGAAGGCGTCGACCTGCTAGACCTTCAGACAGGCAGCGGCAATGACACGCTCGACCAGACGGACGTCTACTTCGGCCTGCTGAACACCGGTGTCTTTCCGCGCTGGGATGCCGGCGCTGGCGACGACCACTTCATCGGAGACAGCCTGATCTTCGGCGACTCGTCGCGTCCCATCGTGATCGCCTTCGGCGAGGGCACCGACAAGCTGACGCTCGACTGGGGCGGGATCACCAACGCGGTGACCTACAACCCGGCGACAGGCGAGTTGCGCGGGGGCTTCTTCTCCGGCGGGTCGCAGCTCAATTCGGTCATGAACGTCACCAGCGTCGAGCAATGGGACATCGTCTCGGGCACGCGGGACGACATTCTCTATGGCGGCGATCTGGAAGACCGCTTCGTCACGGGCGACGGCCGCGACAGGGTCTGGGGCGGTCTTTCGGGCGGAACCTACCATCTCGGCAGCGATGGCGGAGACTTCGTTCAGGCCGACATCTTCACCTCGGACGGCACCGACCTCGGCCTCGACTTCAATCTCACGCTGCTCGACACGCAGTCGGGCCCGGTGATCACCAATGCCGGAACCGCGGTCGAAAGCTCGTGGGAGGGGATCGAGCTCATCGATCTCGAAACCGGGGCTGGCAACGACACGCTGGACACGACCGGGGTGTTCTTTGGCGCCACGAACCAGGGGATGGTCGGGCGCTGGGACGCCAATGGCGGCGACGATCACTTCATCGGCGACACCGGCGTCTACGGAGTGTCGTCGCTCCCGGTGATCATCAATCTGGCCGACGGTTTCGACCGGCTCACGCTCGACTGGGCGCTCGCCACCAACAACGTGACCATGAACGAGGTGAGCGGTCTGATCACCGGCGGAACCTCGACGGTCGCCCACGTCATCGTCACGGGCGCGGAAGTCTGGGACATCACCTCTGGTTCGAACGACGACATCCTCTACGGCGGCGACGAGGCCGACAGGTTCGTATCCGGCGACGGGCGCGACCGCATCTGGGCGGGTCTCGGCGGCGGCACCGTGCATGCGGGCAGCGATGGCGGCGACTTCGTACAGGCCGACATCTTCACGACCGACGGCACGGATCTCGGCCTCGATTTCAACCTCACACTGTTCGACACGCAGTCGGGTCCGGTCGTCACCAATGCCGGGACGGCCGTCGAGATGTCCTGGGAAGGCATCGAACTGCTCGATCTCGAGACCGGATCGGGCAACGACACGCTGGACGCAACCGGCGTGTACTTCGGCGCCACGAACCAGGGGATGGTCGGGCGCTGGGACGCAAATGGCGGGGACGACCATTTCATCGGCGATACCGGCGTTTACGGGTCGTCGTCTCTGCCGGTTCGGATCAATCTGGGCGAAGGATTCGACAAGCTCACCCTCGACTGGAGCCTCGCGACGAATGTCGTGAACATGGACCCGGTGAGCGGTCTCATCACCGGCGGAACCGGCAGCATTGCGAATGTGATCGTGACGGGCGCCGAGGTCTGGGACGTCACGTCAGGCACGCAGTCCGACGTCCTTTATGGCGGCGATTTCGAGGACCGGTTTGTGTCTGGCGAAGGCCGGGACCGGATCTTCATGGGTCTTGGCGGCGGATATGTCGATGCGGGAGCCGGAGGCGACGACTTCGTGCAGGCGGACATCTTCGCGTCCGATGGCACGGATCTCGGCCTCGACTTCAATCTGAAGCTGCTCGACACGCAGGGCTCGGCGGTTGTCACGAATGCAGGGACCGCGGTCGAGACGACCTGGGTCAACGTCGAGCTGCTCGATCTGGAAACAGGTTCGGGCAACGATACACTGGACACGACCGACGTCTACTTCGGTATAACGAATCAGGGATCGCGTCCGCGCTGGGATGCGGGCGCGGGCGATGACCACTTCATCGGCGACAGTCTTTTGTTCGGCTCCACTTCGTTGCCGGTTCTCATTGCGCTGGGCGAAGGCACCGACACGTTCTCCTGGGATGTCAGCAATGTTACCGGAAACATCCTGATGACGTCCGGTAGTGGAACGATCTCGGGTCGCTACCGGTCCGGCACGTTCGAGACCTCGACCACCGTTGCGACCTCAGGCGTGGAGCGCTGGGACATCGCAACGGGTGCCGGAAACGATGTGCTTTACGGCGGCGACGACCATGACGTCTTCGACACCGGCGACGGGCGCGACCGGATCTTCATGGGCCTCGGCGGCTTCTCGATCGACGCAGGCGGCGGCGGCGACGATTTCGTCGTTGCCGACATATTGGCCTCGGACGGCAGCGATCTCGCGCTCGACTTCGAACTCTCGCTGCTCGACAGCCAGTCAGGTCCGATCACGATCAATGCCGGAACGTCGGTCGAGACGACCTGGGAAAACGTCGAGATGGTCGATCTGCTGACCGGGTCTGGCAATGACATGCTTGATCAGCGCGGCGTGTTCTTCGGCCTGACCAATCTCGGCAGCATTCCACGTTGGGATGGCGGCGACGGCGACGATCACTTCATGGGCGATGCGCTGATCTTCGGCGACAGTTCGCGGCCGATCACGATCAACCTGGCGGGCGGCACGGACACGGTCAGCTTCGACTGGAGCAACATCACCGCGAACCTGAACGTCACGGCGGGCGACGGATCCTTCGCGGCGCGCTACCGCAGCGGAACCTTCGAGACGAACACCCGCCTCGCGACCTTCGGCGTCGAGCACTGGAACATCATCGGCGGCTCTGGCGCGGACCAGTTCACCGGCGGTGCTTTCGCCGATCGCTTCGATGGCGAGGACGGCGCCGATACGCTGCGCGGGCTCGGCGGAGATGACGGCCTCTATGGCGGCGAAGGCGGCGACCGGCTGGAAGGCGGCGAAGGCAACGACACCGTCGAGGGCGGCGTCGGCGCCGACTTCATGTATGGCGGCGAGGGCATCGACACCCTGTCCTACGAGTCCTCCTCGGCCGGGGTGATCATCGATCTCGCGCTGGCGAGTGCCGATGGCGGCGACGCGGTCGGCGACCGGATCACCAGCTTCGAGAACATTCTCGGCTCGGCGCATGACGATCTGCTGACCGGCAATGACGAAGCCAACACCATCAAGGGCAACGATGGTATCGATATCATCATCGCCGGGATCGGCGACGACGATGTGTATGGCGGGCTCGGCACCGATGCCATCTCGGGCGGCGAGGGCAATGACACGCTGACCGGCGGCGAGGGCAACGACGTGCTCTCGGGCGGCGCCGACGCCGACCTGATCTATGGCGGCGAGGATGACGATTTCATCGTCGGCGGTGCGGGCGACGACACGCTGTTCGGCGATGCCGGAAACGACACGCTTCTGGGTGAGGCGGGTTCGGACACGATGGACGGCGGCGCCGGGGACGACCGGTTCTTCGTGGAAAGTGCGACCGACGTGGTGATTGAGGCGGCGGGCGGTGGCTATGACCGGGTCTTCACCGAGGCATCCATCGTGCTCGGCGATCACATCGAAGCGGCGAACCTGACGGGAACCGCCGATCTCGCCGTGACGGCCTCGACGACCGGAACCTGGATCGACGGCAATGGCGGGGACAACACGCTCACCGGCCAGCAAGGCAATGATCGCCTCGACGGCAACGCAGGCAACGACACGCTGGACGGTGCCGGTGGCAACGACATCCTCGAGGGCGGCTCGGGGGCGGATGTCTTCGCCCTGTCGGCCGGGGTCGACCTGATCCTCGATTTCGAGGATGGGAGCGATCTGATCGATCTCACCGGCCTCGGTCTGGGCGTGTCCGACCTGTTGCTCAATCAGGCCGGATCGCACGTGCAGGTCCAGCATGGCCTCGGCATGCTGACGGTCCTGAACACGTCGCTGGGCGATGTGACGAGCGCCGATTTCATCGCGCCCTTGGACCCGGCCCCGCCGGTCGTCACCGGCACCGCGGGCAACGATATCCTGAGCCAGTCGACCGGGCCGCTCGAGGTCCGCGGCCTCGAAGGCAACGATCTGCTGCGCGTGTTCCTCGGCTCGGCGACGCTGGTCGGCGGACCCGGCGACGACCGCTACTACGTCTACGACGAGGACACGACGATCGTGGAGCAGGCCGATGAGGGCAACGACAGCGTCTACACCCGAACGGACCTCACGCTGGGCGACAATGTTGAAACCGGCGCGATCACCGGGACCGGCGATCTCGACCTGACGGGCAATGCCGTGGCGAACCTGCTGTCGGGCAACGCCGATGCAAACGTCCTTCAGGGGCTGGCCGGAACCGACCGGCTGGTCGGCAAGGCCGGGGACGACACGCTGGATGGCGGAGCCGACAATGACATCCTCGAGGGCGGAGCAGGAGCCGACACCTTCCTCTACCGGCTCGGCGACGGCATCGATCTGATCCAGGATTTCGAGACCGGGACCGATGTCATCAACCTCGACACGACCGGGCTTGCGTTCGCCGATCTCACGATCCTCGACAGCGGTTCGGACGCCGTGGTGCGGTCGGGCTCGGAGGTGCTGGTGGTCGTGGCGGGCGTCAGCGCCGTCGACCTCGACGAGGACCAGTTCAGCTTCGGGCCGTAACCGTGCTGCCTTAGCGTCGCAACGCCCGGTGCCGCTGGTCAGTGGCGCTTTCCTGTTTCGCGGCCGCAGAGAACGGAGCATCCGCGCCGGAGTCCGGACCATCCAGGCGACGGTCTGTCCCGCCCTTTGCGCTGGAGCGCCCGCCGCCGGCATGGTAACTTCCTCAAATTGATACTGAAATTTTCAAAGCAACTTACGGAGGCAACATGCCCGGTCAGGATTTGGTTGACGCGATCAAGGCGAACGAAACGCTTCAAGCGATCAGCCGCTGCCCCGCAGTCCCCGTCGATGTGAGCCGCGCGATATACGGCGTCGTCAAGGATGATTCGACGAAAGCGGAGGACCTCGAGTTTACCGGCGATGCCTCGAAGGCCGAGCTCTGGCACTTCGATGTGAAGAGCGAGAGCTATCTCCATCACTTCGTCGCGCTCATCTGGATCAACGATCAGGGCAAGACCGGCTTCACGCTCTTCATGGCCTACGAGACGAAGTACACGCTCGGCCAATACATGTCCGGCAAGAGCAAGAAACAGGGCATGATCGGCTTCGAGGATTTCCGCGAAATGAGCGAGATGAAGACGATCATGCAGAGCCTGATCCGGCAGGAAGATGCCTGGGGAAAGTACTTCAACGTCAGCGACACGGAGAAGCTGAAGAGCGTGCAGTTCTTCAAGTACGGGCATGTCGACATCGCCGAGGCAATCGCGCGCGTCGAAGAGTTCCGAGGCCACTACGCGTACTACGGATGAGACCTCGCGCAAGCGGTCGCTGATCCTGGCGGTTTGCCGGGCGGCGCACGGCTACTGCGCCTTGCGTACATGAGACTTGCATCTGCAGGCGAGCGTGAAGTTCAGACCGAATGGTCGCCTTTGTCTGAAATTTTCACGGTATTTTAATCAGTTGCGTCTAGAACCGCATGCGCTAGCCGGGGCGTTCGCGTCCTGAAGTTCGATCGGACGAGCACAGGATCACGGCAGGACGGCAGCTCCCGATGTCGTGGACCTGTGTATGACTGCTCAGGCGGGCCCGCCGCCCTTTTTTCGATCCCGCACACAGGATCACATCGGACAGCACGCTTCGTTGTCCCCTCCACGAGAAAACGTCGCCCGCCCTCGGACACCCGGTCCGCAGCGCGTCCCGATGCTATTCCGCCGACCTGCCCGCGCGTTCGGAAACCGCGACATATCCCTGGACCGCCGCTGCCGTTGCCGTTCCGATCTGCCGATAAATCAGGATCGCCGTCGCCGCGAAGGTGAGCGCAAGGCAGAGCCACGGCGATACGAACAGCCCGATGCCCGCGACGGCGTAGTAGTACCCGCGGATGCCGAAATTGAAGGTCATCAGTGCCTCGGACAGAACCATGGCCGCGCAATCGACCATCTCGCGCCGGCACTCCTCGCCGTGGGGATCGAGCTTGCCCTCGGGCAAGGCGCCGACGAGTGCGAGCACGTAGATCAGTTTGCGCAGCGCATAGGTGAACGAGAAGAACGACAGCGCGAGGATCGCCGACAGAACGGTGAAGTGGATGACGAAAAGCTCGAAACTCGAGCTCTCGGTCAGCGTCAGTTCCGAGACCGTTCCGTACACCGACTTGACGTTTGCGAAGACCGTCACGATCCCGGCCAGGACGATCATCGTCGCCGAACCGAAGAACGCGATCGAATTGATGATGTGGCCGAGCAGGATCGCATCGAACGGTCTCTGAGCCCTGCCGACGGACAAGCGCAGCCATTGCGCCCGGACCGTCGAGAGCTGCCTGTTCAGCGATCCTTTCGCAATCGTCCGCAGCACCGTCGCATAGAGAAACCAGGAGGCGAACAGGAACGCGATGGCGAGGCCCTGCGCGAAGTCGAAATCGTTCGGCAACATGATCGGCATCGCGCGGACCTTTCGTCTCGGATCAATCGAGCATCTCCTATAGCCGAGCGCGGGCGGCGGCGTCAGGCCCTCTGTTCGCGTGCCGATCCAGGCGTCGAAGAACCCCCTTCTGGCCAAGACGACCCCGGCGCAGGCACAGTGCGCCGAAACCGGCGATCGTTTATTTACGAATTTCACGTTTGTGTGAGCAATTTCTGCGCAAACGCATGCATGGATGCGTAGTCAGAGTGCATCTTCGAGTATTCTGCTTGTAATACGAGCGAATTTCTTGACCGGCAAAGCGATCATCTCATCTTACCCCTCGCAGGTCATCTAGGGTTCCGCCCGCTGCGGGGACTGGACCGAGAGATGGCGCCGCGGCGGCAAATTCCGGTGCGGTACACGGCGGGATAAAATCCCGGGAGGATCACTGCGCCGCGTTTGCCGCGTCTTCCTCTGTTCCGCGCGCGGCGTTGGCGCCCGGCGAAACAGGACTGGAGACGACACCATGAAGCTCAACACCCTGATCGGGGCTGCGGTTGC
This sequence comes from Pseudomonadota bacterium, assembly GCA_039184865.1. Lineage (GTDB taxonomy): Bacteria > Pseudomonadota > Alphaproteobacteria > Rhodobacterales > Rhodobacteraceae > Thermohalobaculum. Next base: position 4,654 of record JBCDAV010000009.1, on the reverse strand, counting down.
GGCAACATTGACCTTCGGCGCGGGCGCCGCGATGGCCGAAAAGAAGAGCGAGTTCAAGGTCGCGTGGTCGATCTATGTCGGCTGGATGCCGTGGGGCTACCTCGAAAGCTCGGGCATCATGGACAAATGGGCCGACAAGTACGGCATCGACGTCGAGATCGTTCAGATCAACGACTATGTCGAGTCGATCAATCTCTACACGGCCGGGCAGTTCGACGGTGTGTCGGCGACGAACATGGACACGCTGTCGATCCCGTCCGGCGGCGGCGTCGACACGACAGCGCTGATCGTCGGGGACTTCTCGAACGGCAATGACGCGGTCATCCTCAAGGGCGGCGGCGGGCTCGCCGATCTGAAGGGCAAGCCGGTGAACCTGGTCGAGCTTTCGGTCAGCCACTACCTGCTGGCGCGCGGTCTCGACAGCGTGGGGCTGAAGGAAAGCGACCTGTCCCGCGTGATCAACACGTCGGACGCTGACATGATCGCCGCCTACGGCACGAATGACGTCGAGGCGGTGGTGACGTGGAACCCGCTTGTCTCGACGATTTTGGAGCAGCCGGGCGCCACCAAGCTGTTCGACAGTTCCGACATTCCCGGCGAGATCATCGACATGATGGTCGTCAACACCGAGACGCTGGCCGACAACCCCGAGTTCGGCAAGGCGCTGGTCGGTGCGTGGTACGAGCTGATGGCGATGATGGAGGCCGGTGACGAGGCAGCCCTGACCGCGATGGCCGAAGCCTCGGGCACCGATCTCGCGGGCTACAAGGCGCAGCTTGCCTCGACCGAGATGTTCTGGAAACCGGCCGATGCGGTGAGCTTCGTCAAGAGCGACGCGCTGCCGAAGACGATGGTCAATGTCGCCGAGTTCCTGTTCGACAAGGGCATCCTCGGCGAAGGCGCACCGAGCGCCGACTATGTCGGCGTGGCCTATCCCGATGGCTCGACGACCGGAGACGCGGGCAATGTGAAGCTCCGCTACGACGCGAGCTTCATGCAGATGGCCGCCGACGGCGCGCTCTGACCTGACGGCGGGGCGGGTGCGACGCCCGCCCTGCCGTTGCCGCGACCCCGATGCGCCTGATCAACGTCAAACCCGGACAGCCGCTGGCACTGTTCCTGCTGGTGATCCCGTTTCTGGCGGTGCTGGTTGCCTACAGCATCGCCTCGGACATAAGGCGCGCTGACAACCCCAAGGACAAGCTGCTGCCCGCACCGGCGGCCATCGTCCAGACCGCGCAGAGGCTGGTGACCCAGCCGGACCGGCGATCGGGCAAGATCCTGTTCTGGTCGGACACCGCCGTCAGCCTGCAACGGCTGGTGATCGGCGTCGGGATCGCCGCGCTGATCGGGCTGGCGTTCGGTCTCTTGATCGGGCTGCTGCCCTACATGCGCTCGACCTTCGCAGGCTTCGTCTCGGTCCTGTCCATGGTGCCGCCGCTGGCGATCCTGCCGATCCTGTTCATAGTCTTCGGTCTCGGCGAGATCTCGAAGATCGCCCTGATCGCCATCGGAATCACGCCCTTCCTGATCCGCGATCTCAGCCAGCGCGTGGTCGAGATCCCACAGGAAATGATGGTCAAGGCGCAGACGCTGGGGGCATCGTCACTGGTGATCGGGCTGCGCGTCGCCCTGCCCCAGGTCATGCCGCGACTGGTTCAGGCGGTCCGGCTCTCGCTCGGCCCCGCTTGGCTCTTCCTGATCGCTGCCGAGGCCATCGCGTCCGATGCGGGCATGGGCTACCGGATCTTCCTGGTGCGGCGCTACCTCGCGATGGACGTGATCCTGACCTACGTCGTCTGGATCACGCTGCTCGCGTTCCTGATGGACTATGCCTTGAAGAAACTCGGAGAGCGCGCCTTTCCGTGGTTTGGGAGGGATGGATTATGAGCTTCGTGGCAGCCGAGGATATCCACCAGTCCTATGGTCCGCGGCCGATCCTCGAACGGGTCAACGTCACGGCCGAGGAAGGCGAATTCGTCTCGATCGTCGGCGCCTCCGGCTGCGGCAAGTCCACGTTCTTGCGGCTCCTGCTGGCGCAGGAGGTCCCGACGCGCGGCGAGATCCGCGTTGCAGGAGACCCGCCGGCGCAGGAACCCGGACAGGCGCGCGGCGTCGTTTTCCAGAAGTATTCGGTGTTCCCGCACATGACCGTGCGCGACAATGTCGTGGCGGCGACCGCGTTCTCGGCCAATGCGACGGGCTGGCTGTTCGGCGCGACGAAACGCCAGGCGCGCACGGCGGCGGATCTGGTGCTCGACCGCATAGGTCTGGCCCATGTCGCCGACCAGTACCCGGCCGCACTCTCAGGCGGCATGCAGCAGCGCCTCGCGATAGGTCAGGCCTTGAGCGCGAAGCCGCGCATCCTGCTGCTCGACGAGCCCTTCGGCGCGCTCGACCCCGGCACGCGCGTGTCGATGCATGACTTCCTGATGGACATGAAGGCCGAGACCGGTATGACCGTGTTCATGGTCACGCACGATCTGGAAGAGGGCTTCAAACTGGGCGACCGCGTGCTGGTCTTCGACAAGCCGCGCTGGGACCCGGACGAACCCGAAGCCTACGGCGCGACGATCACCTACGACATCGACGCGCGCAATGGCGGTATCCCGTTTCAGCACCTGATGCCGAAAGAGATGAACGATGCGGCCTGACCGGAGCGGCCCTTCAGTAGATGCTGGGCACGTAGAGCTCGTCGGGCAGCGTCTGGCGGTCGTATTCCGGGTTGAACACGCGATCCGGCAGCGTGACCTCCTCGCTCGGCATGTCCCTGTAGGGGATCTGCTTGAGGAAGTGGTCGATCAGGTTGAGCCGGGCGCGCTTCTTGTCGTTGCCCTCGACGATGTGCCAGGGTGCCTCGGGGATAGAGGTGCGGTCGAACATGTCTTCCTTGGCCTTGGTGTAGCGCTCCCAGCGCACGCGGCTCTGCAGATCCATCGGGCTGAGTTTCCACTGCTTCATCGGGTCGTGGATGCGCATGAGAAAGCGCAGTTGCTGCTCGTCGTCGGTGATCGACAGCCAATACTTGATCAGGGTGATGCCCGAGCGCACGATCATGCGCTCGAACTCCGGCACGTCGCGGAAGAACTCCTCGATCTGCCGGTCCGAGGCGAAGCCCATGACGCGCTCGACCCCGGCGCGGTTGTACCACGACCGGTCGAACAGGACGATCTCGCCCCCGGCGGGCAGGTGCGGGACGTAGCGCTGGAAATACCATTGCGACATCTCGCGTTCCGAGGGCTTGGGCAGCGCCACGACGCGGCACGAGCGCGGGTCGAGCCGCTGGGTGATGCGCTTGATCGCCCCGCCCTTGCCCGCACTGTCGCGGCCCTCGAAGATCACGAGGACCTTGGCGCCGGTCTGCTCGACCCAGTGGTGCATTTTGATCAGTTCGGCCTGCAGGCGCAGCAGGTTCGTGAAGTATTCGCGCCGCGGCATCGGCTGGACCTTCTGGCGCAGCTTCGCGTCGTAGATCTCGCGGATCTTCATGGAGAGCTCGGCATCCTCGATCTCGAGTTCGTAGTCCTCGTCAAGCTCGTCCATCAGTTCGGCTTCGAGCCAGTCCCGCGCTTCGAACCTGTCGTCGATCATCCCGATGCCTCTCGATCATTCCGTCGCGCGCCGCGCCGGAACCGGCGGCTGCGCGCAGATGTGATAGCACGACCGGCAGGCCGGGTCGAAAATGAATGTTCTGCCGCACGGCGACGGTGCCCGGCGCGCGCCGCCTGACAAGGCCCCCAGGAGAAAGACATGCTTCCCATCGACCGTTCCCGTTCGCATCACCCCGCCGACCGGCGCCTGCCGGACCGGCGCCATCACCATCCTGACCTGACGAAGCTGCAGGGCTGGAAGGCGGCACGGGCCGAGGCCGACATTCCCGAGGGCGAGTGGGAGAAGGAGAAGGCCTGGGCGCTGCGCATGGGCCTGACGGCGGCGGACAGCATCGAGGACCGCTCGATCCCGACTTTCGCGCGCGGGGAGCTGCCGCATTACGCCGGGATCAACACCTTTCTGAAGGCCCCTTACACCGAGGACGTGACCGAGGTCGGCCACTACGATGCCACGGTGCTGGGTGCGCCGTTCGACGGCGGCACGACCTACCGCCCCGGCACGCGCTTCGGCCCGCAGGGGGTGCGCAAAATCTCGGCGCTCTACACGCCCTACAACTACGAGATCGGGGTCGACCTGCGCGAGCAGATGAGCCTCTGCGACGCGGGCGACATCTTCACCATTCCAGGCAATATCGAGAAGACCTTCGACCAGATCTCGCGCGCCGTTTCTCACGTATTTTCAAGCGGTTCGATGCCGATCATCATCGGCGGCGACCACTCGATCGGCTTCCCTTGCGTGCGCGGCATCGCCGAGTGCACCTCCAAGACCATCGGGATCGTGCACTTCGACCGCCATGCCGACATCCAGGAAAAGGATCTGGATGAACGCATGCACACAACGCCTTGGTTTCACTCGACAAACCTGCCGAATGTACCTGCGCGCAACCTCGTGCAGGTCGGCATCGGCGGCTGGCAGGTCCCGCGCGAGGCGGTCAAGGTCGCGCGCGAGCGGGACACCAACATCATCACCATGGGCGACATGGAGAAGATGGGCATCGACAAGACCGCCGAGATGGCGCTGGAGATGGCCTGGGACGGCGCCG
>JBCDAV010000008.1:0-199180 GCA_039184865.1 Pseudomonadota bacterium | reverse complement strand
TAGACGAGCAGATCGGAATGCCCGCGCTCTTCCGGCGTCATGCCGCCATCGCCCGTGGTGGTTGATGTGCCCATGGCCGAAGCACCGCGCCCGAGCGCCTCCTTGGCCTGCGCGCTGAGCGAGCCGAACGACATGCCCGCGATCGTGATCGGCGTCTTCAGGTGCAACGGCTTCGAGGCAAAGCGGTCGCCGAGGATCACGTCGGTGCCGCAGGCCTCGCGATAGCCCTCGAGCGGGTAGCGCGACATCGAGGCGCCGAGAAACACCAGATCGTCGAAATTCGGCACACGGCGTTTCGCACCGCCGCCGCGGATGTCGTAGATGCCGGTCGCCGCCGCGCGGCGGATCTCGGAGACCGTGTACTCGTCGAAGCTCGCGGCCTGCCGCGGCGTGGTTCTGGGGGCTTTGGAGTAATCAGCCATGGTCTCGTCCGCTCATGTTTTCGGCGTCGTGTCGGGCAGCGGCGTGGCGACCGCTGCACCCCAGGTCAGGGCGCAGGGCCTCCATGCCCGCAACTTCATGCGTAGTGAGTGCGTTGGTATCCGATCGCGGCTGGCAAACCGGGGCGCGCGTTCCGAGGCTCGGGCGCCGCAATCGCCAGTCCCGACCCATCAGTACGCATCCATCTGGTCGATGTCGAAATTGTAGAGCTTGCGCGCCGAGCCATAGCGCCGGAACTCCGACGGGTCGTGATCGAACCCGGCTTCGCAGAGCAACTCCGTCAGCTTGGCGAGATGGTGGGGCGTCATCTCCTTTTCGACGCAGTCGGCGCCCAGCGACGCGACCGAGCCGCGCACATAGAGCCGTGCCTCGTAGATCGAGTCACCGAGATCCGCTCCGGCATCGCCGCAGATCACCAGCCGGCCGGCCTGACCCATGAAGGCGGACATGTGCCCGACGCTGCCTCCGACGACGATGTTGATGCCCTTCATCGAGATCCCGCAGCGCGCCGAGGTGTTGCCCTCGACCACCAGCAATCCGCCATGTGCGGTCGCACCCGCCGACTGCGAGACGTCCCCGGTGACCCGGACCTTGCCGGACATCATGTTCTCGGCGACGCCGGTTCCAGCATTTCCGTCGATCGTGACGCTGGCTGCCTTGTTCATCCCGGCCGCGTAGTATCCGCAATGGCCTTTCACCGTGACGTCTATCGGGTTGACCAGCCCGCAGGCGACGGCATGCGCGCCGCCGGGATGCAGCACGGTGAAGCTGCCGGCCTCGGCCTGCTGCAGGGTGCGGTTGATTTCGCGCCGGTCGAGTGCGGTGAAGTCCAGATCGGTATTTGCAGTCATGGGGTGAACCCGTGGTATTTGGGCAGATCGTCGCCGAGATGCACCCAGGCAAGTTGGTCCTGCAGAAAGACGTGACGCTCGGGCGCGAAGGCTTCCGGTTCGTCGAGACCGACGAGATAGAAGTGGATCTCGTCCGGCAGTTCGTCGTTGCGGTAGGCAACCGGCGTGCCGCATTTCCGGCAGAACAGGCGCTCGACGCCGGTCGAGGATGCGTAACTGGCGGGTTCGTCGCGGGTCCAGCGCCACTGCCCGTTCGGAACGCTGACAAAAGTCGCGTAGGCCGCCGCGCAGTTGCGCCGGCAACTCTCGCAATGGCAGTGCAGGCACCAGTTGATCGGCGGGCGGAAGGCGTAAGTCACGGCGCGGCAGAGACAGCGCCCGGTATTTTCCGTCATGCCGCGCGGCTCCAGGCATAGATCCTGGCCGGTTCCGGCTCCCAGATCTCGGCGTGCTCGGCGCCGGGCAGGCGCGCGATGGCGCGGAACTCGGACGACATCGCCGCCCAGTCGTCGGTTTCGGCAATCACGGCCGGTTTGCACGCGATCGGGTCGCGGACGACGGCGAACCCGTCGCGCGTGCCGATGGCAAACGTGTAGAAGCCGTCGAAGTCGCGTATCGCGTGGCCGATGGCCGTGTCGATGTTATCGCCCTGGCGCATCCGGTATGCGAGATAGCCCGCCGCGACCTCGGAGTCGTTCTCGGTCTGGAAGGTCTCGCCCCGTTTCTCCAGCACCTCGCGCAGCCGGTTGTGATTGCTCAGCGAGCCATTGTGCACGAGGCAGGTGTCGGCGCCGGTGCTGAACGGGTGCGATCCCTCGGTCGTCACGGCACTTTCCGTCGCCATGCGGGTGTGCGCGACCGCGTGCGTACCGGTGCGGCCCGCGAGGTCCAGCCGTTCCGCCACGGCGTCCGGGTCGCCGATGCCCTTGCAGAGTTCCATCGCCTGACCGACGCCGAGCACGCTGACATCCGGCGCATTGACGATCAGCCAGTTTCGCGCGGCCTGTCCGTCGGTCGTCTCGAAAATCGCGTGATCGGAGAGCGTGCTGACGGATACATCGCCGACGACCTCGGACAGCGCGCTCTCGTAGGCCGTCCAGTCGGTCTCGCCCGTGCGCGAGAGCGCCGAGACCCGGTCATGGTCGGTCTGCCCGCCGTATACCGCGAAGCCTGCGGAGTCAGGCCCGCGCGAGGACATCTCGCTCAGCATCAGCGCGGTCAGGCGGCCGAGATCGCCCTCCAGCGCCGGGGTTTTCAGATAAAGACCAACGATTCCGCACATCGAGGTTTCCTCCCACCGCAGAGCAAGCTAGTTCCGCTCCTTGCAGGAGGAAAGGCGCGATTTCAACTTCGTGCCGGCCGCTGGTTCAAATCTCGGCCTTCAGTTCCGCCATCAGCCGCTCCAGCGCCTGCTCACTCGCCTCATCCGTCAGGCGGCCGTTCTCGTCGAACTTCGAGCCAGCACCGCCCACGTTCACTTCGGACTGGTAGACGAGCTTCACCTTGAAGGGGATCAGGTAGAGGTACATGTTCGACTTGGCGCGCTGACCACCGGCCGCACCGGCCGCCGCCGAGAGCACCGCGACAGGCTTGCCGACCATCGGCGCGGGGCGCGGCCGGCTGACCCAGTCCAGCATGTTCTTCATCACGCCGGACGGGCCCTTGTTGTATTCGGTCGTCGACATGACGATCGCATCCGCGTCGAGGATCTGCTGCGAAATCCTCTGCACGGGTTCGGGAATGCCCTCGGCTTCGACATCCTCGTTGAACAGCGGCAGGTTCATGTCGGCGAAGGCGAACTCGTCCGGCGCGAAGATCCGCGCCGCCTCGCGCACCAGCATCGAATTGTAGCTGCCCTTGCGCAGCGAGCCCGAGATACCAAGCAGTTTCGTCATGTCTGTCTCCCCGTCGGTCGCAGCCTCTTAACGCAAATGGCCGCGCCCTGTCAGGCCCGGCCGGGGTGCTGCGATATCACATTTTGTCAGGAGTGGATCGGCCCGTCCCCGCAGGCCAGCGCCGCTTCGCGCACGGCCTCGGAATAGGTCGGGTGCGCGTGGCAGGTCAGCGCGAGGTCCTCGGCCGAGGCGCCGAACTCCATGGCAACACAGATCTCGTGGATCAGATCGCCTGCTGACGGCCCGATGATGTGCGCGCCGAGGATCCGGTCGGTCTCCTTGTCCGCGAGGATCTTCACGAACCCGTCGGTCACGAAGTTCGCCTTGGCGCGGCCATTGGCCATGAAACCGAACTTGCCCGCCTTGTAGGCACGCCCTTCCGCTTTCAGTTCCTGTTCGGTCTTGCCGACGCTCGCGACTTCGGGGGCGGTGTAGATCACGCCCGGAATGACATCGTAGTTCACGTGCCCGTGCTGCCCGGCGAGCTGGACGGCGACAGCCATGCCTTCGTCCTCGGCCTTGTGGGCGAGCATCGGCCCGGCGATCACGTCGCCGATGGCGTAGATCCCGGGCACGTTGGTCTGCCAGCGCGCGTCGGTCTTGACCATGCCGCGATCGGTCTCGACGCCGATCTCCTCGAGCCCGAGACCCACGGTATAGGGACGCCGGCCGGTGGCGAGCAGGACGACATCGGCCTCGAGCGTGTGATCGGCCTCATCCTTGCGTGTCTTGTAGTGGACCGTCAGCGCCTCTCCCTTCTCCACGGACTGCACCGCCGCGCCAAGGATGAAGTTGAAGCCCTGTTTGGCGAGGATCTTCTGGAAGTTTCGCTGGACCTCGCGATCCTGACCCGGCGTGATCTCGTCGAGATACTCGATCACTGTCACCTCCGAGCCGAGGCGGCCCCAGACCGATCCCAGCTCCAGCCCGATCACGCCCGCGCCGATCACCACCAGCCGCTTCGGGATCTGCTGGAGATCGAGCGCACCGGTCGAGGTCACGACGCGCTCCTCGTCGACCTCGACGCCCGGCAGGCTGGCCGGTTCGGACCCCGTGGCGATCACGATGTTCTTCGTCTTGAGCACCTGCTCGCCGACCGTGACCTCGCCGGGTGCGGTGATCTTGCCCCAGCCCTTGACGTAGTCGACCTTGTTCTTCTTGAACAGGAACTCGATCCCATCGGTGTTCGACTTGATCACGCCGTCCTTGTAATCGAGCATCTTGGCGGTATCGACGGTCGCCTCGCCGATCGAGATGCCCATTTTCTCGAAGGTGTGGTTGCTCTCGTGCACGAGTTCCGATGCGTGCAGCAGTGCTTTCGACGGGATGCAGCCGACATTGAGACAGGTCCCGCCGAGCGCGCCGCGCCCCTCGACGCAGGCGACCTTGAGGCCAAGCTGCCCGGCCCGGATCGCGCAGACATAGCCGCCCGGGCCGCCGCCGATGATCACCAAATCATACTCGGACATCGACTTTTCCTTTCCAGATCATTCCTCGACGGTGCTGGCCGCGAGCCGCCAGATATGGCCCTGCGGGTCGCGGATCTCGGCCAGACGGCCCCACGGACGGTCGGTCGGCGCGATGACTGTCTCCGCCCCGGCCTCGATGCACTGCGCGGCTGTCGCGTCGACCCGCTCGGCCGTTCGCAGTTCCAGTCTGATGGCGACGGGCGAGCCGCCCAGTGCTTCTGGCGCCCGGTTGCTGTCGGGCGCGCCGGTCTTTTCCTCGTAGAGCATGATGACGCCGCCCGCGATGCGGGCGCGCGCGTGCGAGATGACACTGTCTTCTTCCAGGATCATTAGCGTCTCGGCCCCCAGCGCCCTGCCGTAGAAGTCCAGGGCGGACCTGGCATCCTTGACGGTCAGGTAGGGCACGATCGGTGGCAGCACCGGACCCTCCCGGTCAGAGATCCATCAAGAGGCGGCGCGGATCCTCCAGCGCCTCCTTGACGCGCACGAGGAACGTCACGGCCTCTTTGCCGTCGATGATCCGGTGATCGTAGCTGAGCGCGAGATACATCATCGGACGGGCGACGATCTGACCGCCGACGACCATCGGGCGCTGCTGGATCTTGTGCATGCCGAGGATGCCCGACTGCGGCGGGTTCAGGATCGGCGCCGACATCAGCGAGCCGTAGACACCGCCGTTCGAGATCGTGAACGTCCCGCCCTGCATGTCAGCCATCGAGAGCTTGCCGTCGCGCGCCTTCTCGCCGAGCCCGGCAATCGTCTTCTCGATCGCGACAAAGCCGAGTTGGTCCGCATCGCGCACGACCGGCACGACCAGACCCGTCGGCGTGCCGACCGCGACGCCCATGTTCACATAGTGCTTGTAGACGAGCTCGGTCCCGTCGATCTCGGCATTCACTGCCGGGACTTCCTGAAGCGCATGGCAGCAGGCTTTCACGAAGAACGACATGAAGCCGAGCTTCACGCCGTGCTTCTTCAGGAACAGATCCTTGTATTCGTTGCGCAGTTCCATCACGCCGGTCATGTCCACCTCGTTGAAGGTGGTCAGCATCGCCGCGGTGTTCTGCGCTTCCTTCAGGCGCCGCGCGATCGTCTGGCGCAGGCGGGTCATCTTCACCCGCTTCTCGCGCGCGCCGTCCGCGGCCGGTGCTGCCACACCGGGTGCGGCGGGCGCGGGTGCCGCCGGCGCCGAAGCGGCCTTCGCGACGTCGTCTTTCATGATGCGACCGTCACGTCCCGAGCCTGAAACCTGATCGGCGCTCAGCCCGGCTTCTGCCATGGCCTTCTTGGCCGATGGCGCGTTCTCGATGTCCGTGCGGGCCGCTTCGGGAGCAGCGGCGGCAGGGGCAGGCTCCGGTGTCGCAGCCTCCGCCGCGGCGGGCGCCGCAGCAGCGGCGGCGGCGCCTTCCTCGATGGTTGCGAGAAGCGCATTGACCTCGACCGTGTCGCCTTCCTTTGCGACGTGTTCCGTGAGCACGCCTGCCACAGGAGATGGCACCTCGATCGCGACCTTGTCGGTCTCGAGTTCGCAGAGCATCTCGTCGGCCGCGACGGCCTCGCCCGGTTGCTTGAACCAGCTTCCGACCGTTGCCTCGGTCACTGATTCGCCGAGCGTCGGGACCCGAACCTCAATTGCCATTTTCTGTCCCTCTTACTCGCCGAGCCCGAGTGCCGTGCGCACCAGCTTGTCCTGCTCGGCCTTGTGTTGAGATGCGAGCCCGGTCGCAGGCGACGCCGACGCGGCGCGCCCGGCATATTCCGCACGTCCTCCGGACGGCCGCGTTCGGCTCAGGACCCATTCGATGTTGGGTTCGACAAAGAACCACGCACCCTGGTTTTTCGGCTCTTCCTGACACCAGACGACTTCAGCGCCGGGGAACCTCGCGAGTTCGCGCGTCAGGCTGAGCGCCGGGAACGGATAGAACTGCTCGAGCCGCATCAGGTAGACGTCGTCCAGACCCGCCGCGTCGCGCGCGTCGAGCAGATCGAAATAGACCTTGCCGGAGCACATCACGACGCGCTTGATCTCGGCATCGGGTTTCAGTTCCGTATCGGAGTTGCCGTGCTCGGCGTCGTCCCAAAGCACCCTGTGGAAAGACGAGCCCTCGGCCAGTTCCTCCATGGTCGAGATACAGCGCTTGTGGCGCAGCAGAGATTTCGGCGTGAACAGCACGAGCGGCTTGCGGAAGCTGCGGTGCAACTGGCGACGCAGGATGTGGAAGTAGTTCGCCGGAGTCGAGCAATTGGCGACAATCCAGTTGTCCTCGGCCGAAAGCTGCAGATAACGCTCGATCCGTGCCGAGGAGTGCTCGGGGCCCTGCCCTTCGTAGCCGTGCGGCAGCAGCATCACCAGACCGGACATACGCAGCCACTTGCGCTCGCCGGAACAGATGAACTGGTCGATCATGATCTGGGCGCCGTTGGCGAAGTCGCCGAACTGCGCCTCCCACAGCACAAGCGCGTTCGGTTCGCTCAGCGAGAAACCGTATTCGTAACCGAGCACCGCATATTCCGAGAGCATCGAGTCGATGACCTCAAAACTCGACTGCCCCTCACGGATGTGGTTCAGCGGATAGAAACGCTCCTCGGTGTTCTGGTCGGTCATGCCGGAATGACGCTGACTGAACGTACCCCGCGTGCAGTCCTGACCGGACAGGCGGACCTTGTAACCCTCAAGCATCAGCGACCCGAAGGCCAGCGCCTCCGCGGTTGCCCAGTCGATGCCCTGTCCCGTGTCGATCATCTCGCGCTTGGTGTCGAGCAGGCGGGAGATCGTGCGGTGAGGCGCGAAGTCCTCGGGCAGCTTGGTCAGGGCCGAGCCCACTTCGCGCAGCGTCTCGGCCGGAACCGCGGTCTGCCCGCGCTGATACTCGCCCTCGCCCGTCGCGAGCCCAGACCAGCGGCCATCGAGCCAGTCAGCCTTGTTGGGCCGGTACTCTTTCCCGGCTTCGAACTCGTCATTCAGGAACGCCTGGAAGTCGGACTTTGAATCCTCGAGGGCCGCTTCGGTCAGCAAACCATCGGCGACCAGCCTGTTGCCGTAGAGCTCGACGGTCGTCTTGTGCTTCTTGATCGCCTTGTACATCAGGGGCTGAGTGAACATCGGTTCATCGCCCTCGTTGTGGCCGAACCGGCGATAGCAGAACATGTCGATTACGACGTCGCGCTGGAACTTCTGGCGGAACTCGGTCGCGACCTTGGCCGCGTGCACCACCGCCTCAGGATCGTCGCCGTTCACGTGGAAGATCGGACAGTCGACCATCTTGGCGATGTCGGTCGGATAGGGGCTCGACCGGCTGTGGTGCGGCGCGGTCGTAAACCCGATCTGGTTGTTGACGATGATGTGGATCGTACCGCCGGTCTTGTGGCCCTTGAGCATCGAGAGGCCGAAGCCCTCCGCGATGACGCCCTGCCCCGCAAAGGCTGCGTCGCCGTGCAACAGGAGCGGGATCACGCTGGTCCGATCATCGCCTTTCTGCGCCTGCTTTGCCCGCACCTTGCCGAGCACGACCGGGTTCACCGCTTCCAGATGGCTCGGGTTCGCGGTCAGGCTGAGGTGGACTTCGTTGCCGTCGAATGTCCGGTCCGAGGAGGCGCCGAGGTGGTACTTCACGTCGCCGGACCCGTCGACATCCTCGGGCTTGAAGCTGCCGCCCTGGAACTCGTTGAAGATCGCCCGGAACGGTTTTTCCATAACGTTGGCGAGGATGTTCAGCCGGCCGCGGTGCGGCATTCCGATGATCACTTCCTTGGCGCCAAGCGCGCCGCCGCGCTTGATGATCTGTTCGATCGCCGGGATCAGGCTTTCCCCGCCGTCCAGGCCGAAGCGCTTGGTGCCCATGTACTTGACGCCGAGGAACTTTTCGAAGCCCTCGGTCTCGACCAGTTTCTGGAGGATCGCCTTGCGGCCTTCAGGCGTGAAGCTGATTTCCTTGCCGAGCCCCTCGATGCGCTGCTGCAGCCAGCTTTTCGGCTCCGGGTCCTGCAGGTGCATGAACTGGAGTGCGAACGTGCCCTGATAGGTCCGCTTCAGGATCGCCTGGATATCGCGCAGGGTCGCCGTCTCGAGCCCGAGCACATTGTCGATGTAGATCGGGCGATCCATGTCGGCCTCGGAGAAGCCGAAGAACTTCGGGTCGAACTCAGGATGATCCACGGCCCCTTGCAGCCCGAGCGGATCGAGATTTGCGCCGAGATGGGCGCGCGAGCGGAACGACCGGATGTACATGATCGCCCGGATCGAATCGAGCACGGCGCTGCGCGTGACCGTCTCGTCCTGCGCCGCCGCAGCCCCGTTCGCCCCGTTCGCCTTCTTCGCCCGGATCTTCTTTTCGAGCGTTTCGGCGTCGGGCATGGCATCCCAGTTGCCGTCGAGCGCTGCCGTCGTCTCGTCGGACGGCGCGGGCGGCCAGTCGGCCCGGGCCCACGGCGCGCCTTGCGCCTCGGACACCACCTGATCCGGTGCCTCGCCGAGCGATGCGAAGTAATCGCGCCAGGTCGGATCGACTGAGCCCGGATCCTTCACATAAGCGGCGTGGAGTTGTTCGACGTATTCGGCGTTGTGCCCCTGCAGAAAGCTGGAGGCGTGGAACTGCTCGTTCGAGCTGACTTCTGTCATATGTCCAAGGGGTCGCTTGCGGCGGCCCTTCCCCTTGCGTTTGGCACCTTGTGGCGGGCACCGTTGCGACTCGTCCCGTCCTGAACCGGACGGCACGTATCATTCATTCAATCAAGGCGTTAAGCAAGCCTTGACCCAAGGTCAAAACAGTGAGCTGGCGTGCATTTTTCACGCCGCGCCCGCCGGCTCAGCCGATCGCCTTGAGGATCGACTCGCCGAGATGTGCCGGGCTGTCCGCGACGACGATCCCGGCCGACTTCATCGCCTCGATCTTGTCCTCGGCGCCGCCCTTGCCGCCGGAGATGATCGCGCCGGCATGACCCATGCGCCGGCCCGGAGGTGCCGTGCGGCCCGCGATGAATCCCGCCATCGGCTTCTTGCGGCCGTTCGCGGCTTCGCTCTTGATGAATTCTGCCGCGTCTTCCTCGGCCGATCCGCCGATCTCTCCAATCATGATGATCGAGGTCGTCTCGTCATCACCAAGGAACAGTTCTAGCGCATCGATGAACTCGGTGCCCTTGATCGGATCGCCGCCGATGCCGATGCAGGTCGACTGGCCGAGGCCCGCCGCTGTGGTCTGACCGACGGCCTCGTAGGTCAGGGTGCCGGAGCGCGAAACGATACCGACATTGCCGCGCCGGTGGATGTGGCCCGGCATGATACCGATCTTGCAGGCGTCCGGCGTGATCACGCCCGGGCAATTCGGACCGATCAGGCGCGATTTCGAGCCTTCGAGCATGCGCTTGACCTTCATCATGTCCATCACCGGGATACCCTCGGTGATGCAGCAGATGAGCGGCATCTCGGCGTCGATGGCCTCCATGATCGCATCGGCAGCGAACGGCGGCGGCACGTAGATCGCCGAGGCGTTCGCGCCGGTCTTGGCCATCGCCTCGTGCACCGAGTCGAAGACAGGCAGGCCGATATGCTCGCCACCGCCTTTGCCAGGGGTCACGCCGCCGACCATCTTGGTCCCGTAGGCGATCGCCTGCTCGGAGTGGAATGTGCCCTGCGAGCCCGTCAGGCCCTGGCAGATCACCTTGGTGTTTTCATCAACTAGGACTGCCATGTGCCTTCCCTCTCTTCGTTAGAAATTCGCGTTGTCCGAAAGACCGTGCGCGAGGCACCGACTTTGAAAGCGTCGTTGTTCGTTGAGTTGCGCGAAGGTCATTCCGGAAACTCCAGCGTGCGGCCTTCGCCTTCACCGGCGGGCTCTCGTCCAGTGAACACCTGAGCGTCACTTACATTCCGGAAAGCGGAAAAGTCATCTCCGCTTAGCAAGTCGTTGCCGTCGTAGTCCATCCGGATCCGCACCGGGTGCTCGGTCGAGACAAGCCGGTAGATGCGGTCGATCTGAGCGCCCGAAAGATTCACGACACCAAAGATCGTGCGATCGACCTGACCTCTTGCTCGGCGTTGGTAGATCAGGCTGCCGGAACCCGCAGAGTTGGGAGCATCGAGGAAAACCTGATAGCGGTATCGGAAACCCCTGATCTCAAGGATATCGCTGTAGCACCACATCGCAAATTCGCGATCGCCCCGCCCGGATTTGACGGCATACACAGTCGCTTCGTAGCTATCGACGGTGAAGATGGCGCGTCCCATCTCGGTCTCCCCGGCCGGGTCTTCAGACCTACCCCTTCACCGCTTTCACGATCTTCTCGGCGGCGTCAGCCAGGTTGTCGCCTGCAATCACGTCGACATCCGAATCGTTGATGATCTGCTTGCCCAACTCGACATTCGTGCCTTCCAGGCGCACGACCAGCGGGACCTGCAGACCGACTTCCTTGACCGCGGCGATCACGCCCTCGGCGATCACGTCGCAGCGCATTATGCCGCCGAAGATGTTGACCAGGATGCCCTTCACCTGCGGGTCCGAGGTGATGATCTTGAAAGCCTCGGTCACCTTCTCCTTGGTGGCGCCACCGCCGACATCGAGGAAGTTGGCAGGCTCGGAGCCGTAGAGCTTGATGATGTCCATCGTCGCCATGGCCAGCCCGGCACCGTTGACCATGCAGCCGATCTCACCATCCAGCGCGATGTAGTTCAGATCGTGCTTCGAGGCTTCGAGTTCCTTCGAGTCCTCCTCGGTCTCGTCGCGCAGCGCGACCAGATCCGGGTGCCGGTAGAGCGCGTTCGAATCGAAGTTCATCTTCGCGTCGAGGCAGATGATGTCGCCGCCCTCGGTCAGGATCAGCGGGTTGATCTCGAGCAGGCTCGCGTCCTTCTCGGTGAACATCTTGTAGAGCGTGCCGGTCAGCTTGTTCGCCTGCTTGGCCGCGTTGCCGCTGAGGCCCAGCGCCTTGGCGACCTTGCGGCCGTGATAGGGCTGCACACCGGTGGCCGGATCGACCGAGAAGGTCAGGATCTTCTCCGGCGTTTCCTCGGCGACTTCCTCGATGTCCATGCCGCCCTCGGTCGAGACGATGAACGACACCTGCGAGGTCTCTCGATCGACCAGCAGTGCGAGGTAGAACTCGTTGGCGATGGCCGCGCCGTCTTCGATGTAAATGCGCCCGACCTGCTTGCCGGCCGCGCCCGTCTGCTTGGTCACGAGCGTCTTGCCGAGCATCTGCTGGGCGTACTGCACGGCCTCTTCGGGATCGGAGGTGACGCGCACGCCGCCCTTTTCGCCCGCGTCGGCTTCCTTGAACGTGCCCTTTCCGCGACCCCCGGCGTGGATCTGCGCCTTGACCACCCAGACCGGACCGCCGAGATCATCCACCGCCTCGCGCGCATGGTCGCCCTGCAGCACTGCGTGCCCGTTCGAGACCGGCGCGCCGTAGCTGCGCAGCAACTCCTTGGCCTGATATTCGTGGATGTTCATGGGGCTCAGCCCTCCCGAGCTTGGGCCGGACGGCCCGTTTCTTCGGTCTGTCCCGGGCCCGGACGCAATTGCGACACTTCTGACCGGGTATTCGACATTCGTGTACCGTCGCCCTGCCTTGACTTCAACCGCCTCAAAACTAGCGGTCCTGCGGCCCGCCGACACAGCGCGCCGGCGACGGGCAGGTAAGGGCGGCGCTCGCCACCCCTATGGTCGTACGATTAGCTAAAGGTTAAGGGCTCAGGCGAGCGTCGAGTCGATGCCCTTGCAAGCCTCGACAAGACCCGACACCGCGTCGATCGATTTCTGCAGCATCGCCTGTTCGGCCTTGTCGAGCTCGATCTCGATGACCTTCTCGATCCCGCCTTCGCCGATGATCACAGGGACACCGACATACATGCCGTCTAGCCCGTAGGCCCCGTCGACCCAGGCGGCGCATGGCAGAACCCGGCGCTGATCCTTGAGGAAGGATTCGGCCATGGAAATCGCCGAGGCGGCGGGCGCGTAGAACGCCGAACCGGTCTTCAGCAGGCCGACGATCTCGGCGCCGCCATCGCGGGTGCGCTGTACGATCGCGTCGAGCTTTTCCTGCGTCGTCCAGCCCATCTTCACGAGATCCGGCAGCGGAATGCCCGCGACGGTCGAATAGCGCGTCAGCGGCACCATGGTATCGCCGTGCCCGCCCAGCACGAACGCGGTGACGTCCTTGACGGACACATCGAATTCCTCGGCGAGGAAGTGCCGGAACCGCGACGAGTCGAGCACGCCGGCCATGCCGACGACTTTCTCTTTCGGCAGACCCGAGAACTGCTGCAGCGCCCACACCATGGCGTCGAGCGGGTTGGTGATGCAGATCACGAAAGCGTCCGGCGCGTGCTCCTTGATGCCCTCACCGACGGCCTTCATGACCTTGAGGTTGATGCCCAGAAGATCGTCGCGGCTCATGCCCGGCTTGCGCGGCACACCGGCGGTGACGATCACCACGTCCGACCCGGCAATATCGGCATAGTCCTGGGTGCCCTTGAAGGCCGCGTCGAACCCGTCGACCGGCGAGCTTTCGGCGATGTCGAGCGACTTGCCCTCGGGAACGCCCTCGACGATGTCGAACAGGACGACGTCGCCCAATTCCTTCAAGCCCACGAGATGAGCGAGCGTCCCGCCGATCTGACCGGCGCCGATCAGCGCGATCTTGCTTCTGGACATGACAGTCTCCTTGCTGGTTGTCCTCCGCGGCTGCGACGGCGCCAGGACGCTCGGGGAGTCGCGGTCGGCGCGCTGACTGCCTGATCTGACCTCGATTGGCAAGGGCGCGACGAATGTTGCGGTGAACTGCTGCGCGAACTCGGCCACGTCGCACGAACAGGAAAAGCGCGCGAGGCGACGACGTGTCTAACAAAATTTCCCACAATCGAGGAAAAATTTCCAGAAATTGCTTCCGATAACGCTGTTGAGAATTGACTTACCAAAGGTCAGATGTGCTTCCTGATTCGTATGAACAAAGATCAGTCGAAGAACTGAACCGAGGGAGAGGACGCTCAGAAAGAACGCCGTGGCGGATCAAGGTCTGCGAAATCGTTGGGGGAACATGTCGCGCGACGCCGAGGGGGCGCCCGCGTCGACCCAATCATAATTCCGCAGTTTTTGACGCTGGACACCGGCTCGTCCGTGTCAACGGTGCCGACGTTTCCGACCAAGTGGCGAGCTTAAAGCTGCATCTGAACGCGCAGCCTCAGTTGCGGCGGTTTACCGAGAAGATGGCGCGTACGCGATGCCTGAGGACGTAAGATCCGGACGCCGATCCGGAAAGAGCAGAGAAACAACAACGTGCGGGGAATGACCCGCGGCAGGAGGTACCAAACATGAAACTGCGCATTCCCTTTTTGCTGACAGCCGGTGTCGCGGCCGTGGCGATGAGCGCAAGCACCGCTCTAGCGGGCGGCTTCGCACTGAAGGAACGCTCCGCCAAAGCGCAGGGCGTGTCTTTCGCCGGGGCCACTGCAGGCTCGGGCGGGCTTCAATCCATGGGCTTCAATCCGGCCGCCATTGGGATGGTTGAGGAGGCCGAGATCTCCGGTGGACTCGCATTCATCCAGCCGATTGCGGACGGCGTCGTGAGCACTACGGGCGAATCCGTAGACGCGGATCGGTTTGCCGGACTCGCCAACTCTTATGTCGGTTACCGTTTCGATCCCGAGTTCCTCGTTGGTCTCTCACTCTACACACCGTTTGGTCTGGTCACTCAGTACGAACCGACCAGTACCGTGGCAAACGATGCATTGACGTCGAAACTTCAAACCTTCGTCTTTGCGCCTACGTTCGCCTACCAGCCTGATCCAAGCCTGACGCTCGCCTTTTCGGGAAACATCATCTACGCCGACGCGCGTCTGACGTCCGGGTTGTTGAATCTCGAAGGCGATCGAGTTTCCGCAGGCTTCTCGGCGGGTGTCATGTGGAAACCGACGCCAAGCACCCAGATCGGCTTGGCCTATGACAACGGCTACGATCTGACGCTTCTTGGCACCGGCACATTCTCGCGAACCGGCGCCAATGCCCTTGCAGCGGCCGCAAGCAATCCGGCGCTGGTCGGCCTTGCCGGTGTGGTGAACCCGGTCGAAGCGAGCGCGGCGCTCCCGAGAACGGTGTCTGCCGGGATCATCCAATCGATCACCACTGACATTCGCCTGATGGGCGAAATCCAATGGCAGCAGTGGTCGGTGTTCGACGAGATCGAAACAACATTCTCCGGGGCCGCAACGGGAATCGTGGTCACGGACGAGCAGAACTATGACGACGCATTCTTCATCGCGGTCGGAGGCGAGTACGACGCCACGCAGGACCTGACGCTTCGCCTCGGCGCCGCCTGGGACCAGACGCCGACGAATGACGACTTCCTGGCTGGCCAGGTCAACTCGGTGAACGCCACAAACCGGACAGCACGGGTGCCGGATGAGGATCGTCTCTGGCTGTCGGTTGGCGCAACCTACGACATGAACGATCACATGTCCCTCGACCTCGGATACTCGTATCTGTTCGCGCTCGAAGATCCTGTCGTCGGTTTGCGTAACGCCGCTCCGGGCACGCAGGTTGTCTACGATGGCGGAGCGCACATCTTCTCGATCGGCGGATCTTTGAAGTTCTGAACTCGAGGCGGGTCGTCCGATGGCGGCCCGCCCCATCCTGAGACGTCCAGAGCTGGTGCGAAAGTAACGCTTGTCGAAGCCTTGTCGTGATCTGCTCGATCGCGACGCCTCAGACGTCTCACTAATTGTGATGCTAATTTAAGCTGCGCGATGCCCCCAGTCGCCATTTATTTCCTTTGCTTATCAGCCGCTTCTCCAAACCACCGCCAGATTTGTGTTAGGCCTTGACCTCCGACTGCAACCGCTCAGAGGCGAAGCCAGCGGCGAACGCCCACAGGAATCCGACCGGCGGATCGGCAGCTCTGCATCTGATGCGTCCGATCCGACATCAGCTCTAAAAAGAATCGAAACCAAGAATTCCCTGATTTCTGCTGAATTTCGTTTGACTTCCCCGGCGTCACATATGTTTCGTGAACTTGGGAAGAAAAAATAATCATGCTTTCCAAGGGGGAGAAATGTTCAGGAAATATGCAACCCTAGCGTTATTGCTAGGTAGCTTTGGCGCTGTGTCTGCAAGCGCAGAAGAACTGCGGTTTGACCGGCTTTTCGTGATCGGGGACAGTCTGAGCGACGCGGGGACTTACAGCCAGGCGGCTGTAGTCGCGAGCGGCGGCGCTTTGCCGACCGGAGTTCGATACCGGTTCACCACCAATGCGCTGGACGGGTCGTCGGTCACTTACGCCGAGCAATTGGCGAGCGACATCGGCATCGACCTGCAACCGAACATCATCAACGGTTCGCCGGCCGGAGCGGGTCTCGGTCTCGGCAACGACATCAACACCGGTGGCACCAACTTCGCGCAGGGTGGAGCACGCGTGACCGATCCCGCCGGGATCGGAAATAACGCCGCGGTCGGGATCACGACCATTCCGGCAGTACAACAGGTCGATCGGCTTCTGGCGACCAATCCCGGATTCAACGCCAACGATCTGGTGATCGTCTGGGCCGGGAACAACGACGTCATCGTGCAGGAGGGCGTTGTCGCGCTTGGCGGCTCGCAGGCGACTGCCACCGCGACGATTGAGCAGGCCGCCCGTGACGTTGTCGTGCAGGTCAACCGGCTCAAGGCGGCGGGCGCGAAGACCGTGATCGTCGTGACCGTACCGGACATCGGCACGACTCCGCTCGGCATCGGATCTGGCGCGACCCGCGCCGCGGTGTTCACCTCGCTCACGAATGCCTTCAATGACGCGCTCAGCACAGCGCTGGGAGGGTCGGCGCCGATCGTGGACGCAGGCAAGCTGCTGTCGGCGGTGCAGGCCGATCCTGTTCGGTACGGGTTCACCGCCCCGAATGCCGCGACGCAGGTCGCCTGCCCCGGCAGCGCGTTGACCTGCGTCCAGGGCGTCAACGCGTCGGCGGACAGCGAGCAACGGATTTTCGCGGACCCTGTCCACCCGACTGCCGCGGCTCACCAGCTGTTCGCTCAGGCAGCACTGGCAGGTCTGCGCGCCGCGACCCAGACAGGTGCAATCTCGGTCGCCACGCTGACCGCCTTGCGCCAGCAGTCGCTCTCTCTCGAGAACCGGCTCAATCCGACCGTCCTGTTCGAGTTCGATGAATTCGGCAATCGCAGACGGCGCGAGGTCGGCGACATAGACGTATTCGGCGCGATCGAGGGCGGCTACTACAACTCGGATGCCCAGCAGATCACGCCCGAGGTGACGGGACGCACACAGGTCGTCAAGCTGGGTGCGGATGTGCCCGTAATGGACAATGCGACCGTAGGGATCGGAATCAGCGTTGATCACGGCCAGGTCGATTTCGGACCGGGTGGCGAGGACGGCGGCTTTGAGTCCCGGCTGTTCGTCGGCGGCGTATTTGGACAGATGGCGTTGCATCCGGCGTTCTACGTCAACGCAGCGGTCGGTGGCGGCCTCGTCAATGTCTACAACATCGACCGTCACTTCGAACTTGGGCCTTCGCGCGAATCCTACACATCCGAATCTGACGGGCACTACTTCTTCGCGCGCGGAGGGATCGGTGGATTCGTGCCGCTCGGCGACGAGTTCCTGCTCAACCCGTTCGCGCAGTTCACCTATGAGAAGGTCAGCATCGACGGATTTACCGAAAGCAACGGCGCTGCCAGCCTGTCCTTCGGCGACACCGAGATCCAGTCGAACCGGATCAGCGCGGGCCTGTCGCTTACCTGGTCGCCCAAGGGTGTGCCCGACTTCAAGTTCAACTTCCGCGGATCGGCGGAACACGATCTGAAAGACGATGACCTCTTCGTGTCGCTTGGTCCGGACCCGCAACGGCTCGGCGAGGTTTCGGCGCCACGGCCGGATCAAACTTGGGGTTACCTGTCAGGCAACATCCTTTGGACGATCAGTCCGGGATCTTTCATCGGTCTGTCGGGATCGGGCTCGGTCGGGCTGAACGGCACGTTAGGTCTTGTCGGCTCGCTCGCCTACAAGATGGCGTTCTGAGGCAGAGGCGACTTCCAAAGCCTGAATAGGAAAGCATTTGGGGCGCGGGCGAAAGCGGGTCCGCGCCCTTTCTCGTAGGACCAAGCGGGATCAGGTCGGAGTATCGACTTCCGCCACTGCCTCGATCTCGAAGGCTTCGCCGGCCGCCATGAGGCAGCTCTTGCCGCGGGCATCGGTCACGAGGATCGTCCAGCTTCCGGTCTTCGCCGATGCATAGATCTCGACGACGCCGCGGCCCTGCTGCAGACCGAGAGACCGGCGGGTCTCGCCGTACTTCTTTTCGAGTTGCTTGATGATCTCGCCACGCGCACCGCACACCATCTGTGCCTGCGCCGTCGTCGAGAAAGCAACACACACGGAAACCAGCGCGAGTGCGGCGAATTTAGCGAATAGTCCAGTCATAGTAACCTTTCCGGGCGCTCGGCCGCATATCCAGTTTGGAGAGGAGGAATACCCCCTGCCCTTAACGGCAGAGAAACCTCTCCATGTTAAAGCGCGTCGCGTTCCCGGTTAGTTTAGGTCACCTCCCGCTTCGACGGGTTTGCGATTCGTGGCACCCAGTGTCGCGAATCAGGGTTAAGAACATATGAGCAACCACCGTGCGCTCTGTGTTGCGCCTTCTACTGTTTGGCTCGTTTGAGGTGCGGCACGTCGTCATTGCGCCCGGGAAATCTGCCCACAACCCTGTCTCTCACAGCCCGTTGGAGTTGCATGGGCGAAGTTTGTCGCTCGCCTTAAGTCCAATCGAAATCTTCGAACTGTGAGCCTGAACAAAGGTACATGACTGCGCAGAATTCGTCTGCGCCCGCTAGGCGCATTGCGGTGTTTTGGGGCCTCGCGATAGGGTCCGCGCAATTCAAAAGGACTTGATCGATGACCGACCACACCGCGCGTCCGCGCCGTTCCGCATTATACATGCCGGGCTCGAAACCGCGTGCTCTGGAGAAGGCTCGCACGCTCGCGGCCGATGCGCTGATCCTCGATCTCGAAGATGCGGTTGTCCCTGCGGAGAAACCGGCGGCGCGCGGGAGCGTCACCGAAGCGCTGGCTGAGGGCGGCTACGGTGGGCGCGAACTGGCGGTCCGGATCAACGGGCTCGACACGCCCTGGGGCGCCGATGATCTGGGTGCTGTCGCAACCTCCAGGGCTCATGCGGTGTTAATCCCGAAGGTCGAGACCGCAGCCACGATCCTGGATGCCTCTGCCCGGCTCGACGCCGCCGGTGCGCCTGCCGAAATGGCAATCTGGGCCATGATGGAGACGCCGCTCGGCATGTTGAACGCCGCCGAGATCGCCGCGTCGTCGTCGCGCCTAGCCTGTCTCGTGATGGGCACCAACGATCTGGTCAAGGAACTCGACGCGCAGCATACCGAGACGCGCCTGCCGGTGATCACCGCGCTCGGACTTTGTATGCTGGCCGCCCGGGCGAACGGGCAGGCCATCCTCGACGGGGTCTACAATGCCTACAAGGACGAAGACGGACTTCGCGCCTCGTGCGAACAAGGCCGAGAGATGGGTTTTGACGGAAAGACCCTGATCCATCCGGCACAGCTTGCCGTAACGAACGACGTGTTCGGTCCCGGTGCGGACGATATCGCGCTGGCCGAACGTTACGTCACCGCCTTTACTGAAGCCGAGGCTGCGGGCCAGGGCGTTGCGGTCGTCGACGGCCGCATTGTCGAAAACCTGCATGTCGAAACCGCGCGCAAACTTCTGGCGCGCGCCCAAGCCATTCGCGCCCTCGAGGCCGAACAGCAACCGGAGTAAAGCGCATGACATTGCTGAGTCTCGGACTGGTCGCGTGGTTCGCGACCCATCTCTTTGCCATCATGGCACCCGACGCTCGTGCCAAGTTGACTAGAGCGATTGGCGAGATCCCCTCGAAAGGCATCTTAGCGGTGCTGACGCTTGTCTCCGTCGTGCTGATGGTGAAGGGCTATCAGTCGGCCGACTACGTCGAGATCTGGCTACCTCCCTTGTTCCTGACCCATGTCAACAACCTGCTGATGCTGCTAGCAATTTTCGTGTTCATCGCGGGCAACGTACCCAGCCTCGTGCGTAACAAGATCCGCCATCCGCAGCTTGCTGCCGCAAAGATCTGGGCGCTGGCCCACCTGCTGGTGAATGGCGATCTGGCGAGCGTGATTTTGTTCGGCGGCATCCTTGCCTGGGCGGTCATCGCGCTAATCGGCTCGAACAAGCGCGATGGCAAGCCGGCGCTTAACAGAAAGGCAAGCGCAGTCGGCCTAGGCGTGCATATTGTCGTGTCGCTGGTCCTGTTCGTCGTTGTCGGCTACATCCATATTTGGGCGGGTGTCTGGCCGTTTGCGGGTGACGCGCCAGTCTGACCCACGGAGCGCACCTGACAATCGCATAAGGTAGATCAGGCTTGGCCGATCGACGAGACGGCAGGAAGCCCAAATGGGCGATCGAGAAGGACCGGGCGCGCAAGGCCGGGCCCGAGCCGGTCTGGCTTTTCGGCCTGCACGCGGTGCGCGACGCGCTACTCAATCCGAACCGCGAGAGACTCAGGCTGATCGTGACGCTGAATGCGGCGGATCGGCTACAAGAAGCGATATCGGCAAGCGGGATGACGCCGGAGACCTCCGATGCGCGCAAGTTCGCGGCCCCGCTCGATCCGCAATCTGTGCACCAGGGGGCGGCTCTTGAGGTGATGCCACTCGACTGGGGACGGCTCGAGAACCTTGCGGCGCCCGATGCCGGACCATCTCCGCGGCTTGTGCTGCTCGACCGCGTCACCGATCCGCACAATGTCGGTGCGATCCTGCGATCCGCGGAGGTCTTCGGCGCCCGTGCCGTCGTCGCTCCCCGCCACCATGCAGCGCCGGAAACCGGGGCTCTGGCGAAATCCGCATCCGGCGCGCTCGAGCGCCAGCCGTATCTTCGCGTGCGAAACCTCGGCGATACGATGCAGGATCTTGCCAGGATGGGCTATGCACTGATCGGGCTTGACGGATCGGCAACGACGGATCTGACCGAGGCTGCGGAAGCACATCGAGACGTCCCAGCCGCTATCATTCTTGGTGCCGAGGGGCCGGGTCTCAGGGCGCGCACACGGGAGCTCTGCACAACGTTGGCGCGAATCACGCCGGCAGGAGAATTCGGTTCGCTGAATGTTTCGAATGCCGCAGCCGTCGCACTCGCAGAAATGCGTCAATAAACTCACATTGAAATTCGTTCAAATTCAATTGCTTAGCATATTCTTCATCACGAGATTGCGACGAAGGGTTACAGATTGTAAACTGATGACCCATATTCGTATGGACGGAGCGGAGCTTGAACGACCCCGCTCTGTGACTCACTGTCCCTCGTTCCGACTTGACGTCCGCCGGCTTCTCCCCCCAAAGAACCCCCGGCGGACTTTTTTTCTGCGCGGCGGCGGATCGGTCGGTTCAGAGCCGCGCGCGAACATGACAGTCTTCGAACCATGATCCACGGTTACTCATACCGGTACTTGCGCGAGGTTCTGGATCGGACCCGCACGATCGCTGCCGTCGGTGTCTCGTTGAATGAGGTACGC
Organism: Pseudomonadota bacterium; assembly: GCA_039184865.1. Classification (GTDB taxonomy): domain Bacteria; phylum Pseudomonadota; class Alphaproteobacteria; order Rhodobacterales; family Rhodobacteraceae; genus Thermohalobaculum. The sequence goes on along the minus strand of JBCDAV010000008.1, from coordinate 177,969 downwards.
CCGAGTTTCTTCGTTGCGCGCTATTTGGCGCTGCAGGGGTTCAAGGTATTGCCGGTCAATCCCGTATACGCGGGCAAGAACGCATTCGGGCAAAAGGTCCATAAGTCCCTTTCATCACTTCCGAGAAAGCACGACCCGATCGACATGGTCGACATTTTCCGTCGATCCGAGGAAGCGGGCCGTGTCGTCGATGAGGCTCTGGACAAACTGCTCCATCGTGGGCTGAAGACGATCTGGATGCAGATCGGGGTGATCGACAAGAAGGCGGCAAAACGGGCCGAGGCAAAGGGCGTCGAGGTGCTGATGGATGTCTGCCCGAAGATGGAATACCAGCGCCTCTGGGGCGAGTTGAGCCGGGGCGGCATCAATTCGGGTGTCGTCACATCCAAACTGGGATATGTCAGTCTGCAATTGCCAGACACCTCAGGCTCAAAGTAAAATATCAAAAACTACACTCAGGACGAGGGAAACCAGATGGCCCAGAAGACCTTTGGCTTCGACACACTACAGATTCACGCCGGCGCAAGACCCGATCCGGCGACCGGAGCGCGTCAGACTCCGATCTACCAGACGACGGCTTTCTGCTTTCGCGACGCGGATCATGCGGCCGCGCTGTTCAACCTTCAGGAAGTCGGGTTCATCTATTCGCGCCTGACCAATCCGACCATCGCCGTGCTTCAGGAACGGATCGCGACACTTGAAGGCGGTGTCGGCGCGGTCTGCTGCTCGTCCGGGCACGCGGCCCAGATCATGGCGCTGTTCCCGCTGATGGGACCGGGCGACAATGTGGTGGTCTCGAACCGGCTTTACGGCGGCTCGATCACCCAGTTCAGCCAGACAATCAAACGCTTCGGCTGGGAGGCCAAGTTCGTCGACATCGACAACCCGGACGAGATCGACGGCGCAATCGATTTCGCGACGAAGGCGGTTTTCTGCGAGTCGATTGCCAATCCGGGCGGTCACATCGCCGATATCCCGAAGATAGCGAAGATCGCCGAGCGCAACGGGTTACCGCTTATCGTCGACAACACATCGGCAACCCCGTATCTCTGCCGCCCGATAGAGCACGGCGCGACGCTGGTTGTCCACTCCATGACCAAGTACCTGACCGGCAACGGCACGGTGACCGGCGGGGTCGTGGTCGACTCCGGCAAGTTCGACTGGTCGGCGGACGACAAGTTCCCCTCGCTCAGCGAGCCGGAGCCCGCCTATCACGGAATGCGGTTTCACGAGACCTTCGGCCCGATGGCCTTCACGTTCCACGGCATCGCCGTCGGACTGCGCGATCTCGGGATGACGCTGAACCCCCAGGCCGCGCATTACACGCTGATGGGCATCGAGACGCTCAGCCTTCGCATGGAGCGGCACATCGAAAATGCGACGAAGATCGCCGGCTGGCTCGAAGGCCACAAGCACGTCAAGGCGGTGACCTACGCCGGGCTGAAATCCTCGCCGTACGCGAAGCTTTCGAAGAAGATCTGTCCCAACGGCGCGGGCGCGTTGTTCACGATCCGACTGAAGGGCGGCTACGACGCCTGCATGAAGTTCGTCGACGCCCTGGAGCTTTTCAGCCATGTTGCAAATCTTGGCGATGCCCGCTCACTGGTCATCCACTCGGCCTCGACGACGCACCGCCAGTTGACCGATGAACAGCGCGAGGCGGCGGGCGCAGGCAACGATGTGGTTCGGATCTCGGTCGGCATCGAGGACGCGGACGATCTGATCGAGGATCTGGATCAGGCCCTGAAGGGTGCGCATAGAAAATAGATCACGGCCCTCGTACGAAACGGAGTGAGCGCGCTGACGCGCCCTCACGCGCGATACCTGGCGTGCTCGCCCATCCGGGCTGCGCGCGCCGTTGTCGCCTGACCGAAGCGGCGAAGATGAGATCGGAGGCCGAATGAGCATCGACGCCTACGATTTTCAACTTCCCGAAGAACTGATCGCATTGCGGCCCGTCAGACCGAGACCGGCGTCGAGGATGCTCGTTGCAGGACGCAATGATCTGACCGACCGGCACGTCAGCGACTTGCCGGACGTGCTCCGCCCCGGCGATCTCATCGTCTTCAACGACACCAAGGTGATTCCCGCACGGCTGTTCGGCGAGCGGCGACGGGAGACATCTCACGGCTCGGGCATCTCGAAGATCGAGGCGACCCTGATCCGGCGCGAAAGCGACGCGGAGTGGACCGCACTGGCAAAGCCTGCCAAGCGACTGGCAGAGGGCGACCGGATCAGTTTCGGCGCGCTCGGGGCCGAAGTTACTCAAAAGTCGGGCGGGGAAATCCAGTTGTCCTTCGACCGGTCTGGCCCTGATCTCGATGCAGCGATCGCCGAGGCCGGTGTCATGCCGCTGCCGCCGTACATTGCGCAACGTCGCGCGGCGGACGCGCAGGATGACGAGGACTACCAGACCGTCTTTGCAGTGAACCCGGGCGCTGTCGCAGCACCCACTGCCAGCCTGCACTTCGATGATGCGTTGCTTGCACGCCTAGAGTCGGTCGGTATCCTCTCGGCACACCTCACCCTGCACGTCGGAGCCGGCACCTTTCTGCCGGTCAAGACCGAGAACCCGGACGATCACAAGATGCACGCCGAATGGGGTGAGATCTCTCCCGAGGCCGCCGAGGTAATCACCGCAGCCCGCTCCGCCGGGGGCCGGATCATTCCGGCAGGTACGACAGCGCTGCGCCTGCTCGAAAGTGCCGCAGACAAGCACGGCACGGTCCAGCCGTTCCGGGGCGACACGGACATCTTCATCCGGCCTGGCCACCGCTTTCGCGCAACAGATGGATTGATGACCAATTTTCACCTGCCGCGGTCGACTCTGTTCATGCTGGTCTCGGCCCTGATGGGCACGGACCGGATGCAGGATGTCTATGCCCATGCAATTGCTGCAGGTTACCGGTTTTACTCTTACGGCGACAGCTCGCTCCTGCTGCCCGACCTGTAGCTCGAAGCGCGCATAACGACAGCGACATGCAGGTGCCGCGGACAAGACAGCGGACCTCGGCGAAATCCGACACATTCCCGGGCCAACAACCTCGGTCGGGATCTACACCATGCTGACTGCCATCCGGAACTCGTGGGCCCTGCTGCTCGGCATGATGCTGCTGATGGTCGGGAACGGGCTTCAAGGCACCGTTCTGGGCGTGCGCGGCGACGCGGAGGGCATGAGCCCGTCTGTGCTCGGCTTCGTGATGTCCGCGTACTTCGTGGGCTTTCTCGGCGGCACACAGGTCACGCCATATCTGCTGCGCCGGGTCGGGCATGTCCGGGTTTTCGCGGCCTTGGCGTCGATGATCTCGGCGGCCTTCATTCTCTACGCCGCGGTCGTCGATCCGATCGCGTGGTTCGTGATGCGCGTTCTCGTCGGCTTCTGTCTCTCCGGCGTCTATGTCGTCGCCGAGAGCTGGTTGAACGACGGCGCGACCAACGAGACACGCGGCCAGACCATGTCGGCCTATGTGTTTGCCCAGATGATCGGCATCATCGTCGCGCAGGCGCTGCTGAACGTGGCTGATCCGGGCGGCTACGATCTCTTCGTCATCATGTCGGTGCTGGTTTCGATCTCGTTCGCGCCGATCCTGCTGTCGTCCAGCCCGGTGCCGATGTTCGAATCGACCCGCCGAATGCCGTTGGTGCAGTTGTTCCAGACCTCGCCCTTGGGATGCGTCGGCATGTGCATGCTTGGCGCCACGTTCGGATGCCTGTTCGGCATGGGCGCGGTCTATGCCGCCGATCTCGGCCTGTCGAATATCGAGATCTCCATCTTCATCGGCGCCATCTATCTTGGCGGCCTCATCTTCCAGATCCCGATCGGCTGGTTCTCCGACCGGATGGATCGCCGCCGCCTGATTGCGATCGTGACCATGATAGGCGCCCTCAGTGCCGTGCTCGCCAGCTTGGCTGGGGGCTTCTACGCGCTGACGGCACTCGCCTTCGTGGTCGGCGGGATGGCGAACCCGCTCTACTCGCTGCTCGCGGCCTATGTGAACGACCTGCTGGCACACGAGGACATGGCTTCGGCCGCCGGCGGAATGATCCTGATCAACGGGGTCGGCGCGCTCATCGCACCCATCGTCGTCGGCTTCGCAATGGAGAACTTCGGACCTGCGGGCTTCTTCCTGGTCATCGCGACCGCGATGGGCGGCACGTTCCTCTATGCGCTCTGGCGCATGACGCAGCGGCCATCCACGCCGGTTGACGAGACCGGCCCGATGGTTGCCATGAGCCCGGTTGTCAGTCAGGTTGCCACCGATGCTGCCTGGGAGGCGGCGATGGAAGAGGCGCAGGAGGCGACGGAACAGGAAACGTCGCCTGTCGCCGCCGGGTGAGCGATGGACCGAACGAAAGTGGACAGGGTGGTGACCTTTTGGCTCGAGGAGGTCGGGCCTGAAGGGTGGTACAAGGCGAGCGACGAGATCGACGATCGCATCGCGCGTGAGTTCGGCGATCTGCGCGCCCAGGCTTGCGCGGGACAGCTCAGATCATGGGCGGCCACACCGAGAAGCGCACTGGCCCTGGTGATCCTGATCGACCAGTTCTCGCGAAATCTGCACCGGGGAACAGCCGAGGCCTACGCGCATGACCCGATGTGCCGCGCGCTGGCGAAAATGGCGATCGGGCGCGGATTTGACCTGATGACGCCCGAGCCCGGACGACAGTTCTTCTACCTGCCGCTGGAGCATTCCGAGAGCCTGCCCGATCAGGAACGCTCGGTCCGATTGTTCATGACGCGAATGCCCAGCCTGCCGGAAGAGGGCTGGCACGCCGTCATCAGCCATCGCAACGTGATCCGCCGGTTCGGAAGGTTTCCGTCCCGTAATGCCGCACTTGGCCGAAAGGACACGCCTGCGGAACTGACCTATCGGGAAGAAGGCGGGTACATGGGCTGATCGCTCATGCTGCGCGGCTGAGACCAATCAGAACTGACTTCGAAGCGCCGGGAGGCGCAAGTCACCCTCGGCGTGAACCTCAACACCGAGATTACAATGCTTATTTATATCTAAAATATATATTCTGTAATTAGAAGAGCGCCGTTTATCTGAAAAATCAAAAAAATAATTCTCGGACCAGATGATGCATGGCTCGCCCGGCATCTTCGCAACGAACCGATCTCAATTGACCCGCTGCTGCGAAAGCAGGCCGGGGTCCAGCCAGGGACACTCCGATGAAATACGAGAATTTCCAGACATTTGACGTGAAAGTCGAGAACGCAATCGCCACCGTCACCTTCAACTTCGGAACGGTGAACGTGCAGGGTCAGGAGATGTTGGCCGACCTCAACAGCCTTGCCATGCGCCTCGAACGCGACCGCGATACCAAAGTGGTCGTCTTCCAGTCGGCGAACCCGGAAATCTGGGTCTGCCACTACGATACCGAACTCCTGAAGGACATGTCGACCGAAGCCGTCTCGCGCGAAGACGCGCAGCTGCTCGATCTACAGGCGGTGTGCGAGAGGATCAGCAAGGTCCCGCAGGCGACCATCGCGAAGCTGGAGGGCTTCGCACGGGGCGGCGGCCACGAACTGGCTTTGGCGCTGGACATGCGCTTCGCGGCGCGCGGCAAGTTCAAGTTCATGCAGATGGAAGTCGGCATGGGCATTCTGCCCTGTGGCGGCGGTGCCTCACGGATGGCGCGTCAGACCGGACTGGGCCGCGCACTGGAGATCATTCTGAGCGCGCGCGATTTTGACGCCGATGAAGCCGAAGCGATGGGAACGATCAACAGGGCGCTCGACCCTGAAGAAATCGGACCCTATGTCGACGCGCTCGCAAACCGCATCGCGCAGTTCCCGGCAGAATCGATCAACGCATGCAAGCAGATGGTGTACGAGTCGATCGACAGGCCGATCGATGAAGCTCTGAAAGCCGAAGCGTACTGGCTCTACCAGGCCACCAGCAAAACGCCCGCGATCAAGCGTTTCACGATTGCTGATGAGCAAGGGCTGGAGCACGACATCGAGAACCAGCGGAACTGGAACGACCTCGTGATGAAGGTGCAGGAAATCCAGCATTAGGGGTCAGCAAGAAGCATCGCGTCGCGACTTCTTCCAAAGGTTACCGACCCTGGCTGATTTGGCTCTTTAGCGAGCGGGCCGGGGTCGGCGGCACATCGAGAAATCAAAGAAGTTCGTTGCCGTTGTGGCCAAAACAGACGAAATGTTGCGCTGCAGCATAGTCTGATTTCGCCACTTTCTTGCTGCGCCTTGAATTGCATCGAGCAGATCGTCGCCATAGGTTTCTTGCAACCGAACTCCCGAGGAGACCGCCATGAGCAGCTATGATGTCGTCGTGATCGGAGCAGGCCCCGGCGGGTATGTCGCCGCGATCCGGGCGGCGCAACTCGGTCTCAAGGCAGCGATCATCGAGCGCGAGCACCTTGGCGGCATCTGCCTCAACTGGGGCTGCATCCCGACGAAGGCGATGCTGCGGTCCTCGGAAGTCTTCCATCTTATGGAGCGCGCAAAAGACTTCGGATTGAAGGCCGAGAAGATCGGCTATGACCTCGATGCGGTGGTCAAGCGCTCGCGCAACGTCGCGGGTCAGCTCAACTCGGGCGTCGGGCACCTGCTGAAGAAGAACAAGGTCACGACAATCATGGGCGAGGCGTCGATCCCGTCCAAAGGCAAGGTGAAGGTCAAGGGCGACAAGCCGCAGGAATTGAGCGCAAAGAACATCATCATCGCGACCGGAGCCCGTGCTCGCGAACTGCCGGGGCTCGAGGCTGATGGCGATCTTGTCTGGACATACAAGCACGCACTGGAACCGAAGCGCATGCCGAAGAAACTGCTGGTGATCGGCTCGGGCGCGATCGGGATTGAGTTCGCCAGCTTCTACAATACGCTCGGTGCAGAAACGACCGTGGTCGAGGTGATGGATCGGATCCTGCCGGTCGAGGATGCCGAGATCAGCACCTTTGCCAAGAAGTCGTTCGCCAAGCAGGGCATGAAGATCATGGAGAAATCCATGGTCAAGAAACTCGACCGAGCGAAGGGCAAGGTCACCGCGCATATCGAGACCGGCGGCAAGGTCGAGACGCACGAGTTTGATACCGTCATCTCTGCCGTCGGCATCGTCGGCAATACCGAAGGGCTCGGCCTCGAGGCGCTCGGCGTCAAGGTCGACCGCACCCATGTCGTCACCGATCCCTACTGCCGGACAGGTGTCGAGGGTGTCTACGCGATCGGCGACATCGCCGGCGCGCCGTGGCTCGCGCACAAGGCCAGTCACGAGGGCGTCATGGTCGCCGAACTGATCGCAGGAAAGAACGACGTCCACCCTGTCTCGCCGGACTCGATCGCGGGCTGCACCTACTGCCAGCCGCAGGTTGCCTCGGTCGGCATGACGGAAGCGCAGGCCAAGGAGGCCGGCAAGAAGATCAAGGTCGGCCGGTTCCCGTTCATCGGCAACGGCAAGGCGATCGCGCTTGGTGAACCCGAAGGCATGATCAAGACCATCTTCGACGAGGGCACCGGCGAGCTTCTGGGTGCCCACATGGTCGGCGCCGAGGTCACCGAGCTGATCCAGGGCTATGTCGTCGGCCGCCAGCTGGAGACGACCGAGGAAGACCTGATGCACACTGTCTTCCCGCACCCGACGCTCTCCGAGATGATGCACGAGAGCGTGTTGGACGCATATGGCCGGGCGATCCACTTCTGAGGGCTGGATGATTTTCAACCCATCGAACGCAGGTTGACATGTCCAGCGCACGTGCGATCGGTGCGCTTCTGTTGGGCTTTCAACCGCTCGTGGCCATGACGGAGGAGACACTTGAGTGCTCGGCTTTGACCGCGCTGGCGGAACAAGCGACCGCCGAGATTCTTGTTCCCAACAAGATCTCCGCCCTTGAAGCGGATCTGAGCGCGCAAAACTGCGGCACGGCGATCACGCAGAGGGGCAGGCGCGAGATTCACTGCCGATGGTCTTTCGATTACCGTGCCGAAGCGGCTATCGCGTTTCAGGATCATGTTGCGTCCAGACTTCGCGAATGCCTTAGCGCCGTCGACGTCGCGCCAGAACAAGGCGTCAATCACCCTGACACCTATGACCAGCAACAATTCCGTGCTGACGATCTGGGCGCCTCGCTCTCACGGAAGGACAAAGCTGCGATAAATGCGACGCTCATATTCCTGCGAGTTGGAGGCGTTTGATGCTTGCTATCTCGACTGCCTTGATGAAGATAGTTGCACTTCAGACAATTAGCATGGCAGATGCTTATTATTCTCGGGCCTGTTTATGTTTTTATTTTTGAAGAACCCAGGAAACACGAATAATATCGTCTGATTATTCAGGTAAAGATTTTTTTTGTGTGAATTAGAATAGTAACGATACAGTTCTATGATGCCAACAACGCGCCGTCCTCTACCTGGCTCAACCGAGCCTTTTCGCGCTTCGCAAACCCGTCAGTAAACGCCAGGATCCCAGCAACTCCGAGTGTCGTGACGCCGCTCATCAACCACGCAACAAACAACGACGACAAGGTTGAGAAGCCGCTAGCCATCAATGCGATCCAAAGCGTGGCTGTTACAATGCCGCCCCACAACACAACCCTGAGTATGTTGTGCATGCCGGGTTTCCTTCCAGGCGCGATCTTCGAGTTCGCATCGATCATCGTTTTTTCCACTGTATTCTCAAAATGAAATTTAGTGTGATGGTTAAATACCGATTCTAAATCTCTTTACAACCCCCAGATTGATATTTTTTTGGCCGATCCGCAGAAGTGGAACAGTCAGCCGGCGCGACAAGACGTTTGCGTCCCTTCAAAGAGGCATACGCGACGAAATCATTCCCTCGGACCGGTAAGCAGGAAACTCGGGCGGTGTTTTCAATTCTGAGAGTACGACCCAAGGCACCCATGCTTGGTCAGGGGAACTCGATCACATACGAAAACAGCGCGTTTGAACGGCCCGACGACGGATTAACCCTGACCAAACTGAATACGGCATCACTGGCGCGGCCAAAAAATGGTCTTAAGCTTCCGCTACAGCATCAGATAGTGCGCCTCACACGTCTGAGTAGGGCTTGGCAGCCATCGGGTGGGTGGCTTTTTGAATGACAAGTGCACCGCCGGAAGGTGTCATCACCCCAGATACAGATCGAACTGATAGCGGATTGGAGCCGCGTCGATCCGAGTGGCGATCAGGGCTGCACTGTCAGGTGCCCGGCGCAGCAGAAAGTCCTCGGCGTTTCCGGGTTCCTCGGGAAAGTACATCTGCGTCGTGAGAGCCGAGCGAGCACCTGCTCGAACCTTGACGTGGATATGCCGGACACGGCCCGGATAGATACCCGGCCGCACTGTGCGGAACCGGTAGGAACCATCTTCGCCCGTCGTGACGGCACCGTAACCCTGGAAGCCAGGATCGGCCAAACCGCCATTGTTTCGGCCGACATGCGGGTAGATGCCCGCCGGGTCGCAATGCCAGATCTCGGCCACGGCACCTGAAATCGGGGCCCCCGTGAGATTGAACACCTGCCCAAGAATCTCGATCACCTCTCCCCCGAAATCCTGGCCGTTGAAGACAACGAGATCGGCATCGCGGTCTTTCGGGACAGATCTTGGATAAAAGGGACCTTCGGCCTGAGCCGGCGTTGGCGTCGCGGCGAGGGTTGATGTCGGTGCGATGAGAAGGGCTGGCGCGGCCAGAATGACCGAGCGGCGGTGAATTGGCGGGTGGCTGGACATGTCTGCCTCGCTCGTCGTGTCAGACTGATTTGGGGGCTCCTGCGTTTCGATCAACGGCGCGATGATACTGTCGGACCCATGCGGAGCGGCATCTGAACATGATGCCCGCAGATGCGCGATGACAACAGTCCGAATTCAATCAACCTTCATCGCTGGCCGGGCGCGCATACGCTTCACGGAACAATGGCGAGGCGATCACGAAGTCGGCCGTCGCCTCGTTGCAGGCCAGAACCGTCTGATAGAGTGTCGAAATCCGCAAAAGTGCCTTCACGTCGACATCGTGCGGCATCGCCGCCAGCGGGTCCGAAAAGAACACCAGAACGTCGAGTTCGCCCTCGGCAATCATCGCGCCAAGCTGCTGATCCCCGCCGAGCGGGCCGCTCTTGAGACAGGTCACGTCAAGCCCGGTTTCCTTCGCGACAAGAGATCCCGTGGTGCCTGTTCCCCAAAGATCGCAATGGGACAACGCCTCGCGCTGGCGCAGTGCCCAGGCCACCATGTCGGGCTTCTTCTGGTCATGCGCCACCAGCGCGACCGACTTTCGTGATGCCATGTCTGCCATTTTCTGAAGACTGCCTTCCGCATCGCTCACTTTGACTTCGATCCTGTGTGCCTCCTGAAAAGGCGCACCGCCCGACCGACAGGCGGGCCCAGTTCTGGACATCACCGAAGCCCACGGTGCTGAGTTTAACCCAAAGGCACCGGTCACTTACAATCGAAGAGCACAATCGGACGTGGCGGGAGCCGTATCTCCCGGACCCGCGTCATCCGCCCTTGCGCGATAAAGTTGAGGTTCTCTCCATGCTTCGCATGGCCCCGGACGGCGGGCGAGACCTAACCGGTTCCGGAGAAGATCTCTGCCCGGAAATGATCCTGACGCCAGACAACGCGCTAATGATCGGCCGACGCTACCGCCACCTTGTTCGCATGATCGGATTTCATCTTCGACCAGCGTTTGTATCCGATCGACACGTTGCCACCGTTCAGGCTGACCTTCACATAGGCCGACTCTTCAGCGTCGAGGTGCTTGTTGCTATTTAACCGATACCCGAAAATGTTGCCTGCAAACACCGCGCCGCCGCCGGGCGTTAGCTGATCGGTCATTCCAGTCAGAACCGCATGCCAGTCTGCATTGCCCGGAGCATCCGCTCCGTACAGCTTCGTGCGGTTTATGAGCCCCTAGATCGCGTTGACCGCCTGCCTTGGCTGCATCGACCCAACGACCCACGCCGGGAACTGGCCAAGCTTGGCGTTGCTGATTTGCAGAGAGCTCATCGCCTTGCGCCCGCCGGACTTCGCCGACTTCAAATCATGGAACCCTGACAAGCCGCGTGACGTATGTATACAGATCGCCTGGCAGGCGCCTATGCTGGCGCAACCCAGTTCGGCTGCGTCGAAGGCCATGTCGTTTTCGGGAATGTACTGCATCAGTCTTGTCCGTTGAGAATGAGATGCTTGAGATCAACGCGTCGGAAACAGATCAATGGGCCGACCCCAGGAAGCAATCCGCACCATGAGAACCGCAGATATCATCGTCATCGGAGCGGGCATGGCCGGCTGCGGCGCAGCAGCGCGAATGTCGGCCCACGCGAACGTAGTCGTGCTCGAGGCAGAGGAGCGGCCCGCCTACCATACAACCGGACGGTCGGCTGCGGTCTTCATCCTGAACTATGGAAACGACGTGATCCGCGTCTTCAACGCAGCGTCCGAGGAGACGTTTCGCACTGGCGCGGACCTGTCGGAGAACGGTTTCCTCTCGCCGCGCGGCGTGCTCGAAGTCGAGGAACCGGGGCAATCGGAAGCCTTCGAGGACTTCATCGCCGGATCGAACGGATTGCAGATCCTGAACGTTCAGGAGACGCTCGAACTCTTTCCAATCTGTCGCCCGGAGATGGTCGTGCGCTCGGCCTACGAACCTGACGCCTCGGACATCGACGTCGACGCCCTGCTGCAGTCGTTCATCCGCATTCTGCGTGCGAACGGCAGCCAGATCGTGCCGAATGCCCGTGTCTCGGCGCTGCAGCGCACGGGCGACATTTGGCGGGCCGAAACGCCCACTGGCTCGTTCGAGGCGCCGATTGTCGTGAATGCCGCAGGAGCTTGGGGAGATGTCGTCGCCCGCCTGGCGGGCATCGAGCCCGTCGGGCTCACGCCCTGCCGGCGCACCATAGCTGTCGTTCCCGTACCGGACGACATGGATGCCACGCGCTGGCCCGTGACCGCTTCCATCGGAGAGACTTGGTACGCCAAACCCGACGGCGGGCGCCTCTGGGTGTCACCGGCAGACGAGGACCCGGTCGAACCGCATGACGCCTACCCGGACGATATGATCATGGCGGAGGGCCTGCACCGCTTCAGTGAAGCAACGACTTTCGAGGTGAAGCGTGTCGAGAACTCCTGGGCGGGGCTCAGAACCTTCGCCCCGGACCGCACGCTGGTTAACGGCTGGGAGCCCGATGCCGACGGGTTCTTCTGGCTCGTCGGCCAGGGCGGCTACGGCATCCAGACCGCGCCTGCAATGTCGCAGCTTGCGGCCGATCTGGTGCTGGACCACGCACCGGTTGTCGCGCAGGATACCATCCAAGCCGTATCGCCGGCACGCTTCAGATAAGGGAGACACCACCATGACCGCCATTGCCCGCATGGACACGAACCAACGCATGAGCCAGATCGTCGTTCACGGCGATACGATCTACCTCGCCGGTCAGGTCGGCACCGCTGGCGAGAGCGTTACCGCACAAACCACCGAGATCCTGAGCAAGATCGACGGTCTTCTGAGCAAGGCGGGCTCTGACAAGAGCCACCTTCTTCAAGCGATCATCTGGCTGAAAAGCATGGATGACTTCGCCGAAATGAATGCTGTCTGGGACGGCTGGGTGCCAGAAGGCCATGCGCCCGCCCGCGCCTGTGGCAGCGCCGATCTGGCGACGCCCGATTTCACGGTCGAGATCACGGTGATCGCGGCTAAGCCGTGATATCGGATCGGCCGGGTAATTTGTCATTACGCGCGGGTCAGGTCACTTGATCCGCATGTCGAGCACGCCGTCCCAGTCCTCGGACGGCGGCGCTTCCACCATTGCCTTGGCTTCCAGCAACAGAGCCTTGGACGGGCCGGCCCCCGGCCAGTTTTCGGACGAGAGTTCGGCCCAGAGTTCGGCGGCGGCAGCAAACGCCCCGGCTTCGAACCAGGTCAACGCCTGATCATAACGTTCCATGCACGCGCGCACCGCGTCGGTCACGACCTCTTCCGGCAGAGGTGCGAAGACCGAGACGCCCACGGTTTTTCCCTTCACCCGGATGGTGCAAAGCCGCAGAAGCGAAAACTCTCCGCTCACCAGACGCGCGGCCTGCGGCCCTATTATGATCGGCGTGTTGAGCACGCTCGGCAGGCTCTCGAACCGCGCAGCGAGGTTCACGTTCTCACCGACCACCGTATAGTTGACCCGGTCGGTCGATCCGACATTGCCGACCGTCGCACGTCCCGTCGAAAGCCCGACCTTGATCTCGAAATACGGTTCGTCCTGCGCGCGATCCTGTTCGGCCATTTCATTGACCCGCCGAACGATTTCCTGCGCCGCGCGCACGCCCTTCAGCGCGTGATCATCGATCCGGGCCGGCGCATTGAACATTGCCATGACAGCATCGCCGATGAACTTGTCGACATAGCCGCCCTGATCGCGCACGACCTGTGCGATCGTGTCGAGATAGCGGTTCAGCAACCGGACGAGCCGCGCACTCTCGGTACTTTCGGAGATCGCCGTGAAGCCCGTCAGGTCGGCAAACATCACCGTCACTTCGCGCTCTTCGCCGCCGAGCGCCGGAACCTGGCCCTGATCGACCATCTGCTGGACAAGAACCGGTGAGAGATACCGGCCGAACTCGCGCCGGATCAGCGTCGACTTGCGGTCGACGAGGCGGATGCGAACGCCGTAAGCGAGGATCAGTGCAAACGGCGCCGAAGCCATGGCCCAGCTTGACGGAAGAAAGTAACCGCCCTCCAGCGCGAGCACGGAGACGCCAAAAATACTCGTGATCAACAGGACGAGCGTCGCCGCGCCGATCGCTGGAGCAAAGAGGAACGCGAGGCCCGCGGCGACGAAGGCCGCAACGAAGACGAGCCCGACTTCAACAACGCGCGGCAGGTGTTTGACGGCCCATCCTCCGACCACGGCGTCCACAGCGCCTGCATGAATGAACACGCCGGGCAGAGTCGGGTCGTCCGAATCCCGCGTTTGCGGTGCGATGAAGTCGCACGCCACGCTCGTGTCGCTCGGCTCGATCTCGACCGGTTCGGGATCGACCCGCTGAATGTACTGATCAGGCGTCTTGAGCCGATCCTCGCTGGGGAGCATCCCGCCGAGATAGACCACACGCCCGCGAAGCAACCGATTGAGCGTCTCGGTGTCCTCGCATCGCATCACGTCGATCAGCGAAGCCGTCGGCAACGTCGTCAAAGGACCGCGCGGCATGATCCGAACCCAGTCCTCGGTATCTTCGTGACCGAGCAGCTCGAGACCGCGCCCCGAGAGCGTTCCATGAACCGTTCCGTCGATATCGGCAATGCGGGCAGGCACGCGTCGGATCACATTCGAGGTGCCGAACGGGACCTGAACCATGGCCAGTCCCTTTTCACCCGCCATCCGTGCGAAGCGTCGGGCGGGCAGCAGTTGCGAGGATCTGCCAAGGACCATGCGCCCGGTTTCCTGTTCGGACCTCAGCAGTTTCAGCATCGGCACGTCGTAGCGCCGCAGCGGGGTCTCGTCGCCGACGCGCAGATCCTTTGCGTCGAAGTTCAGGATGACATCGAGAATCAGCCCACGCCCGCCATGGGCGAAGATCTTCTCGGCGAGCCCGGCGTAAATCGGCGAAAACAGCGCCCGCGGGCGGTTCTGAAGCTCGGGCGCATCAAGGCTGCGCTCGTCCTCGCCCAGAACAAGAACCGCCCCTGAGTCCAGTTCTTCAGCGCCGAAAACGGCAGCACGGACCCCGACGGAAAAATCCGAGATCCAGCCCTGAAGAATGTTTTCTCTAGGCAGGACGGCGGAGACACCAGCCAGCACAATGGCGATCAGCAGAGCGACCGCCGGCCTTTGCAGGTAGTGCATGCGCGCCGACGAAATCTGGTCGTCAGTATCGCAGGACGAGCAACTCCGGCGCGTCGGAATTCGCGATAACCTTGGCAACGCGCGGCTTCACGGTGTCGCCGATGATCGCGATTCCATACTTCTTGCCGTTCTTAAGCGGTTCCGCATCCGCCGGCCATACGCCTTTGCGGCCGACTATCGGCATCGCGACACGCATGCCGCGGCTTCCGGTCACGATGATCGTGTGGAACGCGCCCGCATTGGCTCCGCCGACCCCGACGACTGGACGCAGGCTGATCTCCGGGTCGATGCGAACGTTCATCGCCCGCGAGATGACCGCAGCGTTGATGATGTCCGACTCGGTCAGCTTGACCGCACTCGGGCAGTTCCCCTCGATGTACTCAAGCAGTTCGCCATCGCCTTCGATCGTCATGTGCGTGTCGAAAATCGCAATCTCGCCGCCGCGCACCGCGACGTCTTCGCATGTCGGGTAGAATGTCAGACGCACCTCGGAACTCGCGCCGAGGACGATGGTCGTTCCTGCATCAATTTCGTCAAAAGCGAAGATCTCCGGCGTCGTCGTGCCGATGACGTCGGTCACCAGAGCGCGCGGGTCCGCTGCCGCAGCGGTATTGCAGACGGCCAGAATGCCGGCGGCGCAGAGCAATTTCTTCATTATGTTTCCAATCATTCCAAACTCGCCTTTCGGCAAGGCGCGCGCGAGAAATATCTCCTGCACCCGTTATCAATACGCTTTTTGACGACAAGAATCCAAAGAATCTGTGATTATCGTCACATCAGTTGGCACGAATTTGGTATGTCTTTTACTACTATTTGGCGAGACCTGCGGCTTCTTCAAAGGCGAGGCGCAGTCGCGTACTGTCGAATACTGCTTCCTGTGCCGCGCTGAGCAGCACGGCTTCGCGCGCGGCAATCGCCTCGATCGCTGCCGGAAGCTCGGTGACAAGATCCGGCGGAACTATCACGGCGCCGTGGACATCCGCATGGATGATGTCGCCATCCTTGACGGCCATGCCATGCACTTCAACCGGATCGCCGAAGCCGGTGATGTGGACCCATGCGTGGCTCGGGCCGACCTGTCCGGCAAGCGCCTGAAATCCTTCGGCACTGTCGGCCAGATCGCGGATCGAGCCGTTCGTCACAACGCCGAGCGCGCCCAGTCCCTTGTGGATGTTGGTGTTGACCTCACCCCAGAACGCACCGCGTCCGGGCGATGTGTCGAGATCCTGGATCACCACGACCGAGGGCTTCGGCCCGCCGGTATCCACATAGTCGTAGTAGTCGAGGCGCAGCGCCGTGACCTTATCGGCAGCCATCGCGGGCTTCGCCGAGGCGCGGATCGTCGCCGTGCGTGCATACCCGACAACGGGTTTCTGATCCGGACGCAGGCAGGTGAACGCCTTCACCGTGTAGCCCGAGAGGCGGTAGGACGGATCGAGCGCCTCCAGCGCGTTGCAGATGGTCGGCGTATCCCAATCTGCCAGGCGTTCGAGATCCTGAAGCGCGATATCAGGCATTGCTTGATCCTTCCGATTGCCAGGGCGCGCGCCCGTTGGCGATGTCATTCTGGGCCTGCTCGGTCAGATCGGCATAGTCCGGCAGGCCGTTCTTCGATTGATGCGACGCCCGCGCGCGTCCGCGTGCCAAAGCCGCTATCATCCGGTTGGCCGGAACGTCGATCGCGAGCGCGTCGGCCTCGCGGACCAACCACCCGTTGATCGCATCGATCTCGATCGGCCGGCCCGCCTCGACCATCTGAAGCATCGAGGGTTGCGTGTACTTCTGCCACATGTGCTGGCGGATGTGCGGCTGCGGATCGGGTTTCTCCAGCTCGATACCTTTCGTTCGCGCGACCGTCAGGGCTTCGTCTAAAAGCCGATCGCGCAACGCCTCCAACGCAGGATCGCGCGCAATCTCGGCCTGACGCAGTCCCGTCGTCGCGCAGATCGCGTTGACTGCACAATTGTGCACGAACTTCGACCAAAGCACGCCGACGATGTTATCCGAAACCGCCGTCGGCATGCCACCACGGGTAGCCGTGGCGGCGAACCATTGCGCGCGCAGACTGGACGAGCCATCCAGTTCACCAACCGTCGTCGGATCGAGCTTGGTGAGACGCGGCGATCCCGGCGCCGGGCGATCCGCGCTCGATCTGGTCGATCCCATGAATACGCGGCCGGACCCGAGTTCCGCGATCAAAGCCTCTGCGTTGCCGAGCCCGTTCTGACAGGACACGGCAGACCCGTCCGGTTTCAAAACCCGCGCAGCCGTCTCCGCGGCATTTGCGCTTTCATAGGCGGGCGCCATGACAACGGCGAGATCCACGGAGTGATCGGAGACGGGTGCAACGCTCGCCGCAACGTGCAAAGGCTCTTCGGGTCCGAAATTATGCGGGCGCAGACCATGACGATTGATGGCATCGACATGCTCGGAGTCCGTATCGATGATCGACAGCCGCGCACCTCCGCGCGCCAGGGCCGCGGCTAGGATGCCGCCCATCGCGCCCGCCCCAATCATCACAACCGTCGGGTCGTTCATCCTTTCCCCGCCTTGCCTGCTCGGTCTACGTCTCGACCAAACCACAAGGCTCTCAGCGAGGAAAGCATGGCCACGGAAACCGCCGCACCCATCATCACCGTGAAGCGCGACTGGACACGGACGGATCCGGCATTGGTCGACCGGTTCAGAGACGCGCCGAGCGGGAACGTGTCGGACAGCGCCAACCGGGGCAACTCTCTCGCACCTGAGATAAAACCCGTAACGCCAGAGTTTCGGTTCTGCGGAACAGCCCTCACGGTGGATGCAGGGAAACACGACAATCTCGCGTTCTGGGTCGCGCTCGACAAGGTCCAGCCCGGAGACGTGATGGTCGTGGCGACGCAAGGACATCGCGACTGCGCGGTGATCGGCGACCTGATCATCACATTCGCCCGAAACCGGGGCTGCGTGGCTGTCGTGACCGATGGCATGATCCGCGACGTCGAAGCTGTCGGCGAGATCGGGATTCCTGTATTTGCTGCGGGCATCAGGCCCTCCGGCCCGGACAAGGCCGGTCCGGGTTCGGTGGGCTTGCCGGTTTGGATCGCCGGTCAACGCGTCGAACCGGGCGACATCGTCGTGGGCGATCGCGACGGTGTGGTTGTCGTTCCACGCGCCATGGCTGCATCGGCCGCAGAGCGCCTGGATGCGATTGCCGCAAAGGAAGCTGGAATGGAGGCTGACGGCAAGGCTGGAAAGCTGTATCCCGGAAACATCGACAGCTTCCTCGGAGGCGTCGTCATCAACGAAGTGGATTGAGGGGCCGGGCATGACCGACGCGCTCACAAGCACCTTTTTCGAGATCGAGCGCCACGGCGCCGTTGTCGAACTCCGGATGAACCGGCCCGACAAGGCGAACGGCATGAGCCCCGACTTCTGGGAAGACCTTCCCCGGCTGGTCGGCGAGATCGACGCCGACATGTCCGCACGCGCGCTCGTTCTGACCGGTGCCGGACGGAACTTCTCGGGCGGCATGGACCTGTCCGTCTTCTCGTCCCTGATGGATCTCATGAAGGGCGAGCCCGCCCGTGGCGCCTGGGCATTGCGCCAGCGCGTCCTGCACTATCAGGAGACCTTCAATGCGCTGGAACGCTCGCGGCTGCCGGTCATCGCCGCGATCCAGCGCGCCTGCATCGGCGGCGCGATCGACATGATCACCGCCTGCGACATCCGTTTAGCCACCGAGGATGCCTATTTCTCGATCGAGGAAATCAACATCGGGATGACGGCAGATGTCGGAACCCTGCAGCGGTTGCCGAAGCTCATCCCAATGGGCGTCGTGCAGGAGCTCGCGTTGACGGGGCGCCGGTTCTCGGCGGAGGAGGCACACGGATGGGGGCTGGTCGCCAGCCTGCACGCCGATGCCGAGAGCGTGCGCGAAGCAGCCCTGGCCACGGCGCAGAATATCGCGGAGAAATCACCGCTTGCGGTCACAGGGACGAAGCACGCGCTCACCTTCGCGCGCGATCACGCGGTCTCTGAAGGCCTCGAGCAGATCGCAACCTGGAATGGCGGGATGTTGCGGCCCGAAGACCTGATGTCCGCGATGCAGGCAAAGATGGCGAAAAAGCAGGCCGAATTCAAAGACCTGATCGCGGCCTAGGGTCCCACCTCCGCGCGGAGACAGGTTTCAACTCCCACCTGTCATGACCCAGTAGGCACCGGCGAGGACGATGACCGACAGGGCCGAGAACGGTCCGTTCCAGTTATAGGTCAGCTTCGCGCCCCCGTGCCCGCTGACCCGGCTCAGGAAGATCACGCCGGACGCAAAGGGTGAAAAGGTGGTCGATAGAGCCCAGCCGGTCGCCACGGCCAGAGCGGTGAGAGTCGGATCGGCAGGCAGGCTCGGAAGCGATCCGAGAACGGCCCCGAAAAAGACCGACATCATTACGGGCGACAGGGCGAACTGGCTGAGCAGCGTGACGCCAAGGGTCGTGCTCAGCATGAAAACCCAGGCCGGCAGGTCATCGAGCCCGATCCTGTCCGCAATCTCCCGTGCCGGAAGCAGTGCCGCCCCGGCCTGTCCGACGAACCCGGCGCAGGCAAGGACCACCGCCGCCGTTGCCGATTGCGGCAGACCGACCTGCGCAATGGCCGTCAGGCGACGCCCGACATTGACCTCGACCCTGCCAGGATCGCGCTTGGCTTGCACGATCAACCATCCGATCAGGACCAGCGGACAGGCAACGATCAGGCTGGCGGGCACGCCACGCCCGCTTGCGGTCATGATCAGGCCTGTAAGGCCCGCGAGCGTCACGCACACAACGGCAAACCGTTTGACCCCCTCGGTCGGAAACGGCGGCGGAACCTGCGGGGGCAATCCGAGTGCTGCCGCGGACATGTGCCGCCAACGCCAGCGGTCCTCGGCCCAGCCGACAAGCAGCATGATCGCCGAGAGCAGCAATCCCAGTGCTATCCATCGCCACCGCTCGATCCCGTCGATCAGCGTCAGCAGGACAAGCGGAGAAATAGCTGTCGGCGACCAAACGACCGACCAGGCAAAGCCGCGCAGCACGGCGCAATACTGGCGCCGCGCCCGCACAGGTGTCAGCGGATTTCCTGTACCAGCCAGTTCGGCGCGACGGATCAGCGGCGCCAGCAGGCTCATCGTGCCGAGATTGAAGACCACCGCCATCAGGTTCGTGCCGATGTAAAGCCCGGTATAGCGCCTTCCGCCCGGTTGCTGCGCCAGATAGGAACCGACCTGCTCGACCGACCGGGAGGTCATCGCGCCCTCCTGAACCAGTGAAATCAGGAACAGGAATGCCATCAAAAACGCCGCCTGATCGAGCGCGGTTTGGGTCACACCCGAGGCGTCCGGAGCGTAGCGCCAGATCAGACCTGCCAGCACGGCACAGAGCGCCAGCAGATACCACTCCCGCGCACCGAAAAGCCGCCAGCTCGTCAGAAGCACGGCACCCATCGCCACATGCGCGATCCACTGCGCAGCGTCATGGCCCGAGAACAGATAAAGCGGCTCGGCGACCATGACCGCGAGCATCGCCACGACCAGCGGCGTCCACTGCGCCATGCTCCGCGCCCCATCACGCATCCGATTTCTCCCGCGACAGAACACACGCCCTATCACCGAGATTGCGGCGCGCAACCGGGTTCGCCTAAAGCATCACATCGAGAGAGGCTCCGCGGGGACTGCAGTGAAGAAGCTCGCCATCCTTGGTTCGATCCACCCGGCTGCCATGGCACTGGTCGAGGCGCGGGCGGATATCGAAACCAGAGTTGCGCCCGGCACGCATCTTCCTCCCGATGAAATTCTGGAAGTCGCGCGCGATGCAAACGCGATCGCCGTGCGCAACGCGATCCTGCGCAAGGACCTGCTGGAAGAGATTCCCGGCCTCGAAATCATCAGCCGCCACGGCGTCGGATGCGACTCGGTCGATGTCGACTGGATGAGCGCGCGCGGCAAGCCCGTGGCTATCGCGGCCGGAGCCAACGATTCCTCTGTCGCCGAACACACGATGGCGATGATCCTGACGCTCGCCCGCGATCTCGCGCACCAGCACCAAGGCGTGAAGGATGCCGACTGGACAGTCCGCGAGCGCGTCCGGCCGTTCGACATCCGTGGCAAGACCTTGCTCATCGTTGGCTTCGGCCGCATCGGCAGCAGCGTCGCCCCGCTCGCCAACGCCTTCGGAGTAGAGGTGCTCGCCTACGACCCTTACGTGACGATCAGAGCATCGGACGTCGAGCAGGTCGCAACTCTTTCAGAGGGTCTCGCCCGTGCTGATATCGTCACGGTCCATACACCGCTGAACGTGGAGACCCGCGGCCTGATCGGCAGAGACGAGATCGCGGCACTGCGCGAAGGGGCGCTATTGATCAACCACGCGCGGGGCGGGATCTGCGACGAACACGCGGTCGCCGACGCGCTGAAATCCGGGCATCTCGCCGGGCACGGCGTCGACGTCTATGTCGGCGAACCTGTCGATCCGGAGAACCCTCTCCTGTCAGCCCCGAACACGCTGATGACGCCCCACTCCGCCTCGATGACGCCGCAAGGCATGAAGGCCATGGCGACGATCATGATCCAGAACATCCTCGACCATTTCGACGGCTGCCTGAAGCCGCACATGGTCTTCAACGCGAAGGAGCTTGGCCTGTGACCGATGCCCCCGCCAACGATGTCCGCCTCGACGCCGACGGACTGACCGAGACGCTGACCGAGATCTTCGAAGCCGCCGGCGGCGCGCGTGACGAAGCGCGGATCATCGCGCTCAATCTGGTCGCGGCAAATCTCGCGGGGCACGACAGTCACGGTGTCGTCCGCACCCAACGGTACTGCACCTGGGCCGCGCAAGGTCGGGTGAACTTCGGACGGTCGGTCTCGACCGTGATCGACTCCGATGCCTTCTGCCTGCTCGACGGCAATCTCGGCTTCGGTCAGACCATCGGGATCGAGGCAACGCGCATCGGGATCGAGAAGGCGCGCAGATCAGGCGTTGCCCTCGTCGGGTTGCGCAATTCCGGTCATCTCGGCCGGATCGGCGAATGGGCCGAGATGGCCTGCGCCGAGGGCATCGTCTCGCTGCACTTCGTCAACGCGCACCACTCAATGCTCGTGGCACCTTTCGGCGGTGCCGAGCGTCGCATGTCGACCAACCCGGTCTGCATCGGCGTCCCGCGCACCTCGGACGATCCCGAGGGCGATCACTTCGTCCTCGACTTCGCCACCGCGACCGTCGCCGAAGGCAAGGTTCTGGTCGCCAAGCGCGGCGGCAAGGCGGTTCCGCACGGGGCGCTCGTCGACGGCGACGGAAACTACACCAACGAGCCCGACGCGCTCTACGGCCCGACCCCGCCCGGCGCGCTTCCCGACGCCCGCAAGGGTGACGGCGCCCTGACGGCAATGGGACTGCACAAAGGATCCGGTCTCTCTCTCGCCTGCGAAATGCTGGCGGGCGCGCTCACGGGCTCCGGCACCTGCGGACCGGGATACGAGTTCCACAACGGCATGCTTTCGATCTACATCGACCCCGAGCGCATCGACGATGGCCACGGATGGGCGGCCTCCGCGCACGCCTACATGGATTACGTCCGCGCCTGCAAACCGGCTGACGCCGCTGCGCCGGTGATGGTCCCGGGCGATCCGGAACGCAGGCGCCGGGCCGACCGCCGCGCGCACGGTCTCCCCCTGCCCGTGGAAACGTGGGACAGTATCCTCGCCGCAGGCGCCGAACTCGGTCTCGATCGCCAGGCCCTCGCAGCGAAAGCCCTGATGTAAGCACACGGAACCGGAGACTCTCATGCAACCAACCGGACTGCGCGCCCGCATCCTGAGCCGCGAAATCCTCTCGGGCACGTTCATCAAAACGCCCGCCTACGAAATCATGGAAATCATGAAGCTCTCCGGGCTCGATTTCATCTGCATCGATTGCGAGCACGCCGGCGTCGATCGGCGCGGCATGGACGCATCGCTCGCGATGGCCCGCGCGCTGGATCTTCCGGCTCTGGTTCGCGTGCCCGAGTTCACGCCGGCCAATGTCCTGATGGCGCTCGACTCGGGCGCTGTCGGCGTTGTCATCCCGCACGTCACCAGCGGCGAGAAAGCCGCCGCAGTCGCCAGATCCGCGCATTTCGGCCACGGCGGGCGCGGCTTCGCCGGCTCAACGCGCTGGGCAGGCCAGGGCAGCAGAACCATGCATCAGGTTCTCGACATGGATGACGAGACGATCGTTCTGGCACAGATCGAGGAGCCCGAGGGGTTGGAAGCGCTCGACGACATTGCCGGGACACCGGGCATCGACGGTCTCTTCGTGGGCCCGGCCGACATGGCGGTCAGCCTCGGCCTGAACGACGTCGGCCACCCGGATCTGATGGCGGTGATGAGACAGGTCGGCGAGGCCGCTGCGCGCCATGGCAAGGCCGCCGTCACCTTCCAGGCCAACACCGCGAACGTGCCCGTTCTGAAAGAAGCTGGGATCTCGATGTTCTTCATCGGCTCCGAACACACTTTCATGCTGAGTTCCGCAAAACAGGTCGCGGCGGACATCGCGGCGGAAAAGTAAGCACGATGCCTGACATGCTTCCCCGCTCTTGCCACTGGCGCCCCCTCCCCCCGGATCGGGGGGAGGGCCGGGGTGGGGGGCCGATGAAGAGGCGCATCCGGGACCGCACGGGCCCGGATTCCGATTGGTATGTCGCATGAGCAAAACCGTTCATATCGGGTGCGGCGCGGGCTTCATGGGCGACCGTTTCGATGCCTCCCTGCCGATCCTGAAATCGATGGAGACGCGCGACGGGCCGAAATACCTGATGTTCGAAGTGCTGGCCGAACGCACACTCGCGGCTGCCCAGAACCTGCGGCGCGACGATCCGGACAAGGGTTATTCCCCCTATCTCGATCACTACATCCGCCCGGCCTTGGCCCGGGCGAAGGCACTCGGCGTGACAATCGTATCGAACATGGGGGCCGCCAACCCGAATGGCGCCGCACGGCGGGTCCTGGACATCGCGCGAGAATTCGAGCTCGACGACATCTCCGTAGCCACGCTGACGGGCGACGATCTGACCGAGATCATCCCGACCTCCGAAATCGCAGCGATGCCGACCATGGAAGGCATTGGCTTCGAAGGACGTCCCATCGTCGCCGCCAACGCCTATCTCGGCGCGCGACAGGTCGCCGAGGCAATCGCCACCGGCGCCGACGTCGTCCTCGTCGGGCGAACCACCGACAGTGCCCTCGCGCTCGGCCCGCTCATTCACGAATTCGACTGGGCCGACGACGACTGGGACCGCCTGGCCCAGGGAACCGTTGCCGGACACCTGCTTGAATGCGGCGGTCAGATCACCGGTTGCTACTTTGCCGATCCGGGATTCAAAGACGTGCCCGGGCTCTCGTCCGCGGGCTTTCCGATCGCGGAATGCCGCGCGGACGGAACCTTCACCGTCACCAAACCCGAGTACACGGGCGGCCTGGTCAACCGCCAGACCGTGACCGAGCAACTGCTCTACGAGATGCACGACCCAGCAGCCTACCTCGTGCCGGATGTCATCCTCGACTGCTCCGACCTGCAGGCGACCGAAACCGCACAGAACCGGGTCGAAATCACCGGCGCTAAGGGCCGCCCAGCACCCGAAACACTGAAGTGCACGATCTCGGTCGACGGCGGATGGCTCGGCGAGGCCTTCATGACCTATTCCGGCCCGAACGCGCTGGCCCGTGCGGATCTCGCGGGAAGCATCGTCCGCGAACGGCTCGCAGCACACGGAATGAACGAACCGGTCCGGATCGAAACCCTCGGGACCGGCGCCACCCTTGACGGCGGAAACGCCGCGAAGCGCGCAGGCCGCGTGCTCCCGACGGACGGCGAGTACACGATCCGCGTCGCGACCCAATCCGTCAGTCGCGAACAGGCGCAGATGGTGGTCGACGAAATGATGATGCTCTATTGCTCCGGTCCCGCAGCCGGCGGCGGGCATCGCGGCTCGGTCACCTCGCAGATCGCCACCGCCTCGGTGCTGATCCCGCGCGAGCGGATCGAGCCGCATGTCAAAGTCGAGCTGTTCTCGTGACGGCGCTGCACCTGCCATTGCACGCGGTCGCCCATGGCCGCGCAGGCGACAAGGGCGACACGTCCAACGTCTCCGTCATCGCCTATCGCCCGCAGGCATGGCCGCACCTGCTGGAACAGGTCACGCCCGAGCGCGTCCTCGGGATCTTCGCACATCTCGGTGCCACGGCCTGTCGCAGATACGAACTGCCGAACTTGCACGCCCTCAACTTCGTCATCGAAAACGCTCTGCAGGGCGGCGTGAATGCCACGCTGGGTCTGGACCGGCACGGCAAGACCCTGTCATACCTCCTGCTCGGAGAACTGATGATCGACGTTCCGCGCGACGCCGTGCCGGACACATCCCCCTATCTCACGGAGTAAGCCATATGCCCGTCATCGACAGGATAGCCGAATTCGCCGACGACATCGTCTCGTGGCGCCGCGATTTCCACGAGCATCCGGAAATCGGCATGCAGGAAGTCCGGACGTCCGGTGTCGTTGCCGACCTGTTGCGCGGTTGGGGGATCGAAACGCATACCGGCATCGGCAACACAGGCGTCGTCGGCGTGCTCAAAGGCAACGGGAGCGGCCGGACCATCGGCCTGCGAGCCGACATGGATGCGCTGCCGATCGACGAGCGCACCAACCTGCCCTTTGCATCGAAGACGCCCGGGGTCATGCACGCCTGCGGCCACGACGCGCACACCGCGATGCTGCTCGGTGCCGCGAAATATCTCGCCGAGACCCGCGATTTCGACGGAACCGCGGTGTTCATCTTCCAGCCGGCCGAAGAAGGCCTCGGCGGCGCCCGCGCGATGCTCGCCGACAAGCTGTTCGAGCGGTTCCCATGCGACGAGATCTACGGGATGCACAACGCACCGAACGGTCAGCAACGCCGCGTTGGCGTGAAGCCGGGCGCTGCGATGGCGGGCGCGGACTTCTTCGACATAACGGTACATGGCCAGGGGTCGCACGGCGCGATCCCACAGCAATCGAAAGATCCCATCGTGATTGCGTCGAGCCTCGTCCAGCAGCTTCAAACTATCATCAGCCGCAACGTCCCGGCGACTGACCAGATCGTCCTGTCGGTCACGCAGATCCACGCGGGTGCCGCCTACAACGTGATCCCGCAGCAATGCGTCATCTCGGGCACCATGCGGTACTTCGACGACGAGGTCGCAGGCCTCGTCCGCGAACGCACCCGCGCTCTTTGCGAGGGGATCGCCCGCGCCTACGATGTCGAGATTTCAATCGACAATCGCGAGATCTTCAGCGTGCTGGAGAACGACGGCGAACTCAGCCGCGTCATGCTGGACGTCGCCGCCGAAGTGGTCGGCGAGGACATGACCGAGGTCACGCAGGTGCGCCGGATGGGATCGGAAGACTTCGCGGACATGCTGCACGCCGTGCCGGGCGCCTACTGCACGGTCGGCCACCTCGGCACCGAACCGCTGCATGCGGATACGTTCATCCTGGATGAGGACATTCTGCCGGTCGGCGCCTCGATCTACGCCCGGCTGGTCGAGCGGCGCACCGCGGCCTGACGCTGTCACGCGACGGGTCGGACCTGTCGAGGATCGGAGACTGCCATGGATTTCAATGCCCTGCCCTTTGATTCAGATCAGATGTGCCGCGGCCTGCGCCCCTGGATCGAGTGCGAAAGCCCGACCCATGACGCCGCCGCCGTCGATCGCATGATCGATCTTGCGGCCTACGATCTGGCCGCGATGGGCGCATCCATCGAACGCATCCCCGGCCGCATGGGCCTCGGCGGTTGCGTGCGCGCGACCTTCCCGCATCCGCGCGCCGGAGAGCCCGGCATCCTGATTGCCGGGCACATGGACACGGTTCACCCGATCGGCACCCTCGACGTCCTGCCCTATCGCCGCGACGGCGGAAAATGCTGGGGGCCCGGCATTCAGGACATGAAGGGCGGCAACTATCTGTCGCTCGAAGCGCTCCGGCAACTGGCCGGGAGCGGAACGGGCACGCCGCTGCCGGTCACCGTCCTTTTCACGCCGGACGAGGAGATCGGCACACCGGCGACGCGCGAACTGATCGAAACGACCGCCGCGACGCAGAAATACGTTCTGGTCCCGGAACCGGCCCGCGCAGATGGCGGCGTTGCCTGGGGGCGCTATGCGATCGCCCGGTTCAACCTGCGCACCACCGGCGTGCCGATCCATGCCGGGGTCGACCCGAGGCTCGGGCGCTCCGCAGTGAAGGAGATGGCCAGACGCATCCTGCAGATCGAGGACATGACGACCGATTCCTGCACGTTCTCCGTGGGCTGCGTCAGCTCCGATCAGGCCCACGTGAACTGCGTGCCGTCGGGCTGCTCGGCGCAGGCGCTCAGCATGGCCAAGCGCCAGTCCGATCTCGACGACGGGGTTGCGAAGATGCTGGCGCTGAACGCGCCGGACGATCCGGTGGCCTTCCATGTGGATCGCGGCGTCACCCGGCCGGTCTGGGAACCCAGCGATGCCGACAGGGCGCTCTTCGAACACGCCAAGGCGCTCGCATCAGATCTCGGCTTCTCGGTAAATCCGCAGATGGCGGGCGGTGGCTCCGACGGCAACTTCACCGGTGCGATGGGTATCCCGACGCTCGACTCCCTCGGGGTCCGCGGGGCCGGGCTTCACACGCTCAACGAACATATCGAGATCGAAAGTCTGGCTGAGCGCGGCAAGCTCATGGCTGCACTTCTCGCCACGCTGAACTGATTGCACTCAAGGGCGGACGCGCGTAGCCGGCGCTTCTTCGGAAACCGGCTTCCGGAGCATTGCGCGTCACGCATGCCGGGCTTCTTGTACCGCACCTTCTTCCGAACCGCCGGGATGCCTAGCTGAAAGCAGACAGCGGCGTCGGAGGCGTCAAAATGAGCAAGTTCGAAACTGCAGTACTCTGGCCGGGCGAGATGCTGTGCCGCCTCGTCGGTGTCACGGAAGACAACGACTCAAAGCACCTTCTGCGTCTGTTCTTCAATCTGACAATCTGGTCGAAGATGGGCGCGATGATCGCGGTCTACTGGGTCGACTGGGGCATCTGATCCCCGCTCCGCGCCGCTAGTGAAAGTCCCGGCTCGGGAACAGCGCCTTGGCCTGCTCGCGCGGATGCCTTGCCCGCGGCGGACGCCGTGGCGGAACCGGGCGCTTTGCCTCGTCGGACCGGGCATGGGTCGTATCCGGCATGCCAAGCCGGTCGAGCATCGTTGAGAGATCCTCGATCTTCCACGCTACCAGATGGTGCACCGAGCCCTCTCGCTGCAATTGACCCGTCACCCGCAGCAACCGCCCGGCAATGACCGCGCGGCGATAACGCTCGTACATCTTCGGCCAGACGATGACATTGGCGATCCCGGTCTCATCCTCGAGCGTCAGGAAGATCACACCGGACGCCGTCCCGGGGCGTTGCCGTGTGATCACGAGACCGGCGACCCGTATCCGGGTACGGTCTGGCGTCAGGGGAAGCTGGCTGCACATGAGCGTTTTCATTAAGAACATAATAGGAACATTTTCGTGCAAGCCAACCCCTGCCAGCAGGCCACACGCAGCCGTGTCTGGCCTCGCGCATCTGGCTGAGGCACCTTTTCTGCATGGCACCTCGACTCGCTCACCTGTTCCTGATCGCACTGGCGCTGTTTTTCGTGGGAGGCGAAGCGATGACCGCCCAATTACCCCCCGGGACGGAGCGCGACGCAAATGTGCACGCACGCCTCGAAGCCGCTTATCTCGCCATGCCACCCGGTTACGAGCCGCGCACGCACCTGTTCGACGGCGACCGCGCGCGCTACGTGAACCGGCTGATCGAGGAACCTTCGCCCTACCTGCTCCAGCACGCCCACAACCCGGTCGACTGGCGGCCCTGGACCGACGACGCTCTGGCCGAGGCCGCCGAGCGTGGCATGCCGATCTTCCTCAGCGTCGGCTATGCGACCTGCCACTGGTGCCACGTGATGGAGGAGGAGAGCTTCGACAACGAGGCCGTCGCCGAGATCCTCAACCGGCACTTCATCCCGGTTAAGATCGACCGTGAGCAGCATCCCGAACTCGATCATCTCTACATCACCGCAACCCAGCTTCAGAACGGTCATGCCGGCTGGCCGAACTCGGTCTTTCTGATGCCGGACGGGAGGCCGTTCCACACGGCCGGTTACATGCCGCGCGCGCATTTCACACAGATTCTCGCCGCGATCGGCCAGTCCTGGGGCGATCCCGCGCGCCGACCGGAAATCGAGCAGCTTGCCGACAGCCTGTCCGACGCCGTGCGCCGCCTGACCCAGATGCGCTCCGACATGTCGGCGGCACTCACCGAGGACACCTACGCGCTGGCCGTCGCGCAACTCGAACAGATGAACAATGCGCTGGAGGGCGGCTTCAGCCAGAGCCAGCAGTTTCCGCAGGAAGGTTACTTGCTGTTCCTGATGGATCACTGGCGTCGGACCGGAGATGACAGCGCGCTTACAATGGCGCTGGAGACCCTCGACGCGATCGCCGCGGGCGGGATTCATGACCATGCCGGCGGCGGCTTTCATCGCTATACCGTCGATCCGAACTGGCGCACGCCGCATTTCGAAAAGATGCTCTACAATCAGGCGCAGCTTGCCCGGGCCTTCCTGCAGGCCTGGGAGATCACGGGCGCTCCGCATTATCGGCGCGCGGTCGAACGCACGTTCGACTATGTGATCCGCGACATGACCGATTCCGACGGCACCTTCTACGCGGCAGAGGATGCCGACAGCGCGGCCGATTCGGGTCAGATCGAGGAAGGCGCGTTCTACGTCTGGACACCGGAGGCGCTGGCCAGGCACGGCCTCTCCAAAAGCGTCGCGCCCCTCGATCTCGATGCCGCGCCCACGCTGGAGAACGGCGCGGTCATCCATCTTGATCCGCTTGCCGACACGGACTTCGCAACCCTGGATCCCGTGCTCGAAGCCTTGCGGCTGGCACGCGAAGCCCGCCCGCGCCCCTTGCGCGACGACAAGATCATCGCCGGCTGGAACGGCCTGATGATCCGCGCATTCGCCGAAGCATCGGAGGCGTTCGAAGATCCGCATCACGCCGAGATCGCCGCGCGCGCGGGCGAGACCCTGTGGCTCAGGTTCTGGGACGGCCAGAGCCTCGCGCGCTTCTGGGCGAACGGATCGGCCTACGAACGGGGCGCCCTGCAGGACCATGTCTGGGTCGCGCTCGGCTTTCTCGCGCTCGCCGATGCTACCGGCCAGACAGTCTGGCGTGACCGCGCGCAGACACTCACTGCAACTATGCTGCGAAACTTCGCTGACGGTGCGGGGCGCCTGAAAATGGCCGCAGCAGATGGCCCATTAGGTCCGATCTACAACAGTTCCGACAACGCGGTCCCGTCCGGCGAGTCGTCCGCACTCGAACTGCTCGCGCTTTCGGCGCGCCAAAGCACCGATCTCGAGACTGAGGCCCGCGCGCTCAACCTGTTGAATGCGCTGTCCGCGCCGTTGGTCGAACAGCCGCTCTTGCGGCCGGATGCGCTGGTCGCCGCACGCATCATTGCAACTGGTGGTTCGGAAAGACGGCGGTCGTTGGCACGCGGTACGGTGCGCGCGCACCTCCTGCCGGACCGGCTCGACCTGACCATCGCCGAGGGCTGGCATGTGAACGCGGCGCGACCGGGGCCCGACTGGCTGATCGGCGCTGCGCTCGAGGGCGCCACGGTGGACTGGCCAGAAGGCAAACCATTCGATGCAGGCTTCGCCGACGAAAAGATCCGGGTCTACGAGGGGGAACTCTCCGTTCCGCTCGGCGACACCGCGGGGGAGATCGTCCTGACCCTGCAGGTCTGTTCGCACGAACTTTGCCTCGAACCGGAAGAAGCTACATTCCGGTTGCCCTGATCCCGCGTCAGCGGCAGAGTGCACGCATGAAACGCGTCCTGATCCTGCTCTTTGCCCTGATGGCGCCGCTCGCCGTCGCCGAAGAACGCGTCGTCGGCCCGAGCGAGTTCAAAACCTACGCGGAAGGCTGGACGCTCTACTTCGAACGCGAGGGAGAACCGTTCGGATCCGAGCAGTTCTCGATGGACGGGCGCACGCTCTGGCGATACCGCGACGGCAGTTGCGTGACCGGCGCCTGGCGTCCGCATGGCGCACAACTCTGCTTCCTCTACGACCAGGGTGAAGGCGACGAGGTCCTGTGCTGGCGCATGGTGCGCGACAAGAACGGCCTGCTTGCGCGCCTCCTGAATGGAGAAAACAAGGGGCTCGAACTTCGGGTGACCGGCCGCGACAGGCGCCCCCTACTCTGCGGAGAACCGGGCAAGAGCACCTGAGGATTGAATCGAGCGCCCCGGGCCGGGACGGCGGGAGACATCTCCATGAAAATCGGTGTCGCAGGAACGGGTCGGATGGGCCTCGGCATGGCGCGGGCACTGGACGGCGCCGGATTCGACGTCACGGGCTTTGACGTCCGACCGGTCTCGGAGTTCGGAACCTTCGTAGATCGAATGCAGCCGGATGCGACGACGTTCGCGGTGGATCGCGAGGTGGTGCTCAGCGTGGTCAGGGATATCGACCAGACCGAGGATCTTCTGTTCCGAAAGCAGGCAATCCTGAAAGCGGCACCGGATCTGCGGTATCTCGTGATCTGTTCGACGCTGTCGCCGCGCTATCTCGCCGATCTCCGTTCTCGTTTGCCGGTCGACCTGAGCGTTATCGATGCGCCGATGTCAGGTGCCCAGATCGCAGCCGATGAGGCGCGATTGTCCTTCATGCTGGGCGGCGATGACGCCGACCTCGACGCACTTGAACCGATGTTCCTCGCGATGGGCCCGAAGCTCCATCGGATGGGTGGTTTCGGTGCCGGCATGACAGCGAAGGTGCTGAACAATTTCGTTGCAGCCTGCGGAGTTGCAGGCGCGCGACAGGCAATCGACTGGGCCGAGGCGCTGGACGTGGATCGAGAAAAGCTCTTTGCGCTGATGAACGACAGTTCCGGTCAGAACTGGTTCGTGTCGAATTTCGCCGACATCGAATTCTCACGCGACGGCTACGATCCGGACAACACGATCGGCATTCTCAAGAAGGACGTCGAGAGTTGTCTCGATGCGGTACCCGAGGAAACGCGCGCTGGGTTGCCGGAAACCCTGGTCGAGGCAATCGGTCGCTTCCGCCGGATCTGAGGCGCGGCTCCACCCGCAATCGCAACGTCAGTAGGCGTTTCTCTGAAACAGCACGACAGCCACCGTCGAGATCAGAATGCGCAGATCGAACGCGAGGCTCCAGTGCTCGGCGTAGAAAACATCGTGCGCAACGCGAGCTTCCAGTTCCTCGCGCGAGCCGATGCCACCGCGCAGACCTTTGACCTGAGCCCAGCCGGTAATTCCCGGGAGCACTTTGTGGCGTCCGTAGTAACCGCGCACGAGTTGGCCGAACTCTTCGTTGTGGTCGAGCGCATGGGGCCGAGGCCCAACCAGCGACATCGTGCCGTTCAGCACGTTCAGCAATTGCGGGAGTTCGTCCAGCGAAATGCGCCTGAGGACCCGACCGACCCGCGTCACGCGCGCATCGGAGCGCCGGGCCTGCGGCGTTGCGCCGTCGCGATCGGACAGGTGCCGCATCGTGCGGAACTTGAAAATCTCGAACGGCTGATTGTTGTAACCGAGACGCCGTTGTCGAAACAGAACCGGGCCGGGGCTTTCCAGTCGTATTGCGACCGCAATTGCCAGCAGGGCAGGCAAAAGGCAGATCAGAGCCGTCGCTGCTAGCACGTAATCGAGAGCCATCTTCCCGGTACGCCCCCAGTCCGAGAGCGGACGGCGCCAGATCTTGAAGACGTGATGGCCCGTCGGAATTGTCCCGATCTCACGCATTTCGGGCAGCCCTTGCAAGGTACCGGGGAGAAGTTCGATCTCGATCGGGAGTTCGCGGAGGCGATCGAGAGTTCCAGCTAGCTCGGGCAAACGGTGCAGCGGTATGGTCAGAATCACCGTGTCAATTTCTCCGCGACGTCCGGAAGCGACGAGATCGTCCAAATCTCCAAGAACCGGCAGCCCCAGAACGGCGTTCGTTCTCAGGAAATCGTCGACGCAGTAGGCGCCATCGATTCTTGTCAGCCCGTCCGACCGGTTGGCGAACTCGAAAACGGTGCCGCGCGGCGTAGGGTTTGCGCATAGGATGACTGCGCGGCGGCATACCATGTCGGCAGCCTCGAGACGGCGCAGACAACCGCTGAGGAGCAGGCGCAAGCCAGTGAGAAGCAGAGACGCCGTCACGGCGGTCAGAACCAGAAATCCAGCGTCGATCACCGCGCGAGCGCCGAGCCCGTGCGCGGCGGCAAGAACCAAGAGCGTCGCGGCGACGACGGAAAACACGGGAAGGTCGAGCGCGGAGATCGGATCTCGGATCACCTCGAGGCGATACGACCCGGAACAGCGAACGAAAATCAGTGCAAGAACCGACAGCAAACCCGTCGCAAAGACGTCCGTCTGGGCGAGCGCGCTCATCGGCACGTCCGAAACCGAGAACGCGATGGCCGCAGCCGCAATCAATCCGAATGTGTCGATCAACATGACCAGTCCCGGGATCAGCTCCGGTCGGAGCCTCGCCGAACGAAGCCGGGACTGCGGCGCCAATTCGGCCGGATCGATCCGGACCTGAACGTTCATGCAAGCGCCTCCCCGGCGCTGAGCCGAAACGCAGACAGCAGTCCAACCAAGCCAAACATGATCAGTACGCCGCTCCATCGGTCGAGGCGTCATTCAAAACCGTCCCCAGAAATGTCGTCATTTCGGAGATCAGTTGAGCGCTCTGCGCGATATCGTCGGCAGTGGAGCGCGCCGCGCCAGCAACCAACAACGCCGCATCGACCGTCCCGAGGACCAACGGGGTATCTGAGCCGCGCAACACGGATGGCAGATCAACCAACGTTAAGTCGGGGCTGTATCGATCCACGAGCGCATTCAACCCGCCTGTCGGATCTCCACCCCCGTCGCGCATGAAAGCACGGTCCGACGGGCTACGAGCCTCGGCGAGGAGCAACGAGGTGCCAAGCCGGTGAACCGGTGGTTCGGCATCTTCGACATCTGTTATCGCAACGGATCGAGGTTTCCTGAGACCGAGAAGATCGAGAGCACCCTTGCCGTCCCCAGCAGCATCAAACCCCAGAACACGCGCGCCTCGCTGACCGAGAGCCAGCGCAAGGTTGAGGGCAACCGTGGTCCCCCCGCATCCTGCGCGCGGCGTTGTCACCGCGATTCGCGTCCAGCCGTTCTCCCGGCAGATCCGTTCCAGCCGGAGTGCGAGCAGATCGAATGCTCCTGAGTGATCGGTTCGCCGACGGCCGGCGATCACACGAGCCTGCTCGAACGTCTCGGAGCGAACCTGAGCCTCGGCGACATCCGACCAATCGACTGGCCGGACGACGGGCAGCAGAACGCCCTCTGCCGTTTTCGTCTGCTCGGAGGCTCCGGGCGCCGCTCCGCTCGCAGCGGAACTGTTCGACCATGCCTCGGCCACGGCGGTATTCAGGCGATCACTCATAAGGAACCCTGCCAAGTTGCCGATCGGTCTCGCCAAGGCCTCGAAGAAGCGCTTCAAGCTGCGATACCCGATCGGAGAAAAGATCACTCTCCGGCAACCCAAGGCGGTCGAGCGGCATGAATGCCAGCATCGAAATGATCCCGGCGCCAAGCAGCACGAGCAAGGCGCCGATCCAGCGATCTCGGCGGCCACCGTCACCACGCGCTGGGATGTGAGGGATCATTGCGATCGGGCGCGCCGCCAGAAGCCGCTCCATGTCGCGCGCGGTGCGCACCGTGCGCGACGTCAGCTCAAGCAGGATTGCCAGAAAGATCCCGAGCCCCAGGCTGCCGGCAACGCCCGCCGCAGCGATCACCGTGCGGCGCGGTTCGACCGACTGCTCCGGAACGGAAGCCTGCTCGATGACTTCAAACCGCTCGGCCCTGCGGCTGAGCTCGAGTTTCTCGCCTGTTGCCGCTTCCGCCTGCTTGCGGACGGCGGCGCGATGCTCGTCCTGCAAATGGTCCAGCCGCCGTTGCAGAGCACCGAGATCCATCTCGACGGCGGTCGTCTGATCTATCGCGACCTGAACAGCCCGTATCTTCTTGCGCAAGACCTCTTGCTGAGATCGGAGCGCCGGAAGCTGAGCCGCCTTGTCCTGTGCACCCGAGGGCTGCAAGGCCACGTCATGCACACTCAGCTCCGCCTGCACGTCCGACTGGGCCGAGACGTTGCCCTCGAGCCGTTCAATCAGCCGCGCACGCCGGTCGAGCCGCCGCCGCAGCCCGGAGAGCTCCGCGAGCCGCAATCTCATCGTGCCCGGAAGAAATCCACGATTTTGCGATTTGAAGGCAGCAATATCCGCTTCCGCCGAGCGCAGATCGGCGGCGATCCGCGCCACCTCGGCCCGGAAGAACTCGTGCGTCTCGCTTGCACGCTCGGAGCGCGCCGTGATGTTCTGGGCAATGACCATCGTCACGAATTCGTTCGCCACCCGTGCTGCCGCGCGCGGGTCATCAGCCAGATGGGAAATCGTGAAAGCCGAGACATGCGACGGCCCGCGATACCGCGGATTGGCGTTGAACGAGATGCTCTCGATCTCGGTCATATCCCGCAGGTGTTCGACCTTTTCGGTGGGGGTCAGATCCGGTTGGCCGGAGAACAGGTCGAGCCGGCGCGCGATGTCGAGCAGGTTCTCACGCGTCATCAGGCGCTGTTCGATCACCGTCAGCCGTTCGGCAGCACTCGCCGTGATAGTGGACCGCGCAAGCGCGTCGGGGATCTGCTGGCTCTCGACAAGAATTCTGGCGCTCGATTCATACACCGGAGGCAACAGCCGGGCGACGCTCAGGCTTATCAGCGCGCCAACCAGCGTGATCGCGGCGATCAGCCAGATCCGTTGGCGCAGGCCCGGCAAGATCCTGAGCGGCAGATCCGTCTCGATGGTTCGTATCGGATCGTCTTCGATCATCATCGCCTCCTCAGGCGCGAACAGGTGCGGCGACCAGGGACGGCGAAGCCGCCGGCTGCTGCAGCAACCGGTACGTCCCGCGGCGACGCGCACCGGCGAGGACGGCCTGGACCGCCGTCTCGGTCACGTCGGACTGGCCGTCCGCGAAGGCCTGCAGCAGAGTCAGATCACAGAGCAGGTTGATCAGTCGCGGCACACCGCCTGTCGACTGGTGGATCAGGCTCACGGCGCCCGACGAGAAAATATCCCGGCAGGCCCCCGCGACCGAAAGCCGGTGATGCACATAGGCCGCGGTTTCCTCGAGCGAGAGTGCCGGGAGATCGGCATCCGCCGCGACCCGCTGGGTGAACTGGACGAGGCTTGGATCGTCGAGCAACTCGCGCAGTTGCGACTGGCCGGCGAGCACGATCTGGAGCAGTGCGACGCCGTCGGCGTTCAGGTTCGACAGCATACGAAGTTCCTCGAGCGCGCTTGCGCTAAGGTTCTGCGCCTCGTCGAAGATCAGGACCGTTCGCTGGCCGCTGATGTCGTGATCCAGCGCAAGCTCCCGGAACTGGTGATAGAGGGCCGCCGGGTCGGAATCCTGCGAACACTCGGCGCCCAGCGCCATCAGCGCCCAGCGCAGGACACCCCCCTGATCGGCGCCGATATTGGCGATCATCGCGACACGACGGTCGCCCGGGATCTCGCGCAGGATCTGCCTCAGCAAGGTCGTCTTGCCGGTGCCCACCGCCCCGGTCAGGACCGTGATCGGCGCGTCCGCCATCAGGCCGAACCGCAACATCGTCAGAGCGGTCTCGTGCGCCGACGTCAGATAGAGAAACTCGGGATCGGGTGCTGTCTGGAACGGTCTGCGGTCGAGACCGAAGAACGTTTCGTAGATCTGGGAGCCGCGCGGCTCGGCGGAAACGGGGTCACTTGACGGCACGGCATCGCTCCCATTCTGGCAGAGGGAATCCGGGTCCCGCGCGGCTTCGGCGCGGGAGAGAAACGGTCCCTCTTCGCAAGCAGTGTTGGGAGCAGTCTTCGCCCGCTTTCGTTAATGATCGGCAAACATCGCAGTTTCTGGGGAGGCCGACTTCGATTTCTTCTCGCCCCGGTCAAAAGGCAGGCAGTTGCAGCTCCGCACCGGGGACAAAGCGCGGCAGGACCGTCGCAGTTTCGCTGACAAA
Organism: Pseudomonadota bacterium; assembly: GCA_039184865.1. Taxonomy (GTDB): domain Bacteria; phylum Pseudomonadota; class Alphaproteobacteria; order Rhodobacterales; family Rhodobacteraceae; genus Thermohalobaculum. The sequence goes on along the minus strand of JBCDAV010000008.1, from coordinate 140,998 downwards.
TTCGCGCAATCGCGCCTCAGCGACCGCGATGTCCTCTCGCGGCCGAAGATCGGTCATCACCCGGATCAGACCGCCATCGCTCCGGCCGAGCATGATCGAATCAAGAACAGTCACCGCCTTCGCTGCATAGTCCGACGTCATGCGCCGCCCACGCTGCTCGAACCAGTACCAGACCAGCTTGCGGTTCAGACCCTGCTGAATGATCGCGCGGTTCACCGACATCTGCGCGGCACCCGCCCTATCGTCCAGGGCAACGGTCTGGCGGCGGATGCCCAACATCTCCCAGCCACCAGCCGGCAGGCAAACCTCGGGCGAATGGATGCCGCTGCCGCCGATCTGGCTGCGATACCACGCGATGAAGAGGTCGACGCCGGGCTGGTCATCGGCCAGCCGGTAGGAAGCCGCGAGATAGTCGTCGGCGTCCAGAACCTCCGTGATCCGCGGCGCCAGAACCTGCTGCGGCCCGGCCGTCCATGATCCGATCTGCGCCGGGAACAGCAGCAGCGAAGTCCGCTCGACGGGATGCGCGGTGGTCGCCGAACCGGTATGAAGCAGCCCGGCCAGCGCGGCCGTCACGGTGATCCCGGTCAGCATCGGCGCGGAGGGACGCAGCCGACGGACGCGCCTGGCCTGCGCGCCAAGGCCATCCCATGAGAGATCGAGGGCCGCGGCCAGCGAACGCCCGTCGCCGCCGAGCCGCTGCAACACCCGGGCGAACCCGAACAGGATCGCGATGCAGGCGAGGAAAACGGCCCAGCCCTCGGCAAGATGCATGAACCCCTCGGCCTGCTCGATCCCGTAGGCGTCGACCAGCAGCCCGATCACGCCGATCCGAAACGCGTTCATGACGATGGTGATCGGCACCGCCGAGATCAGCAGGACCGCCTTGTGCCACCGCGGCCCATCGTAAAGCACCGCGAAGATGTAGGAGAAACTGAGGATCGGGAACAGGTAGCGCAGGCCCGAGCACGCCTCAGCCACTTGCAGTTTGTAGATGCCGAGATCGATGATGTTGCCCATCAGGAAAACCGGGACGCCCATCGACCGGATCAGGGCGACGCCCAGTTCGGACGACAGCAACTGCAACTCGATCGAGAGCTTCCAGTATAGCATCTCGGGCAGCGGCAACATGAACGCAAGATGCAGCACCGGCGGCCAGAACGGCGCGCCCTTGCGCCAGCCGAAACTGATCAGGACGATTGCGTATATCCACAGGATCAGGCCGTAGGTGATCAGGTCCGGCACCCGCCCGAGCACGCCGATCGCGGTCGGAACGAGAGCGCCGAGCAGGACCAGGAAACCCGGCCAGCGATCGTAGACGGGGTCTTCGATCCGGTCGAGCCCGCGCATCTGGCGCAGGAACAGGAAGAGCGAGATCACCGGGATCAGCGGCCCGTGGCTGTATTCCGGGCGAAGCCATGCATCGCCCAGAGACACGATCCCCGGCCAGAACAGGACGACGCCCAGAACCAGAAGCGCCACACAAATCGCGTAGCCTACGCGGTCCGCATGCGTCCTGCTCTGGTCCGAAAAATCGGGGGTATGCAGCAGCGTCAACGTCGCCCTCCGGTCAGGTCACCGGATCACCCCTTCCCGCAGATACAACCATCGGGCGAAATATTTCAACCCGTTTCCGACGGTGGTCCAGTCTCACGGGCCCGGCTGCAACCACATTTCCGCGAGTATCGGGGCCTGCGGATTGCAAACGGGCGCCGACACCGTACGTTGACGGCAACCTTGTCCCGCACGGAACCGCACCCATGATGCGCAGCTTCATTGCCGCCTTGCTTCTCGCCTTGACGACCTCGCTCGCCGGCGCGGAGCCGCCTAGGCAGATCAACTGGGACGACCTGATCCCCGAAGGCGCACCGCTTGTGAACCCGTTCAACGCCCTGCCGATCGAGGCACGCGAGGATCTCGCCATCGTCTTTCGCACCAAGGCGGATCTCGAACTCGGCCTGATCCCACCAGACGGCGAGGACATGCGGCTGGCGCATGAAGCGGCGCTCCGCGTCGAAACGCTCGGCGTCGATATCGACGCGCTGGAGGCCGAACTGAACGAGCTTCAGGCCGAAATCGACCGGCGCAACATGGAGGTCAATCGTGGGCTCGACGGAGAGGTCGTCCGGCTGCCGGGCTACGCGCTGCCGCTCGAACTCAGCGATGGCGGCGTCTCGGAGTTCCTGCTCGTGCCCTATGTCGGGGCCTGCATTCACACGCCGCCGCCGCCGCCGAACCAGATGGTCTTCGTCAAGCTGCGCGAGGAGTTCGAGATCACGAATCTCTACGAGCCGGTCTGGATCACCGGTCAGATCCGCGTCGAGCAGGCGAGCCGGTCGCTGACATATGTCGACGGTACGGCCGATGTGCCGACCGGCTACGCTCTGCAGGCCGTGACGATCGAGCCCTACGAATAGCCTTGGCAGGGCACCGCGCCGGTTGAAGCGCTTCCGTGAGCTGATATACGATAACATAACCACTCACGGAGGAAACCCATGCGCATTTCCACACTGTCTCTGCTGATGGCGTCCTGTGTTCTCGCGGGCCCGGCACTTGCCCAGCACGCCGCCCACGAGCACGGTCACGGCGATCTGAAAATCGCCATCGACGGCGACGAGTTGCAGATCGAACTGACCTCGCCCGGCGCCGACATCGTCGGTTTCGAGCATGCTCCGAAGACCGATGCCGATCATGCGGCGGTCGATGCAGCGGTCGAAAAGCTCAAGGGTGCCGCAGCGCTGTTCCCGCTGCCCGGCGCGGCCGGCTGCGAAAGCGAGGGCATCGAGATCTATTCCGCGCTGATCGACGGCGGATCGGTCAAGGTCGGCGATCACGATCACGACGACCACGGGCACAAGGATGACGATCACGCCCACAAGGACGATGATCACGGTCACAAGGACGACGACCATGCCCACAAGGACGATGATCACGGCCACAAGGACGATGATCACGCGCACAAGGATGACGATCACGGTCACAAAGACGACGATCATGCGCATGGCGATCGCGACCTCGGCCCGGATCATGCCGAATTCCGCGTCCACTACCACTTCGAGTGCAAGGACATCACGGCCGTAACCGCGATCGAGACGACCTACTTCAAGACGTTCCCGGCGGCTGAAGAACTGGATGCCGCGGCCCTGACGCCGAACGGTCAGGCGGCTGCCGAGTTGACGCCCGACAGCACCCGGATAGAGTTCTGACCGGGTAGTCACGGAGCGGCACGGCATGGACGAGGCGGGCGTAGAGCTGAATGATCTGCGCTTTCGCTGGACCCGGTCCGGGCCGCTCATCCTCGATATCGAGTCCTTCGCCGTCGAACGCGGCGCCCGGATCTTTTTGCGTGGCCCGTCCGGCAGCGGCAAGACCACGCTTCTGAACGCGATCGGCGGCGTCGCGGCACCGCAATCAGGACAGATCCGTGTCGGCGAGACCGAGATCACCGCACTCCCGGCCGCCGCACGCGACCGGTTCCGCTCCGACCGGATCGGCTTCATCTTCCAGCAGTTCAACCTCGTGCCCTATCTCGGCCTGATTGAGAACGTCACCCTGCCCTGCCGTTTCTCGCCCGCCCGCCGCGAACGGGCGACCGCCGGGCGCAGTCTCGAAGACGAGGCCCGGCGCCTGTTGACCCACATGCAGCTCGATCCCGAGGCCCTGTCGGGGCGCGCTGTCGCAACCCTCAGTGTAGGCCAGCAGCAGCGTGTCGCCGCGGCCCGCGCGCTGATCGGCGAACCGGACCTCATCGTCGCGGACGAACCGACCTCTTCGATCGATGCCGATACCCGCGAGGCCTTCCTCGGCCTGCTGTTCGAGGAAACGACGCGGTCCGGCGCGACGGTGATCTTCGTGTCGCACGATACCGGGTTGTCGGGGATGTTCGACCGCACGGTGGATCTCGATGCGATCAACCGCGCCGCGCCGTCGCTGAAGACTGCCGCCTGATCCCATGGCGATCCTGACGCTTGCGCTGAAAAGCCTGTGGAACCGGCGCCTGACCGCGATCCTCACGGTGGTCGCGATCGCGGTGTCGGTGACGCTGCTGCTCGGCGTCGAAAAGGTCCGTACCGGTGCGAGGACGAGCTTTGCCAACACGATCTCCGGGACCGACCTGATCGTCGGCGCAAGATCCGGTGCGACCCAGCTTCTGCTCTATTCCGTGTTCCGCATCGGCAATGCGACGAACAACATCTCGTGGGCAAGCTACCGGCGGATCACGCGGCACCCGGATGTCGCCTGGGCACTGCCGCTCTCGCTCGGCGACTCGCATCGCGGCTACCGCGTGCTGGGGACCACGGCGGACTACTTCGATCACTACCGCTATGGCCGCAGGCAGAACCTCGCGTTCGCGTCGGGCCAACCGTTCGACGACATCTACGATGCGGTTCTCGGAGCCGAGGTGGCCGAGACTCTCGGCTACGCGATGGGCGATCCGCTGGTCATCACCCACGGCCTCGGCGTCGAGGGCTTTCAGAAACACGATGACAAACCGTTCAGCGTCGTCGGCGTTCTCGCTCCGACCGGCACGCCGCTCGACCGCACGATCCATATCAGCCTTGAAGGCATGGAGGCGATCCATGTCGACTGGCAGGGCGGCACGCGCGTGCCGGGCCTGACGATATCGGCCGAGGAAGCGCGGCAGATGAACCTCACGCCGAAATCGGTCACGGCGATCCTGATCGGGCTGAAATCGCGTTTCGCGACATTCGCGTTGCAACGCCAGATCAACGAGGACCGGCGAGAACCCCTGCTCGCGATCCTGCCGGGCGTTGCCTTGCAGGAGATGTGGGACCTGATGGGCACGGCCGAGGCGGCGCTTTCGGCGATCTCGATCTTCGTCGTCGCGTCCGGTCTTCTCGGCATGCTGATCATGCTGCTTGCGGGTCTGGGCGAGCGACGCCGCGAGATGGCGATTCTGCGTTCGGTCGGCGCCCGGCCGATCCATATCTTCGGCCTGCTGGTCGCCGAGGCGGCCCTGCTGACCGTCATCGGTGCCGTGCTGGGCCTCGCACTGCTCTATGCCGGGCTGGCGATCGCCCAACCGTGGATCGCGGCGGAATACGGGCTGTTCCTGCCGATCGAGCCGCCGACGCCGCGCGACCTGACGCTGCTCGGCGCTGTCATCGCCGCGGGGTTCATCGCCGGAGCCCTGCCTGCCTGGAAAGCCTGCCGCCAGTCTCTCGCGGACGGCATGATCGTGCGGATGTAGGCTGCGTGCGTTTCTTTCGCATTGCTGATCAATGAGTTCCTCGCCGAAATGCTTGTGCAAAAGTCAGCTTCAACGACTTCTAAGAAACCTTCGAGTTGATCAGGAAACGTGTCCGCCGCGGGGCTTCAAGCCTGACCGAGCGAACGGTGCCAGTCCTATTGCGAAGCTCGCGTGATGGTCTGGACGACACAGTACTGACTCGACAAATCGACGCCTACCATAGAACGCCGATCACAGCACCTTGGGCCGGTGCACATGCGCGCTCTGGATCAGACCGAAGCTCAGCAGCAGCACCAGCATGGCCGACCCGCCATAGCTGACCAGCGGCAGCGGTACACCGACGACGGGGATCAGGCCCATCACCATCGCCATGTTCACGGCCCAGAAGAAGAAGAACGTCGCCGACAGGCCGCCGATCAGCAGTGCGCCGAACCTGTCCCGGTTGATCGCCATCGAGACGAAGCAGAACACCAGCACCAGCCCGTAGAGCGCCAGCAGCGACAACGAGCCGACAAAGCCGAACTCCTCGCTGAGCGAGGTGAAGATGAAATCGGTGTGTTTCTCCGGCAGGAAGTCGAGCCTGCTCTGGGTGCCCTGCATGAAGCCGCGGCCGGATATGCCGCCAGCGCCCAGCGCGATCTTCGACTGCGTAATGTGATAGCCCGCGCCAAGCGGATCCCGTTCGGGATCGAGGAACGTGTCGATGCGGGTGTACTGGTAGTTGTTCAGGATCTGCCACGAGGTCCCGCGCGACTCGAGAACAGTCCACACGGCGCTTACCCCGGCGACGATGAGCGTGCCCCAGTACCACCAGCTCACACCCGCCAGAAACATCACCACGGCCCCGGACATCCCGATCAGCAGTGCTGTCCCGAGATCCGGCTGTTTCAGAACCAGCAGCATCGGTACGATGATCATCGCCAGCGGCGGCAGCATCCAGAGCGGATGGCTGACCCGATCACGGTCGAGGATCGCATAGTACCGCGCCAGCGCCATGACGACGCCGATCTTCATCAGTTCGGATGGCTGCAACTGGATCGGTCCGAGGTTCAGCCAGCGCTGCGCACCCATGCCCTTGGTGCCGACGAATTCGACGGCGACCAGCAGGACCAGCGCGCCGATATAGGCAACCGGCGAGAACCAGCGCCAGACCTTGATGTCGATCAGCGCCACGATCAGCATCACGACGATGCCGACGCCGAACCGGACGATCTGGCGGCCGGCCCAGGGATCAAGAGATCCCCCGGCGACCGAATAGAGCATCAGGAAGCCTGTTCCCGAGATCGCGGTGATCAGCAGGATCAGCGCCCAGTTCAGCCGCAGCACTTTCTGGGTCAGCGTCAGGCCGACGGTCGGCCGCGCGGCAAGGCTGCTCATGTCCGGCTCGCAGGCTGTCCCGGGACGCTCTGCCCCTGCTCAAGCGGAACCTGACGCGATCCGCCGTAGTGCTCGCGCACCTTCATCATGATGTCGCGCGCGATCGGTGCCGCCGCCTTCGAGCCGCCGCCGCCGTGCTCGACCACGACCGAGACGGCATAGCGCGGGTTCTCCGCCGGTGCATAACCGACGAACAGCGCATGGTCGCGCCGGTGCCAGGGCAGATCCTCGTTCCGGATCACGCCGCGCGCGCGCTCGGCCTTCGAGATATTGCGCACCTGGCTCGTGCCGGTCTTGCCGGCCATGCGGAAATCGTCCTCGCGGATCCGCGATCCCTTGGCCGTGCCGCGCGCCGAGTTCACAACGTCGAACATGCCGCGCCGGATAAGCGCGAGGTGGCGCGGGTCGACGCCGAGATCGGCGCCCTGCTCGACCAGCACGGGCGAGCCCGCCCGCGCCCGGATCAGCCGGGGTTCGAGCATCTTGCCCGAGGCCAGCCGCGAGGTCATCACCGCGAGTTGCAGCGGTGTCGCGAGCACATAGCCCTGGCCGATTCCCGAGTTCAGGGTGTCGCCGACCAGCCATTCGGTCTCGTGCCGCGAGCGCTTCCAGTCCTTGGTCGGAATCAGGCCGGACCGCAAAGCCGCCACGGGCAGATCGAGATCGACACCAAGCCCGAGCCGGCGCGACATCTCGGCGATCTTCTCGATGCCGACGCGCTTGGCAACCTCGTAGTAGTAAACATCGCAGGACTGCTCGAGCGACTTGCGCAGGTTGACGGCACCATGACCGCCGCGGCGCCAACAGTGAAACTTGCGCTTGCCCAGTTGCAGATGGCCGGGGCAGTAGACCGTCTCGTTCGGGCTGATCACGCCGTCTTCCAGTGCGGCGAGCGCCACGACCATCTTGAAGGTCGAGCCCGGCGGGTACATGCCAGACGCCCACTTGTTGTGCAGCGGACGGTGATCGTCGTCCAGCAACTGCTTGTAGGCCGCAGACGAGATCCCCAGCACGAACGGGTTGGGATCGTAGGTCGGGTTCGACGCCATCGCCAGCAGATCGCCGTTGCGCACATCCATCAGAACGGCGGCCGCGCTTTCCTCGCCCAGCCGCTCGTGACAGAATTTCTGGATCTCGAGATCGAGCGTCAGGTGCAGGTCCTCGCCGCCCGCGCCCTCGGTCCGGTCAAGTTCGCGGATCACCCGGCCGACCGAATTGACCTCGATCCGCCGGTTCCCCGCCTGCCCGCGCAGATCGTATTCAAGCGCCCGCTCGGCGCCGGTCTTGCCGATCTGGAATTCCGGGATCTGCAGGATCGGTTCCGGTTCGCGGCCCGATGATTTCACCCGGTCGAGATCGCGTTGCGTGACCCGCCCGACATAGCCGACGACATGCGCCGTGAACTCGCCGTGCGGATAGTGGCGCGACAGGCCCACTTCGGGATGGATGCCGGGCAGCGCCGGAGCATTCGCGTTGATCTCGGCGAAATCCTCCCAACTCAGGTGCTCGGCAACGCCTATTGGCACGAAGGCCGACTTGCCCTTGATCTCCTTCAGCACCCGACGTTGCTGGTGATCCGGGATGTCGATCAGCCGGTTCAGCCGCTCCAGCATCTCCTCGGCATCGCCAGCCTGCTCGCGCACCATCACCACGCGGTAGTTGCGGGTGTTGATGGCCAGCGGCTCGCCGTTGCGGTCGAAAAGCTGCGCCCGTGCAGGCGCGATCAGCCGCATGTTGATGCGGTTCTCCTCGGCGAGCGTGCGATAGCGCTCGGTCTCCACGACCTGAAGCTGGCGCATCCGCCAGCCGAGCGCCCCGAGGACGACCGCCTGCACGCCGAGAAGCGCGAACCCGCGCCGCGTCACCGGCAGCCGGTCGTCGGCCCCGTCGGTTCGCTTCGAATTGCGCCCGAACAGCGCCATCACGCGACCTCGGTCCGTTTCCACGACAGCCTGAGCGCGTATCGCAGCATCACCGCGACCAGCGGATAGGCCATCATCGTGTAGATCACCTGATGCCAGAGATCGATCAGGTAGGGCGGCTGCGCGAGCACGATCAGCACCAGCAGCCATTGCAGCGCGCTTGCCGCCGCGGCCGCGATCGTCACCGTCACCCACTCCGTGGCGAAGCTCGACCGCGCCAGCGCGCGGCGCCGGAGCTTCAGAACCTCGCTGACCAGCAGCAGCGTCATCGCACCGGCTCCGACCGGCACGTCGGTCAGCAGGTCGCGCGAGAGGGCCAGCACGAAGATCAGCACCGCCGGAGCCGATCCCGGCTGGCGCACCGACCAGCAGGCGACAACGCAGAGCAGCAGGTCGGGCGAGGGCCGGGCCGTGGCTTCCAGCCCGAGCGGCATCGCCTCGACGCAGATCACCAGGAACCCGAGCAAGACCAGCAGGGCCATGCGGGCCAGTCGCGCCGCATCGAAGGGTTCGAGCCGGTCCTGCGCGGTCATTCGGCCGCTCCGACCAGCGCGTCGATCGGATCTTCGGAACCGTCCTCTCCGCCATCGGGGCGCACGAGGTCGCCGGGACGGTCAATCCGGGTGTCGGGATCGTAGCGCAGCAAACGGACAAACTCGAGCCGGGCATAGTCTGCCAGAAGCGCGGCGCGCCACGTCCCCGACGGCGTGGTGATCACGCGCCCGACCGGCAGGTTCGGTGGGAAGACACCCCCATCGCCGGAGGTCTCGACCAGATCGCCGGGCTTGATGCGGTCCGAGCCGTCGATGAATTCGAGCTTAGGCGCCGATGTGCCGTCTCCGGCCAGCACCGCGCGGCGCGCGTCAGGCTGGATTACAACCGGCACGCGGGAGGAAAAGTCCGTCAGCAGCAGCAGACGCGAGGCCCGGTCGCCGAGCCCGACGACCCGGCCGACGAGCCCGTGCCCGTCGACCGCGGCAGAGCCGTCCTCGACCCCGTCGCCCCGCCCGACATTGACCAAGGCCGATTGCAGGAACGGACCACCCGAGTCGGCGATGATGTCGCCCGTGACGAACGTTGTCCGCGTCGCGATGCGCACGTTGTTCAGGGCCCGAAGCTGCGCGTTTTCCTCTTCCAGCAGACGCGCCTGCTCGCGCCAGGCCTTCAGGCTCTGGATCTCGCGGCGCAGCGACTTGTTCTTCTCGTAGACGTCGAGGAAGTTCCGGTAGTCCCGGGCAACGTTCCAGACGAAATCGACCGGCTTGCCGACCCAGGCCATCGACGGCGCCACCGCATCGACCAGCGACATGCGGATACGTTCGAGGCGCGGGTTTTCCGTCCGCCACAGGATGAGCAGGATCAGCGAGACCACCAGCATCAGGCCCAGCAGGACACGATGCACCGTCCTGATCAGAGAGCTTTCCGCCGAGGTGTTGCCAAGCGCCACCTGCGCCCTCCCTGTCAGCCGGGGTTACGCATTGACCTTCATCACGTGGCCGAGCCGGTCGATGTTCTCGAGCGCACGCCCCGTGCCCAGAGCCACGCAGTGCAGCGGCTCCTCGGCCACGCTGATCGCCAGGCCGGTCTGCTCGCGCAGGCTGAGATCGAGATCGCCCAGATGCGCACCGCCGCCTGCCAGCATCACGCCGTTGTCGACAATGTCGGCGGCCAGATCCGGCGGCGTCGCCTCCAGCGCGACCATGACCGCCTCGACGATCTGCTGCACCGGTTCGGCCAGCGCCTCGGCAATCTGGGCCTGCGTGATTTCCTGTTCCTTCGGCACGCCGTTGAGCAGATCGCGCCCGCGGATCAGCATCGTCTCGCCAACGTTGTCCGCCGGGACCCGCGCCGTGCCGATCGACTTCTTGATCTTCTCGGCCGTCGCTTCACCGATCAGCAGGTTATGCTGCCTGCGCAGGTGAGAGATGATCGCCTCGTCCATCTTGTCTCCGCCAACCCGGACGGAGCGAGCATAGACGATATCGCTTAACGAAAGCACAGCGACCTCGGTGGTGCCACCGCCGATATCGACGATCATGCTGCCCGTCGGCTCGGTGATCGGCAGGCCCGCACCGATGGCCGCGGCGATGGGTTCCGGGATCAGGATCGCCTTGCGCGCCCCCGCCGACAGAACCGAGTCGCGGATCGCGCGTTCCTCGACCGCCGTGGCGCCGTAGGGCACGCAGACGACGACCACCGGCTTCGCCAGGAAGGCGTTCGAATGCACCTTCTTGATGAAGTACTTGATCATCTCCTCGGCGACTTCGAAATCGGCGATCACGCCGTCGCGCATCGGCCGGATCGCCTGGATCGAACCGGGCGTGCGCCCAAGCATTAGCTTGGCGTCCTCGCCGACGGCCTTGACCTCTTTCTTCCCCTCGCGCGTCTGATAGGCAACGACCGAAGGCTCGTTCAGGACGATCCCCTTGCCCTTGACATAGACCAGCGTGTTGGCCGTGCCGAGGTCGATCGCCATGTCGTTCGAGAAGACGCTGAAGACTCCGCCTAACATCTGTCCTTGCCTATGTTGCCTGCCCTGGCCCCGGGATCGACAGATTCGCGCCTGCCGTTATTGCGCACGCTTATATGTTGCATGGGTGCCGCACGCAAAGGGAAACCGGGGGTGGTTCCCTACGGTCATCAGCGATGCCATAGCCTCGCGGGCGGTTTGCCGCGTGGACCGGACCTGCCGCACCGGCGATAGACGGGTTCGGGGAGGGTCGGACCATGACACGTACCATTCAACTGGCAATGGAACCCGAGGACACGCCGGCCTGGCGCGCGGTTCTCGAGAAGCTCGTGCCGACCTCCGGCCTCGACCTCGAACTCCTTCCCGACGATCCCGACCCGGGCAGCGTCGACTACCTTGTGTACAACATCGACAGCGGCATCACCGATTTCACGCCCTACACGAAATTGCGGGCGATCCTGAACACCTGGGCCGGGGTCGAGGCCGTCCTGAAGACTATCGACTGGCCAGCGCATGTGCCCTTCACCCGGATGGTCGAGCCGGGCATGACCCAGGGTATGGCCGAGTACTTCACCGGCCACGCGATGCGCTATCATCTCGATATCGACCGCTTCGTCACGGACAGCGTCGAGGGCCGCTGGCAGAAATGGTCGCCGCCGCTGACCTCGATGCGCACGGTCGGCATCCTCGGCCTCGGCGAGCTCGGGATCGCCACCGCCGGGCTGCTGCGCGGGCTCGGCTTCAAACTGATCGGCTGGTCGCGATCTCCGAAAGACCTGGACGGCGTCGCGTGTCATCACGGGGCCGACGGGCTGCGGCGCGTCTTGGAAGACGCAGAGATCCTCGTCGTCATCCTGCCCCTGACGCCGGAGACCGAGAACGTCCTGAACGCCGAGACACTGGCGTGGATGCCGCGAGGCGCCTGCATCGTGAACGCCGGGCGCGGCCCGCTGATCGACGACGATGCCCTGCTGGCGGCACTGGCCAGCGGACAGATCCGTCACGCCACGTTGGATGTCTTTCGCGAGGAGCCGCTGCCGCAAGGCCACGGCTACTGGCAGAATCCCGGCGTCACCGTGACGCCGCACATCGCCTCGGTCACCCGGCCCGAGACCGCCTGTGCCGCCATTCTCGAACAGATCGCCCGCGATTTGGACGGAAAGCCGCTTCTGCACGTTGTAGACCGAAACAGGGGTTACTAGCTTGTTGCGCAGCACAAAGTTGTTGCGTAGCACAATCGGGTAGAGACGGGCGGGCAAGACACGGGATGGCGGCTCAGAAGAAAAAACCTGCGCGCCAGGCGCAACGCAGCACGATCACAGCACTTCGGAACAACTTTCTGACGGGCCTGATCGTCGTCGCACCGATCGTCATCACCATCTACCTGACCTGGACGATCATCACCTTCGTCGATGCCCAGGTCGTTCCGCTGGTGCCGGAACCGCTGCGGGTCGATATCGGGCTGCCGGGCTTCGGGGTCCTGATCTTCCTCGTCTTCACCACGGCCGTCGGCTACTTCGCGAAGAACCTGTTCGGGCGCCAGCTGATCCGCATAGGCGAAAGCTGGGTCGACCGGATGCCGATCGTGCGGTCGATCTACAACGCGCTGAAGCAGATCGTCGAGACGATCTTCAACCAGTCCAACGCCTCGTTCCAGAATGCCTGCCTCGTCGAATATCCGCGCCGCGGGATCTGGGCGATCGCGTTCGTGTCGACCGAGACCAAGGGCGAGATCGCGCAGAAGGTCGGCGAAGGCGGCATGGTCAGCGTCTTTCTGCCGACGACGCCGAACCCGACCAGCGGGTTCCTGCTGTTCGTGCCCGCCGAGGACGTGGTGATTCTGGACATGAACGTAGAAGAGGCCGCGAAGCTCGTGATCTCGGCCGGGCTGGTCACGCCTCCCACAAAGGAGGAACGCGAGGCAGCGGCGCGGCGCGCTCAGGCGCGCAAGAACGGCAATGGCAACGGTCGGGCGTCGAACGGATCTGCGCGAAAGGCTTAACGCGTCAGCATCGGTCCTGCGGCGTGCCCGTAACGCCGGTTCAGCCGCAGACGGTGTCCTGGCTGGCGAGATCGTCCGGAACGCTGACGGTGTTTTCCTGCGACATCTGCTTTTCAATCGCTTCGATCGCGCGGCGCTTGGGGTCGCGCGAGTAATGCGCCTTGCGAACCCGTTCGAGGGATCGCAGGAATTCGCTCTCGTCCTGTTCACTCATAACGTCGTTCCTTGTTCCTGCGCCGATCCTGCCCGACCGGCGACGGACGCGATGTGGCAATGGTCACCGGCGGCGGACTGTTCCTGTCTGCGCGCCTGGATAGACCACCGGCAGGGCCGGGCGGCTTCGCGGTCCGAGGGAGGAACCGCGCGGTCGGCTCGAAACGGACTGAGAGCCTTCGATGCCCGGCATGCCCGGCTCAATTGTCGTACAGCGCTTCGAGGTCTTCGTCCTTGGCCTCGTCCGTGTCGAACAGGCCCTTTTCGGTCTTCTGAAGCGCGAGCATGACCGCGGTATCGTGGTCGAAGAACTCGGCGTCAGGCGTGTCGTCATACTCGAACAGATCGTACATATCGTCTCCTCCTTATGTCGTGACCCCCTTGTCACTGGAGACAATATCGGCGGAGAGGTGGGTGATTCTCTGTGAGACCTGTTACATGAATTTACTGTTTGTAAACCCTTTTTTTGTGCGAAAAATCACAGAGTTAGCGGAATGCAACGACGCCACGATCATGGCTCTTGCCACCAGACGGCCGGTCCGGCCCACCAACCCCACCAGCCGTATAGCGAGCCTGCATCCGGGCGCGCGAGCCCGGACGTCCAGACGACGCGGTCGTTCGCGAGCGCGCCGAACGGGATCACGTAGACACCCCATGTGAGCACGCGGTCCAGCGCCCTGACGGCACTCTCGAACGCCTCGCGCTCGCGTGCCGCCAGAACCGCATCGATCGCGGCATCGACCGCCGGATCGTCCACGCCCATGTAGTTCCGGGTGCCCGGATCGACCCGGCCGTTCGAGCCGAAATAGAGCCGCTGCTCGGTTCCCGGGCTCAGCGACATCGCCCAGCGATTGACGATCATGTCATAGTCGTAGTCCGTGCGGCGCTGACGGTACTGCGCCCGGTCGACCAGGCGCACGGAGACCGCGATGCCGAGCCGGTCCAGCATGTCGCGCCAGAGATTGGCGAGCGTCTCGTCGCGGCTGGTCGCCACGAGGATCTCGAAGCTCATCTTCTGGCCCGAGGGTCCTGTCCGGGCGCCGTCCGCGATGCGCCATCCTGCCTCGTCGAGGAGCTTTGCCGCCGCCCGCAGGTTGCGCCGGTTGCGCCCCTTGCCGTCGCTGACCGGCGGCTCCCACATCGTGTCGAGGAAACCTTGCGGCCTGTCGGCGGCGACGGACTCCAGCAACGCGCGCTCAGAGGCCGACGCCGCCCCGGTTGCCCCGAGCGGCGAATTGCCGAAATAGCTGCGGATGCGCGCGTAAGATCCGCGGTAGAGCCGGTCGTTGATCCACTCCCAGTCGAAGCTCAGAGCCAGCGCCTGACGCACACGGCGGTCCTGAAACAGCGCACGCCGGGTGTTGAAGACGAAACCGTCCATGCCCGTAGGGCGCCGATGCTCGATCTCGCCGCGCTGCATCGCGCCGGAGGTCATCGCCGGAAAGCCGTAACCGTCGGCCCAGCGCACGGGATCGCGCTCGGCATGGAGCGAGATCACGCCCGCCTGGATGCTCTCCCACATCGCGTCCTCGTTCCGGAAATACTCGTAACGCACGGTCTCGAAGTTGTTCAGCCCGCGATTGACCGCGAGATCCGCACCCCACCAGTCGGGGTTGAGCCTGAACTGGATGAAGCGGCCGGGCTCGGCCTTGTCGATCAGGTACGGCCCCGATCCGATCAGCATCGCCTGATCCTGATCGGCGAAATCCAGCCCGTCGAACTGCGCCTTCTTCAGGATCGGCCGCAGGCCGAGAATCAGCGGAAGCTCACGATTACCGCCGACCAGATCGAAACGCACTGTGCGCGGCCCGGTCTGGCTGACCGTCTCGATCCCGGCCCAGGCATTGCGGTAGCGCGGGTGCCCCTGTTCGCCCAGCGTGGCGAATGACCAGATCACGTCCTCGACCGTGACCGGGCTGCCGTCGGAGAAGCGCGCCTCGGCACGCAGAGTGAACTCGACCCAGGCGCGGTCGTCGGGCACCTCGATGCTTTCGGCGAGCAGTCCGTAGAGCGTGAACGGCTCGTCGTAGCTCCGCGCCATCAGCGATTCGACAACGTGAACGCGAATCGGCCAGGGTGCGGCGCCTTTCAGAATGTAGGGATTCAGGCTGTCGAACCCGCCGACCTCGCCGAAAGTCACGCGGCCGCCCTTCGGTGCGTCGGGGTTCACATACGGCAGATGCGTGAAGCCCTCGGGCAGCGCGGGCAGGCCGTTCATCGCTATTCCATGGGCTTTTCCGGCGGAATTCGCCGGCGTCGCGAGCAGGAGGGAGACTATGGCAAAAATGTGCCAGAGTCCGATCAAGCGCCATCTCGGGCCTTGGGCGATCACATCGGACTTGTCCCAACGTGAGTCGTTTTGTATGGTCGTCTCACTGCTCGATAGGTTTCTTGCCTGTATGAAACCTGCCTCAACACCTAAAGCGTCTCCTTCGGGAGGCGCCTTTTTTTTGCGCAGATCCTGCACGCTGCACGTGCGCGGCTGATCCACGCGGTTTCCCGAAATTCCGGCCATCCTGCTCCTCGCGGTCTCGATTTTTTGCAGTGCAACAATTATGGTCCGCCCGAACAGACTATGCCCGCATGAGGGGAGAAGAAAATGGCAGAGATGCCCTTGCACGGAAAATGTGCCGTGATCACCGGATCGAACTCGGGAATCGGCCTCGGCGTTGCCCGCGGGCTGGCGGCGCGCGGCGCAAACGTGGTGCTGAATTCGTTCACCGACCGGCCCGAGGATCATGCCCTGGCCGAGGAGATCGCGGCCGCGGGCGGCGGCAAGGCCGTCTACATACAGGCAGATATGTCGGATCCCGCCGCGTGCCGGGCGCTGATCACAAAATCGGCCGAGACTTTCGGGACGACCTGCATCGTCGTGAACAATGCCGGGATCCAGCACGTCTCGCCGATCCCGGATTTCCCGGCCGAGAAATGGGACGCCGTGATCGCGATCAACCTCAGCTCGGCCTTCCACACGACGGCCGCCGCCCTGCCGCTGATGCGCCAGAACGGCTGGGGCCGGATCGTCAACATCGCCTCGGCCCACGGGCTGACCGCCTCGCCCTACAAGTCGGCCTATGTCGCCGCCAAGCACGGGATCGTCGGGCTGACCAAGGTCACGGCGCTCGAGACCGCCGAGGAGCCGATCACCTGCAACGCGATCTGCCCGGGCTATGTGCTGACCCCGCTGGTCGAGGCGCAGATTCCCGACACGATGCGCGAGTACAACATGGATCGCGACACGGTGGTGCGCGAGGTCCTGCTCGCGCGCCAGCCGTCCAAGGAGTTCGCCACCGTCGAGCAGCTCGCCGGAACAACGGCGTTCCTGTGTTCCGACGACGCGGCCCAGATCACCGGTACGACGCTCAGCGTCGATGGCGGCTGGACGGCATTGTGAGCGCGCTTCTGACCCTTCGCGACGAAAGCCATGACGGCGCCGAGATCACCAATGTCAGCCTGACCGGCGCGCGCATCAGCGATACCGCGATGATCGGCGCACGGTTCTCCGATGTCGACATGACGGCAGCGCGGATGAGCGGCGTGCGCCTTGCCGAGGCGGCACTGACCGATATCTCGCTGGAAGGCGCGACGATCCGCGATGCGAACCTGCGCGGGCTGGCAGTTTCGGATGCCGATCTGACCGGCATGACGATCGATGGAATTCTGGTGACGGACCTGTTGGACACATGGCGAAGCAGCTGAAACGAAAGACCATCAACCTGGCACTCCAGGGCGGCGGCGCGCACGGCGCGTTCACCTGGGGGGCGCTCGACCGTCTGCTCGAGGAGGACCGGCTGGATATCGAGGGGATCTCCGGCACCTCGGCCGGTGCGATGAACGCGCTGATGCTCAAGACCGGCTATGTCGATGGCGGTGCCAAGGGCGCGAAGGTGCAGCTCGGCCGGTTCTGGGAGGAGATCCGCGCCCAGGCCCGGCGCTCGGTCAACCCGCTGACCGACTGGGTCGCGCTGTTCTCGAACGACGCCGCGCGCATCGCCGATGCCGCGATCCGCAACCCGATGTATTTCGCGGGCGACACGCTGGGGCGCGCGTTCTCGCCCTATGACTGGAACCCGCTCAACATCAATCCGCTGCGCGAACTGCTCGACGATCTGATCTGCTGGGAGACGGTGTGCAAGGACTGCCTGCCCTATCTTTTCGTTTCGGCGACCAATGTCCGGACCGGCAAGATCAAGGTCTTCAAGGACCCCGAGATGTCGCTCGACGTCGTCCTCGCCTCGGCCTGCCTGCCCAACCTTTTCCAGGCCGTCGAGATCAAAGAACAGCACTACTGGGACGGCGGCTTCATGGGCAATCCGGCGCTCTATCCGCTGTTCAACCGCTGCTCGAGCGCGGACACGGTGATCGTCCACGTCAATCCGATCGAACGGCCCGACGTGCCGACCAAGGCCGACGACATCCAGAACCGCATCAACGAGATCTCGTTCAACTCCTCGCTGCTGCGCGAGCTGCGCTCGCTGAACCGGATCATGGAACTGATCAAGTCCGGCGAACTTGTCTCGACCAGCGAACGCAATCTCTACATCCACTCGATCCGCGACGACGAGACCATGGCCAAGCTGAATGTCGCGACCAAGATCGTGCCGGAGCCCGAACTGTTCGATTTCCTGCGCGACGCCGGGCGCAAGTCGGCCGACGATTTCCTGACGAAGCACTGGGGCGATATCGGCAACAAGAGCTCGATGGATCTGCCTTCGATGTTCGAGGACTGAGCGGCGACCGCAACGGCCGGGCGGCCCTCTGGAGAAACTCCGGGGGCGGATGGGGTGCAAATCTCGGGAGATGGAGCCGGTCGGCCGCAGGGCGGGACGGGCTCGGACAGATCGCGGTCGATGGACCGCCGTCTCGGGTTCTGGACCGGCCGGTCCAGGGCCCTTGCCAAAGGGGCCCGAAGACTGCGGCGCGCCGATTGACCGGCCACCGCAGGATGTCTGCAGACGCGGCATCTTCTAGCCGTTCATCGTTAAAAATCTTCTAAAATGTCCGATTGTTTTGTATCCGGACGGGACGCCAAGGGATCGCAGTACCGGGGAGGCCGCGATGCTCACCGTGCTGACGCTGTGCGCCGGGAACTCCAGCCGGTCGATCCTTGCAGAGGCCATTCTCAACCGCGACGGGGCCGAGCGTGTGCGCGCGTTTTCAGCCGGGTCCAATCCCGCGGGCCGGGTTCATCCGGCAGCACTGGACCTGTTGGAGCGCAAGGGGTTTGAACCGGACAAGCTGCGCTCGAAAAGCTGGCACGAGTTCGCCTCTCCCGGCGCGCCGGACCTGGATCTGGTGCTGGTGCTCTGCGCGACGGTGGCGGACGAGATCATGCTCGACTGGCCGGGGGATCCGGTCGTGGTGGCCTGGGATCTGGACGATCCGGCGACGGCACCACAGGAGCAGGCCGATCTTGCCTTTCAACACGCCTATCACTGGCTGAGCGCGCGGCTGAACACGCTGCTTGCGCTGCCCATCGAAGACATGGCAGGGCACGAGTTGCGTGGTCTGATGCTTGAGATCGGGGATTACTGACAATGCTGATGCAAAGGCTGCTGGCCGAGGGGCTGGGGACCTGCCTCTTGCTGACCACCATCGTCGGTTCCGGCATCATGGGCGATGCGCTGGCGAACGGTCAGCCGGGAGCGGCGCTGCTGCCCCACGCGATCGCCATCGGCGCGATGCTGTTCGTGCTGATCACCCTGTTCGGCCCGGTCTCGGGTGCGCATTTCAACCCTGCCGTGACCATGGTCTTCACGATCCGGCGCGAGCTGTCGCCGGGGGTCGCGCTGGCCTACGTGACCGTCCAGATCGCCGCGGGGGTTCTCGGCGTCTGGCTCGCCCATCTGATGTTCGACCTCGATATCCTGCAGGTCTCCGAACGCGTGCGCTCGGGTCCCGGGCAATGGTCGGCCGAGGTCGTGGCGACCGCCGGGCTGATTTTCGTGATCTTTGCCGGGCTGCGGGTCGCCCCGCACCTGATTCCCGTCCTCGTCGGGCTTTACATCATGGCCGCACTCTGGTTCACCGCCTCCACCAGTTTCGCCAATCCGGCGGTCACCGTGGCGCGGGCGCTGACGGCGACGTTCGCGGGCATCCAACCCGCCGATGTCCTGCCGTTTCTCGTGTCGCAGATCCTTGGCGCGCTGCTCGGCTGGCAGCTTGCGAGCCTCGTCTATCTCGGTCAGCCCAGGGACTGATCAAAACTGTATCCGCGGCCCGCGCGCCTGCGACGCTGACGTTGCGGCCTGCGGCGACACCGCGCCTTGAAACTTTGCCACCTAGCGGCAGTTAGTCTCGCCAAACGGGACAGGAGGACATCGACTGTGAAGATCGGCGCCCCAAAAGAAACATTCGAGGGCGAGGCGCGCGTTGCGCTGACGCCTGACAGCGCGCAGCGGCTTCAGAAGCTGGGCTATGAGTGTCTTGTCGAGAGCGGCGCGGGCGCGCTGGCGTCGATCTCGGACGAGGCCTACACCGACGCGGGCGTCACGGTCGTGCCGAGCGCCGCCGAGCTGTGGTCGCAATCCGATATTATCGCCAAGGTGCGCGAGCCGTCCGCCGACGAGATCGCCGCCGCGCCCGAGGGCAAGACGCTGATCTCGTTCGTCTGGCCTGCCGCCAACGAGGATATGCTGGCGAGCCTGAACGGCAAGAACATGTCGGTTCTCGCGATGGACATGGTTCCGCGCATCTCGCGCGCCCAGAAGATGGATGCGCTCTCGTCCATGGCGAACATCGCGGGCTACCGCGCGGTGATCGAGGCAGGGAACAATTTCGGCCGCTTCTTCACCGGGCAGGTCACCGCCGCGGGCAAGGTGCCGCCGGCCAAGGTTCTCGTCGTCGGTGCCGGTGTCGCGGGGCTTGCCGCGATCGGAACGTCGACTTCGCTCGGTGCGATCACGCTGGCCTTCGACGTCCGGCCCGAGGTCGCCGAGCAGATCGAATCGATGGGCGCGGAATTCGTCTTCCTCGAGTTCGACGAACCGGCCCAGGACGGCGCTGCGACCGGCGGCTATGCCGCTCCGTCCTCGCCCGAGTTCCGCGAGAAGCAGCTTGCCAAGTTCCGCGAACTGGCCCCCGAGATCGACATCGTCATCACCACGGCGCTGATCCCGAACCGGCCCGCTCCGGTGCTCTGGACCGCCGACATGGTCGAGCTGATGAAGCCGGGGTCGGTCATCGTCGATCTCGCCGCCGAGCGCGGCGGCAACTGCGAGCTGACCGAGAAGGACGAGAAGATCGTCACGGCGAACGGCGTCACCATCGTCGGCTACACCGACTTCCCGAGCCGGATGGCGACCCAGTCCTCGACGCTCTACGCCACGAACATCCGCCACATGGTCGACGACCTGACGCCCGAGAAGGACGGCACCGCGGTCATCGACATGGAGGACGACGTGATCCGCGGTGCGCTCGTGTGCCACCAGGGCGAGATCACATGGCCGCCGCCGCCGCCCAAGGTGCAGGCGATCGCGGCGCAGCCGAAAAAGTCGGCGCCCGAAGAGACGGCCGAGGAAAAGGCCGCCCGCGAGCAGGCCGAGTTGAAGTCCTCGCTCGACCGGACGGCCTGGATGCTGGGCATCGGCGGCGCGCTGTTGCTGCTGGTCGGCACGGTCGCGCCCGCGAGCTTCATGCAGCACTTCATCGTCTTCGTGTTGTCGGTGTTCGTCGGCTTCTACGTGATCTGGGGGGTCGCGCACTCGCTGCACACGCCTCTCATGGCGATCACCAACGCGATCTCGTCGATCATCATCGTCGGGGCACTGCTCCAGGTCGGATCAAGTTCGGGGATCGTGGTCGTGCTGGCCGCGCTGTCGATCCTGATGGCCTCGGTCAACATCTTCGGCGGCTTCCTCGTGACGCGCCGGATGCTCGCCATGTTCGAGCGGAGCTAAGGCGCGCTGAAATGGGTATCCGAACGACGTACGGAACTGTCCACCGAGGGCAGCGACCGACCTGGAGGGCGCACCGCCCGCTCAGGGATGAGACTGCAAATCAAGACAACGACTCTGCGCGAGCTGCGAGCGATGCCGCCAAAGCGCCCTCCTGGGGGTGGTCGGGCGCTGCCCGGCTGCGCCGGGCGGGTCTATCGGCTTCATCATCGTATGTAGCCGATCGGCTGCGCAACATTACATTCTCGGGGGTGCGGGCATGAGCATCGGACTGGTCACGGCCGCCTACGTGGTGGCGGCAATCCTCTTCATCCTCGCGCTCGGCGGGCTGTCGAACCAGGAGAAGGCCAAGCGCGCCATCTGGTACGGCATCATCGGCATGGCGCTGGCCGTCGGCGCGACCGTCGGCGCACCGGGCGTCGGCGCCCACTGGCTGATCGTTCTGATGGTCATCATCGGCGGCATCGGCGGCTACATCGTCGCCAACAAGGTGCAGATGACCCAGATGCCGGAACTGGTCGCGGGCTTCCACAGCCTCGTCGGTCTGGCGGCCGTCTTCATCGGCATCAATGCCGATCTCGAGATGAGTGCCGCTCTGGCCGCGAAGGAGGCTGGGGCTGACGCCGTCAAGGAACTGGCAGGCTTCGCGGCGACCATCGCGAAGAAGTCCTCCGTCGAGTTGAGCATCCTGAAGGTCGAACTGGCGCTCGGCATCCTGATCGGTGCGATCACCTTCACCGGATCGATCGTCGCCTATGGCAAGCTCGCCGGGAAGATCTCGTCCGCGGCCCTCACGCTGCCGTTCCGCCACCAGATCAACCTCGGCGCCTTCGCGCTCTGCCTCGTGCTGACGATCATGTACGTCAACGGCGCCGGGCTCTGGACCATGATCCTGGTCGCGATCATCTCGGGCGCGATCGGCTGGCACCTGATCATGGCGATCGGCGGCGCCGACATGCCGGTCGTCGTCTCGATGCTGAACTCCTATTCGGGCTGGGCGGCATCGGCCATCGGCTTCACGCTTGGCAACGATCTCCTGATCGTGACGGGCGCGCTGGTCGGGTCCTCGGGCGCGATCCTCAGCTACATCATGTGCAAGGGCATGAACCGCTCGTTCATCAGCGTCATCCTCGGCGGCTGGGGCGGCGAGCAGCAGGCATCCAGCGAAGGCCCGTCGGGCGAGATGATCGAGGCCTCGGCCGATGCGGTCGCCTCGACCCTGAACGATGCCGACAGCGTGATCATCGTGCCGGGCTACGGCATGGCGGTGGCGCAGGCGCAGGGCTCGGTTTCGGAACTGACGCGCAAGCTGCGCGCCGCCGGCAAGACCGTGCGCTTCGCGATCCACCCGGTGGCGGGCCGCCTGCCCGGCCACATGAACGTGCTGCTGGCCGAGGCCAAGGTGCCCTATGACATCGTGCTGGAAATGGACGAGATCAACGAGGATTTCCCCGAGACCGACGCGGTGATCGTGATCGGTGCGAACGACATCGTGAACCCGTCGGCGCAGGACGATCCGGGCTCGCCGATTGCCGGAATGCCGGTGCTCGAAGTCTGGAAATCGACAACGGTCTTCGTCTGCAAGCGCGGTCGCGGCACGGGCTATTCCGGCATCGAGAATCCGCTGTTCTTCAAGGAGAACACCCGCATGTTCTACGGCGATGCCAAGGCGTCGATGGACGCGCTGCTGCCGCAAATCAGCTGAGCAAGAGGCGGTGGCCATCGTCGGCCGCCGCCTCGCTTCCACGCCTGCAACGGGCAGGCTCTAAAACAGCCCCAAATTGTCGATCGATGGCGCATCGGCACAGGTGCTGATCGGGAAGCGCCCGACCTGGGGGGCGCTACACTCTATTCATGCTCTGTCCGCTTCATCGGCACACGATGAAGCCCGAGCCATTTGCAGGTTTCGGTAGAAGCGCCCTCCGGGGGGAGGTCGGGCGCTGCCCGGCGCGGCCGGGCGGGATGCTCACAGCACCGCGACCAAGCCACAAGCGTGAGCGTCGTAGAAGATCGCTTGACGATCTCTCTCACTGCTAGACATCCCTCCATCCTCCCGCCAAAACGACAGCGCAACACACCCGCCGGAGGACTCGCATGGACGGCCTGACAGTCATCGATCACCCGCTGATCGTCCACAAACTGACGCTGATGCGCGACAAGGAGGCATCGACCGTCAAGTTCCGGACGCTGCTGCGCGAGATCTCGATGCTGCTTGCCTACGAGGTCCTGCGCGATCTCGAGCTCGAGGACATCGAGATCGAGACGCCCGTCGCGCCGATGAAAACGAAGAAACTGGCGGGCAAGAAACTGTGCTTCGTCTCGGTCCTGCGGGCGGGAGACGGGCTGCTGCAGGGCCTGCTCGACCTGATCCCCGGCGCGCGGGTCGGGCATCTCGGCATGTACCGCGACCCCGAAACGCTGAAACCCGTCGCCTATTACAACAAGCTGCCCGTCAACATGGAGGATCGCGTCGCGATCGTCGTCGATCCGATGCTGGCCACCGGCGGCTCCGGCGCTGCGGCGGTCAGCGAGGTCAAGAAGGCCGGTGCCACGGATATCCGCTTCGTTGCGCTGGTCGCGGCCCCCGAGGGCGTCGAGGTCTTTCACGCCCAGCACCCGGATGTCCCGGTCTTCACCGCGGCGCTCGACAGCCATCTGAACGAGAAGGGCTACATCGTGCCCGGCCTCGGCGATGCCGGCGACCGCCTGTTCGGCACCAAGTAACGGAGCGAGAGGATGCTCGAAGAACCGCCCCTGCTGCAGATCAAGCGCCCGTCCCGCCGCCCGAGCGATGACCAGATCGCGGCCCTCAAGAACCAGCCGACCGGGTTCCTGTGCGACGCCATGGACGGCAAGGGCGCGATCGATCCGGCCCTCGGCCTTTTGGACATTCACGCGCTGCCGACGCGGTTCTGCGGCGTGGCGCTGACCTCGGACAACGGACCGGACGACCTCCTCGGCCTGCTCGGCTCGCTCGCGCTGATCCAGCCGGGCGATGTGGTGGTCGCCGCGACGGGCAACTGGCGCGGCTCGGCCATCACCGGAGATCGCGTCGCCGGCATGTGCCGCAACAGCGGCGCCGTCGGCTTCGTGACCGACGGGCTGGTGCGCGATCACGAGGGGTTGGTCGAGGTCGGCCTGCCGATCGTCTGTGCCGGGATGACGCCGAACTCGCCCTACACCAAGGGGCCGGCAAAGATCGGAACGCCGGTCGTCATCGGCGGCGTGCGGATCGAGACCGGGGACCTGATCGTCGCCGACCGGACCGGCACCGTGGTCGTGCCCTTCGACCGGATCGACGACGTGATCGCCACGGTCGAACGCGTCGGCGGGCTCGAGGCCGAGATGGACGCCAAGGTCGCGGCCGGGCAGAAGGTTCCCGCCGCCATCGAGGAGTTGCTCGCGAGCGACAAGGTCGCCTGGCTCTGATCGCGGGCTGCCAGCCGATCAGGCGCTACCCTGATAGGCTGAGCAAGCAAAACAGGCTCTCGGGTCGGCGGCGCGATTTGTCAGCCTCACCGGATGGGTATCAACGTGGTCAAAATTCCTTCAGGTCGATGTCCACGTGGATAAACGCCGTCTCGGTGGCTTCAGGGCAATTCGCGCTCAAGTCGAGCAGGTTTCCGCCAAGAAACGTCGTGCAGGTCTGCCAATCGGGGGACTTGTCGCGCAGTTCACGGGCACATTTTTCCAGAGTGCCGCGCTCCGATGACGGTGTATCGCAGAAGCGCCGCCCCCAGGGTTCACTCCAGACCAAACCCCTTTTTGCGAACGAACGCCCCCCAATCCTCGCGTTGCGGATCGGCGTATTGCCGGGCCTTGTCATCGGACCAGCCGTACCCTGACTTCTCGCCGAAGCGCTCGGGCGCGCGCTGGCGCGGCGGGCTTCCCCGGCGCCGGTCGTATTCGCTGACCTGTTTCGCCATGTCGGGATCGAAGCGGTTCTCGTGCACCGTTGCTGCCAGCGACAGACGCGGTGCGATCCGGGGCGGGCGCGCGGGCCAGCCAACCGTCAACCCGGCCACCGGGATCACGCGCTCGGGCAGGCCGAGCAGATCCGAAACCCGTTCCGCCTGATTGCGCAGCACCGAGAGCGGGCAGGTGCCGAGACCGACGCGCTCGGCCGCGGTCACGAAGGCAGCCAGAACGATCCCGGCATCGACCGAGGCATTGAAGAACCCATCGAGATGGTTGTTCGTCATCTCGATCCCGGCCATCCGGTGACAGACATGCATGCGCTGGTGATTGGCGCAGAAGACCAGAAGCGCGGGGGCGTTCGGCTGCCAGTCGAAGCCTGTGATCGCGTCCAGCTCAGCTCGGACCGCAGGATCGCTCACGATCACGATGTCGCGCTGCTGGAGATCGGATTTCGACGGTGCCGAGAGGGCGACGCCGCAGAGCGTGCGCAGCAGATCGGGGTCGACCGGGCGGGCCGGGTCATAGGCGCGGCAGACCCCGCGCCCGGCCATGTCCGACAGGCTCTCGGCGATCTCCGGCACGTCGGGCGCGTGGCCGAAACGGGCCTGCAGCAGATCCTTCACACTCATCCCAGCGACCTCCTGATCAGCATGACGGCCAGCACGGCCAGAAGGGCCAGCACGGCCCGGCGAAAGGTCTCGTTGGCGAGGCGGCGCGCCCAGCGATCGCCGATCCACATGCCGACGATGGCGATCGGCACGCTGACCAGCGCGGGCAGGACATGCGATGCGTCGAGGATGTCGACCGAGGCGTAGGACACGCCCACGATGACCCCAAAGCCGGTCAAGAGGAACCCCAGTGCCGTGATGTAGACCGGGCGCGGCAGATGCAGCGCAATCATGTAGGGCGCAAGCGCCGCCGCCGGTGCCGAGGTCAGCGCGCCGACAACGCCGCCGATCAGACCGAACCCGACCCCGGCCGATCTGCGCCAGGCCTGTGGAACCTCGAGTGCCGGGTTGAGCAGGCTGATCGCGATGAAGATCAGCACCGCGACGCCGACGATCAGGAGCAGCGTGTCGGCCGAGAGACCGGCGGCGAGGATCGCCGTCGGCGGGATCGCGATCAGCATGCCCAGCACCAGCGGCCAGGCGACCAGCGCACCCTCGCGGTAGCGCCCACCCTGCACGATCTGGTTGACGTTCGTTGCGATCACCACGATGGCGTTCAGCGCAAGCGCCGTATCGACGGGCACGAAGAGCGGCAGCAGGGCAATCGCGACGATCGGCAGCCCGAAGCCCATGGCGCCTTTCACGAGCCCCGCGAGAAAATACGTGAGCAGCACCGGCGACAGTGTCTCGACGGACATATTCATGGTCGCCCGATGCCTCGTTTTCGCCTGCTTGCCCAAAGATTTGGGCGCCGATTGCGCGATTGGTGGAATGTTTTTCCCATTTTTCTTGACCCAGCACCCAGCACCGCGCAAGACATCATGAAAGCAGACGGGGGATTTTGTCGGCCATTGCGACGAAACGATTTTCCCTGTTTTTGGAACATTTGCTCTGCTACCCTGTAGAGAGCTATTGATTGAGCGAGACTGATGAACGCAACAGATCCGGCGCCGTCTTCCCTTAAAGTAACGGCTGAACAATATGCAGATTGCTGCCTTGTGGCCGTGACTGGACGCGTCGATCACACCAATTCCGACGACTTCCTGAAGGACCTCACTTCCCATGCCGAGAAAGTCGCGCGCGGCGGCGGCATGGTGATCGATCTGGGTCAACTGGACTTCATCACTAGTGCGGGGCTGCGGGCGTTGCTGCTGGCGCAGCGCGCGGTCACGACCGGCGAGGGAAAGCTGGTCGTCTGCGGCATCGGCGGTGTCGTCCGCGAGGTGTTCCGGATTTCGAAATTCGACGCCCTTCTGAGCGTCGCCGGGTCGACATCCGAGGCCATGTCGCAAATCTCCGCGGAAGCGGCTGAGGCGTACACGGGCTGACACGTCCATGACGATCGACGTCAAGTTCTGGGGAACGCGGGGGTCGATCCCCCGCCCGCAATCGCGTGAGCAGATCGAGGCGCGCATCGAGGCGGTTCTGACCGAAGCGACACCGGCGGACATCGCCGACCGCGCGAGCATCCGCAAGTTCATGGACGATGGCGCCCGCGGCAGCCTGCCGACGATCTACGGCGGCAACACGGCCTGCGTGCAGATCAGCGATACGTCGGGGCCGAGCCTGCTGGTCGATTTCGGATCGGGCGCGCGCGAATACGCGGCCGAGGTGATGCGCACGTCCGGGCCGGTCGCGGCCGAGCCCTATCACGTGCTGATGTCGCATTTTCACTGGGACCACATCATGGGGTTCCCGTTCTTCATGCCCGCCTACATCCCGGGCAATGTGATCCACATCTATTCCTGCCACGACAATGTCGAGGAGTGCTTCCGCCGCCAGCACGGCGCACCGTCCTTTCCGGTACCGTTCGATGTCCTGGGCGCGGAGATCAACTTCCACATCATCGAACCGGACAAGGATCTGCAGATCAACGGCTTCAAGGTCCGCGCGCACGAACTGAACCATGCCGGGCGCGCCTTCGGTTTCCGGATCGAACGGGCGGGCACTGTCACGGTCTATGCCTCGGACGCCGAGCACAAGCCCGAGATGATCTCGGACGGCTATCCCTATGTCGACTTCATCAAGGAAGCCGACATCCTGATCTTCGACGCACAGTACTCGCTGGCCGAGGCGACCTCGGTCAAGGAGGACTGGGGGCATTCATCCAATGTCGTCGGCGTCGAACTGGCCCTGATGGGCGATGTAAGACACCTGGTGTTCTTCCACCACGAACCGCTGAATGACGACGAGCGGCTCGACCAGATCGTCCGCGAGGCCCGCCGGATCGAGGAAATCATGCGCCGCGAGCGCTCGCCGCTCACGGTATCCGGAGCCTATGACGGGCTTGTCCTGAAACTCGGATGACCTGGCCCGGTCGCGCGCAGCTTGCCGGCGCGTTGACCGCATCGCGGCTGCTCGGTCTGATCCTGCTTGCAACGATCGTGGCTTTTGTGGTCTGGCGTGGACTGGACGCCGAAAGCTCGTGGCGCAACGCCTGGTGGGACGCCCAGCAGAGGCTGCTGCCGCGCGACCGCGGCGACCCGAAGGACGCGCCGGCCGTCGTAGTGGCAATCGACCACAGCTCGATGGAGCAGATCCTGCCATGGCCGTGGCCGCGCAACTACCTGGCCTTTCTGGTCGAGGAGATCGCGCGCAACGGCGCCTCGGCCGTGGCGCTCGACATCCTGCTGCTGGACCCGGACGCGCAGTCGCCGGTGCAGCAGGCGGCGCGTTACCGGGCGCGCGGGCTCTCGGATCTGGCGGACAACTTGCAGCGTCTGGGCGACACCGATCAGGTGATGACCGAGGCGCTGGCCGCGACGCCCTCGGTGATGCCGCTGATCGGCGAGCCTGCCGAGCCGGGCGCCGATACGACCGAGGCCTGCGATTACAAGGCCCCGGCGGTGACCCTGACCGACGCGCGCATCGCGCCCGCCAGCACCTATGCCGAGGCCGATGTGCCGCTGGCGGATTTCACCAACGCAGCCCAGGGGCTGGCCGCGATCAACTTTCAGGCCACTGACGATTTCATCGTGCGCCGGGTGCCCGCGGTCCAGATCATCTGCGACAAGCCGATCCTGCTGCTCGGCGCCGAGGCGATGCGGGTTGCCGATGGCGGCTTCTTCTCGAGCGTCGCGGCGGCTCCCGACGGGCTGCGCATTCACCTGGGCGATGCCGAAGATCCCGCGACCGCGATGCTGCCGGCCGAGCATGACGGCTCGTTCTGGCTGCACTACGGGCCGGTCAACAGCGTCTCGATCGAGGAGAGCCTCGAGGCCGGGACGATCCCGGAGCTCGACCGCTACATTCCGGCCTGGCAGGTGCTGCAGCCGGATTTCGACCGTGCGCGGCTGGACGGGCGGATCGTGCTGCTCGCCGTCGTCGACCTCGGCCGGATCGACGAGCGCCAGTCGCCGCTGGGCGAGGTGATCTTCGGGGTCGAGGCGCATCTGCAGATGATCGAGATGGTGCGCGATGGCACGTTCCTGCGCCGGTTCGACTGGCTGCCGGGGCTTGAGCTGGCAGCACTGATCATCGGCGGCCTGGCGATCATCCTGTTCGTGCCGCTGGCCAGCCCGGCCTGGGCCGTGGTCGCGACCGCGGCCGGGATCGTCGCGAGCTTTCTGGTCTCGCTGGTGCTGTTCCGGGCCGGTCTGCTGATCGACGTCGCGACCCCGGCGATCGGCTGGGTCGGCTCGGCCATCGGGGTGATCGCGGTGAACCTGATCGAACGCGACCGCGCGCGCCTGCAATCGGAGATCGCGCTGCAGAGCGAGCGCGCCGACCGCGCCTTCCTGCAGGGCGAACTGGACGCCGCGGCACGCATCCAGACGGCACTGCTGCCGGCGCGCCGCTACACCAAGGACGGGCGCGTCGATCTTGCGTGCTACATGGACCCGGCGCGCACCATCGGCGGCGATTTCTACGACCACATGCTGATCGATGACCGGCACCTGTTCTTTCTGGTCGCCGACGTCTCGGGCAAGGGGGCA
The DNA here is from genome assembly GCA_039184865.1 of Pseudomonadota bacterium. GTDB lineage: Bacteria > Pseudomonadota > Alphaproteobacteria > Rhodobacterales > Rhodobacteraceae > Thermohalobaculum. The sequence continues at coordinate 111,386 of JBCDAV010000008.1, read as the reverse complement.
GACGCCTCGCAGTTCATGCTGCTGTCGAAGACGCTGTGGAAGAGCGTGGCGTTGCGCACCGGCAGCGAACTCGACCGCATCCAGCTCGACGCCAACAGCGAGATCACGCGCGAGAACACCGCGATGATGTTCGTCACCGGGCTGGTCGGCATTCTCGATCTCGACACCGGCGAGCTGAGCTATTCCTCGGCCGGGCACGACTCGCCCTATCTTTTTGCCGACGACAAGGTTCCGCAGCAGCTCGACTCGTTCGCGGGCCCGCCCGCCGGGCTGGTCGAGGGGATGGACTTCCCGGTCGGACGGGTGACGCTGGCGAAGGGCGAGCGGCTCTGCATATTCACGGACGGCGTCACCGAGGCGATGAACGAGGAGCGCGAGCTCTACGGGTTGGAGCGGCTGGAGGCAGCCCTCGGGACCGCTCCGCCGGGGCTGGACAGCGCCGGGCTGGTCGATCACGTGGTCGGCCGGGTGCGCACGTTCTCCGGCGCCGCCGAGCAGTCCGACGACATCACGCTGATGGTGATCTCGCTGGGCTGAACCGGCCGGACAGCAGGAGACGGGCTGGCCATTCCGAGCGGCGCCGACTATGAACGCACCGTCCTGATCCGGGGTTCTTTCCGTATGCCGCGCATTGTCCATTTCCTGCTGCACGTGCCGAAATGCGCGGGAACCACGGTCGAGGCGCACTTCCGCACGCATCTGCGCGACCGGTTCCTGATCGCGCCGCGTTGGGAGAGCGTTCTGCGCAATTTCGTCGGCAACCGGTATCCGGAGCTGAAATCGGCCGATCTGGATGACGTCGAGGTCGTGTCGGGGCATTCGCTGAATGTCGCGATGAAGGCGCTGTTTCCCGCCGCCGAAATCCGCGAGTCGGTGCTGCTGCGCGATCCGGTCGGCTATTTCCTGAGTTTCTACAACTACCGCTGGACGCGCTTCAACGAGGGCTGGGGCGGCGAGCCACCGAGCTTCGAGCGCTGGTACGCAGCGCAGCGCCGCAACCCGATCAGCCGGTTCCTGCTGACGCGCTATTTCGACCAGGCGATCCCGGCGCTCTACAGGCTGTCCTCGGCCGACCGCCTCGCGTTTCTCGAGGCGCGGCTGCAGGGCTTTCACTTCGTCGGAGGCTACCGGCGCGCCGACGAGATGGTCGGCCGGATCAGCGAGGCGCTGGGTATCCCGACCGAGGTTGCCGCGCAGAACGTGACGCCGCAGCGCAAGCTGATCGCCGCCGATCTGCCGGTTGAGATGCGCCGCCGGATCGAGACGGAGAACGTGCTCGATCAGGTGCTGTTCGAGCGGTGGGCCGAGCGCGGCTGGGAGGAACTCACCCCGCCGGGCGCCCCCGATCTGCCGCGCACCGACCGCGTGCGCTACCTTGCCGGCGATATCTCGACGGGGCTGTTGAAGAAACTGCTGCCCTGAGCCGGGACGACCCCAGCGCGCCGAAAGCCTTGAGAATGCGCCGAACCGTGCCCATAACCTCACCATCTCTGGTCACGCACGGGAATGGACATGGACCCCTCGATCTGGTGGAGCATCGCGATAATCCTGACGCTGCTCTGTCTTTCGGCTTTCTTTTCGGGATCGGAAACGGCCCTGACGGCAGTCAACCGGGCCAGCATGCACCGCATGGCGGCGCAGGGATCGCGGGGTGCCAAGACGGCGCTCGACCTGACCGACGACAATGAACGCCTGATCGGGGCGATCCTGCTCGGCAACAACCTCGTCAACATTCTCGCGGCTTCGCTGGCGACGGCGGCCTTCACGCTGCTGTTCGGCGAGTCCGGTGTCGCCTGGGCGACGCTGGTGATGACGCTGCTGGTGCTGATCTTCGCCGAGGTGCTGCCGAAGACCTATGCCATCACCAACCCCGAGACCGCCGCGGTCCGCGTCGCGCCGGTGATCCGGGTGCTGGTGCGCGTCCTCGCGCCGATCGTCGCGACGATCCAGATGATCGTGCGTGGGGCGCTCGGCATCCTCGGGGTCTCGACCGATCCCGACGCGCACGTCATGGCGCCCGCCGAGCAGATCAAGGGTACGATCGACCTGCACCACTCGGAAGGCAGCGTCGACAAGATCGACCGCGACCGGCTTCTGGCAGCGCTCGATCTCAAGGACCGCGAGGTTGCCGAGGTCATGCGCCACCGCTCGGACATCCAGGCGATTTCCGCGGACGAGCCGCCGGAAGACATCCTCGCCTTCTGTCTCGAGAGCCCGCACACGCGCATCCCGCTCTGGCGCGGCGAGCCCGAGAACATCATCGGCGTGCTGCACGCCAAGGATCTGCTGCGCGCCGAGTACAAGCTGGTGCGCCAGTCGAGCGATCCAGAGGCGGCGCTGAAGTCGCTCGATCTGATGAGCGTGGCGATGAAGCCGTGGTTCGTGCCCGACACGCGCCCGCTCGACGACCTGCTGCGCGCCTTCCTGCGGCGCAAGACGCACTTCGCGCTGGTCGTCGACGAGTACGGCGTCCTGCAGGGGCTGGTGACGCTGGAGGACATCATCGAGGAGATCGTCGGCGACATCACCGACGAGCACGATGTCGATGCCGAGGGCCTGATCCGCGAGGCCGACGGCGCCTTCGTGATGCCCGGCGCCATGACGATCCGCGACCTCAACCGCGCGCTCGACTGGGATCTGCCGGACGAGGAGGCGACGACGGTGGCCGGGCTGATGATCCACGAGGCCCAGACGATCCCGACCGAAGGACAGGTCTTTGCCTTCCACGGCATCCGGTTCGAGGTGCTGGAGCGCACGCGCCACCAGATCACGCGCCTCCGGCTGAGACCGCTGATGCGCACGCCTGCCGTGTCCAAGGAGGGTGCGACCCCGTCCGAGACGGGTGCCGCGTGATCGCAACGTGAAAAACGCACCGAACCCGGCGCCGCCGTCAGGAATGGCTTGATTTAGCGCAGCACCTCTCCCCGACTGATCCTCGTCCACTGCGACAGTGGCGGAGTACGGGATTTCAGGAGGGGATCATGAAGGGGTTACTCAAGGCCGCAACCGGGTGCTCGCTCGCGCTGGCGCTCACGGCGTGTTCGCACGGCATCCAGATTGCCGAGCATTCCATCGATTATAACAAGTCCGTCGAGACCGCCGAGAACGCGATGCTGTTCCTCAACATCATCCGTTCGGCGCAGTCGCGGCCCATGCACTTCACGCGCATCTCGGCCGTGCAGAGCACGCTCAGCTCGTCGCTTGATCTCGCCCCGGCCCTGCCGCTGGGCTCGAACTCGACCGAGAACTACGGCAACGGGCTCGCGGTCAGCGTCTCGAGCTCGCCGACGGTCACCTACGCCATCCTGAACAGCAAGGAGTTCTACAACGGCATTCTCACGCCGGTCTCCGACCAGATCTTCGACCTGTTTCGCAGCCAGGGCTGGCCGCTCGACCGGCTGATGCATGTCCTGGTCGAGCGCGTCGAGCTGTTCGAGGCGATCTCGACGCCGGACGGCCAGACCGAACGCGGCAACCGCCTGTGCGTGGTCAACAACGATCCGCACCGCCTCGAAGACATCGAGGCCTTCGAGGCGATCATCTCCTACGCTGGAAAGGCGGTCGAGCGCGCCGCAGCACCGGAGGGAACGGCCTTCGGCCCGGCTCTTGCGAAAGGCGACATCGCCAGTGCCGACGCCCTGAAAAAGCTGCGCGATACCGGGCTGGAGCTGAAGCAGGTGCGTGACCCGACCACCAAGGCGCTGCGCAACGAGTTCCAGTTGCGCACGCCGAGCGAGCAGAAGCGCTACAAGATGCGCACCGTGACAGTCCCCGCGGACGCCGTCGCATCGGTGAAGCGAAACGTTGCGGACTCCGAAGAGCCGCTGGCGCTGAAATGTGGGCCGACGGACATCGATCTGCTGGTCGGCGGCGCGACGGAACTGGGCAAGGCGCGGCAGCGCACGCAGCGCGAGCCCGATCCCAAAACGGTCGCCAAGGTCGAGGCCGACGTTTACCTGCGCTCGGTCCAGGCGATGCTCTATTATCTCGGGCAGCTGACCTGGGTCGACATAACCGATCCGGAGACGGGCGAGTACGATCCGGCGGCAGCGGTGCTCGGCGCCAATCGGAACTGGTCGGTGTCGCGCAACGCGCCGGGTGCCGCCGCTGTGTCGGTCGAGTATGGCGGGCAGACGTTCTCCATCGCCGCCGACCAGTACCGGACGCTGAGCTATCTGACGCTGGTGCGCCAACTCTTCGCGCTGAACGTCGCCGCCGAGCAGACCCCGGCCGGACCGACGATCCTGCAGGTGGTCGGGAACTGATCGGTTTTGGGCCTGGCTGGGATGGGATGCCTTGAGCCCCGGGGCGCTGTTGCGCCGCAGTACGACATCAGACGGACCTGTTGCGCCCGGGGGCAGTCCGCGCGGCGAGGCCTTGGTTGCGGTCGAGCATCGCACCCAGACTTTTGGGGCTGAAGTCAGCCGGTCCGGGCGCGCGGCGAACCGGCTTCGATGGGGGGTTCTTCCGTCGCCGTCCTTCGGCGCGGCGCAGAAGCGCACTTTCGTTCGGCTATCGCGGGTTGGCGTTTTCGAGCGTGGCTGATCAACATGGAACATTGAATTGTCTGACAAGGTAGCGACAGATCTCAGAGCTGAATGTCGCCGCTCAGCAGACCACGTTTCAGGTCATGATCCGGCAGGCGTTCGGAAACTGTTCAGCGTTTGAGGACCTGGCTGGGACGGGAGGACTCGAACCTCCAACCTACGGTACCAAAAACCGGTGCTCTACCAATTGAGCTACGTCCCAACGCGGGGCGGAACATAGTGCGGGCGCCAGACACCCGCAACACTGGAATCCGCTTGCGCGCTCTCGGCGCTGGGGATATACGTCGCGGCCTGTCGGCGGAGTGTAGCTCAGCTTGGTAGAGCACTGTCTTCGGGAGGCAGGGGCCGCAGGTTCAAATCCTGCCACTCCGACCAATGATTTCAATGGGTTACGGATTTAGCCTCTCAGATTATGCTCATTTTATGCTCATCGGCTACGGGTCTAGGAAACTTCCGGTGTGTTCGGGTATCTGTAAAGAGCATATAGGAATATCTGTTCATTTTGACTGGCTTTCCTTGAGGATCAGTTTGTCCAGCTCAAGCTCAGCGACGATCATCTTCAACCGCTTGTTTTCTTTCTCCAGAGCCTTCTTCTCAGCCAACTGAGATCGGGAAACGCCGCCAAACTTCTTGCGCCAATTGTAATATGTGCCGTCGCTGATCCCGGCTTTCCGGCACGCCTCGGTAACGTCGTTGCCTGCAGCGAGGTGCACCTCGACCTCACGCAGCAGCCTCAACGCATCTTCGTCCGTGTGACGCTTCCGAGCCATCGCTCATTCCTGTTCAGCTCAAAGATCTATGGTTCAGCTCTAGGGGGCCGAGACAATGCTCGAAGCGGCTTTTCGTGGGAATGGCGAAGTTGAGCGCCTGGTCGAAGAGCTCCAGAGCGGCGTGCCGCCAAGATAGGCGCCCAAAAGGTCGCCAGGGTCCTTGATCTCTGACTTGCCCGGTGGCTTGGGCGTCCGCGTGGAGCCCTTGGGATCAGCAGGATCATCAACGAAGGCGATGATCAGATTGGCTTCTAGGCGTTACCTGAGACGCGAGATCAATCCGCTGTCCATCACCTCTTCGTAAAAGGCCACGGACAACACCTGCTCTGCCACCCCGCCGATCTCCTGCAAGCAATGCGTGAGGTGCGTAGGCACGGTGATGTCCGCACCGTCGCCGGGTGGATCAAGCAAAGTAGGGCAGGCGTCGTAAACGGGCTTAAGGGTGGCGTTGACGATGCCGCGCAGAAGACTGCGGGTGGCCTCGAAGTCCTCGACCAGCTGCCGCTGTTCGTTTAGTTCATCCTGGATGGTCCAGTATTCCGTCACCGAGTGCCGAGCTGACCAGTCCACTTTCAGCAACTGACAGAGCCCTTCGTACTCAAAGAGTTGGGTGATCAGCCGTTCGATAACGGCTCGCTGTGGATGTGCTTGAAGACGGCCAGCACCTCGGTCGCCAGCTCCGCAATCAACTGCTCCCGCGCTCTTGGCTCGAGCAGCCCATGACGGGCAAAGAGCCCCCCCCGCACCCGGTCATAGAGTCCTCTCGTCTCAGCCTCATCGGAAGGCCGGAAAAGCCCATGTAACAAGGCGTGCATCCGGGCGGCGAGATGCAGCGCCATCTAGACGCCCTTCAGGATCACGCGCCGGGCTTCATCTTTGGGGAGCGGTTCAATGGTGTGCCGCTCGGTGCCATCCCAGTGCTTGGCGCTTTCAATCACTTGACGGAGAAAGGCGGTCACAGTGGTGAGCCAGGCTTCCTTACGGGCCCGATCTACGACGCTTGGGCGGGTGAAGTGACGGCCATGCAGCAGGTCACGGACTAAGATCGTCTCGCGTCTGTCGTTGATGTACCAGTATCCCCACCCACCACCAGCAGCGATGCCAATAAAGAAGCCGATGCCGGTACTCACGTATGAGGCCATCAAGACGAAGACGACACAGAAGATGACGATGATGATGGTCTGGCGCAGCAGTCCTGGCTGAATGGCTTCGATCAGCACGGCTTCGTCGAAACGATAGCGTTTCACGATCGCTTGCTCGTCTTCGTTCAGTGGAGATCCCGCGGTTTCGTAGACGGTTGCGGGCTAGAGATCGCTAGCGTTTTGAGGGCGCTCCTTTCGTACCCGATGGGTGAGAGATATCCGAGATCGGAGTGGCGTCGTCCTGGATTGTACCACCCCTCGATGAACTCGAAGATCGCCATCCGTGCCTTGGCCTTTGTCCGGAACCTACGCCTGTCGAGAAGCTCGCATTCAAGGGTGGCGAAGAAGCTCTCGCACATCGCGTTGTCGTAGGCATCGCCAAATGAGCCCATGGAGGGTCTGATGCCTGCCTCCTTGCACCTGAGGCCGAACGCGACGGACTTGTATTGCGAGCCCTGATCTCTGTGATGGATCACGTCTGACGACTTGCGTTGGCTGATTGCCATGTTCATCGCGTCGAGAACGAGTTGCGTTTTCAGGTTCGTCCCCATAGCCTAGCCAACAATCCGCCGCGAGAAAGCATCAAGGACGACCGCCAGATACAGAAAGTCGGCCCACGTCGTCACGTAGATGATGTCGTTCGCTGGCGGGCTCGGACCGGGGGGCGCCTTCGCCAGCTTACTCCAGAGCGTGTTCGGCTCATCGGCGTAGAAATTGCGGTCGACCAGATCAGCAGACCGGCGCACGCGGTCATCTCGGATGGTTGTTCGTACGCTTCGACGGCGGCTAACGCCGACCAAGCCTGCCGCTTTCATCGGTCTTTCGACACGCTTGCGACCGACATGCACGCCACTGTCGACGAACTCAGCGTGGATGCGAGGTGCGCCATAGCTTTCTCTGGAAGCGGCATGGATCTGGCGGTTCAGAGCCGTCAGTTCGCGATCAGCGACGTCTCTGGCGGAAGGTTCTCGGGATTGCCATGCGTAGAAGCCGCTCCGCGATACGCCCATGCTGCGCGCCATGATCTCGGTCGGGAACTCGGCCTGGTTCGACATCATGAATTCGAAAACCTCGACGGCATCGCGTCGTTCTGAGCGAACCAGGCGCCGTCCATTGGGCTTGAACCAATGGCGCCTTCAATGAACGGCTCTTTGAGAGGATGTCGCGCTCCTGACGCAGTTGCTTGTTCTCACGGCGAAGTCGGCGCAATTCATCCCGCTCTTCACTGCTCAAAGTATCGGCACGCTTGCCGCTGTCCCGCTCCGCCTGTCTGATCCGGGTAGGGATCGTCGCGACGCAGGGTTCGAAATCCCGCGCGAGGTCCGCAGCCCTCCGACCGGCTCTGTGCAGCTCAACGATCTGCTACCAGAGTTCCGCAGGGTACGGGTTCCTCGTTCTCGGCATCTGAACACCTTTCCAATTCAGTCAAAGGGTGTCAACGAAACCGGGGGAACTCCAACTCGGAGGCTTCTCGGTCAACTACTCACCAAACGCAGCGCCTCGAAAGCATCGACCAGTCCATGTCCGGTAGCACCGGGCGTCGCGTCTGCTGGGACACCCCCCCTGTCACCGTTCGAGGCTGGATTCGCCGCTCCCAGTACAACCTTGTTGGCACTCTTGGCGAGAAGCTCTTTCATATCATCCGGCGACAGGTTTGAATCGCGCTGAAGCAGAAGAGCACAGACGCCTGCAATCTGCGGGGCAGCAGCAGAAGTTCCACTTATGACCGTCCAGCCGTCATGGGTTCGAGTGCCATCTTCCAGATGGTCGATTTCCGCCGAACTCTCCACCGGCAGCATGATGTAGCGGGCGTTGTTCGCAGCCAAGCCAACCAGGCCGGAAAAGTCCGGCACATGCCTGTCTGAATAAACCTGGCTGGTAAATGCGCTCGCATAGTCTGACGCACGCATCGTGCCCGACCGATCAATATGCACACCGCCAGCCGAGATCACCTCAGGCATCATCCCAGGGAAGGCGACTTGTCCATTTCCGGCGGAGAACACAACCGCTATTCCATTCGCGACCGCTAGTCGGATCTCCGTCTCTAACGCTCGCAACGAATTTGGCAGCCGCGTCAAGTGCCCGTCGCTGATCCGCATCCCTGACGCCGGGTCAGTAACGACGAGATCATAACCCAAACTGACACTGATGACCTGCGGCTTAAGGTCTACGGCGGCCTGAAAACCCTCAAGCAGGGTGGCGCTTTGGTCGGGATTGTCCTCATTTTCCAGTTTGACGCCATGGAACTCGACGTCTGGCGCGATCGCCAGCAGATTGGCTGACTCTGCGGTTCCATGGCCGTGACCGTCACGGTCCTTGAAATCGGCCCCCGGTGCGAGCGTGACGTCGGTGTCGTAGCCGTGACGCTGAAAATGCGGATGGTCATGCGCAAAACCGGTGTCGATCATCGCCACCCGCACGCCTCTGCCAGTAAAGCCGACGCGGTGTACCCGTGCGGCATTCAGCAGCATAGCAACATCGCTAGGCACTCGCAGGTGGTGGTCTGTCGCATCGGGAGGAAAGCCCGACGGGCCAGGAGCGAACATCGAGTTGAAATACTGATGTGGCCACTGAATGTAGGCATCGTCGAAATCCGAGCCCAGCGCTTCCGGTGTCGTCCAAGGCGCCCCTTGGTTTGGGAAGTAAAACCGGCCAGCTTGCGTGTGTGGTGCATGCAAAGGCGAGCAGTTGAACAGATCTAACCGCGTCTGAAATAGCTTCTCGAATTGGGCGCGACTGCAGCACGCGGTTAGAGCAAAGCGTCCCTGCCCACGAACCTCGATTCCCAATTTAGCCAGCCTGTCGCGCAAACCTGCAGCGCGCTCGGCATCGATGCGGTATACTCCGAGACCACCTGCCTGGGGTGCGCTTGCCAATTTGGAGAGGCCAGGAGCGCCGCCTCGTGGTGACAGCGTTATGGCGAAGCGAACTGTCTCGGGTGTGTCCGATCGGGGCGGCGGATATCCAAATTCGTCGGCCATCTCAAATCTCCCGTATCAAAAGAGCATCTGTCGCGGTGGAATGCTGATCAGATCAACATAGGGTTTGAGGGAGGGAGGTATCTCGACCCCGGCATCCTTGACCGCCGCTTTCGGAGTGTCACCGAAGAACCGGGCGAACCTGCCAGGATCCATGTCAAAACTCATCGAAACCCTCCCTCTCGACCGCAGCGTGGCGCCTGCTTTCGTGAAGATCGCGATTGCGCTTTCGAAGTCCTCATCTGCGTGCTGGCCATCCTTTAGCAGCACCGTGAAGCGTGTTCTTCTGGCCACGTCAGCGCCCTCTGTCAGCTGTTTCAGGCGTGTTTATTGAATTCGGCAATCAACTCATCGGCGATTCCCAGAACTTTTCCTGCTTTGTTCAACGCGTTGGTCGCTTTCTTCATTCGGCCCGCCTCGTCAGTCAGCCGTTTGGTGATCGACTTTAGCGTGACAAGCGCCTCGGCCAGGTCCTTTCCAGCGAGCGTGTCGCGGATGCGCGCTGCCTTCAGATCAAGGATTTTGCCATTCAGTTTCTGCATCTCGACCTTAACGGCTTGAGCCGCAGTTGAGCCGGGCGCATGCGCCCGCAACTCGTCTTCGAGTTTCAGACCCGCGTCATTGAGTGCCATTAGGGCTTCGTCCTTTACCTTACCGGCATCGGCGCGCGAGCTGACCACCGCACCTGACAGAGTCTCGAGCGTGCGCTTTAGGAACGGTGTCACGGTCTGGCGTGTGCCTTCTGGGATTTCCTCGTCATCAGCCAACTTCTTGCGGCGCCCATCCAGGAACCAGACCGCCCCGTAGCCGTCAGAGAACACGACTAAGAACATCAGCATCAGGAGGTAGGAAAAGAACCCCGCGGCCAGTCCCATGCCATAGGCGCCGAACAGCATGTCGTCATCGAGGAGCGCCGTGACGCCGGCCCCGGCAAAGATGCCGACAAGCGTCGTGAGGTCGCCCAGCTGGACAGCTCCGGTCCGGTACCGGTTCACAAAGACTGTGAGCCACCCCAAGACCGCGCCAAAGGCAAAGGCGCCGTCATGTGCGAAAGTCCAAGTTGTTAGTGTTTGATGTTCCATTGTTTTCACTCCAATCCGGACGAAACCATCAGGTCTTGCGAAATGCTTCCTTGAGCGTCCGAGCGCTCTCGGAGAATTGCTTGATCGCTGCTGCGACAGCCTCGAATTGGCGGCTGCCATCGTTCAGGGCATCGCGCATCGCCAGGTGCGCCTCGACCATCTTGCGTGCCGCTGTGGCCGGGTCGTTCTGGCGTAGTGCTTCATACTCGACGGTCGCAGCGGCCAAGAGATCGACACGTACCCGACGTTCAGCGCCGGAAGACCTCGCCACCGCGTCCTCCAAAAGCCGGATCTTCTCGGCCAGCGCAACGGTGCGCAGGTCTTTCGGCCAGGCGGCAACATTGCGTTCCAAACCCTGACCGATCTCCTGGATCGCTGGATGGGCACGCGTCACCTCTCGCTTGAGCGCGACGTAGCGCCGGGTTTCCAGAGCGTTCAGGCCAACCCAGTTCAGGGTATCGACCAGCACACCGACAATAGGTCCCGCCGCCAGATTGGCCGCCCCGGCGATCCCGCTTAGGGCTTTTGAGACTTTGCCTTGCGCAGCAGACAGATCGGCACTGTCCTTGGCGTTAGAAATAGCGCTCAACGCTGAGGCGTAGGCAGCCAGCTCGCCCAGCAGCTTGATCGTATCCGCAATCAACTGTGCGTCTTTGACCTGTGGCACTGCGGCGTCAGGATTCACCGCAAGCAAACCGCATTCGATATCGGCGGTGTTGAAGTTGCTGCAGCCGTGGCTGACGCGTCCCGCCCGACCGTTGGCGTTGATCCACTGCCAGCGGATTACATCCTTTTCGTCCAACTTTGCCTGGGTAATGCCGCCGCTGTAAGAGCTTTTTAGGTTCTGCACCCCAGAATTGAAGCCTTTGATTTCCTTCTCGTAGACATAAGGCGAACAGGCTGTTGCCCACACTGTTGTGCTGATGACAATCGCTTTCTTTCCAAACATCATTTTCATCCCTTCTTGAATCTGAACGCTGATTCGTGTGGCAATACTCGGGGCAACTTGGGCGAGGGGCCGTAGCTTGACCGTGATTTTAGAGAACGATTTGGCAAAGGATTTTGTCACGCCCGCATCACGCCAAGGTGCTAAGGGCAGAATGGATCCTGGTAGGAGGGAGTTATGTCGGGACATGGGGTGGGCTCCGAGACGGCACTATGGGAGCGCTATTACGCCGCCGCATACGGCGAGGGGCCGCGGGGAGAAGCGCTTGTGGGAATGCCGAAATGCATTCGGAGCCGGGGAACGAAGACCGTCAAGCATCTATTCAAGCTGGCGCGCCGCATTCAGCGGTATGGTAATGATCATCCCAACACATCGGACAACACCAACATTCCAGCTGGATACACCTATCTCGGCCAGATCGTGGCACATGATCTGACCCGGATCGCCGACCCGACCTTCCTGATGCGGAGCGAGCTTCGCGAAACCTCGCGTGACCGCCCGAACGCTTTGATGCTCGAGACGATTTACGGCGATGGGCCGGTCGGCTCTCCAGGCCTCTATCTCGAGTGCGATCGATCACGTGCAGCCAACCGGCGGTGCGGCCGATTGCGGGTGGGGCTCACCGCCGAACGCGATCGTCTTGGTGACATTCCCAGAACGATGTGCCCGTCGTCCGGTCGCACGGGGCTTGGCGAAGACAATCTTTCGTTGACGTTCATTCCGTCGCTCGAAGACCCACGAAATGACAGCAACCTGCTTACATCTCAGATGGTCTTGCTGTTCATTAACTTGCACAACAAGTTTTACGATGCCGTAGTCAGTACAGGCGAAATCGACGAATTGGTCGCCTTCAATCGCGCCCGGCGCTGTACCATTGCGGTGTACCACCAGATCCTGAAGGAGGACTACTTCCCGCGGCTGCTGAATGCCGACGTTTTCGCCCACTATCTCGGCCAGGACACGTGCGGTCGCGACTTCCGTAATGATGGCGAAAGCGGCATTCCGGCAGCGTTCAAACATGGGGCGTTCCGGGTTGGCCACAGCATGATCCGCGGCAAGTACCAGATCAGTACGGTTCCGCACCAGGTCGCCTTCAAGATGATTTTGGCGCGCACAAGCGAGCGGCGTCCCTACCGCCTGCCAGTCGAGAACGGGTGGGTCATCGACTGGGCCGAGTTTTTCGAGGACAGCACGGGCAGCGCCCCTAGAAACTGGAGCCGAAAGCTGGGGCCTTCGATCGCATCGGGTCTGGCGAGCGGCATTCCATTTGCGGACCGGCGCTATGATGGAGCTTATCCCGATCTAGCTGAGTTTTCACTGGTGCTGCATGATAACTTGCGCGCATGCGAGCGGGTACGGATCAAGCTCAAGACCATCCGGGGGCGTATTCCAGATGAACTGGTCCCGGCTGGTTCGTTGCTGCATGACCTCGGCGACGCGGAAACAGATATTTGTAATTGGTTGCTGGATCCCACGAAAAACCAAACTGGCGGTGAGGAAATCCTGAATCGGGACGAAGCGAGTTGGCTTGCGAAGCATCCGCCGCTTCCGTTCCTCATCGGCCTCGAAGCGGTCAAAGATGAGGACGGCGCACGCTTCGGGCCCGTCGGCTCGGCCATCATTGCATCAGTCGCAGCACCCCACTTGCGTTCTCCAAATGCCGCAGCATTGAAGGACGCGAAAGACTTACTTGGTCTGCCGAATGACCAAGCCCTTCGGAATCTTGGCCGGCTTGTGCAAGTTCTTTCGTCGGCCCAATGACGCCCGCGCCGGTGATCGAACTAAGTTGCTCCGGCCCTGGATGGCCAAGCGCAGCGTTCCGATCAGCAGGCCTTGTGTAAACGACCATAACGAAAGATCGGAGGACACTATGGTTAACATCAACGAACCCATTGCCGACGCTTTGAAGGTGATAGATTTTGAAGCTTTTGGTCGGCAGATAGTAAAGTGGGCGCTTCAGAAGGACGAGGGTGTGGTTCCCGCGCGACCGCTAACAATCGGCGACATAAGGGCCAACTTTTCGAACGTTGAAGATGCATTGAGTATTCCGGCCAATGTCGAGGACACCGATACGATTGAGTTTATTCAAGGCCGCGAGAACCATCACGTCTTTGTCTTGCCGCCGATCTACAAATTGCTCCCGATGCTCGACTATCTCGAGAAAACGCCAGCCGACTTAGGTGTTCCGACCGCCGATCAGAGCGCCGAGGTCCAGAGTCCGACACCAATCCCCACCGTTCCCAGTGGCGGCGTGGGTTATGCGATACCGGATTTCTACCAAGACAATACATTGAGCGAAGAAGAGCGCTTCATGAACCGGGTTGGTGATTATTCTTTCAATGGGTGCCGCTAACGCGCCTAGTTGCCAATCGCAGGGCGTCCGTCCGGGACGGGCGCCCCGGCAGCGGCGAAACCGTCGCGCAGCCGCAACCAATCCCGATCATGGCGAATTGGAAAGCAGTGCAGCAGCCAGTTGATAACGTCGATTTCCTCAGGCTCGCCGGGGGCAGCCCAGTCTGAAATCGTAATGTGCATCGCCGTACTCAACTGAGTTCGCGCTTCGTCGATGCGGCCAAGATTGGCCAAGGCGGCAGCGCGCCAGGCAGCGATGTAGTGTGTCGCGTTTTCGCTGCGTGCCGCTGCCAACTCGGCATTCTCGTAGTCGCCCGCCAGAAAGCGCACGCCGGCATTGTAGGCCCAATGCATCGGCGAGACACCGAGACCCAAATCCAACATCTGATTTGCGTTTTCGATCGCTTCCTCGCAAGCGCCGCAATACGCCATCAACAACGACGCCGACACGAGGGACCAAGGATCGTTCTCGTTCAGATCGCATGCAAGGTGGAGTGTATGCAGCGCGTTCTCCCACACGCCGTTCAAAGCGAAAGACCAGGCCAGCGCAAGCTGCGCTTTCGAGTCCAGCGGATCGATGGACACCGCCCGAAGGCTCAGATCAAGCGCCTCTTTGTGAATGCTTCTAGATCGGAAGAGTCCTGGACGAATGACATGCCGGGTGTTGAGGACTTGAGCCAAACCTGTATAGGCTGACGAGAAGGCCGGATCCCGGTCGATGATGTTGCGGAACAACGACTCCGCACGGTCTTCGCTGGTTGTCTGCCAATCGGAAAGCAACGCTTGGCCCAGCAACCAAGCCTCGTGCGACTCGAGTGTCACATCGCTTTCCCGCCCGATATGCGACAGCCGACTTGCCGAAAGGTGGACGTTCAGCGCCACGGCTATCCTGCGGACTGCGCGCCGCTGTGCCGTTAGCCAATCTCTGCCGGCACCGAACGGCAGGCGCTCGCTCCAGATTACCTCACCCGAGACTTGATCCCAGAAGCTCAGAACGATCTGCCCGCCGCCTTCATCCGGCAAGAGCGTGCCGGACACGGAATATTCGGCATCCGGTCGCAGGTCGATTTTCGCCGAGCGGCTTCGTTCCTGATCGAGCACCCGCCACTCCCGGAAACGACACAGTGCTCCCATCAGATCGCTCCGCAATCCTACCGCTAACAGTTCGCGTTGGGAATTATGCTCCGCAACCTCGAACGGTTCGACACAGACGATCGGCGCACGCCGTATCAGTTGCGCAGGCGCCGGGCCTTTGCTTACATGGGTGGCCCGTGCCTCTTGAAGACCACTGACGGCAACTTCGGAACGCTGAGTATAGACATCGTTCTTTTGCTTGATCTCGACAATCGCCCGTTGTGTTTCCTCGGACGGAAGTGAATCGTATTCGTCTTCGAGAACCTTCCAGAGATCGTCGTAAATGCGAAGCGCCGCCGAGACATCCCCCTCGGCGGCGTGGTGCATAATCAAGTACCTTGCAGCGGCTTCATGGGTCGGCTCCATTCTTTGCAGAAGACGTGCAACGCTGAAACAATCGGCGCTTAGCGACGCGCCGCGCAGCCGGTGGCTCAGTGCGTCGATCGCGTGTTGATGCAGACGCTGACGGGTTACCGCGACCCAACTAGAGAACGACGGATCGACGAAGTCGAGTCCATTCATCAAGTTCAGCATCGCATCGGCGTTCCGTTGTAGGATCGTGGGAATTTGCCCAGCATGCAGCGCTTGTTGAGCTTCTTTCATGTCCACCCACACCGAACCAGAACGCACGCAGAAATGATCACCCGAACTCTCGATCAGATCATCGTAGCTATCTCCCAAAGCTTTCTTTAGCCGCCGAATGGCCTGGCGCAATGATGTCCGCGCAGCGCTTTGTTCATGCTCGCTCCAAAACAGTGAACACAACTCCTCTCTACTAACACGCTCAGGAGAGGCGAACGCAATAAACGCAAGCAGTGCGCAGATCTTCTTACCGTTCAGGGTATAGCGAACGCCATCGGCACTCAACTGAAATTGACCCGATAGCTGGATTGAAAATCTCATATAGTGACCAATCAGTCCGCCGCTACGATCTACCACTCAGACTAGAACCATATTTCTTGTTGGCACTCCAACGAATTGTTCGTTAAAATAGACTAATCTCGAGCCGAGCATTTGGCGGCGTCCCCCACCGATCAACATGATCTCTCAGTTGCTTGGTCATTCCGATATTTTCACTAGGCAGCAATTGTGGTGACATCGCTTTGACGACCGGTGTTCGGTATTCTGCGCGAGTCAGATCCGTCAAGTAGACTTGAACTTTAGCCTCGCAAAGCCTAGTCGCCAACTCTTCAAGTTGGCCCTCACCAGTCTTCGGCTCCAAATCGAGCGACCCCGGCACCGTCGCAGCAGCATATCCGATAAGGCTTTCGTCAAATCTGATTGACGCACGCGCCGCCCAGTCCTGATCCTCCGGCCCCGTCCTGGCCCTTGAGCGCAGCACCGCATCGCCCAGCTCCATTTGCGCCAACTCACGTGCCGCCGCCGTCGAGGCACCCTCCAATGTCGGTCGTGCGGCACTTGCGAATACAAACCCCTCTCGTTTCAAGCCGGTCGAAAGGACCGCAACCACCGGGACAAATGTGTCTCTGCCGATATCAAGCGCGACTTCGATTCTCGGTTTGCCTCCTGCGCGTCCGACAGCTCGGTGATGCAGCAACCGGGCTGGTTGACCGGAGCGCCACCACTTCGCCACAGCGTCCCGTTCAATCAATTCCAGCAACGCGGATAGTCGCGCACTCGACACGGTAAGCCCGGCCGCACACCCGACGCTCAACGGCGGACGACCAGGCGCCGCATTGCGGAGGCCCCGAAGAATGCAGTGGGCAGGTAGCGACACGGCCCGACCAGTTCCTAGCGCGGTTCCTTCGACCCAGCCCGTACTGTGGTCTTCGATTTCTGAGGCCAGCCAAGACCCTTCCGGAGCCTCGGCTATGTTTGCCTCGGCCTTAGGGCTGTCCGTGCAATCCGAGTCTCGAATGTACTGCGAAAGCGTCTCAATTGCCTCTCCGGCGGTGGCAATGACCGCATGGCTTTTCACTAGCGCCGCACTGGAGACGTCAATCACTCCGAATGCCTCGAACCCAATCTTTGCCGCGCAAATCCAATAGCTCGAATTGAACGGAATGCGTTCAAGGACCATGCTCACCGAATTGTCTTTGAGAGTCTTCAATGCACTGGACAGCGAGCCAAGCGAGGCACTGCTGTTCGCGATTTTATCGATTGAGCCGGTTCTATCGGATGTCGATTGCCGTTCCATCCGACCTCTCTTTTTTTGTATATCTATTGCCGCCACGATTTGCATCTAATTTCCCGCCGGAGACAAGCATTACTGATGGAAATATCCGTCGTCAGAGTTTTTGGGAGTGCTGAGGGGGGGATGGTAAGGAGGCTCTGGTTCAATTTCTGTTCAAGTTTAGGCGGCAGCTGATTGATGCTGCAAGCGACGTTTTCGGGTTGTCTGTTTCTTGATCTCCTGTCTCATCTTCAGGATCTTTGCGCCTCGGTCGTGATAAACATCGGCGGGTGTCAGGTTGTCCAAGCTCTCGTGGTAACGACGGTTGTTGTAGTGATGGACAAACGTGCCGATCTGGCGTTCCAGGTCGCCGGCATTCAGTAGTTTTCCAACAGCACGCGGTTCTTCATGGTCTGGTGCCACCGCGAGATCTTGCCTTGGATCTGGGGATGATGCGGCGCGCCGAGAACGTGATCCATGCCCTTACCATCGAGATACTTGGCTAGTTCGGTGGCTACATATGACGAGCCGTTATCGCTTAGCAGCCTCGGCTTGTGCACGACCGTGGCCTGATTACAGCCCGAGGCCTGTAGTGCCAAGTCCAGCGTGTCGGTGACGTCCGCAGCCTTCATCGCGGTGCACAGGTTCCACGCAATGATATAGCGGCTGTAGTAGTCAAGGATCTTGCTGAGATAGAACTAGCCCCAACCAATGACTTTGAGATAGGTAAAGTCAGTCCGCCAAAGCTCGTTTGGTCAGCTTGTCTTGTTCCGGAACTCGTCCGACGCCCGTATGACGGCATGTGCCGGTGCCGTGATCAAATCCTCGGCGCTGAGAATGCGACACACTGGGGATCCCGATACGAAGTACCGTTTCTCATCGGTGTATTTGACCGCCAACTCGCGCGGTGTCAGATCTTCATGCTCCAGCACAAAATCGATAGCATCTTCGCGCACTTTGCCTAGGATTCGGTTCCAAACAGACTTGGGCCGGGGTGATCGATCTGCAAGCCCGCTGATACCGCCATCGCTCCAACGCGCATACCAGTCATAATACGTGCTGCTCGGGATACCGAGTATCTTCAAGGTCTGTCTCGTTGGCAGATGCGATCCTTCAACCGTTCGAATGATTTCAAACTTCTCTGAGGCTGAGTATCCCATTCTTCGAACTTGCCACCCCCTGTGATGCCTTTTCCGAGCAGGCGGTTCTCCAAGGTAAGTTCGGCGACGACCTCCTTGAGAGCCGCCGACTCAGACCGCAGTTCTTTGACCTCTGGAGAAGTCGCCTGGCGAGCCGTATCGCCCGCCAAACGATTCTTCCCAGCTTCGAGAAATTCATTCGACCAGGAATAATAAAGGCTCTCGGCGATACCTTCACGACGGCATAGCACAGCAATGCCCTCTGCGCCGCGTAAGCCAGCCAGGACGATCCTGATCTTCCCCTCGGCTGAGTATTGCTTGCGAGTCTTGCGTTTTATGCCTCCGACCAGATTGTCAGCGGCGTCTTTCGATGTTCCGGATTTCCTGTTCATCTTCGCTCCTTAAAGGCTCCGATGAACCAGAAATCCTCCGTTGTGCAAATCCCTAAATCTGTCCAGAGGGCGCTGACGTGAGACATGGCTCATGATCTGACAGACCGTCTGTTTCCAGATCGTCGATGACCGCCCGATGAAGGTGCTTTGGCGGGATGCGGATTGCCCCTACTACGCCGCTATCGCAGCGCGGTGCCCGGTTTCATCTCGTGCAGTCGGATGATCTTCTGATCGGCAATGCTGGCGCGCAACGAGTTCAGCCAAGCTGGGCACACACATTGACCGGCTGAATTGAGCGTCGCGGTAGCCCATCCGGGAACCTTTTGCTTGATCCGTGGAAGCTTCGGTTTCAGGATTTGCAAGTCAGTGTGAATAGAGGATTTCTGATGACTCAGGTTTTTATTGTTTTGGCTGTCGCGGCAATTGCTTTCTTTGGTTCCGCGGGCACATCCCTTGCGGCCAACTCTCTCCTGGAAGAATGCGAGAGAAGCAACTCGCTCAAGTTCCATGACTGCCAGTGCGTTGCGGACAGCGAGCAAGAGGCGCGGGAGTGGCTGAGCGACAAGTACGAAGTGCTGCCCATGGACCACAGGAAGATCAAGCGCCTGCAGCGGGACATCGAGCGGGCGACGAAGTCGATCGCTAAGGCGAAAACCGAAAGTGTGCGTAAGGACTACGAGCGCGAGATCGAACGTAAGGAGGGGGAGATCGTGCTGATGACGACCCGCCGGGATCCGAATTCGCACGAAGTGGGCCAACTTCTCGCTTTTGTTCGAAACAACCCAGTTTGCCGGGATGCAGAAAAGGCGCGATCTGGGGTGATGCCAACATGTGAGCGATCAATGAGGGATGCCGCACCGGAGGAGCGGAGCAGGGTCTGTGGCTGTGTCGGCGAGCTGGTCGCCACTAAGTGGATGGACCCAGAGACCCGGAGCTCGTCCACGCCTTCCAAAATGGTTAAGCGCGCGCTTAAGGATTGCAAGTAATTGGTCGGCTTTCCCACAGTGAGCCGGAACTGACCCCATAAAGGTCGTTTCCGGGAACTCACAGATGGAGACGCGGTGAACTGTAAAACTCGAGACTTGATCTGACGGAAGTTTACTCTGCGGCGCCGAGAACGGGTTCGATACTGTCCGTCAATTCTGGCGTTCTGATGGTCTTCTCCACCGAGATATGCAGCGTTTCCCGGAACTTGTGCATGGGCGTGTTGCCAGAGCAATACCAGCCCGAATGTGGACGCCGTTCGGTGCACTTCGGCAATCAGGGGCCGTCCGCGCGCCGCCAGAGCGCCTTCGCCGGGCGGTCACTGAAGGCAGTGGAGTTGCCTAGTGAGGTCGAAGTAACGCTCCGTCCCATTCTCACCACGCGCTCAGGCCTCAGATGGCCGATTGAAGAGGCAATGTCAGAGGAGGTTCGAGCAATCGTGCCAGCACGGGAGGGGGAATGGACACCGCCGGTGATTGCGCAGGGTTGGGTACTTCTTCAATGAAGACTATGCACTCTAGCACAGCTGCTCATATAGCAACGAAACGGGGTAGCGATCACCATCAATTCCCACCCAGAAGCCATCTTCAAACGACCTAATGATATCTGAATCGCAAGCAAGAAATGAAAAGAAAAGTTCACTGAAAGTCATTTCTAAATGCTCTACCTCTCTACTTACTTCAACTCGCGACAACATCCAATCCATGCCGACATCAAATCCATATGCCGTCCCATCAAATTCAGATGCAACAATAATTATGTCGCCTTTTGCACCAAGTTTCAAAATTTCATCGTCTTTGTAAGTCTCTTTAATTGCACTTTCTGGGTCTTTTAAGATTGTCAATATTGGAATATCAACTTCTCCTGGGGTTGCTTCCATCATGTTTCCCCAGCCATAATTCTTCATAATGAATCGATAATCAACTGGAATAACCTGATACTCGCTCTCAATTTTTTGATACTGAATTGAGTTTAAGCGCGTCATCATTCGCAGATTACTACGTATCCGGGAATTTAGTTTTTCAAACGGTATTTCCATTGATTTTAAAACTTATTGCAGCGGCTGCGTTGGGAATGTTGATGATGTTATCGTACCTGGTCGATGAATTCCACCCTGATGATTACGTCGCGTTATTGGTGAGATGTTCCACCAAACATTTGGGCCGCCGTATTTTGTTGGAATTTTGTGGTGAGCCTGCGCATCTACTGGCCATGTTTGACCGGTATTCAGCCCCCAGTCTCCGATAATGATTTTTTTTTTTTTGGCATTGAATTCTTTATTTTACCTCAGATAGGAAATTCGATCAGTTTTTGTGCTATAGTCGTTGGTCCGGACCGCGTTGAGCGGTTATGTTCTCTGAGCAGATTTCATCGGCAATTCTGCAAATGAATCTATTTCCCGAAGGCCTGCTCTAGCGGTCCTCGACGTTTCGCTTGATAACAATCCAAGGCCAGAACGATATCATTTCGTGCTAGGCGGCGGACTCTGACTACAGACAGCTTCCGCTTTTGGTAAAAAGCGGAAGCTAGAGGATATCACGGCTCGATGATGGAGCAGGGAAGGGAGCATGTCCTGCGTTCGGAGACACATCATCTACAGCGGCGCAGGGAACAACCGCATCAACTCCGATTGTGAATTGATCTCCAAAATGGCGTCTCCTTTGACCCGATGCACGACCAGATGCTCAACAATCAACTTGATCTTGTCGGTCGCGGCCACGGCGAAGCGCATGTCGAAGGGCTCAAGCAACACTGGGCCGACAAGGCCTTCGTAGTCGAAAGCCAAAAGCACAGCGGTAACGACATGCTCTACGGTGGCGAAGGTGCCGACGAGCTGAGAGGTGGCGAAGGCAACGACAAGCCCTACGGTGGCGAAGGTGCCGACACCTTCATCTTCGACATGGGCGCTGGCTGGTCCAACCGTGTCAAGGAATTCGAAGAAGGCGTCGACAGCATCATCTTCGAAGGTGTCGACAACGTGCGCGTCTGCCAGTCGAGAAGCGACATCGCCGTTCGGGCACTCGGAAATCGGGCGAACCTTCCGAGATCATCAAGACTGCAGCGGAAATTGGCGCCGACCTTCGGGAGAAGGCGCGATGGAGCTGCACTTACGATCCCGTTCAAGCTGAGGGAACTGCGTAGCGCTGGGACATGCCACGCCTGTACCCAGATCGAAACCGCGAAACTCGACCGCGTCGATCCGCAGTGATGTGTCACATCGGTGCTCGGTCGCATCATCGACCAAAAGGTGAGCGAGAGAGGGAACCTCATGCATTGGCGCTTCGACGGCGGGGCGGCGCAACTGGAACAACACCACGCAAACAGAGCACATTTACAGGACACTCACGGCGGTCCGTGATGCCGATTGGTACCGGGTGAAGCAGCCTGCTCAGGCCGATCTCGCCTTCGGGCCGGATCAAACCAGCGCAGGCGGCGTATTCGAGTCACAGACAGCCATGACAGAAGCGGCGCATCATTTCGGTGCCAATTTCCGTCCTCGACTTCTGAGAACCTGCGGCGGCGCAAAATCGATCAGAGCGGCGTGCCAAGGAGTTCGCGTGCGGACCCCACGACGCACCCCCTTAAGCGACATCTCCAAACCGGTTCACAGCAAGGCCAACGCCATGCAGCGCGCGCCACTAGAACGCACCTCTACCCGTGTTGACTTGACACCGCCCCATGTCTAACAGCCACCGCAACAGCGGGGCACGATCCGGCGGAAGCAACGGATATCCTGCGTCGTGAAGTGAGGGCCGCAAAGCGGTCAACGGGTCAGCGGGAATTCCGAGTCATGTGCGGGATCAGCGGTATTGTGGATCTTAAGGGCCGTCCGGTGCCGGATCTGCACGCAAGACTTGCGCTGATGAACCGGCTCCAGACCCATCGTGGACCCGATGACGAGGGCGAGTGGGCCTCCCAGAATCACTCGGTCGGGCTGACGCACCAGCGCTTGTCGATCCTCGATCTCTCGCTCGCCGGGCACCAGCCGATGATCGCGCCGAACGAAACGGTGCTGACCTATAACGGTGAGGTCTACAACTACATCGAGTTGCGCGAGGCGTTGGGCGCGCATTGGACTTTTCAGAGCCGCACCGACTCCGAGACGATCCTGGCCGCTTACGACCGGCACGATCTGAATGCTGTCGATCACCTGCGCGGCATGTTCGCCTTCGCGATCTGGGATCCGTCGAAGCGCCGCCTGTTCGCCGCGCGCGACCGCTTCGGCATCAAGCCGTTCTACTACGCGATTGTCGACGGCGTCTTCCACTTCGCCTCGGAAGCCAAGACGCTGATCCCGTTCCTCGAAGACGTGCAGACCGATGCGGCGGCCTTCGCCGAGTATCTGACCTTTCAATTCACCATGGGCGAACAGACGATGTTCGCCGGGATCAGGCAGTTGCCGCCGGGACATGCGCTCGTCGTGGAGGACGGCGAGGTCCGGACGTGGCGCTATTGGGATCTGAGCTACGAGATCGATTTCGATCACACCGCGCCCTGGTTCCACAGCCGCTTGGCCGACCTGCTGGACGACTCCGTGGCCGTGCACCTGCGCTCGGACGTGCCGGTCGGAGCCTATGTCTCCGGCGGGATCGACTCCAGTCTCATGGCACTGCTGGCAGCCCGCGCCGACACCGCGAACCACAAGGCGTTCCATGGCCGGTTCATGGAATATCCCGGCTACGACGAAAGCCAGTACGCGAGAATGGTGACCGATCAGACCGGCGGCGACTTCCATCTCGCCGAGATCACCGCCGATGACTTCCGCCGCCACATCCGCGATACGATCTACCATCTCGATTTTCCCGTCGCGGGCCCCGGATCTTTCCCGCAGTTCATGGTCTCGAAACTGGCGTCCGAGAACGTCAAGGTCGTCCTCGGCGGGCAGGGCGGCGACGAGATCTTCGGCGGCTACGCGCGTTATATGATTGCCTATCTGGAGCAGTGTCTGAAGGCGGCGTTGGACGGCAATTACCGCGATGGCAACTATGTGGTGACGATTGAATCGATCATCCCCAACCTGGGCCAGCTCCGCGAATACAAACCCCTGATGCAGCAGTTCTGGCGCGAGGGCCTGTTCGGCGAACTCGACGACCGGTATTTCCGGCTGGTCGACCGCTCGAACGACATGGGCGCTGAGGTCGATCGCGAGGGGCTCGACTTCACCGCCGTGCGCGCGGCGTTCGACAGCGTCTTCAACAACCGGCGCAACGTGCGCAAGGAAGCCTATCTCGACAGCATGACCCACTTCGATCTGAAGTGCTCGCTTCCGGCGCTGCTGCATGTCGAGGACCGGATGTCGATGGCGCACGGGCTGGAAAGCCGCGTGCCGTTCCTCGACCACCCGCTGATCGAGTTTGCCGCGACCGTGCCTGCCGATGTGAAGTTTGCCGACGGCAGGCTGAAGCACATGCTAAAGGAGGCCTATCGCGACACGCTGCCGGACG
Source organism: Pseudomonadota bacterium (assembly GCA_039184865.1). Classification (GTDB taxonomy): domain Bacteria; phylum Pseudomonadota; class Alphaproteobacteria; order Rhodobacterales; family Rhodobacteraceae; genus Thermohalobaculum. The sequence goes on along the minus strand of JBCDAV010000008.1, from coordinate 87,341 downwards.
GCATCGTGAACCGGCGCGACAAAATGGGCTTCCCGGTGCCGTTGAAGGAATGGTTCGCAAACGAGCTTTCGGGGTTCCGCGAGGAGGTTTACGAGCAGGGCGCGAGATATGAGCGGCCCTTCCTGAACCGCGATGCAGTGATGGAAAGCTTCGGCACCGCGGCGCGTTTCTCACGCAAGAGCTGGGGGCTCCTGAGCCTCGAGATTTGGCATCAGACATTCCACGACCGCGCCGCCGAATGGCGCGGCATGCTCCAGGATCCCGGCTTGCACGCCAGCGCCCGGGCCCAGGCCACTCACTAGGGGACAAGCATCATGAAAGTCTTCATCACAGGTGCCTGCGGGCAGGTCGGCAGCCATGTCGCCGAGATGCATCTCGCCCGGGGCGACACCATCATGGGCATCGACAATTTCGATACCGGCCAGCCGCACCACCTGCCGGCGCAGGACGGGCTCACTCTGGTCGAAGGCACGATCTCGGACAAGCCACTGGTGGATCGGCTTTTCGAGGAGTTCAAGCCGGACGTGGTGATCCACACGGCGGCGTCCTACAAGGACCCGGAGAACTGGTACGATGACACGCTGACCAACTGCGTCGGCGGCAGCAATGTCATCAAGGCCTCGAAGGCCGCGGGTGTGCAGCGCTTCGTCTACTTTCAGACAGCACTCTGCTACGGCATGCACCCCGAACAGAACCCGATCCCGATCGACCATCCGAAGAATCCGGCGAACTCGTCCTACGCGATCTCGAAGACCGCGGCCGAGGACTACCTCGAGATCTCGGGGCTGGATTTCGTGACCTTCCGGCTCGCCAATGTCGTCGGGCCGCGCAATGTCTCGGGCCCGCTGCCGATCTTCTACCAGCGCCTGACGCAAGGAAAGGGCTGCTTCGTCACCAAGGCGCGGCGCGACTTCGTCTTCGTCAAGGATCTGGCCAATGTCGTGGTCCGGGCCGCCAATGGCGAGGGCAACGGCACTTATCATTTCTCGTCCGGCTCGGACGTGGCGATCATCGAGCTCTACGACGCGGTCGTCGAGGCGCTGCAGTTGAACGAGTACCCGCAGCCCGAAATCCGCGAACTCGGTCCGGACGACGCTGCCTCGATCCTGCTCGATCCGTCGCGCACCATCGCCGATTTCGGCGAGCTGGAGATCACGCCGCTGAAGGGCATCGTCGAGGCGGCGGTGGCCTACTACAAGCAGTACGGCGCGACCGGCGGATACACCCATCTGAAGCACGATGCCGACAAGAAAGACTGAGGCAGGAAGGACCGACCCCGCATGCGCATCCTGATCACCGGCGGTGCTGGCTGCCTCGGCACGAACCTGATCGATCAGTACCTGCCCCGGGGCCATCAGGTGCTGGTGATCGACAATTACGCGACCTCGGCGCCCGAGGTGCTGCCTCAACACGATGCGTTGCAGGTCGTGGAGGGGTCGGTCAGCGATGCCGCGCTGGTCGACGCTGCGATGGCCGAGTTCCGCCCAACCCATGTGATCCACGCAGCAGCCTCCTACAAGGATCCGGCCGACTGGCACGGCGATGCCGAGGTGAACGTCACCGGCAGCCTGAACGTGCTGCGCGCGGCCGAAAGAGCCGGCGTCAAACGCTTCGTCAACCTGCAGACGGCCCTTTGCTACGGGCGTCCCTCGACGGTTCCGATCCCGGTCGACCACCCCACAGCACCGTTCACGAGCTACGGCATCTCCAAGACCGCGGGCGAGCAGTACGTGCTGATGTCGGAACTGCCGGTGGTCTCGCTGCGCCTGGCGAACATCGTCTCGCCGCGCCTGTCCATCGGGCCGATCCCGACTTTCTACACGCGGCTGAAGGCGGGCAAGGGCTGCTTCTGCTCGGATACCTACCGGGATTTCCTCGACATCGCCGATTTCGTCGATCTGATGGATATCGTGATGGCCGAAGGTGCGCCGACCGGCGTCTTCAATGTCTCCACCGGCGAGTCGAAGTCCATCAAGGATCTGTTCGATCAGGTCGTGGCGCATCTGGGCGTCGAGCTGCCCGAACCGGTGCCGATCGTGCCGCCCGGCGACGACGATGTCCCTGCCGTGGTGCTGGACCCTTCGGCCAGTAACGCCGCGCTGGGCTGGCAGGCGAAGATCGGCTTCGAGGAGATGATGTCCCGGATGCTCGCCTGGTACGACGCAAACGGCGTGCGCCAGATCTACAGCCACCTGTCCGCCCCTGCGGCTTTAAAGGAGTAGCCAGATGGCAACCGAACCGAGTTTCACAGGCAAGACACTGCTGGTTGTCGGCGGCGCGGGCTTCGTCGGCAGCAATCTCGTGCGCCAGCTCGTTCAGCAGGATCCGGCCAAGATCGTCATCGTCGACAACCTGATCTCGTCCGATGCGCGCAACATCCCGGAGAGCGAGGTCATCGACTTTCGTCCGGGCTCGATCACCGATGATCGCATCCTGAAGGCTCTGCCGGACGATCTGGATTACGTCTGGCACCTGTCGTGCTTCCACGGCAACCAGTCCTCGATCGCCGACCCTATGGCGGATCACGAGAACAATACGCTGACCAGCCTGAAACTGTTCGAGCGGCTGAAGGAAATCCCGTCCCTCACCCGCGTCGTCTATGCGGCCGCCGGCTGTGCCGTGGCCGAGAAGACGTATGGCGAGGCGACCGCGACGCCCGAGGACGCGCCGGTCTCGCTCTACCATGACAGCCCCTATTCGATCTCGAAGATCATCGGCGAGCTCTACGGCAACTACTACTGGACCCGGCACAACCTGCCCTTCGTCAAGGCGCGGTTCCAGAACGTCTATGGACCGGGTGAGATCCTCGGCGCCGGGCGTTGGCGGGGCACGGTGCACACGGTCTGGCGCAATGTGACACCGACCTTCATCTGGAAGTCGCTGAATCACGAAGCGCTGCCGCTTGACAATGGCGGGCAGGCGAGCCGTGACTTCATCTTCGTCGAGGACATGGCCCGCGGCCTGATGGCGGCAGCGGCACGCGGCGAGCCGGGCGAGATCTACAATCTGGCCTCGGGTGTCGAGACATCCATTCTCGATCTGGCCAATCTGATCAACGCGGAAACCGGCAATCCGACCCCGGTGGATCTCAAGCCGAAACGCGACTGGGACCGGTCGGGGCGGCGCTTCGGCTCGACGGAGAAATCGCTTGAAAAACTGGGATTCCAAGCGCAGGTACCGTTGGCCGAGGGCATCTCCCGCACAGTCGCCTGGACCCGCGAGAACCAAGGCCTGATCCGGGCCTGCATGGGCCAGCACGACTACCAAATGGCGCATGTCTGACTAATCGGCACGCATACGAAAGGACTCCGATGGCGGAAGCCTCTGGTACGGACCTATTGAGGATACCGCCGCTGTACGTTCGGGACGGTATCCCGGTCTTCTGTGCGCACGACGATTACCTTCAGAACTACGACCAGATCGCCACCGACCATCTGGACTCCCTCGATGCCGACGGGATCAACCCGTTCATGTCCCGTGATACGGTCGATGACCTCGAGGCGCGAACTGTCGAGTTTGCCTTGGCGCTTCACCCGAAGATCGACCGGATCCTCGATGCCGGCGTTGGCCCCGGCAGCTTTCTCGCGCGGGTGCCGGCGGCAGAGAAACACGGCGTCGATGTGTCAATCGGGTATCTGCAGCGCGTGAAGGAGATGGGCATCTCGCCGGTCCTCGCGAAGCTGGAAGATCTGCCCTATGCCGACAACAGCTTCGACATGGTCATCAGCACGGATGTGCTGGAGCATGTATTGGATTTCCTGCGAGCGTCGATCCAGTTGGTCCGGATACTGGACGAGGGTGGTACGCTGGTGGTGCGCGTACCTTACCGGGAGAACCTGTCAGCTTATCTGGATCTTGAAGACTATGACCTGGTGCATGTCCGCAACTTCGACCTTCCGTCGCTGAGGGTTCATTTCGAGAAGGTTCTGGGATTGGAGTTCCTCGGCTCCGAGCGCCTGCAGCCACACTGGCGCGGCACCGCCCTCGGCATCTTCGAGGATGCGATCGAGCGCTCACTTGTGCAGGAAGATCTCGAAGCTTTGCGCGATGTGCCTGGTTTGCGGGAGTTTTCAGGTGCTTATCCGACGCTCGCCGAAGACATGGATCTGCATCTCGCTGGACTTCAGGCGTCCGACCCGCGACGCTTTCAACTGGTCTGCGCGGCGCTTTCGCGCCATCTCACGATCACCGTGGCCTTCCGGAAACCAGTCGGGCACCGGTTTCGAGACAGCCTGGCCCATCTTGTCGGCCCGGGTCAGACAGACGTCCCGTCTGAAGCCGCGCCCGTACCGGGTGACCCGATATTGGCCGGTATCGCAGGATTGCAACAACGTATCGCGGCGCTCGAAGCCCGACATGCCGAGGATCGCGTAGCAAACCGATTGAAGGCCCTTGAACAAGGCCTGGGAGCGCTCTCCCGGGATATCGGCGCTTCGCCGGAGCGCCTGCCGGCGGCCTTCACTCGCGGCCCCGGAGCCGCTCCGCGACCCGTGCCGAAATCGCCAAGTACGCCGCGGCCGCTGCGCAAGCGGCTCTCGATCAACGGAGTGAGAAGGGCCCTGGGGCTGTGAACGCGCCTTCCGAAAGTCCAAACCAGTCCGAAATCGACGCAAAGAACGCGGCGTTCTGGGATGAGATGTGCGGTTCGCAATTGGCCAAGCAACTCGGGATCACGGACGATTCGCCCGAAAGTCTCAAACGTTTTGACGACTGGTATTTCGACTTCTATCCGTATCTCTTTCTACACATTCCATTTGCCGAGATGCGCGGCAAGAAGGTACTCGAAATCGGACTTGGTTACGGCACGGTCGCACAGAAGATTGCCGAGGCGGGCGCGCACTATCACGGTTTGGACATCGCCAATGGGCCGGTTAGCATGGCGCGCCACCGTGCCGGTCTGGTCGGCGCCCGGGATGCCGATATCCGCCAGGGCAGTATCCTCGAGCCACCCTTCGCCGAGGAGAGCCTCGACTGGGTCGTCGCGATCGGCTGTCTTCACCACACGGGGAACCTTGCGCAGGCAATCGGAAACGTCCACACGCTGCTACGCCCGGGCGGGCAGGCTATGATCATGGTCTACAATGCCGCATCATACCGTCAGTTTCGCGACGCCTTCCTGAAGACCCTTGTGCGCAAGCTGTCCGGGCCATTCCGTTCGTATCGCCAACCCGATGCCGATGACCGCGAACGCGGTGCCTATGACAAGAACGCGGAAGGAGAGGCCGCTCCGCAGACAGAGTTCGTCACGGTCACCGAATTGAAGCAGCTCTGTCGAGCGTTCTCCACGTGCACGATAACGCCGGAGAACATCGCCAAGGAGGAATTTCCGAAATTGCCCCTGCTTCGATCCAGGATCAAGAAAATGACCCGGAACCAGCTTTGCCGGAGTTTCGGCCCCTGGGTGGGTCTGGATCTGTATTGCCGGGTCGGCAAATGACGGAAACGAGACCAAATCAGCAGGGCAGACCAATGAACTGGATGGTGCTGCTGAACTGGGTAATTCCGCCCGAAAATCGCGAAATATATAAGCGTTTGTTGTTCGATAACGCGCGCGAACACTGGCGCGGCTATGCCATCTCGATCGGTTTGTTGTTGATGGTTTCCGCCTCGACTGCGGCCACTGCCTTCATCATGAAGGACGTGATCAACGAGCTCTTCGTGAACCGCCGCTCCGAGATGATCACGCTGATCGCAGGAGCCGTCGTCGGGATTTTCCTGGTGCGCGGAATGGCGACCTTCGGCAACGCGGTCATCCTGACGAAGATCGGCAACCGTATCATCGCCAAGTTGCAGAAGCGGATGTTCGACCATCTGCTCCGCCAGGACGCGCGGTTCTACGACACCCATAGCCTGGGCGATGTCTATGCGCGTTTCGGCGGCGGGGCCGGGTCGGCGCGCAGTGTGATCGAGCTTCTGATCCTGAGCCTCGCGCGCGACGTCGTCTCGCTTATCAGTCTGGTCGGGGTTATGGTGATCCAGAACCCCGTTCTCTCGCTCATCGCCATCGTCGTGGCACCGCCCGCCATTCTGGGCGTCGGCTTCCTGACCCGCAAGGTCAAGCAACTGACCCGGAAGTCGATCGATGCGGGCGCCCAGATCATGACGGGCGTGCGCGAGGTCTATCAGGGCGCCAAGGTCGTCAAGGCCTTCACGCTGGAGGACCACATCGGCGATCGGATGAACGAACGCATCCTCTATGTCCGGTCTCTGGCTGATCAGTCCGTCCGTTATGCAACCTTGACGGTTCCGTTGATGGACATCCTCGGCGGGCTGGCGGTCGGCAGCGTCATTGCCTTTGCAGGGTGGCGCATCACCTCCGGCTCCACCGACCCCGGCGCGTTCTTCTCTTTCATCACGGCCTTGCTTCTGGCGTACGAGCCGGCGCGGCGACTGGCACGGCTGAAGGTCCAACTCGATGCGCAGATGGTCAATGTCGAGCTGATGTACACGTTCCTCGACACTCCGGCGACCGAGACCGGGTCGGATCTGCGCACCGACATCGACCTCGGCGAAGGGGCCGTAAAGCTGCACGATGTCCGCTTTGCCTACGGCGAGCGTCCGGCGCTGCGCGGCCTGTCGCTGGAGGCGCCCGGGGGCAAGGTCACGGCGCTGGTCGGCGCCTCGGGCGCGGGTAAGACAACGGTTTTCGAGATGCTTTCGCGCTTCCGGATTCCGGACTCCGGTGACATCTCGCTCGGCGGGCATGCGATCGAGGATCTTTCACTGGCGGATCTGCGCTCGAACATCGCGCTGGTCGGTCAGCAGACCTTCCTGTTCACCGGCACGATCCGCGAAAACATCCGCTTCGGGCGGCTCGACGCCACCGACGAAGAAATCGAAGCGGCGGCGAAGGCGGCAAATGCGCACGAGTTCATCATAGACCGCCCCGGTGGGTACGAGAATTCGATCACGGACGACGGCGGGCTCTCCGGTGGCGAACGCCAGCGCATTGCAATTGCCCGCGCGATGTTGCGGGAGGCACCGATCCTGCTGCTCGACGAGGCGACCTCGGCGCTCGATGCGGAATCCGAAGCCCGCGTGCAGGAGGCGCTGGGCCGCCTGATGCAGGGCCGCACGACCCTTGTCATCGCGCACCGCCTCGCCACCGTACGCGGCGCAGATGTTATCCACGTCATGGATCAGGGCCGGGTCGTGGAGAGCGGCACACATGAAGCCCTGCTGGAAGAGGGCGGTGTCTACGCACGATTGTATGAACTGCAGTTCGGTCAGCAAGACGAGGCGGAAGACGCCGACCCCGCGACCTGAGGCCGGAACTGGGATCATCAGATCGCCCTCGGATCCCGTGCTGCCTGGTGTCGCGTTTTTGCGGCAAGGCCGGTCGACGAGGCGGAGAACGGCGCGCTTCGAAGATCAGAGTTTTCTCAGGAGCTGTCCCAACCCTGTCCGCGCGGCATAAAACGCGGCGACTGGCACGGGCAGGCGGCCGGAGGTTCCGGCACGTTTGCCCCAGGAAAGGCGCGTCAGCAGGTCCCGATCCGTCAGACCGAACCGCTTCCATATTCCAGAAGATGCGGCCGGGTCGCCGTCCAGGTCCAGAAAGACGCTGAACTGTGCAGCCGCGTCTGCCCGCATCTTCGGATCGGTCAGGCCGTCGACCAGCGGGATCAGCTTGCGCAACAGCTTGCGCGTCTTGCCACGCTTGCCGGCATAGAGGAACATCGCCGCGTAGGTGTAGGCGACTGTATCCTGCGCGACGGGAAAATCCCGCAGCGCGTCTCCCAGATTTTGCAGTTCGAGCGGCCGGGCACGCGCATCGGAGGACGCGTTGTTTATGAACGAAGCGGTCTCGCCGACGAGCGTGTCGTGCAGTGCGCCGTCTCCGCCAGATGCGCTCAGTTTTCCCGGCGTGATCAGGCGCTGATCCTGCACGCCGATGCAGTATTTGAGATCGCTGTTCAGACCGAGTTCCGTGAACATCTCCGGCGCTTCGGTCAGCAGATGTCCCAGCGCTGCGCGCGCTTCCGCCTTCGGAAAGCACAGCGCGAATCCCGCGCACAATCGCGCTGCATGGGCACCGGCTGAGTGTTGCCCGTGCTTGGTATCGCTAGTCTCCCGCACGATGTCCGAGATATCTGGGATCTCCGTGCGATCGGACATCGTGCGCCAGACGGTTTGCGCCAATTGCAGCACGCCATGGGCAATGCAGGCCGAGATCAATCGCGCAAACACCGCACCCGCCTCGTGCGGTACCGCCTCGGCACCGCGTGAGATTTCCTGTGCCGAGCGATGCAGGATCTCGAAGTGCCCGTCCGGCCCCGTCAACAGATCGGCTCGAGCATCCGAGTGATCGCCCGCCACACCGGCCGGAATGTTGATCAGAACGCTCCGGACGAAGCTGTCGAACCACACATCGCGGCAGTTCAGCACGCGTTCGCGTGCATTCTCGGCGATCTGCCGGCAGCGCTCCTCATCGGCCATGACGTCCAGAGCCTCATCGACGTTGGACATGTCGGCCTCCAGCACGATGTAGTCCTCGCCCGGGCGCAGATCGGCGGGATACTCGTCGACAGGCATCAGTTGCACCACGCCGCAAACGGCGGCCTGGATCAGTCTCGGACCTGACGCCTTCATGATGTGCTTGCCGTCTTCGCCTGGGAAACAAGCCGCCTCGATCTCCTCGAAACTGGCATCAGGTTTGCGGCGACGGAACTTGGCGGCTGCGGTGACGATCTTGTGGTACGGATCGATGATGCTGGTTCCGCCCTGCGGATTGACCGTGAACTTCATGTTGCACAGGAAACGGACCCAGTTATCGCCCTCGATCCGGTCCTCGTGCCGGAAGGACAGATCGATTTCGTGACCGCGCGCCTCGAGGATCTCGCCAAGGCGCGCATTCATGTCGCCCTTCATGCGCGCCCAGCGGCCGTACTCCGCCGGCAGATAACGGATACGATTGCCGAAGAAGATCTCTCGATCGGCGAAGGGTTTGCGAAACTGGTCTGCCTTTTCGACGAAGGCGTCGTCCAGATAGCCGGTCAACGTTCCGTGGAACCGGATCCCCGCTGCTGCCGACTGCGGATAGAGAGCCGCAACGTGATCGGGCAACGGGGTGTGGACGTGATGCACATCCATCGCGATCAGGAACTGGTCCAGATAGCCGGGTCCCGTATAGTCGTCCATCGTGATGGCGATCCGCACCGCGCAGGTGTTTCGGATGAACGACAGCTTGTCGATATAGCCCTGCAGACGGTGTGCGTACCGGATCAGCGCCAGCGCCTCGAAATTGATGATCGCGGCGTCGAAGCGGGCTTCGCGCAGCCCGCGCGTGATCGGCGCGCGGATGTCCTGAAAGAAGATTTCGTCGTCCGGCCCGTAATGGGCAAAACCCTGCAGATGATAGACGACGATGTCGATCGTGGTGCTGTCGCAGCAGTGCAGGAACAGAATTCTTCTTGGACGCTGAGACACGGTATTTCCTTGGCCATGCGGCATCGGGGAGATTGCGGCTAGCTCGAATTTTGGCGTGTCTATACTGCGGCCCCGGCGGGTTCAAGACAGTGCTGGAAGCTGCTCTTCGGTTGAGATATGGCGGCTACCGACCCGCCGCCTGTCCACGGACCCGACATGCCCGAATCCGGCCCAGACCTCCGCATCGCAGTGCTGTCCGACAACGGCATCGAGCGCGATGCCCGCATCCTGAAGGAGATCGCCTGGGCGGAAGACCACTACGCAACCGTGCACAGTTTCAGCCTGCGCCAGCGCGGTGAGGCGCCGGTTGCCGAACGCCTGCTGGATCATGCCCGCTTCCGCGCCAGCCACAAGGCGATGTCGAAGAGCCAGGCGCAGGCGGCGATGGCGGGTATCCCGTCCCTTCGCCGCGGCCAGCCCCCCGAGATCACACTGAAGCGGGCGCAGCTTGTGCTCGTCCTTTTGCTCGTCCTCAGCATCTTTCTCGCGCTTGGAGCGACGTTTGCTCGGTTGCCGGTCTGGCCCGCTGCCACGCTCGGCATTGCCACGCTGGCGTGCGCCGTTCTGGTGTTCTGGGTGCGCGCGCGGCATCGCAGTCTCGCGCGCATGACGGAAATCTCGCCGAAGACCGGCGCGCCTGTTCCGATCCTCGATGCCTGGTCGAGCCAGTACAAACAGAGCCACGCGCTGACCCAGCTTGTCGAGGAAGCCATCCGAACGGACGGCCCCTACGACATCCTGCATTGCCACGAACTGGTCGCCCTCGAGGCGGGAGCAGCGATCAAGCGGCGCCATGGCGGCAAGCTGATCTGGGACACGCACGAGATCTACGAGGACATGGCGGAGCCCGACCCGGGTCTTGCCGCCGTCGCCCGGAAGACGATCCGCGAGGCGGCGCCCGACGTCGACGGCGTGATCACCGTCAACGACAGCATCGTCGGCTACTATCGCGACACCCATCCCGACCTGCCCGAGGCGACGGTGGTGATGAACGCAACCCCGCGCTCCGAAATGCCAAGAGATGACGGTCGGCTGCGCGAGGCCTCCTGCTTCGGGGCCGAGACACGCATCCTGTTGTTCCAGGGCGGGCTGACCATTCATCGCGGCCTGCAGGCTCTCGTTCGCTCCGCCGCGGATTATCCGCAGGGCTGGGGGCTGGTTGTACTGGGCAACGGCGTGCTGAAGGACGAATTGCGCGGTTTGGCGGATCGGGTCAACGCGGATACCGGTGAGGAACGGGTGCGCTTCCTGCCGGCCGTACCGAACGCCGAGCTTGCCGCCTGGACCGCGGGTGCCGATCTGGGCGTGATCCCGTACGAGAACGTCGCGCTCAATCACTGGTACTGCTCGCCCAACAAGCTTTGGGAATATCCCGCCGCGGGCGTTCCCTTCATCGCGCCGCGCCATCACTTCATCAGGCGGCTCGTGGATGAATACGGCACCGGCTTCCTCTTCGCCTCCGATTTCGAGGCTGCAGACATCGCCCGTACTGTGTCAAAGATCGATGAGGCCGCTTTGGCCCGCGCCCGCGACGCCATTCCCCGCTTTCTGGACGAAATGAGCTGGGAGACATTCACTCCGCGCATCGGGGATCTCTATGAGCGGGTGAGCCTCCCGCAAAGAGCTGATCCAACGTAAGTATGTGGAAACGAGGGATCGGCATGGCGAGCAAGCGACGCAAACCGGCCGCATTCGGAGCTAGGCAACTTGACGCCAAGCGCCTATGCAACCCAACTTCACTCAACCCGAAAGGTCGCATGAAACCCGGACCGGAAACAGGGTGAGGTTCCGAAGCAACTGGACATCTGTCTAGCTCGTGGTGGAGAAAGAAGGACGCACGTCGCACGTTAACTCTGGCGCCATTTGTTGCTGAGTTCCATGATCTCCAACGACACGGCCACCCAACGGTTTCAATAGAAGTACACCATGAACTTACAGGCTCCGATCGATATCGACTCGCCAACGCTGGGCAGAGAGATCGTCCGACATTTGAGGTTTTCACTGGGAACGGACGAGAGCCACGCATCGCTTTACGACTGGCGCATGTCGCTGTCTCTTGCATTGCGTGATCTGGTTGTCGCGCCCTGGTTCGCGAGCACCCGCAAGACCTATGAGACAAAGGCCAAGCGCGTCTACTACCTCTCGATGGAGTTCCTGATCGGACGTCTGGTCGAGGACGTTGCGATCAACCTGCGCATCGAGGACGTCGCCCGGAAGGCCATGGCGGACCTTGGTCAAGACTATCGTGCCGTGGTTGCGGACGAGCCGGACGCGGCACTTGGAAACGGAGGGCTTGGCCGGCTGGCGGCCTGCTTCCTGGATTCGCTCTCGACACTGCAGATTCCGGCCTATGGCTACGGCATCCGATACGAACACGGGCTTTTTGAACAGGATTTCGAAGACGGCAGGCAGGTCGAGACGGCAGAAGGATGGCTGATCCAGCGCCACGTCTGGGAGTTCGAGCGCCCCGAAGTTGCCTATCCGATCGGATTTGGCGGCTACGTCAGCGAAGTTGGCGGCAAGGCCACGTGGCACCCGGCCGAGACGGTGATCGCATCGGCCTACGATACGCCGGTCATCGGATGGATGGGCAACTGGGCGAATACGCTTCGCCTGTGGGCAGCAAAACCCACCCGCATCTTTGACCTCGAGAGCTTCAATCGCGGCGACTACATGGCCGCGAGTGAGCCAGAGACCTTGGCACGCACGATCTCGCGCGTGCTCTATCCCGATGACACCACGGATATCGGCAAGGAATTGCGGCTTAAGCAGGAGTACTTCTTTACTGCGGCGTCGATTCAGGACCTGGTCCGCCGGTTCCTGTCCGAAGGCTATTCACTGGCCGAGTTGCCCCAGCACGTGGCGATCCAGCTGAATGACACCCACCCGGCGATCGCGGGACCGGAACTGGTCCGCGTTCTGGCTGACGAGCACGAAGTGCCAATCCGCCGGGCGATTGAGATTGCGCGCGCATGCCTTGGCTATACCAATCACACGCTGTTGCCGGAAGCGCTGGAGCGTTGGCCCGAAGGGATGTTTGCTCGGATTCTGCCGCGGCACCACCGCATCATAGAAATGATCGAGGATGCGCACCTTGCCGAGACCCGGGGCACGGTCAGGATCATCGAGGACGATTCCGTCAAGATGGGCGAACTGGCATTCGTGATGGCGCATCGGGTCAACGGTGTGTCCGCGTTGCATACAGATCTGGTCAAACAGACGGTTTTCTCCGATCTTCACAAGGAGTACCCGACCCGGATCGTGAACCAGACAAACGGTATCACACCCAGACGCTGGCTTTTCTCCTGCAACCGTCCGCTCAGCGATCTGATCTGCAAAGAAATCGGAATGGACTGGCCCGACGATCTCGAACAGTTGGAACATCTTGCGCCAATGGCGGATGATGGGACGTTTCAGATGGCTTTCCGCACGGCCAAGCAGAAGAACAAAGAGCGCCTGGCCGCATGGTTGCACCAGCGCGACGGTCTATCGATCGACACATCCGCCATGTTCGATGTTCAGATCAAACGGATCCACGAATACAAACGCCAGCTCATGAACCTGCTGGAAACCGTGGCTCTCTGGAATGACATCCGGGATGCGCCTGGCGGTGACTGGACACCAAGGATCAAGTTCTTCGCGGGCAAGGCGGCGCCGGGGTACTTCGTCGCCAAGGAGATCATTCATTTGATCAACGACGTTGCCCGCACGATCAACTCCGACCCGGTGACACGGGATCTGCTGCAGATTGTCTACCCGGCCAACTACAATGTCTCGATGGCGGAGTACCTGATCCCTGCTGCCGACCTGTCCGAACAGATCTCGACCGCGGGCAAAGAGGCGTCTGGGACCGGAAATATGAAGTTTGCCCTCAACGGCGCGCTGACGATCGGCACGTTGGATGGCGCTAACGTTGAAATCCGTGACCGGGTCGGAGCGGATAACTTTTTCCTCTTCGGAATGACGGCCGACGAAGTCGTGGCGCGGCGCGCAGAGCCGGACTTCTCGAGGCAGGCGATCGAAGCAAGTCCGAAGCTGCGGCGTGTTCTGGATCAGATCTCCAGCGGTGAGTTCTCACCCGAGGAGCCGCGCCGGTTCGCGGGCCTCGTGCGTCGGCTCTATGAACACGACTACTTCCTGGTGACCTGCGACTTCGACAGTTACTTCGATACGCAGCGTGCGATCGACAGGGCCTACAAGGACGTCAATGACTGGACGCGCAGGGCCATTCTGAACACGGCCAGAGTTGGGTGGTTCTCGTCGGATCGCACGATCGCCGGCTATGCCAAAGAGATCTGGGACGTGCGCCCGGCACGTCGTTGATCTGTCCCGTCCCCCGGCGACGAACCGAGGAGACACGATGACGGAGCTCTCCCCCAGCGGTGCCAAACAGATCGTCTCGGGCACGCACGGAGATCCGTTCTCGGTCCTCGGTCTCCAGGGCAGTTCAGACAACCTGATGGTGCGGGCTTTCGTACCCGGTGCGGAGCAGATTGACGTACTGGACTTCGAAACCGGAGCGACACTTTTTCCATTGGCTCCTGTCGACGGGAGCGACGGGTTGTTCCACGGCGCGGTGACGGGGCGCAAAGGACGGTTCGCTTATCGGCTGGGTGTCCGTCAGGGAAGCCACGCTTGGACGTTCGATGACCCTTATCGCTTTGGCCCGGTGCTCGGAGACCTTGATGAACACCTGATAGGCGAAGGGGCTCATCTGAGGTTGTGGGATGTTCTCGGAGCCCATGTCATCGTCCATGAGGGCGTCCACGGCACGCATTTTGCCGTCTGGGCGCCGAACGCCAGCCGAGTATCTGTGGTTGGCGATTTCAACGGATGGGACGGTCGCCGCCATGTTATGCGGCGCAGAGGACAGACGGGCGTGTGGGAGATCTTCCTGCCCGACATTGGCGAGGGAGAACCCTACAAGTTCGAGTTGCTCGACCGCGACGGTACCCTGCTGCCGCAAAAGTCGGACCCGTTTGCCTTCGGCGCCGAGCATCCGCCGAAGACCGCTTCGGTCGTACGCAAAATTGGCGGCCATAGATGGTCGGACGACCATTGGATGACGTCTCGCGAAGCGCGCCACCGCATCGACCAGCCGATCACCATTTACGAAGCGCACCTGGGCTCCTGGAAGCGGGTGCCTGAGGACGGAGGAAGGCCGCTCTCATATCGGGAACTTGCGGAACAGCTGGTAAGTTACGTCAAGGACATGGGCTTCACCCACATCGAGCTGATGCCCGTCTCGGAGTTTCCGTTCGATGGGTCGTGGGGCTATCAGCCGATCGGACTCTATGCGCCAACAATCAGGCACGGCACGCTGCAGGAGTTTCGGGGCTTCGTGGAAGCCTGCCACGCATCAGATATCGGTCTGATCCTGGACTGGGTTCCCGGACACTTTCCGGAAGATATTCATGGACTTGGTCGCTTCGACGGCACTCCGCTCTATGAGCATGCAGACCGGCGGGAAGGATTTCATCCCGACTGGAACACGCTCGTCTACAACTACGGCCGACGCGAGGTTTCCAACTTTCTGATCGCCAACGCTGTCTATTGGCTGCGCGAACATCATATCGATGGCCTGCGAGTCGATGCGGTCGCCTCGATGCTGTACCGTGATTATTCACGGAACGAGGGTGAATGGGTGCCAAACGTGCATGGCGGTCGCGAGAACCTGGAAGCGATCGCCTTTTTGCAACGGATGAACGAGGTGGCCTATGGCGAGGTCCCAGGCATCATGACCGTTGCCGAAGAGTCCACTGCGTTCGCCGGTGTGTCGACGCCGACCAGCAACGGTGGGCTCGGCTTTGGTTTCAAGTGGAACATGGGCTGGATGAACGACACCCTGCGGTACATGTCGGAGGACCCGGTGCACCGGAAGTACCACCACGGGAAGATACACTTCGGCCTGCACTACGCATTTTCCGAGAATTTCGTGCTGCCTCTCAGCCACGACGAGGTCGTGCACGGAAAGGGCTCCCTGCTGGACAGAATGCCTGGCGAAGGCGCCGACAAGTTCGCCAATTTGCGCGCCTATTACGGCTTCATGTGGGGACATCCCGGCAAGAAACTGCTGTTCATGGGTGGCGAGATCGCGCAGGGCGCGGAATGGAACCACGACGCCAGCATCGACTGGCATCTCCTCGATCATCCCTTGCATTCGGGCGTCCAGAGTTTGGTTCGCGATCTGAACACGCTCTATCGCTCAACCCCCGCTCTCCACCGGCTCGATTGCCGTTCGGAGGGGTTCGAATGGATCCTTGAACATGCAGCCGACGAGTCCGTCTTTGCATGGGTTCGGCGGTCGAACGACGACAGTCCACCCGTCGTCGTTGTGTCCAATTTCACGCCGGTCGAGCGCCGTGGTTATCGCATCGGAGTTCCGGAAGCAGGCCGGTGGGTCGAACGAATGAACACGGACTCGGAGCATTATGGCGGCATGGGACGTGGAAATCTGGGTGTTGTTGTCAGCGAGGCGGTGGCAGCCTCCGGTCGTGCGAACTCAATCGAGATAACGATCCCGCCGCTGGCGACACTTTTCTTTGAGCGTGGTCGGGAATGACGCAAGCATAAGACCGCCTGAGGGGGGCGAAACCATGGATCCGGAAACACAACGACTTGCGCAGCAGACGATGGCGTTCGTTCTTGCGGGCGGTCGGGGCAGCCGCCTTCTGGAACTCACAGAGCGGCGGGCGAAGCCCGCGGTCTATTTCGGCGGCAAAAGCCGGATCATCGATTTCGCGCTTTCGAACGCCGTCAACTCGGGGATCCGGCGCATCGGCGTTGCGACGCAGTACAAGGCCCATAGCCTGATCCGCCATCTGCAAAGGGGATGGAGCTTCTTCCGCGCAGAGCGCAACGAGTCGCTGGATATTCTTCCGGCGTCTCAGCGATTGGACGAGGAAAACTGGTACAGGGGCACGGCCGATGCGGTCACACAGAACCTCGACATCATAAGAAGCTACGACCCGAAATATATCCTGATCCTGGCAGGAGATCACATCTACAAGCAGGACTATGCTGCGATGATCCGCCAGCACGTTCACAGCGGTGCCGATGTCACGGTTGGCTGCATCGAAGTGCCCCGAACGGAGGCAAAGGGTTACGGGGTCATGCATGTGGGAGAGGACGATCGCATTATCGACTTTGTCGAGAAGCCCTCGGATCCTCCTGCAATGCCGGGCCATCCAGATCTCGCACTCGCGAGCATGGGGATTTATGTTTTCGGAGCCCAGTTCCTGTTCGATCTCCTGTTGGAAGACGGCGAGGATTCAGAGTCCAGCCACGACTTTGGAAAGGATCTGATCCCGCACATCGTCAAGACGGGAAAGGCGCTGGCGCATCCGTTCAGTCGATCATGCGTGCGCGGGACGAAGGAACGCACGACGTACTGGCGTGACGTCGGAACGATCGACGCCTTTTGGCAAGCGAACATTGATCTGACCGACTTCACACCGGAGCTTGATCTCTACGAGACGGGCTGGCCAATCTGGACCTATTCCGAACTGACGCCCCCCGCGAAGTTCATCCACAACGAGGAAGGCAGACGTGGGCTTGCACTCTCTTCCATGGTGTCGGGCGGGTGCATAATCTCTGGCTCGCAACTGGACCGCTGTCTCTTGTTCACTGGTGTGCGCACCCATTCGTTCGCGCATCTCGAAGGCGTCGTCGCGATGCCGTACGTCAACATCAACCGCAACGCGCATCTCAGCAACGTGGTGATCGATCGGGGAGTCGATATTCCCGAAGGACTTGTGGTCGGTGAAGACCCGGAACTGGACGCAAAGCGATTTCGGCGCACGGCAAACGGGGTCTGCCTGATCACCCAGAACATGGTGGATCGATTGGGGTGAAGGCGTGAAGATCCTGTTCGTCGCCTCGGAATGCGCACCGTTCGTGAAAACGGGCGGGCTTGCGGATGTCATCGGCGCCGTGCCGAAGACCCTCGCCAAGCTCGGCGCCGAGGTGAAGATCGTTCTTCCCGCCTATCCTGCGCTAGGTGCACTGCTCGAAGCGGCAGATACCGTCCTGCCGCCAGTGGAAATGTTTGGCGGTCCCGTAACGGTGCTGTCGGCTCAATCCGACGGATTGGACCTTCTGTTGCTGGATGCGCCTCACCTGTTCGATCGCCCAGGCAACATCTATCTGGGACCGGACGGGGCAGACTGGTCAGACAATCATATGCGGTTCGGTACGTTGAGCCTGGTCGGTGCGCGCATTGCGATCGAAGGAGCGGCAGGTTGGCTGCCAGATGTCGTCCACGTCCATGATTGGCAGGCGGGACTGACGCCGGTTTATCTGCGCCAGGCCGGGGTGGCGAGGCCGAAGTCAGTGCTGACGATCCACAACATTGCGTTCCAGGGTCTGTTCGACGCGTCCATTTGCGCGGAGCTAAATGTGAAGCCCGAGAGCTTTGTTCCTGAGCGGGCCGAGTTTTACGGCATGCTCGGCTTCCTCAAGGGGGGCATCGCCTGTTCCGACCGGATAACGACCGTCAGTCCGACCTATGCGCGCGAGTTGCTGCTGCCCGAATTCGGGCTTGGTCTGGAGGGCATTCTACAGGCGCGCCGCGACGAGCTCTCCGGTATTCTCAATGGGATCGATCTGGATGCCTGGGATCCAGGGACCGACGAACGTATTCCAGCGAACTATTCCGCCCGCAGCCTGAAAAAGAAGGCGGCCAATCGGGCTGAGGTGCTGCGGCGCTTCGCGCTGGACAGCGATGACAACGGCCCGGTCTTCTGCGTCGTCAGCCGATTGACCGAGCAAAAGGGTCTCGATCTGCTGCTGACCGTTTTGCCGGATCTCGTGCGGCGCGGCGCGAAGCTTGCACTGTTGGGCAGTGGCGACAAGAGCCTGGAAGACGGGTTTGTCGCGGCGGCCCGCACCTTCGCCGGCTCGGTGGGCGTCGTGATTGGCTACGATGAACCCTTGGCCCACCTGCTGCAAGGCGGCAGCGACGCGATCCTGATCCCCTCGCGGTTCGAGCCCTGCGGCCTGACGCAGCTCTACGGTTTCCGGTACGGCACGCTTCCTGTCGTGGCGCGCACGGGCGGGCTGGCGGACACGATCATCGATGCAAACGAAGCAGCGATCGCGGCCGGGTGCGCCACAGGAGTGCAGTTCGCGCCGGTAACAGCCCCCGCGCTCGATCAGGCCATCGCCCGGACGTGTGATCTCTACCGGCAGCCAAGGGTTTGGCAGGCGATGATGCGCCAGGCGATGAAGCAACCGGTCGGTTGGGATAAGTCAGCGCACGCCTATCTCGACCTTTACCAGGACTTGCTTGGCGACGGCCTGCAAGAGAGCCGCTGACGTGGCTGTAACCCTGTCGCACGGCTCGCCGAACCAGATGGGCGCCCGCTTTGATGGAGAAGGCACGAACTTCGCCGTCTTTTCAGCCAACGCACAGAAGATCGAGCTGTGCCTGTTCTCCGAAGATGGGAAGACGGAGCTGGCTCGTCATGTCCTACCGGAGCGCTCAGGGCCGATCTGGCACGGTTATCTGCCTGGCCTTCCGGCGGGTGCGCTCTACGGGTTCCGCGCACATGGCAGTTACGCGCCCGAGCATGGGCACAGGTTCAACCCGCACAAGTTGCTGATTGACCCGTACACACAGGAATTGCGGGGCGCCTGGAGCGATCACCCGGCGACCCTGGGCTTCGACGAAGGCTCACCGCGACTGGACCTGTCCTTTGACGAGCGCGACAGCGCCCCGTTCGTTCCGAAATCAGTCGTGCTCGACCCGACCACGTTGCCCATCGCCACTACCGGTCCAGACAATGGCTGGAGCGAGACGCTGATCTACGAGGCCCATGTCAAGGGATTGACCGAAGAGCATCCCGGGGTCCCTGACGCGATCAGGGGCACCTATGAAGGGTTGGCAGCGGATGCGATGCTTGATCATCTCCAGAGCCTCGGTGTCACGACGCTCGAATTGTTGCCGGTCCATGCGTTCCTCGACGACGGCTTTCTGCTCCGCAAGGGCCTCAGGAACTACTGGGGCTACAACTCGATCGCCTTCTTCGCGCCGGAACCGCGATACTTCGGACCGGCGGGCATGGCCGGTTTCCGAAGCATGGTCCAAAGGTTTCATGCGGCGGGCATCGAGGTCATTCTGGATGTGGTTTACAATCACACAGCGGAAGGCGATCATCGCGGCCCGACGCTGTGCTATCGCGGTCTCGACAACGCCTCCTACTATCGGTTGTTGGCCGGTCAGCCGCGATATTACGTCAACGATACCGGATGCGGGAACACGCTCAACGTCTCGAACCCCTACGTGCTTCGGATGGTCATGGACAGTCTGCGGTTCTGGGTGCAGCACATGGGGATCGACGGTTTCCGGTTCGATCTCGCGACAACGCTGGCACGCGAGGATCATGGCTACGACAGCAATGGCGGGTTTCTGGATTGCATCCGGCAGGACCCGGTTCTGGCCAACGCGAAGCTGATCGCAGAACCCTGGGATATCGGCCCGGGCGGCTATCGGCTCGGTGAGTTTCCGAACGGCTTCGCAGAATGGAACGATCAGTACCGCGACTCGGTCCGACGATACTGGCGCGGCGACATCCACAGCGCACAGGAATTGGCCGCGCGTTTGCTCGGATCCGCCGGCGAGTTTGACAAGGATGGCCGCAGGACCTGGGCTTCGGTGAACATGCTGACGGCGCACGACGGTTTCACGTTGGCGGACGTGACAAGCTACAACGAGCGCCACAATCTGGCCAACGGCGAAGATGGAGCCGATGGGCACAACGCCAATTTCAGCGACAATTGCGGGGTCGAAGGTGCGACGTCCGACGCGGATATCGCGCGTCGTCGCGTTCGACGCCAGCGCAATCTTCTGGCGACGCTGTTTCTGTCTCAAGGAACGCCGATGCTCTTGGGTGGCGACGAAATCGGAAACTCGCAAGGGGGCAACAACAACGCGTACTGTCAGGATAACCCGACAGGCTGGGTCAACTGGGGCGATGCAGACGCCGACTTGTTGACCTTCGTGCAGGGCCTGGCGCGGTTTCGTGCGGCACATCCAGTCGTTCGGCAAACCGTGTTTCTGCACGGCAGCCTGAGGCCCGCAGACTCCAAGCCAGATGTCGAATGGCATGCTCTTGACGGCAGCTTGCTTCAGTGGCGTGACCCCGGGCTGTCCAGCCTCTGCCTGCTGCTGCGCGGCTCGGCCGAGACGGACTCGAGCGGTTCCGATGACGATGTCGTCTTCATTGTCTTCAATCGTGACGACGAAATCGTCGAGGCGGTACTGCCAGCACCTGATACCGGAAACGTTTGGGTCCGGCGGGTTGACACCGCCTCAGATGTCGCTTTCCCGAATGTGGTCTGTTCAGGCTCCGCTGCCGATATCGGCAGTCACTCGGTGTCGGTCTTCACGCTGTCAGCGCGCGAGGGTGGAGCATGACCACTGACGAGCGTCTCGACGCATTGGCCGAGGCCTACGGCATTCTGCCGAACTTTCGCGATCTATCCCGGACGACCCAACCTACGTCGCCCGAAACAAAACGCGCTTTGCTGCGCGCCAACGGCGTTGGTGTCGACAACGAGGCGATGATTGCCGAGGCTCTGGCAGTTCTTCGGGCCGAACGGGCGGCACGTCTTCATCCTGAAGAGTTGATCGTTGACAGCGGGACGGCCACGTCCGTGCCGCTCTCGCCAGGATCTGACTGGCACCTAGAGCTGGAAAATCAGACAGGCATCGCTGCGGAGGGCCGAGCGATCGAGGGTGCAAACTTGCCCGCTCTGCAATCCGGCATTCACACACTTCGCGTCACCCGGGACGGCTGCACGGAGGAGATTGCAGTAATCTCCACGCCGCCACAGTGCCCGTCGGTGGAAGAAGCGACCGGACGCCAACGCATCTGGGGAGTTACGGCCGCGTTGTACGGGCTGCGGTCCTCGCGCAATCAGGGCGTGGGTGACTTTGAAGATCTGGCCTCGGCTGCTGAGATCATCGGACAGCACGGTGCCGATTTCATCGGGATCAATCCGGTACACAATATCGGATGGAATGATACCGATACCATCAGCCCCTATTCTCCCTCGCACCGCGGATTCCTCAATACGTCGCACATCGCCGTCGACCAGATTCCCGGTACTCAGAAACTCCGGGGAACCGGCGTCGCGAGCAAGCTCGAAAACGTGACTGTCTCAGAGGCAATCCGATATGACGAGGTTGTGCCGGCCCAGAAATCACTGCTTGAGCAGCGCTATCGAGACTTTCAGGTCACGTCGGATTCCGCCGCGCGCTCTGCCTTCGATGACTTCTGCTCGGCGAGCGGCTCCGCCTTGGCCAAGTTTGCTCTCTACGAGGCTCTCAGCGAGCAGTACGGGCCGGACTGGCGCGCGTGGCCCGCTCCCCTGCAAGATCCTGGGAGCAATGACGTCGATGCAGCAGCGGTGGACCTTGCTGACCGCGTTCTTTTCCACAAGTGGCTGCAATGGATCGCTGGTGGCCAGCTCTCCGACGCTCAGAATCGTGCTCGCGAGTCCGGTATGGCATTGGGGCTCTATCTTGATCTTGCGGTCGGCCCTCGGCGATGGGCGGCTGAAACATGGTGCGAACAGGGCGCAGTGGCACAGGGCGTCGCGCTGGGCGCACCACCCGATCACCTCAGTCCGGACGGACAGAACTGGCAGCTGGCGGGGTATGCGCCACGCGAACTGATCAAGCAAAGATATGGACCGATCCGGCGCGTTCTGGCCACGGCCATGCGCAATTCCGGCGTGCTGCGGATCGATCACGTCCTGGGGATGAACCGCAGTTACTGGATCCCGGATGACGGAAGCCCGGGCGGATACATCAGACAACCCCTCGAGGCGCTGCTCGCCATGGTCGCGATCGAAGCCGAACGTAGCGGGACGGTGGTGATCGGTGAGGATCTGGGGCTCGTGCCAGACGACTTCCGGGAAACTCTCGCCACTCGGGGCCTCTACGGCTATTCGGTGCTTCAGTATGAGCGAAACCGCAAGGGAACGTTGCGGTCGCCCGGAGCCATTCGCCCAAAGAGCCTTGTCTGTTTCGGAACACACGACACTCCGACTCTAAGAGGATTCTGCGAAGGCAGTGACATCGATTGGTGGCAGAAACTGGGTTGGATAGGCAATCGCGAAGCCGAGAGAACCCGCGCCCGAAGGATTAGCGACAGAGAGGCATTGCTCAACTTCAGCCGCCGCGATGGGCTCAGCGATGGTGAGTCGTTCTCCGAGATCAAGCAATCCGTGCACCGAGCGTTGGCCAAGTCACCAGCAGAAATCGTCTCGATCCAACTCGATGATCTCTGCGAGGAGCGGGAAGCCCAGAACCTGCCTGGCACAATCAATGCACATCCCAACTGGCGGCGGCGTTACAGCTTGCCGGTCGAGCGTTTCGACGACGAACTGGGGCTCTGTGAGATCAGGCGATCAATGAAGGAGTGTGGCCGCGGCTCGTAACGCGGAGCGACGGGTATGCGGTAATAGTCC
This sequence comes from Pseudomonadota bacterium, assembly GCA_039184865.1. Taxonomy (GTDB): domain Bacteria; phylum Pseudomonadota; class Alphaproteobacteria; order Rhodobacterales; family Rhodobacteraceae; genus Thermohalobaculum. The sequence goes on along the minus strand of JBCDAV010000008.1, from coordinate 64,436 downwards.
ACACCAAAAGCGCCAAGGCTAAACCTTTTGATGGAAGCGCGTTCCGGCCTAACAGAGCCTCCGCTCTACTCAGAAGAACCCGGCGTTCGCAGCGCAATGTTACTGACCTGAGGCCCGCTTCCCAGGTACACGGCTCTTTGCACGCGCAGACTTGCATCGCTCTGCACGCCGCCGCCAGCGCTTGCAAACCCTTGCACCGCACAGGACGCTTCTGCACAAGCATCTGATTTATATGAAAATTTCGTCATGGTCACTGTATGAGAAGGTGAGGCGCGAACGGAGGATCACATACCGAAGCTACGCCTCGCCAAGCGCACCGTGGAAGCGCTGCCCTACACGACCGAGGGCTAGACGCTTTACCGCGACGATAAGTTGACCGGTTTCGGCCTGCGGGTCGGACAGGAACGGATCGAGAGCGGCCGGGCACCGCGAACGCCATGTGCGCACAGGTCATCTCAAACCGATGGCACGACCGGCATCGTTTACGTTCCAGACTGATCGCCTAAGTCATTGGATTTATTGAGAAATGGTGCCGGTGATAGGACTCGAACCTACGACCCCATCATTACGAATGCTGAGGCGGACGAGTCGTACGACTTTGGACAGCTTTGCACCACACTCGATAACCCTATACGCTCAAACTGTAATTCTCGGACAGATGCTTGCACGCCGTCGCACCGCCTAGCAGAACGTTTGACGTACATACCCTACTAATGCCCTACTAGTCTCGGGAGTGAGTAGTGCGTTCGGGTTCGGGTCTTGGAGAAAGTGCAATTTGTCTTAGACACCCTCGTTGAACTGCAGGCCGCTATCAATCGCTTCATCACTGAGCACAACGCGACTGAAGCAAGGCCCTTCATCTGGAGGGCTGATCCTGAAGCGATCATCGCCAGCCAGAATAGGGGCTTTCAGGTCCTGAAGGCAACCGGACGCGAAGCGCTTACTTTGCTGCTGCTGGCCATCATAGATGATTTCAGCCGCGAGTGCCTTGGTCTGGTCGCAGACAAATCACTTTCCGGGCTCCGGGTCACACGCGAGCTTTCCGCAAGCATGATGCGCCGGGGCCGCCCAAAGACCATCGTCAGCAACAACGGCAAGGAACTGAAGAATATGGCAGTCCTCCGTTGGTGCCAGGATGCTGGCGTCGCTTGGCAGTACATCGCGCCTGCTAAACCAACACAGAATGCCTTCGTGGAGCGCTTCATTGGCAGTTTCCGAGACGAGCTATTGAATGAGACGTTGTTCACGACCCTTCGGAGAGGCGAAGACACACGTCACCGCATGGAAGGAAGACTACAACCGAAACAGACCGCATTCATCGCTCGGCAGTCTGACGCCCAGTGAATATGCAACGAAGAGGGCACTGGGAAACCAGGCTGCATGAGGTCAGAAAACAATCGACCGATTCTCCTCAAGACTGCAGGAAAGTCGGGTCTCAGGACACACTTCATGGCGTCCAATTGTCTGATCCAACTCTTGATCAAAAACCACTTCAGGTTGTTGGCGTCTGACATGCTGATCACCCGTCGTTTGGTTGAATGTCTTCAACGGGTTTCTTGCATGTACATGTCTCGCCATTCAGCGTTTCGGCTCGACGCTTGACGTTCGAGGGCGGGCAGGTTGAGCTGCCGCTTGTGAGGTTGTCCCGGGAGCAGGAAGTCGCATACTTGATCGAGCACCGGCTCAAAGTTGTCGATCAGGTCTTCATACCAGCATGTGTGAACACTTGCTGCCATTCGCTGCAGGTGCTCGTCCCAAATCGCCTCGCCCTTTCTTAGAGTTGAGAGAGCCTGCGTAATCGCGGCGGTCCGGTAGACCGGTTCTGCCCGTGCGCTTTCCAAAGAGCTGAACTGCCGCGTCTGCGACGCGATTACCAGTGAGATTGCCTGGCCAACGGTATCGCGCCGACGCACGCGAATGACTTGTTTTGGCAGGAAATGATGCACTGTTCCTGTGTTAATCAGAAAATCCATCTGTGCCGGATGCACTTTGATTCCGAATACGCCGTTCGGCGAGGTCCGTAGAGACAATACCTTCTGGCAATAGGTCCGCAGATCGCCAACTTGAAGCCGTGCAATCATCGCCACCATCCAGGATTGCACGTTTACGTACTCCAATGGTGCGCCAAGCAAGCCTGTTTCCCAGAGCTTCATCGCGAGCAGCGTGCTACCCGAGCGAGGGGTCGATGCAATCATGTATTTCTGATTTGGTTCGCGCTGTTCGGGAAAGTCATATTTCGCGCTGAGCAACGCAAACTGACCGGTCAACTCGATCATCTTGGCCAGCATTCCTCATTCGCTTTCTTCCCAGAGAGTTTTGCGGGTGCCACGAACTCCATCAAGCAAAACACCTCTAGCCGGTCAGCGCTAAGCTGGCGTCTGATTGGATCGCGGCGCAGCGCCTCGTCGGAACGCGATTGTTTTGAGCTGTTGATGCGCGCAAGGGAACTGTAGGAGTGCGTCTTAACGCGTTTGGTAGCTACGAATGCCTCCATCCACTTCTGAAGCATGTGTAGTGGGATGATGCTCGCTGTGAAACTCGTGAGTTTCAGTCGCTTGCGGGGCTGTCCCCGGCTTCCCTTTGCCCCTTGTTCAACTCTTGGATGTTTTTTTTGCGAAATCAGCGCAAACGAGAGCTGAAGAGAAGCAGCGGGGAACCAATCTGACGCTTGATCATATGTATAGAGCCTGCTCAAATCACTCCTACGAAACACACACCCTAGGTTGCTGGGGGCCGCAATTCGTGTGGCCCTGATGAACAGGCCCAGGCTTTAGGATTCAAACCGCCCTAGTCGGCTACCCGATCGTGCGTCGGCGCACCAGAACCAGCCCGCCAAGAGCCGTCAGGAGCAAGACAATGCCCGCTGGCAATGGGATCTGATTGACTGCGGTCAGGGTAATCGAGGCGGGCACGCCGAGACCGAATGGAAGTGTCGATGGACCAGACGCACCCAGTGGATCACTACCAAATTCGCCAGTGATCGAAGCAAGCACAAACGCTGCTGAGGTCAACGAACCAGAATCACGACTGAACAAGACCTCGATCAAATCATCACCAACTGCGTCCTCCATAAAGATGGAGTCCTGTTCCGTTCCAGTAAGCAGATCTGAAAAGACGGAATCTGTTACGGAAAGTGTGAACGAACCGGTTCCATTGGTTACAGTAACGTTGTCTCCAGCATCCGATGTTCCTCCGGCGGTAAATGCGCCGAAAAGATCTATCGCGGAACCATCAGTGCCAGCAAGAATATCAGCAGCTTGCACGGTCGCGAATGGTGTCGCATCTACGATCAAGGTCGGATCGAGCGTGAGCCCTGCCGCCCGGCTGTCGGTCGCGCCGGTGGCAAGCAGCACCACTCCGGCAATCATTGCAAGTGTACGTTTGAACATTGAACTCTCCCACATATGCCGCGTTCCCCTTGCGGCCTCTGCACCCCTGAGTAGACCCGGCGAACCCTCACTCGCCGGGACCTCGCCAGTATACTTTAGATCAGTTGCGTTGTCTCATCGAAATCTGGTGTGGTCAGGAACAGAGCGATGTCTCCATCTCCCTCCAGAACCAGATAGGTTCGACCGAAGACGTTGAACTCGGTGAAGCCTGTTCCGTTCAGGTTCAGGAAGTCATCGTCACCGAAGTCGAGGAGATAGGTGATCTCCCGCACGCCATTGTTGGTCTCATCACCGAACTCGAACGTGTCCGAACCACCGCCGCCCGCGACCAAGTCGACTGCCCCGGCCAAGGTGCGGATGATCTCGTCAGCCGCAGTTCCGACGAGGCGATCGTTCCCGTCCGTACCTTCGAGGATCAGCGGTCCTGTACCACCATCGTCCGTCGGATCGTTGACCACAGTAACCGTGATCTCTTGCGTATCGGACAGGTCACCGTCGCTGACTTCGACTTCGACTTGGTAGGCGTTGTCACCGTCGGATGATCCCGGAACTTCGAAGTCCGGTGCGTCGACGAAGTTCAGCGCACCAGTTTCAGCGTCGATCCCAAACAGTGCCGCGTCAGCACCCCCGCTGATCTGAAAGCTCAGAACATCGCCAAGGTCTGCATCTTCAGCCTCAACCGTGGTCACCGCCGTCGTGTTCTCGACAACGTTGAAGGCATCGTCCGAGATGATATCCGGACCATCGTTCTGACCGATGATGGTCACGAAGGCCGAGTTCAGGACCGATAGGTTTTCGACGTCCTGCAGAGCTTCCTCGACGGCGATGTCGGTAACACGATACTGCGCCTCGAAGACCAACTCGTCGTTGCGGCCTAGGAACTCGAACTGGCCAGGAGCCACCGTCCAGATCGTGTCCGGCCCCGAGATCGCCGACGTGATCTGGATCTCGAAGTCCTCAAAGCCGTCTAAACCATCGGGGATGCCGATCGCATCGCCATTCAGCGAGATCGTTGGACAGCATGTCAGCGCAAAGGCACTAAGTTCTAGAAGATCATTGTCGACATCGCGGACCGTCTGCTCGTTGATCAAGTCCTCTGGCGTGATGATGATCGGGTTATCATCTTCGAAGAACGACACTTCCGCCGCGCTCAGGGCCACCGGCAGATCGTTCTCGCCCATGATTGTGACCGTGACATTCGCCGGAAGGCTATCATCTTCACCATCGTTCAGCACATAGCTGAAGGTGATGGTGTCCTCCTCATCCGCGCCCAGATCTTCGAAGGTCCGGATCAGAACACTGTTATCGATCGTGCCAGGGTTAATGACGAAATCGAGAGTGGCACCAGAACTGTTTGTCGTTGGTTCGGCGATCACCGTAAGCAGCGCCGTCCGTCCTCCGGCCGAAGTTACTTCCATACGATCGAGTGGAACCGGCAAACCATTTACCGAGGAAATCTGGAACGAGTCACTGTCGATGTCGCTATCGTTCGCCGTCAGAACGCCAAACATGTTGACGACATCATCTTCAGCAAACGTGAATTCGTCATCCACTGCGACCGGCGCATCGTTGACTGCCGCGACATTGACCGTAACGATTGCTTCCGACGTGAATTCTCCGTCCGAGATGATGTAGCTGAACTCATCAGTCCCAAAGAAGTTGTCATCGGGCGTGTAGACCAGGTTGCCCTCGCTGTCGGAGACAACTGATCCATTCGACGGCCCAATGTTTCCGACCGACGCGACAATACCGACATTATCGCTGTCTGGATCCGAGTCGTTGGCCAAGACATCAATGACGATGTCCTCGTCCTCTTGACCAAAGGCTTCGTCGTCCTCAGCAACGGGACCGTCATTCACACCGGAGATGTTGAACCGCAGGGACGCCGTGTCCGTCAGACCCTGATCATCCGCAAGCGTATATGTGAACGATTCCAGGTCAGAGATGATCTGGGTTGTCGGATCGTCGCCCAAGAACTCGTAATTCCCTTGGGTTTCGAAGACGAAGTCACCGACCGCGTTGATCGTCAGCAAGCCACGATTGTTGACGGTGATCTGTGCTCCTTCGCGCGTGGCATCTTCGTCGATCACGTCGAGGTTTACACCGTTGATCTGAGTAACGAACAGATCGTCACCTTCCGGATCAAAGTCAGGTCCGCGCACCTGATCGCCCTGGATGACGTTGCCAGTGACTGAAACCGTGTCCTCGGTCAGTTCGAATTCATCGAGCACAGCGACCGGAGCATCGTTTATGCCCTGGACGTTGATGGTCACTTCGGCGGAGGCCGTGCCTCCGTTTCCATCGGTGACGTGGTAGGTGAAGGTTTCGGTCTCGACCTCGCCAGCACCGAGCTGGTCGAAGATCGTATCGTTCGAACTACCGAGCCCAACCGTGAAGCCGAACGGATCGTAGGTAAACGAGCCATCCGGGTTGATCCGCAGATGCGCGCCAGATGGCAGGATGATCAGCCCACCATTCGCCAAGCGAGTCGCACCATCGGATTGCGTGATCGATGTGATCGTCAGATCGTCGTTATCCGCATCCGAGTCAGAGTTGTCCTCTGGATCCTCGGCCTGGTTGTCATCGAAGACATTCCCCTCGACCTGTGTGTCTTCGTCGGTCGAAAATGCATCATCCTGCGCTACCGGTGCGAAATCGTCGGTCGCGATGATCGCCTCGGCAGTCGCACCAGCAACCAGTGCTCCACCCGAGTCTGTGATTGTCGCGATCAGCGTCTCGTCGTCTTCGGTGGTCAGGTCACCTAGCACTTCGACAGTGATGGTCTTCGTGTCTTCGCCGATGTCGAAATCGATCGTACCGGAGAACTCTGTCCCTTCGGCCAAATCGGAAGCATCGACCGTGCCGCCGAGTTCATATGTGATCGAAAGCGGGACCGATGCATCATCAAGCCGGCTGAAGGTGAAGACCACGTTCTGGCTGCCCGTATCGCCTTCAGGCGTCTCTGTCGGATCCGCAGACACGCTGATCGTCACCGGCAGGTCCGGCGCATTCTCTGGCTCGGTCTCAGCCGTTTGCTCCGCCGCAAGGCCCAGCGCACCCGAGATGAAATCCGGGTTGCCGGTCAGCGCGAAGTCGAGCACGGCAGCTTCAAACACAGCCTGATCCAGCGGATCATTCGGGTCCTGGGCCGCGATTACCGCAGCTTCGGCAGCAGCCCGCACATCGTCGGGTAAGTCGTCGATTGTCAGCAGGGCGGCCGGGAAATCAGGATCGCGCGGCACAGGTGCATCGCTGAAGAAGCTGTCCTTGCCGTTCGTGCCGTCCAGGTTCCAGCTGATCGCATAGATGCCATAGAGCGTATCGAAATCCACCGGTTGCGGCAGCACAGTATCTGCGGTCAGCGGGGTGTCTTCCGGGACCGCGTCGCCATTGATGTCGAGCAGATTCGAGCCCACAGGCACCACAGTGCCTTCGCGCAGTGCCAGATCGTCGGACGTATCGCCGGTGCCATCCGCATCGCCCATCAGGCCGCGAACATTGCCTTGGTTGCCGCCCGGCAGATCGGACAGGAACACGCAGACGTTCAGCGTGCCGTCCATGTTCTTGACCATCAGCTGTTCGGATCGGGTGTCACCGGTGACGGGATCCGGGCCAAGATCGTTCAGCGCAACGAAGAATTCCGAGAGGTCTGCGTTGAAGAAGACATCGTTGAAACCGTCACCATTGATGTCCGCCGAACCCAGCGCAAGTTCTTCGACCGTGGGCGTTCGGGTGGTGCCGTCGGCTCCTGTGATCAGCAGCGGATTGCTGCCCAGCGCGTCAATCTCCAGCGTCGCATCGCCGATCTGCACGGCCATTCGGGTCGTGGTCGACACCAGGTCCGACCCCGGCAGCGGTTCAAACCGCACCTGGACCTGGAACGGGTTGGTGGCACCGTCCAGTGTCTCGACAAGGATGTACTCTCCTGTCGCCTGGAAGTCGTAGCCCAGCCCGTCCAACGTCACGATGTGCGGGTCACCGAACACGTCGGCCTCGACCCCTGGCGGGATAATGGGCGGACGCCCGTCATCATTCAGGATCGTCGCCGACCGCGCGGAAGTGAAGATGTCGTAGTCCACACCGTTCAAAGCATCAACTTCTGTGATCCGCAGTTCGAAGCTCTCACGCGGTTCGATGATACCGTCGCGAATGATATCGACCTCGACCGTCTTGGACGATTCACCGTCCTCGAAGCGAACTGTCTGACCAAAGAGTGGCAGGAAGCCCGATCCCGGCACATCCGTACCGTCGATCGAGATGCCCGAGATGTCCTGGCTGTCGGCAGCAAAGAAATCTCCTTGGCTCGGCAGCGGGTTCAGATCGAAAGTAACGTCGGTGATGCCAGTGGTATCGCCCGTACGCATGATCTCGAATGTAAAGGTCGTCGTGCCGGGGCCGGTACCTTCTGACAGGAAGCCGCCGCCTTCGACCGAGATTCGTGGCGGGAAGTCGTCATTGCTGATCGTACCCAGGCCAAAGCTGTCGAGGATCACCACACCATCGGTGCCGCCATCTGGGAACCGAGCATTAGACAGAAGGGCATCAATCCGCTCATCGAATTCGATATCGACATCTTCGTCGATCGCCAGACGGATCACCTTCGATGTCTCGAACGCTGCGAAGTCCAACGTCTGCATTCCGAACGGATCGACCTCGAAGTCGTTCTCGTCAGCCGGTCGGAAGCTTGAAGATTGGAACGTCAGATCGACCCGCGCCGCTGGCGCTGTGTTGCCCGAGCGCGTGACGGTGAAGACGAGTTCGCGTGCGTCAGACGCATCATCGCCCTCCGTCACAAAGGCGTTCGACACGAAGAACTGCACCGGGAAATCGTCGTTGATGATTGTGCCGATACCTACCGAGTCGTCGATCTGTACGGTCGCTGCGCTCGGAGAAGATGCATTCGACAAATCGATGCGGATCTGTTCGCTGGATTCGACCTCGAAATCTTCCTCGATCGCAAACTCGAAGGTTTTGATCGTTTCGCCTGCGAGGAAAGTCAGCGTGCCGGATTGCTCCAACACGACACCGGCTTCGAAGTCATCGGCTTCCGTGGAAACGTTGGAGATCTGGAAGTCAACCGATGCCTCAACGTCAATCTCGCCCGAGCGGCTTACCGACAGAACGAGGACGCGTGCGTCGCCTGGTTCGTTGCCTTCGGTTACCGACGCGTTGTTCGCGCGGAAACGTACAGGGAAGTCGTCGTTGAAGATCCGAGCTTGCGATGCGTCCGCGCCTGGCGTGATCGAGATCGGCGAGTCGCCGTCCGTCGCGGCGTTCGAGATGGTGAACGTAAAGTCTTCGGTGTTCTCGATCGTAAAGTCACCCTGCACTTCGATCTCGACATCGACCGAACTCGCGCCGGGATCGAAAGTCACGTTCCCGGATGGGAACACGTCGAGGACAAAATCGTCTTCCTCGGCAGGATCGAAGCCAGAAGGTGTGACGGCAAAGTCGAAGCTGACTTCCTCGGTCAGATCGCCCGTACGATCCACAGTGAACGTGAAGATTGTCGCGCCGACATCGCCTTCAGACAGGAACTGCGAGAAGAAGCCGGAATTGCGGACCGAGACCTCGATCGGCAATTCACCCGTATCGACGTTCACACCCAAATTGGCGATGTCGATGACGCCGTCATTGGTGCCATCGGCTTCATCTGCCGCGCCCAGGGCGGCTGTGCCGCCGAACACGACATACGCCACACCGTCCGAGAAGCTCTGCCCATCGGCATTTCCATCACCGATGATGATGTCGTTGACGCCATCGCCGCTTACGTCACCGAGTCCCGAGATGCTCAGCGAGTCCGTGAAGTTGTTCTCGAAGCCTTCGATCCGGAAGCCAAGGCGCTGATCAGGGTTGATATTCGCACCGAACGTGTCCGCCAGATCGATGACGCCCGTCATCGGATCAGCTTGTCCGAACACAAGATATACAGCCGACCTTCCGGGAGCGTTGGATGTCGCTCCTGGCGGAAGATCGTTGCGGTTCGCAAGTACGGCAAAGTCGGCAATGCCGTCGCCGCTTACATCGCCCAAACCAACGATATCTGAAGCGAAGAAACCGAACTGCACAGGCGTTGGCGCATCGTCGATGAAACCCACCAAGCCGCTGGTCGAGTCCGTGATGAACGCCCCACGACCGTCATTTAGGATCTGCTCGAGATCATAGTCAAGGATGCCGGCAGGTGCCCCATCCCGTTGCGGGAAGAACTCGCCTGTCGTGCCGCTGATCAGCGTGACGCCGCGGGTAATCACGTCGAAATCGTCGGTCTCGCCACCGAGGAAGGTATCGTTTATGACGAAATCATCGATGTCGTCATTGCCCGATGCATCGCCCACGCCAGCGCCAACCACATCGACCGCTTGGCCGAGGAACACCTGGAATTCGACTTCAGGGTCAGACAACGCGGCGTTGACTTGAGCAGGGAATCCATCGCCCGCAGCATTACCAAAGATGAAAAACTCGCCATAGCTGGCATTAGACGTGTAGTAATCGCCGCTGATATCCCGGCCGCCATCCGTCTGGATGATCGTCAGTGTTTCGTTGTAGTTCACGCCTGTAGGAAGGAATGAGTTGTAGTAGCCGCGGCGCGCTGCCACGATATCATCAATACCGTCACCATTGATGTCGCCGACACCCGCGATGCCGCCGGTGTCGTAGGAACTGCCGATATCCACAGGTCCATAGTAGCCGATTGTCGTAAGCGTTCGCCCAGTGTCGATCGAGAAGCCATCACCACCATCTAGTAGCGTCGTGTTGACAATGGTCTCACCGATTGTCGGAGCATCATCCGGAACCGTAAAGCTGGTGACGTCCAGAAGGACCGGACCGCCACCGCCACCACCCGTCGCAATCGCAGGATCGGAAACCCTATCCAGATCCGTCCCGAAAACCACAAAGCTGGTCGATTGCCCGACCGAAGCCCTGATCGATCCATTATAGTAGAACTCGAAAACTGGCTCTGGATCGTCAGGATCGAAGGGATCGTAAACACCGTTCCCATTATCGTCCTGCAGGTAGTAGAAGTCGATGTAGTAGTAGTTGCCTGCCAGCCGATCGACGGTATCGACCCCAATGTCGTTGAAACCATCGCCGTTTACGTCACCTAGATTGATGATGTCCAGCACCGCACCTTCGGCGTCGATGCGGAACCCAGCCAGATCGTCGACTTCCTGAACCGGCGCAAACTCCTGGCCACCCAGGATAACATAGGCAACGCCCTCGCTACCTTGACCCGGGCCGTAGTATCCGCCGCCTTCACCATAGTAGCCATAGAAGCCGCCATAACTGGTCGAGCTTTGCGCGATGCCAAAGTCATCGACGCCGTCACCGTTGACATCACCCAGGCCGACGATGCTGGAGCCGAATTCGCCATAGTAACCGAAACCAAAGCGATCGAGCAGATCGCGGTCGGGTTCGATGACGAACCCATTCGTGCCGTCCAGATCCTCGACATTAATGTTCAGCGGAAGACCCGCATCGGGGCCATCCCCATCCGTGTCGCTGTCGCCAAAGACGACATAGACCTTACCAGCGTTATAGAAGTTCAGCTCGATCTCACCGTAATAAGCGTCATAGCTGACTTCGGCCTGTGGCGCAGCAACGGCGAAATCGGCAATGCCGTCCCCGTTGATATCTCCGATGATTGCGACTTCGCGCCCGGCGCGCTCGTTCTCCCCCGGTGCACCCAACACCGTGAAACCAGCATAGTTGCTCATGATCAGAATCCCCTCTGACAACGACTTACTTGCGCAGTAATGCTGCGCGGATGTGTTGTGAAAACCCTCATTAACTATGATCTCATGATTCTAAGGGTGTGGGCAATAGAATCTGCGCAATTTTCTTGCGGGGGTGCTTTGAGAGCTTCATGCAGGCCATCACAGCCGTCCGCACTTGCCGCTTTGCCGCGCGGCAGCATAGACTTACTCTGTTCGTGCAGGGGGAACAGCACATGACCGAAACTGTCGAGGCAGCGGACGCCGACGACAAGGCTGCCGAGCCGAAACTCGAATTGCGTCCCTCGCGGATGTTCGCGCCTTGGCTGGCCTCGACAGGATCCAGCCTGGGCTTCACCACTTACCAGGCAGGCAAGGTCTTCTTGATCGGGTCCAATGCTGCGAACGGTCAGTTGTCGGTTTACGAGCGCAGCTTCGCCCGCTGTATGGGTCTGGGCTTTGGACCGGATGGGGCGATCTGGCTCAGCTCGCTCTATCAACTTTGGCGGTTCGAAAACTTCCTGGACCCAGGCCAGACCCGCGATGGTTATGACGCGATCTATGTGCCGATCGAGGGCCGGACCACCGGCGATGTCGACATCCATGATGTGCATCCGCTGGGGCCTGAACGGCCGCCGGTTTTCGTTGTCACCCGGTTCAACTGCCTGGCCACGCTGGACCGGGCCAACAGTTTCGCGCCGCTCTGGACGCCGCCCTTCATCGACCGCATCGCGGCGGAGGACCGCTGCCACTTGAACGGTCTGGCGATGCGCGATGGCGCACCTGCCTACGTAACCTGTGTTGCGCGCACGAACGTGGCTGGCGCATGGCGCGAGCATCGTAAGGACGGAGGCATCGTTCTGGACGTGGCGACCGGGGAGCCCGTGACCGCCGGGCTGACGATGCCCCATTCGCCGCGTCTGCACAACGGGCAACTCTACATCATCCAGTCCGGAACAGGAGAGTTCGGGCGCGTTGATATCTCAACCGGACAGTTCGAGCCGATGTGCTTTCTGCCGGGTTTCGCCCGCGGCGTTTGCTTCATCGGCCATCACGCGGTGATCGGTGTGTCACGCCCCCGCCGCGAAAGAACATTCGAGGGATTAGCGCTGGAAGACCGCTTGGTCCACGCGGGCGCACGCCCAACTTGTATGTTGGCAGTCGTGAACCTCGAGACCGGCGACGTGGAACATTCGCTCGAGATCAGTGGTGCCGTGCAGGAACTTTATGACGTGACGACACTGCGAGGCATTCGCCGTCCCATGATCTTGGGCTTTCGAACGCCCGAGATCCGGTTCATGATCCGCCCGGCACCCTTGCAGGTCGACCAAGGCTGATCCGCAAGGACGGTGCTCCATGAAGCTTCCGCGCATCCTTTTCGCTTGGGAGATGGGCGAGAACTTCGGCCACGTCTCGAAGATCGCCGAAACCGCGCGGGCGCTTCACGGCAGGGCAGAACTCTGGGTGGCGGTTCGCAACCCGATCGCGCTACGACAGATGGCGCCCGATCTTGACGTAAAGGTACTGGCGGCTCCCGCAGCCCCTCCTCATGGCCCAATCTCGGCACAAGATGCCGGACTCAGCTACCCGGATGCGCTGAGACATGTGGGTTGGGCACAGCCCCGGGACTTGGCGCCCCTGGTCGAGGCTTGGCGCAGTTTGTTTTCGCTGGTCCGACCCGACGTGCTGGTGGCTCAAGCGGCGCCAACATCCCTGTTGGCCGCGCGCGGGCTGGATTTGACGACCGCCATGATTGGATCAGGCTTCGATGCACCTCCACGCGCCCATCCGATGCCGTCCTTCTATCATTGGGACCCGAAGCTCAAAGCGCCGACGATCGAACGGGAAACAGGCGTGCTCAAGACGGCGAATTCGGTGCTGTTAGAACTTGGCGCACCTAAGCTGGATCGCTTTTGCGATCTGCTCGACACGGATGCCTACCTGCTCGCAACGTTCACAGAAATCGATCACTATGCGCCGCGCGATGCGTTCGAGCCGGCTCACCCTGAATATCTCGGTCAATTGATCACAAGCGACAAAGGTGCCGAGCTTAGGTGGCGCGCAGATGCCCAGCATCGAATCCTTGCGTATCTGAGGCCGACCGGTCGCCCCTTCGAGGCCGGGGCGAAAGCGCTCGAACAATTGGACGCTCGGTTCGACGTTATCCTGGCCTGCCCCGGCGCACCTCCTGGCATGGCCGAACGGCTTGCGAAGTCCACTGTTCGGTTGGTCGACGGACCAGTACGACTTGATGGCTTGATCGAAGACTGCGATCTCGGCATCAGTCATGCATCGAACGGTATCGCCGCCGCGTTCATAATGACGGGCGTGCCGCAGATTGGCCTTCCAAACCACTCTGAACAGATCATGGTCGCACAGGCGGTTGGTCGATCGCGCCTGGGTTTCGGTCTCGCGGGGCAATATGGTGTCAATGAAGTTCTGAGGACCATCGACACAGTGCTTTCCTCAGACGGCATACGCTCAACAGCTTGGAAGACCGGCAAAAGGCTTTCTGCACAGTTCCCCGATGGCCCGACGCCTGCCTTGGCTAACGCAATTCTGAACCTGGCATAAACAACAACAAAGGTTCTTTGCGAAACTGTCTGCGTGTAAACGGCTGCGTACGCAGACTTGCATCTCTCCGTACGGCGCCGCCAGCGCTTGCAAATCCTCGCATCGCGCAGGAAATCTCTGCACAAGCATTTGATTTATATGGTGTTTTCGTGACGCTCACTGTATGAGGAGGTGAGGCTCGAACGGAGGATCACATGCCGAAGCTACGCCTCACCAAGCGCACCGTGGAAGCGCTGCCCTACGCGACCGAGGGTCAGGCGCTCTACCGCGACGACCAGTTGACGGGCTTCGGCCTGCGGGTTGGACGGACGTCGAAGGTCTTCTTCGTCGAGGGCCAGGTCAGCAAGCGCACGAAGCGCGTCACCATCGGTCGGGCCGACGTCCTCAGCCCAGAGGTCGCGCGCAAGCGGGCCGTCGTCCTGCTGGCCGAGATGGCAGAGGGTACCGATCCGAACGAAGTCCGGCGGAGGGCGTCCGCCGAGGGTGTCTCGCTCGCGGAGGCCTTCGAGAGTTTCTTCGAGGCTCGGCCGCACCTCTCCGGGCACACCGTCGCCGGCTACGGGCGCACTGCGCGCCTGTACCTCGGCGCCTGGGCTAAGAGGCCTCTGCGGGCGATTACGCGGCAGATGGTGCTGCGCAAGCACCAGCAGATCGCAGAGATGCATGGGCCGACGACTGCGAATAACGCCATGCGGCACCTAAGATCGGTCTACAACTTCGTCGCGGCGACGCACGACGAGTTCCCGCCCAACCCGGTGCTAATACTCACCCAGGCGCGCGCGTGGCACCGCGAGCAGAGGCGGCGCACCTTGATCGCAGCGCACGAGTTGCCCGCGTGGTGGGCGGCGGCGATGCGGGAGCCGGACTACGCCCGAGACTTCCTGCTGGTCGCTCTGTTCACGGGCATGCGCCGGGGCGAGGTTGCTCGCCTGCGCTGGGAGGACATCGACCTGGTCGGTCGCCAGCTGCACCTGCCCGATACAAAGAACGGCGATCCGCTCGACCTGCCGCTCTCGGGCTTCCTGGTGGACCTACTCTCGGCACGGCGAGAGGTCGTAGGTCAGACGGAGTGGGTGTTCCCAGGCGTTCGTCGCGACCGGCACATCGTAGAGGTAAAGAAGATCATGCAGCGCGTCAGCGCCGCCTCGGGCGTCAAGTTCACGACGCACGACCTGCGGCGCACCTTCATCACCATCGCCGAGAGCCTGAACATCCCGCACTACGCGCTGAAGCGGCTCCTGAACCACCGGACTGACAGCGACGTCACCGGAGGGTACATTGTGATCAACGCCGAGCGCTTGCGGGATCCCGTGGAGCGGATCGCCGCGCGGATACTGGAGTTGGCTCATGCCGAAGAAGGCGAAGAATACCGAAAACCCGAGCGAAGAATCGGTGGCGTCAGCGGAGCGGAAGCTCGTCAAGTGGCTTGAGCGCGCCGAAGCAGAGTTCAGTGGTCCGCTCCCTCTTAGCTACTCGAAGGAGCCCGAGGCAGAGGCAGAGGCAGAGGCAGAGGCAGAGGCAGAGGCAGAGGCAGAGGCAGAGGCAGAGGCAGAGGCAGAGGATACAACGGAAGACGAAGATAGTCCCCCTTCGTCCGATGAGGCCGCGAATACCTCAGGTCTCGCAGAAGAGAGCGAGTTCCGCGAGGCCTTGGGCGAAGAGCACGTCTCAGGTTCGTTCAGAGTTAAGCTCCTGATGTCGATAATCTCTGCGTACCCTTCAAGCAGTGCACTGACGGACAATCAGAGACTAAATCGGGCGCTCTCAGCTCTCTTTGGAGACGAAGCCGTCAGGCAGACAAAGAAGACCGCTACCCGGGAAGCGATATTATTCATGGCAGAGGAATACGTGCGCGACCGTGGCGGGCCCGCTCTCTCGAGGGGAAGAGATCCCTTCGCGTGGATAGCTTCCGAGCCGGTACAAGCGCGTGCGGTGAAGGAGCTGGCGCGCCTAGCTGTCCAGAAGGTTCCAGGTGCGCCAAGCACGAGGCACCTAGAGAACGAGTTCAGCAACCAAAAAGAGTCACTGTGCATGGCGATCTGCCTCGGGTCGGACGTACCGGGCTCTCTTCATCTTCAGACGCTCCGCGAATTGAAGACGCTGCTAACGCAGTACGGCGTAAGAATGCGGCTCGACGAAGACTAGCTAACCCACTGTTTCTTCTAATCATTTTGTGACCAATCCAATCTGACTGCATCCGCAGCAAAACTCTGGCTTCTCGTGATCATGTTGATTCACGAGAGGTGAGAAGATGAGCTCAACTTCCAACAAGGCCGTTTACCTAGTCCCAGAACAAAAGGCCGCCGAGATTCTCGGCGTGAGCGTTTCCTGGCTGCAGAAGACCCGCTCGCAAGGTCGTCCCGGTCCAGCATACGTAAAGATCGGCGGAGCAGTGCGCTATCAGCTCTCGGCGCTAGAGGCGTTCATATCCGCAAACACGATCGGCGCCCCGTCATCAAGCGCCAAAGTTTTGGGGCCGAAATGAGCAGGCTCTCCGCCTACAGGATCGCGAATGAGCTCGGCAATGTAGAGAAAGCAGGCAAGGGTTGGAAAGCACGCTGTCCCGCGCACGAGGACACCAAGCCGAGCCTGTCGATCTCAGAAACAAGCGACGGCAAGCTCTTGGTCCATTGCCACGCAGGATGCAGTCAGGAAGCGGTCGTCGACGCACTCAAGGCACAGAACCTGTGGCCGTCCCATGCGGAAATGTCATTCATACCCGCAGGCGCAAAGGGCGCTGGCTTGGAAAGAGATCGACTCGCGAGCGTACCAAGTGAGACGCCTGCACCTGAATTCGACAGCCTCGTCAAGCGCCCAATAGAAGCCATCTACACCTACCGAGACGATCAAGATGATATCGTCGGCTACGTCCTCCGCTTGAAAGAAGAAGACGGGAAGTCCTTCAGACCTTTGACACCGTGGCAGGCACGCGGTGGTGACGTCGTTTGGAAGCTGAAAGGTTTCGCACAACCACTGCCGATCTACGGAGCAGAACTCCTGGCCCGAGATCCCGCCTCGCGAGTCTTGATCGTCGAAGGAGAGAAGGCCGTGGACGCCGCTCGCGCGCTATTTGACGATTTGGTCGTGATCACGTGGCCTGGCGGTTCATCTTCAGCTGACAAGGTGGACTGGGAGGTGCTTAGGGCCCGAGACGTGACCTTGTGGCCCGACGCAGACGAGCCAGGCATCAAGGCGATGAACGTCGTCAGTACCGCGCTCTCCACTCTCGGCGCGAAGACCGTCCGCATCGTCGAGCTTCCCGATGGCCTTCCCAAGGGGTGGGATCTGGCTGACGAAGCCCCCGAAGGTTTCTCAGCTCGCGATATACTAAACGCCGCGAAGCCGGTCGATCCAACGTTGGCCCGGCTGTTCCTTTCGGGACCCGAACTGCTCGACTTAGATATCCCACCTCAGGAGTTCATCATCGGGACGTTCATGCCGACCCACAGCCTGTCGATGGTCTTCGCCGAGCGTGGCATCGGCAAGACTTGGTTCTGCATGACCCTCGCTCTCGCCGTTGCTCGTGGAACCCCGTTTCTTGAGTACGAAGTGCCGGAGGCACGTCGTGTTCTTTACGTGGACGGAGAGATGGCGCTTGCGGAACTGCAGGAACGCCTGAGAATGCTGGAGCCTTCTCCACCTGACACAATTGAGTTTCTCCCGTCCGAGCTCTTGTATCGGGAGGACCGACCGCTCAACCTGCACGAAGAGGAAGACCAGGCCCGCCTGCTGGCGGCAATTCAGCGGCGGGAGATGCAGGCTCGCGCTCCCGAAGTGATCGTGATCGACAACTTGTCGTCGCTCGCACGAGGTGTGGACGAGAACAGCAACAGCGAGCTCGATAAACTGCTGCAGTTCTTGATTGGTCTGCGGCACAGAGGACACTCCGTGCTGCTCGTCCATCACGCAGGTAAGAACAAGACGCAACGCGGCGCGTCCCGGCGGGAGGACTTTCTCAACCTGTCGATCGAACTGCGGCGACCCGACGACAAGCTGAAGGGAGAAACTGCCTCCGTGAAGCACGACGGCGCTCACTTCGTGATGGAGTTCTCAAAGGTTCGCGGCAGACCGCCAAGGCCGAGCAGGCTCGACCTAAAGCTACGTGAGACGCGCGGTGGAAAAGTCGAGTGGCTGATCGAGAATGCACCGGTCGTGACAAAGGCAGACGAAGTGCTGCGCTTCATCGCTGAGAGAAAGCCACGGTACCAGAGCGAGATCGCGAAACACTTCGGCGTCAATGTTAGCAGAGCGTCGCAGATATGCACTGAGCTTCGAGCGAGTGCCTTCATCGAGGAGTCTGGGAGGCGGAAGCTGAACCTCACGCAAACGGGCTACGATCGCCTCGTCGCGATCTGGCCAGAGCTCGCCGGAAAGCTAGACTGGCAGGATGAGATACCCTTCTGACCGGGGCTTAATCTTAACAAGGGAAAAGGCAGGGTTTAGGTTTTAACCCCCCTAAGGGGTTAAACCTAAAGCCGGGACGTGTTGGGTTCATTTTCGATCTTCACCGCTTCAGATAGCACTGCTTTTCAGCTACGCTCTCGTCGGCGCCAGTGCCGCGGTTGTCTGGGCCAGGCGCAGCACATCCGCCCGCTGATTGGCTCATGCGCGCTAAAGGCTGCTAAGTGTCTGATTTTGGTAAGAACTGGTGCCGGTGATAGGACTCGAACCTACGACCCCATCATTACGAATGACGTGCTCTACCAGCTGAGCTACACCGGCTTCGAGGCCCTACTATCGCCCTACTAGCTCTCGGTCAATGGCTCGATGTCACTGATCTTAGAGGAAGATCTGGAACCGACCTCACAATTACGAATGACGTGCTCTACCAGCTGAGCTACACCGGCGCCGCGTGTCTACTATCGCCCTGCCAGACCCCGGTCAATGACTCGATGCAGCAGGCATCGAAGGATCACCGGCATCAGGGTCAGGCGTGCTGACCGCGACCCATCGCAGCCCGCTCAACGCGCCAACTCCGTCAGGGACCGACAGGCGACTTGGCAAATGACCTGTTTCAAGGAGCGGGCGTCACGGCATGTAGGCAAGCGCATGTCAAACGAAGCAGACTTGGGCGACAGCGTCAGTCGGGCTTCGGCAGGAGTCGCCGCATGCCGTCAGGCGACAGGTTCGGGCTTGGCGCCGCGCTGATCGGTCGTGTCCGCGTCAAGCGTCTCCGCGTCTTCGGCCTCCGGCGGAGTGGACGACTGCGTTTCAGCCTCGGCGGGGCTCGCCTCCGGGCTCTCGGTCACGTCTTCCATATCGCCGTCATCGCGCAACCCGACGAGCAGCGGCAGCATCGCCGCGTTGTTGATCACCGAGTCGCTGGCACCGGTCCGCGGCGCGCCGAGGCCTCGTGCAAGCCAGCCCTGAACGATGTGATCCGGCTCGCCCTCGCCACGGGCGATGGCAGCGAACACTGCGCAACTGCGGGCCGACGGTTCGGTCTCCCGCAAATCCTCGATGGCGCGCCGCGCGCCGGTCCAGTCTTCGGCAACCAGCGACAGCTCGGCCTTGAGGAACTGCGTCTCGTCGTGGTGCGGGTGCAGCGCGAACAGCTGCTCGAACCGACGACGCCGCGCAGCAGGGGCCTCGTCTGGCTCGATCGCGGCGAAAGCAGCCGCCAGCTTCGGGTCCGGCGAGATCCGCCAGGCATCGATGACAATCTTCGAGGCGGCCCGCTTGGCTCCGCTTTCGGTGAGCAACCGCGCGGCACCTGCAGACGCATCGACATTGGACGGGTCGAGCTTCGCCGCCTCGACCGCCAGAGCACGCGCGCGTTCGGTCTCGTCGGCACGCTCGGCGTCCTCGGCCTCGGCAAACGCCAGCGCGGCCTCACGCTTGAGCGCTTCGGGTTTCGGCAGGAGCCCGCGGCGCTTCTGTTCCTTGACCGTCTTGCGCGCGCCGGTCCAGTCGAACTTCTGGCTTTGCAGGGTGTAGAGCGCCTCGAGCGCGCCGGCGTGCTTCGGTGCAAGCTCATGGGCATGCGAGGCGAGCTTCAGCGCCTTGTCCGTGTCCTCGGCCGCGATGGCGTGTCCGAGCAGGCCCTGCGTGCCGAGGAAGGCCGTGTTCTCCTCGGACATCAGCGCCTTGTAGTAGGTCTGTGCCCGTGCCTTGTCACCCGCGAGGTCGGCCGCCTGCGCATTCACCAGCCGCGTGAGGTCGGGACGACGCAGGTGCTTCTCGGCCAGCTTGGCCTTCTTCACCGCGAGTTTTCCGTCGCCTGCCGCCAACGCCATCATGCTCTTCGACAGCGCGTCCAGACCACGGCGCTCGCGCGAGCGCATGAAGAACCGGCTGAACGCGGTCTCGTCGCCGAGAATGAACATCACAAGCGCGTAGGCAACGCGCAGCACCGCGAGACCGATGAGGATCGCGACGATCCCGACGATCAGGATCAGCGCCGCCTCGTAGAGCTGGAATTCATAGATCCGTCCGCCGTAGTCGAGGGACAGCATGCCGGGTTCGGCGACGAGGGCGTCGAGCGCCGAGGCACCGGCCACGACGACGACAGCGCCGACAAGGAGGTAGATGATCGTCTTCAGCATGTCCGCCGCTCCTCAGCCCTGCGATCCAAGGATATCTTCAACCAGCGCCGCGGCGGCCTCGTCCGCAGCCATGCGCGCCCGCGCATCGCTCAACCAGCCATCCAGCACCGTCTTCGCCGCATCGGAAAGACCCTCGGCCTCACCCACAGCCGCTGCCAGGTTGGCACCGCGCAACTCGGCTTCTATCCGCGAAACGATGGCCGCTGCATCGTCGCCCTCGACGGCATCCTTCGGACGACCGGCGAACAGCGACTCGACGCGCGCAGCTGCCTGTCCGAGCGCGCTCCCGTCGGATTGCGCTCTTAGATCGGCCTTGATGGCCTCCGGGGCCTGGGCGATGAATGCGCGGGTCAGCGCGTCAAGCGTCTTGGCCCCGCCGGGTGCCACGGCCAGCAAGGCTTCTGGCGCCGGAGCACCTGTCAGAGCAACGATCTCGTCGAGCGACCGCGCGAACGGCGCGCCATTGGCCATCTGGCTGCTCAGCGCGGCTGCCGCGGCCTTGAGCGAAGCGTTCTGTATCGCACCTTCGACCGTGCTGACGGCTTCTTCCGATGCCGCCCTTGCAAGCTCTGCCGTCTCTGCCGCCGCCGTGGCCTGCGCCGACAGGTCGGAAATCTGCGATCCAACCTCGCCAAGCTTACTGTCCATCGCGCTCTGAACATCACCCAGCGCGGTTGTCGTCGCGAGAGCACCACCATCGGGCAGCGAAGCGATTGCAGCATCCATGTCCGCGCGCAGCGCCGTCCGCGCCGAGCGCAGGTCATCATGCGTGGCGAAGGTATTCATCTCGTCACGCGGCATGAAGACCGACGTGTCGGGCTGCGCTTCGGCCAGCGTATCGACCTTGGCTTTGAGTGCGGCGAAGGCGGCCGTGATCTCGGCACTTGAGGCGTCGCCGCCCTGAGCCGCCACGGCCGAGAGGTTTTCGCCGACGGCCTCGACCTCGGATCTCAGGGTCGCGAGGCGGGCCTCGTAGCTCGTCATCTGGCGCGAGAGCGACGCGACGTCCCGGGTCGCAGCGGACGCCACCTTGCCGGCTTCGGTTGCCGCAGCGGTCGCGACCTCGGCCGCACGCGCTGCGTCCGACGCCGCCTCCTGTGCTTCGACGACGACGGATTCGGCGATGCCGGAAGCCGAGGCGGCACCGGCTGAAGCTTCGGCCGCCGTCCGAGCCGCCGCAACTTCTTCCTGCGCGGTCGCGAGTGCGGCTTCGGTCGATTCGAGGCGCTGCGTGAGGTCGGCGACCTGCTGGCGCAGTTCGGTCACGACGCCGTCCGCCGCGGCGGACTCGGCCTTGGCCTCGATCGCTGCGAGCCGTTCGTCGAGGACAGTCTGCTGCGGGATGATGTGCTTTGCGATGCTCGTCGGGAGGTGCGGGGCCGCCTTCGGCACAAGCCAGAGCGAAAGGCCGAAGATCGCGAGAACGATCAGCAGATACTTCAGCGCCGTGGCAGCGAAGCCGCCGCCGCTGCGCGCATCGTCTTCGTGGTGGTCCGTATCGTGATCGGCGTGATGATCCGGCTGGTCGGTTTGGGCGTCGTCCGATGCAGTCGCTTCAGGTTCCGGATCGGGCGCATCCGGCTCGGCCGTCTCCGGTTCAGCGTCCGGCGTTGCCTCCTCGGCCTCGGGCGGGCGTTCTCCCTCGGCCTCCGGCGCAGAAGCCTCGGTGTCCTGTCCCGGATCCTTGTCGTCATTCGGATTGGACGGGTTGTTCATCCGGAACTCCTGTCATGCATGTCGGCAGACCGTGCGCGGTCAGCTATTGTACTTATGGTATTGTTGCGGCGCCGCCAGTACAATCAGCGCCGGACGGTTTGTTATCGCACTGCAGCACGAATCTCAGCAATCATTTGCGTGGCATTGGGCCGCGATGCGACGGCAATCCGGCGAAAACCCGCACCCGCAAGCGGCGCAGCCGCCTGATCGGAGATCGCGACCAGTGTGACGGTGTCCAGCGACCAGTCCGGCCGGGCCGTCAGCGAATCGGCGAGCAGCCCGGCATTGCGCGCAGACCACGCGGTGATCGCGGGGATGCGGCGCGCGGTCAGGGCGTCAGATACGGCGTCCGGCGGGCCTTCGGTCTGGGCCATCCGGTAGACGACGGTTTCATCGCAGGTGATGCCATGCGGTGCGAGGCTTGCGGTCAGATCCGCCGAGACGTCCTGCCCGCGCGCATAAGTGACATGGTGCCGGACCGAGCGTCGCACGAGGTCGACGAGATCGCCGGAGGCGCCGTCAGCATGGGCCACAGTTTCGAAGCCATGGCTGCGGGCTTCACCGGCTGTGCGCGCGCCGACGCAGAGGGCCGGCAGGTCCCTGCGTGGAGACTGCTCGGCAAAGGCGCGAACGCCGTTGGCGGAAGAAAAGACGATGGCCTCGCTGCGATCTGCGATGTCGATCTGTCCGGCAATCGTCTCGACGCGTGTGAGCGGCCAGATCAGCGTCTCGATCCCCTCTGTCGCGAGCAGATCGGCGATCCGCTGGCTGTCCGCGACCGGGCGTGTCAGCAGGACAGGCATCGGGGTCAGATCTTGAAGAAGTCGAGCCCGCCCTGCGCGCGCAGTTCGCTTGCGGCGTCCGCACCCATGGCCGCCGCGTCGGATACCGCACCGCTGCGCGCCACGGTCAGGCACTCCGAGCCGTCGGGCCGGATGATCTCGCCGCGGAAGCTGATTTCATCGCCGTCGAGTTCGGCCAGTCCGGCGATCGGCGTCCGGCACGAACCGTCGAGGCCTGCCAGAAATGCGCGCTCCGCCGCCAGCCGCGAGACGGTCGGCTCATCGTTGATCGCGTCGAGCAGCGCGCGGACCTCGGCATTGTCCTCGCGGCATTCGATGCCGATCGCACCCTGTGCCACGGCGGGCAGCATGTCTTCCGCCGCGATGGCCCGGTCGGCCAGATCGTCATATCCGAGGCGGCGCAGTCCCGCCGCGGCCAGGAATGTCGCCTCGGCGACGCCTTCGGAGAGCTTGCGCAGCCGCGTCTGCACGTTTCCGCGGAACTCGACGACGTTCAGATCGGGCCGCCGGTTCAGGAGTTGCGCGCGCCGGCGCAGCGACGAGGATCCGACCGTCGCGCCGTCTGCCAGATCGGCGATCTTCTGATGGCGTTCGCTGATGAAGGCATCGCGCACGTCCTCGCGCGGCAGCAGGCACGAGATGATCAGGCCCTCGGGCAGCACGGTCGGCATGTCCTTCATCGAGTGCACGGCGATGTGGATGCGACCGTCGATGAGTTTCTCCTCGATCTCCTTGGTGAACAGACCCTTGCCGCCGATTTCGGACAGGGCCCGGTCCTGCACGCGGTCGCCGGTGGTCTGGATGACCTCGACTTCGAAGGCGGCCTCGGGCAGCCCGTGCGCGGCCATCAGCCGGTCGCGGGTCTCGTGGGCCTGGGCGAGCGCAAGCGGCGATCCGCGCGTGCCGATCTTCAGCGGCTGGTCCGGCGACGGCAGGGGCATGATTGGGACTTCCGTGTTCTTATCGGCCTCCTTAGTAAGGGGCGGCGCGGGTGAGCGCAATCTCGCGACAGGATGCGTGTATGAAAAAGTTGACAGTCCTCGGGCTGGAAGCGAGCTGCGACGAGACCGCGGCCGCGGTCGTGCGCGGGGTTTCCGGTGCGCCGGGCGAGATCCTGTCGAATGTTATCTTCGGTCAGGAGGTGCTGCACGCGCGCTATGGCGGCGTGGTGCCCGAGATCGCGGCGCGCGCCCATGCCGAGCGCGCGGATCTGGTGATCGAGCAGGCGATGGAGGAGGCGGGGCTGGGCTTTGGCGATCTCGATGCCATCGCCGTCACTGCCGGGCCGGGCCTGATTGGCGGGGTGATGGCAGGCGTGATGACGGCCCGCGGGCTTGCGGCGGGGACCGGCCTACCGCTGATCGCGATCAACCATCTCGAAGGCCATGCCCTGACGCCGCGCCTGACCGATGCGGTGACCTATCCGTTCCTGCTGCTGCTGGTGTCGGGCGGGCACTGCCAGTTCCTCTCGGTCGAGGGGCTCGGGGCCTATCGCCGACTCGGCGGCACGATCGACGATGCACCGGGCGAGGCGTTCGACAAGATCGCCAAGATGCTCGGGCTGGGCTTTCCCGGCGGACCGGAGGTCGAACGGCGGGCAGGCGTCGGTGACGCCGCGCGGTTCCGGTTTCCGCAGCCGCTGATGGACAGGCCCGGTGCGGACATGTCGTTCTCGGGCCTGAAGACAGCTGTGCTGCGCGCGCGCGATACGCTGGTTGCCGATCAGGGCGGGCTCTACCTGCAGGACGTCGCGGATATCTGCGCCGGGTTTCAGGTGGCGGTAACAGCGGTCCTTGCCGGAAAATCGGCGCGGGCGATGGCGCTGTTTCGCGAGCGCCATCCGGATTTGACCGCCCCGGTGCTGGCCGTCGCGGGCGGCGTTGCGGCGAACAAGGCGCTGAGCGCGGCTTTGAACGCGGCGGCCGAGGATGCCGGTTTCGGCTTGATCGCGCCGCCACTGAAGCTCTGCACCGACAACGGCGCGATGATTGCCTGGGCCGGGCTGGAACGGTTCGAGGCCGGGATGATTGGCGAGCCCGCGACGCCGCGACCGCGCTGGCCGCTCGACAGCGAGGCCGCACCGATGCTGGGGTCGGGCAAGCGCGGTGCCAAGGCCTGAGGCTTGCCCTGCCGCGTCATCCGCGCCAAGTAGCTGCGAAGCAGATGGCAGGAGGCAGGCATGGCTTATTGGCTGTTCAAATCCGAACCGAACACCTGGGGATGGGACGATCAGGTGGCCAAGGGCGATGTCGGCGAGGAATGGGACGGCGTGCGCAATTATCAGGCGCGCAACAACATGCGTGAGATGAAGATCGGCGATCTGGGGTTCTTCTATCACTCGGTGAACGAGAAGCAGATCGTCGGGATTGTCGAGATCTGCGCCGAGTCGCATCCCGACTCGACGACCGACGATCCGCGCTGGGACTGCGTCGATGTCCGTGCGGTCGCGCCGGTGCCGCGGCCTGTCACGCTGGCCGAGATCAAGGCCGAGCCCGAGCTTGAGAACTTCGCGCTGATCAAGCAGTCACGCCTGTCGGTCGTGCCGGTCAGCGAGGCCGAGTGGACGAAGATCTGCGAGATGGCCGGCTACAAGGGCTAGGGCCTTCAGTGGCTGCCAAGCGGGTGAGATGAGCAACGACAACTGGGGGCACGCCGCCCGTTTCGGGATCTTCATCGTCGGCGCGGAAGCCGTGCCGGAGGCCGAATGGTGGGCGATGGTGCCACAGGGTGTCTCGGTCCATGCCGCTCGGGTGACGTCGACGACGCCCTGGGCGCGTTGGGATGCAGACAGGCAGTCGGTCGCGCTTTCGCCAGACCTCGAACGGGGTGCGATGCAGTTCGCCGCGATGGGCCTGACGGCGGTCGTGCTGGCGCACAGTTCGAGCAGCGTTGCCGGTGGCGCGGCCTGGGATGATGCCGTGATGCGCGCGCTCTCGGAGCGCCTCGGCAAGGAAACCGCCGTGACGACGAACGGTCTCGATTGCGTCCTGGCGCTGCGGCATCTCGCGATCTGCCGACCCTTTCTGGTGGTCCCGCCGTGGTTCGGAGAGGCGACTTTGCAGGCCGCCGCGCGCTATCTTGAAGCGCATGATCTTGCTCCGTCAGGCAGCCTGCAGAGCGCCCCGGACGCGCAGTGGTCCGGCATCGCGCCGCAGGATCTCTACGCCAACCGGATGCACATGGCGCAACGCACGGACCTGTTGCGCGACCAGATCAAGCGAGACTGCCCGACCGGGGCCGACGGCGTTCTGATCGCCGGGACAGGGCTGCGCTGCGTTGGGATCATCGACGAGTTGGAACAGGCACTCGGACGCCCGGTGGTGACGGCGAACCAGGCGAGCCTCTGGCGATGCCTGAGCCTCGCGGGGATCGGCACGCCCGTCACCGGGTATGGCCGGTTGCTGGACGGCGAGCGCCTCGCCGGTTGAGGCCGCCGCGGCTAAGCGACCTCGAAGACGCCCTCGACCTCGACCAGCACGCCGAGCGGCAGGCTGGAGGATCCTACGGCGGCCCGGCTGTGCAGGCCCTTTTCGCCGAACACACCGATCATCAGCGCAGAGGCGCCGTTGACGATTTGCGGCTGCTGCGTGAACGTGTGATCGCAGTTCACGAAGCCTGTGAGCTTGACGACCTGCGTCACCCGGTCGAGATCGCCGATGCTGGCCTTGACCTGCGAGAGGATGTTGACGGCGCAGAGCGTCGCGGCGCTGACCGCCTTGTCAAACTGCGAGCCGGGCGCGGTAGTCCCGTCGACGGAGTGGTCCTCGGAGGTCAGGTGGCCGGTCAGGATATCGTCGCCGACCTTGGGGATCTGGCCCGAGACAAACACGAGGTTGCCAGTGCGGACGAAGGGCACGTAATCGGCAACGGGTGCGAGGGGCTCGGGAAGTGCAATTCCCATCTCTGCCAGTTTTGCTTCGATTTCTCCGGCCATCGGATCCTCCCCCGGTGTTGCATCTGTCCGCGCCAGTATCGCCGCCAGAACCTTGTCGGCAACCGAAATCGCGCCGACGATTGCATGCAGGCACACGAAAGCGCGCGAAGCGCCTGTGCCTGCCTTCGCGGAAGTATCATGCTCGGGAGAGGGGCATCGGCGGCGCGGTTGCGTCGCCCGCCCGGAAAGGTTCGCGGAAGACGGGCGATCCCGTCTCGAACCAAGGTATGGCAGCGCTGCCACGGTCCGTTTCGGTCGATGACCACGACATCACCCACGGGCCGCTACCCCGATCGTGACACCGTTTCCCCAGGGTCGGAACCACTGTGCCTTTCGGCGGGATCCCGGCTTGCGGGCGCGGTTGTAAGGTCGAAACCCTAAAGTTCGATTAAAATCGTTCGGGATTTGCCGGTCGGGGGTAAAGGCCGCGCCGGGTTCAGCGCGTCAGTCGAGGGTCACGACGTTGACGGGCGCGGTCTCGGGCCGCATCGCCAGCATGGCCAGATCCGGAAGCGATGCCGGACAGGTCATTACGTCATGCTGTGCGGGTTTCGGGTCGCTCGCGAGCCGGGGAATGAAGTCAAACATTGCGAACTCCTAAAAGACGCCACTGTACTGATCTGCGGCGCTCACTGCCGCTGTTGAGTAAATCTTTGTTCAGAGGATTTAACGAAGCTTCAATAAACAGCGTTAAAGGAAAAATTTTTCAGAAAATGTGAGCGTTATTTGGCGTGTGTCAGGCGACGGGACCGGCCTTGCGACGACCGATCAGTCCCTTGCCCGGATCGTAGGCGTAGAAGGCGGCACCGAGCACCACCACCGTGAGCCCGACGACGACCGCGCCCGAGAACCAGTTCACGTCGAGATAGAGCGCGAACCGGATCAGCTCGACGCAGTGGGTGAACGGATTGAAGAGCGCGATGTCGTGCAGGAGCGGGCTGCCCTCGCGCAGTTTCCAGAGCGGATAGAGCGCCGAGGACGCGAAGAACATCGGGAAGATCACGAAGTTCATGATGCCCGCGAAGTTCTCGAGCTGGCGGATGGTCGACGAGAGCAGCAGGCCGATCCCGCCGAGCAGCAGGCCCGAGAGGATGAGCGCCGGCAGGACTGCGACATAGCCGAGCAGCGGCGGCTCGACCTCCCAGAAATAGGCTATCAGCAGGAAGGCATAGACCTGGAACAACGAGACCACGACCGAAGCCGCGAGTTTCGAGGTAAGCAGGAACCAGCGCGGATAGGGCGAGACCAAGAGCGTGCGCATCGCACCGGTCTCGCGGTCGTAGACCATGCTGAGCGAGGATTGCATGCCGTTGAACAACTGCACCATCGCGCAGAGGCCGGGCATGACGTAGACCTCGTAGAGCACGTAGGTCTGATAAGGTTCGGTGATCGACAGGCCGAGGACGGCGCGAAAACCTGCGGCGAAGATGAAGAGCCAAACCAGCGGGCGCACGAGGGCCGCGAGAAAGCGTTCGCGCTGATGCAGGAAGCGCAGGGCCTCGCGCGACATGATGCCGAGCGCACAGGTCCACCAGCCGGTCACGCCGCGGCCCGGTTCGTCAGAGCGAGGAACCTGTCAGCCAGTGTCAGGCCGTCCGAGACATCGGAAACGCTGCCCGAGGCGAGCACCTGCCCCTCGTGCAGCACGACGACCCGGTCGTCCGGCCGGATCTCGTCGATCAGGTGTGTTGCCCAGAGGATGCCGACGTCCTCGTCCGCCGCCAGCGCGTGGACCTGCTCGACGATCTCGGCGCGCGAGCGGATGTCGAGCCCGACTGTCGCCTCGTCGCACAACAGGAGGCGCGGCTGATGGAGCAGGGCGCGCGCGATCTCGACCCGGCGCTGCTGACCGCCGGAGAGTTTCTGGACCTTGTCATCGAGACGGTCCTCGAGACCGAGGCGCGCGAGCAGCCGCGTTCCGCGGTCCAGCGATGTCGCGCGGGTCAAACCGTATAGCGCCCCGGCATAGGCCATGTTCTGCGCGATCGAGAGCGTACCGTCGAGGGCGCGGCTCTGGAAGACGACACCTAGGCGGGCAAGCGCCCGGCGCGGATCGCCGCGCACGTCGTGCCCGCAGATCGCGATGCGTCCGCTGGTGTTGTCGTAGAGACGGGTGATCAGGTTGAAGAGCGTGGTCTTGCCAGCGCCGTTGATCCCGAGGAGCGCGGTGAAACTTCCCGGCGCAACGCTGAGGGAGACATCGTCCAGCGCCCTGCGTGCGCCGAAGCTGTGGCTGACGGTTTCGACGGATAGCGCCGGGGCGGCGGCGTCCTGGCTCAGAAACCCAGCTCCAGATTGGCTGCGACACCGACATCCGGGGTGGCATCGGTCAGGCCGATAAACGCGCCCAGGTGGAAGCCGACCTCGCTGTTATCGACCTCGAGATCGAAGTCGACGGCCGGTCCGGCGAAATGCTCCTGCTCGGAAATCGTCGGCGCGCCGTCAAAGACCTGCTCGACCTCGCCATGCGCCTCGACGCCGACCTCGATGCCGCTGCCGATGTCGTACATCACACCGAGCGCGTATTCGAACTTGGTCGCCCCGTCCTCGCCGATCGGCACCTCGAAGAACGTGTTGCTCACGAACGATGCCGCACCGCTGACGACCTCGACCGCCGGGCCGACCGTGAAGGTGATGTCCTCGCTGCCGTCGAGGTTGAAGTTCCACGCCGAGTAGAGGCTGACGGCGTAGGGGCTGAGCGCCTCGCCTTCGGAACTGCCGACGATCTGGAAGTTGTTCGACCACTCGATCGCGCCGACATCGAAGGTGTCGCCCTGGCGGTTCTCGAGTTCGACGGCGAAGCCGGTATCCCAGAACTGGAAGGCGCCGTAGTTGACGCCGGCCGAATGTTCGGAGCGCAGATCGCCCGATCCGACGCCACCGATCCGGATGGAGTTCGTCAGTTCCATTTCGACCTTCTGGGAGGCCGTTCGGGCGCCCTCGATCTCGAAGTCAGCGAAGGCTGGTCCCGAGGCGAGAGCCGTCATGGCTACGATGAGCGCCGTCCTGTTCATCACTGTCACCCGTTCTGATGCTGCGCTTACGCGTTTTCCCAAGGTTTTCTACATCTGCGCAGACTTGGCAAGGGAACCGGCGCCGGAGCGCCGGATTAACGGGCAGCGGTTGCAGAGAAGACTCACTCCGCGGCCCCGACGTCGAGAAGCCGGGGCATCACGGGCGGGTGCCACCCTGCTACTCGATGGTGATCTTCACGCGCTGGCTGTCGCCGCGGGCACCGGGGATCGCAAGCTCGTAGCGGCCGGGCTTTATCGCGATGAACCCGAGTTCCGCCGTGCCGGCATCGTCAAACTCGAAGCTGTCGATCGCCATCGGGCGGATCTCGATATCGTTGATGACGATCTCGTCCATCCAGATCGCGCGGAAGAACGCGGGACCAGCGAGTGCGAGTTCGGCACTGCCGTCCGAGGTGATGAGCATCTCGTAATAGGCGCCGGATTGCAGCTTGATCTCGCCGTCATGGAGCGGCTCGCCCGACGACAGGGTCAGCTCGATATCGTCGCCCTTGTTGCAGTTGGCGAGCAGGCCCGCGAAGCCGAGCTTGTCGCAGAGCGGTGCAGCCTGGGCGGTCAAGATCGTTCCCATCAGAATGGCAATGCTGGCCAGAATTGTTTTCATCGGGTCCTCCGGTCGTTTCTGGTGGTTAGAAGGTGCAGGTGTTTTCGGGCTCGTCGGCGCCGAGCGTGTCGAGCCGCGTGCGCTGGTGCAGGTATTCCTCCTGCGGCGAGACGGTGACGACGAGCTTGGCATCGCCGAGGATCACGCCGTGGCGAAGCTGGTTATTCCAGGGCCGGAAGCTGAGCGGCTCGCCCTTGAAGGCGGCGACCTCAAAAGCATCGGACAGGATGTAGTCGCGCACCGCGGCGAAGGTCTTTTCCTCGGCGCGGGTCACGCCCTCGCCGACGACGCGCAAGGCAAGCCAGGCGAGGTAATCAGCATCGCGCATCTGGCGGTTCTGCTTGCGCTCGAACCGGCGCTGCAACTGGGTCGCGCCCCAGCTTTCATGGCCCGCATGCCACATGCCGGCCGTGAGCCCTGCGTCGCCCGCCACGGGACGGGCGTCCCAGGTGCGGTAGGGCAGATAGACGGCGAACACCCCGGCTTCGTCGGCCGCGACGGTCACGTCGTGATCCTCGGCGCGCTGCGTGAAGACCGGGATCTGCTTTTGCACGAGCACATGACCGGAGTCCGAACGCCTTGCGCCGCCGGTGTCCTCGAAAATCCGTTCCTCGACGATTTCGGCGCCGAACTTCTTCGCAGCGCGGCGGTAGGCATCGGCTTTCAGCCTGTCTTCGGGATGGGAGCCGTGGATGAGCACCCAATCGCTCCACTTTTTCCACATCAGATACTGGGCAAGACCGTCGGCGATGATCTGCCGGGACGGTGCGACGTGCAGGACGTTCGGGCGGCAATCCTCGCCGCGCAGGCGTCCATCCGGAGCAGAGGCGTTCAGCACGAGCACATCTTTGCCCGCCACATGATCGGCGATTGTCAGAATGTCGTCGGCAGTGCCGACCGCGACGACGTACTGCACGCCGTCGGCGATCAACTCGTCGAGCTTCGCGGTGAGCTTGTCCGGGCGCGCCGTTTCCTCGACGAGTTCGTAGGTCTGATTGAGGAACTTGCCGGTCGAGTTGTTGTCGAGCGTCGCCTGCCGGGCGCCCGCCACGGCGATATCGCGCGGCGGCAGGTCGAGCCGGGAGATCGGCTTCTCGCGCTTGTGCTTGACGGTCAGGATGGCGGTCTTGATGACGATGGCATCCTGCGCCGTCGCTGCGACCGGCAGCGTCGCGGCGCAGACAAAAGCAAGCAGGGCCAGAATTGCCTGGCGCATCGCGGCCTCCCGTTCTCGTTGTGTCGCCATGAAGGCGTGACGCATGCCGAAGGTCAACCGTCCAATAGTCGGACATTGCGCCTTGCTTGCGCGCGCACCGTCGCCTCACGTAAACTGTTCGTTGGAAGACGGAGCGAACGGGCTCCGGGGGGATCCAGATGGCGAAAGAAATCTTCCGGAAAGCCGCGCTCGAGCGCATGGCCTCGCCGGAAAGGACGGATCATCCGACCAGGCTGGTCGGATCTTCGGGCTGGCTGATCCTGAGCGCGTTTCTGGTCGCCATTCTAGCCGGGGCGGCCTGGGCAATCCAGACGCAGGCGCCGGTCAAGGTCACGGCTCAGGGCATCCTGATCGACCGCGCCGGGCTGGTCGAGATCGCCTCGGAACAGGGCGGCGTGCTGGAGGAGGTCCGCATCCAGCCGGGCGATCCCGTCAAGGTCGGCCAGGTCGTGGCCTCGCTTTCCCGCTCGGAACTGCGGCGCGAACTGGCCGCCGCGCGGGCCAAGCTCGACGATCTGAAGAACCGGTTCGAGCGTCTTCAGATCGCCAACGAGGCGCGCACGGACCGCGAGGGCCGGTCGGATCAGCAGCGCCTTCTGACCATCGCGCAGACCCGGAAGGCCCTGCAGGAGAGACAGGTCCTGCTGGAGTCGCGGGCCGAGAAGCTCGAACCGCTCGCCCGGCGCAAGGTGGTTCCCGAAGTCCGGCTGATCGAGGCCCAGATCGCCGTCTCGGATGTCAACGAGCGGCTGGCGGGACTGGAGGAAGACTCCCAGAAGATCATGCTCGATGCCGCCGAGCGCGCGTCGCAGCGCGAGATCAGCGAGCTTGAGGACCGGCTGGATATCGAGGAGCAGGTCCGGATCATCGAGCGGCTGAAGGCGCGACTGTCCGAGGAAAAAGTGGTCACGTCGACCCATGCCGGTCAGGTGGTCGAGATCAAGGTCAATCCCGGCGACGTCCTCGCGCCCGGCGCCGCGCTCGCGACACTGGCGCCGCTGGATCTGACGCGGAACCTGCAGGCGCTGATGTACGTCCCGCCCGCCGAGGGCAAGCGGATCATCCGCGGCATGGTCGCCGAGATCGCGCCGACGACAGTGGAGCGCGAGGTCTATGGCCATATCGAGGGCGAGGTCGTCTCGGTCGCGCCGCTGCCGGCGACGCCGGAAGGGATGCGGCGGGTCCTGCAGAATGACCAGCTGGTCGAGCAACTGTCAGTTGGCGGTGCGCCGATCGAAGTGCGCCTGTCGCTGACGCGCAGTGCCGACACGCCGACCGGGTTCGCGTGGTCGTCGTCCGACGGCCCGGCCAGCGGGGTTAACGCGGGCACCCTGCTCGAGGGCAAGGTGATCGTCGAGAAACGGCCACTGCTCGATCTGATGTTGCCGGGTGCGACGGCGACGCTGGACCGCGTTCTCGATCGCGGCCTCCAGGCCTCGGGCGTGGGAGACTAGGCAGCGACATGTTGGGCCTCTCGCGCATCGCCCGGACACACTCGGTGCTGCAACTGGAAGCCGCCGAATGCGGTGCGGCATCGCTGTCGATGGTGCTTGGATATTTCGGGCGGTTTGCGGCGCTCGACGAGTTGCGCATGCTCTGCGGCGTGTCGCGCGACGGGGCGAAGGCCTCGAGCCTGCTGAAGGCCGCGAGAACCTTCGGACTGACGGCAAAGGGCATGAAGGCCGAGCCGCATCACCTGAAGGACATGGCCGGGCCGATGATCGCCTTCGTGAACTTCAACCATTTTCTGGTGGTCGAGGGGATCAGCGGAGACCGCGTCTACCTGAACGATCCGGCGTCTGGACGGCGCACGGAGACGATGGAGGAGTTCTCGAACAGCTTCACCGGCGTGGTCCTGTGCTTCGAGAGGGGCGAGGATTTCCGGCGCGGCGACACCCGGCCGAAGCTGCTGCCCTCCCTGACGCGGCGCACGCTCGGGTTTCGCAGCGCCATCCTGTTCGTCTTTCTCGTGGCGCTGGCGCTGGTGATCCCAGGCATCGTCGTGCCGCTGTTCAGTCAGGTCTTCGTCGACTGGGTGCTGGTGCGTGCGCTCGACGACTGGCTGGTGCCCTTGCTGATCGGCATGGGCGTCACGGCGGTCGTGCGCTTCATCCTGATCCGCCTGCAGGGCATGGCGATGCTGCGGCTGAAGGAGGCGATGACGCTGACGACCGGGCGGCACTTGTTCTGGCACATGCTGCGCCTGCCGATCAGTTTCTTCGACCAGCGCTTTGCCGGAGAGATCGCCGACCGTATGCGCCTGAACGAGGGGCTGGTGAACCTGCTGACGGGCGAATTGGCGACGGCGGCGCTGAACGTGATCACGGCGGCGCTGTTTCTCTGCGTGATGCTGATCTACCACGTGCCGCTGGCGTTGGGCGTCGTTGCGCTGGCCGCGATCAACGTGGTGGTGCTGCTGGCCTCGACGCGGATCCTGTCCGAGCGCTATCGCAAGCTGTCGATCGAAAGCGGCAAGTACATGGGGGCGCGGGTCGCCGGGCTGCGCGACATGGAGACCTTCAAGGCGTCCGGGGCCGAAGACATGCTGTTCGCACGCTGGACCGGCCTGCACGCAAACGTGGTCAATGGCAGCCAGGCGGTCGCGCGGATCTCCGCCTGGATCAGCCCGCTGCCGGGGCTGATCTCGACGATGATCGCGGTGCTGGTCCTGATCGGCGGCGGTTACGCCGTGATGCAGGGTCAGCTCACACTTGGCGAGCTTGTCGCCTTCCAGTCGCTCTCCGCCAGTTTCGCGGCACCCGTGGCTGGCCTTGCCGGGTTCGGCGCGGAACTGCAGCAGTTGCGCAGCTTTACCCAGAGGCTCGACGACATTCTGGAACAGGATGTCGACCCGGCTTTCGCGCCCGCGCGCCCGACCGTGCCCGATCGCCTGCCGAAGGGCCGGATCAGTCTTACGGATGTGTCGTTCGGCTATGCGCCGCTCGATCCACCCCTGATCAACGCGCTGACGCTGGAGCTCGAGCCCGGCAGCCGCGTCGCCCTAG
Source organism: Pseudomonadota bacterium (assembly GCA_039184865.1). Lineage (GTDB taxonomy): Bacteria > Pseudomonadota > Alphaproteobacteria > Rhodobacterales > Rhodobacteraceae > Thermohalobaculum. The sequence goes on along the minus strand of JBCDAV010000008.1, from coordinate 29,906 downwards.
TCGGCGCGTCCGGCTCGGGCAAGACGACAGTCGGCAAGCTGATCACCGGCATGGTCACGCCTCGGGGCGGCGAGGTGCTGATCGACGGGCGGAGCCACGCGGAATGGCCACGGCGGGCGCTGGCGGCAAGACTTGCCTATGTGCGTCAGGAGGTCGTGCTGTTCGCGGGATCGGTCCGCGACAACCTCACCCTCTGGGATCGTTCGGTGCCGGAGACGGCCTTGATCGCGGCGGCGCATGACGCGCAGATCCATGAGACGATCTCGGCCCGTCCGGGCGGTTACGATGCCGAGATCCGCGAGGGCGGCAGCAACTTCTCCGGCGGCGAGAAGCAGCGCATGGAGATTGCGCGCGCTCTGGCGACCGAACCGTCGATCATCGTTCTGGACGAGGCCACATCGGCGCTCGACCCAGTCACCGAGCAAAAGGTGATGGAGGCGATCCGGCGCCGGGGGACGACCTGCGTTGTGATCGCGCACCGGCTCTCGGCGATCCGCGACTGCGACGAAATCCTGGTGCTTGACCGGGGTCAGGTGATCGAGCGGGGCCAGCACGAAGCCCTGATGGCGGCCGAGGGCATTTATGCTCGGCTGATCGAAGCATGAGCCTGGAGCACAGCACGCTCGCGGCGACAGGCGCCGATACGGAGGACGTGCGCGAGCTTGAGCTGATCGGTGGTGCCCCGGTGCAATTGCCGCCGAAAGCCGCCTGCTGGCGCCTGATCAGCGGCGAGGTCGAAGCCTACCTGACATGGCCGAATGGCCGGCGACTGGTGCGTGCAGCGGAACCCGGAACGCTGCTGTTCGGCGTGTCGGGCGATGCGCCGGGATCCGCCGCGATAAGTCTGGTCGCCACCGAAGCGGCCCAGCTCGAACTGGTCTCCCCGGAGCTGCGAGAGCTGGCCGACGCAGCTGACGCGTGGGTTCGCGCGCTGGTCGATGGACTTCCCGCGCAACCGATGGAGAGCGCCAGAACGCTTGAGACAGGAGGCACGGTCAAGGTCGAGGATGGAGACGTTCTGGTGTCGCCGGACGCCATCATGTGGGTGTCCCCGGGGCCCGGGCCCGTTCTCGACTTCAACCTGACAGGCGAGATGGTGCTCGCGCCCGATCTGATCGGTCTCTCTGGCGGTCTGTGCGCTCGCGTGCGCGGGCGCGGCGAGATGCGGGTGCGCGCGACCGAGGATCTGGGTGCTGCACGGATTGCCGATGCGGTCTCGGGGTTCGCGCAATCACTGATCCCGGTCTTCGAGCAAGCCGAGGCAGCGGCCGATGCCCATGCCTTGCAGCGGCTAACCGGTCAGTCGAGCGGCAGAGAGAGACGTCCTGAAGAGGGGATCGAGACCGCCTTCTCCCGGCTCTGGCAGCACAACCGGGTCCCCGTCGACGAGCGACCGACCCTGCCCTCCGAAGCGGCGAAGATGCCCGTCGCGACACTCGCACGGGTCGGAGGGTTCCGCGCCCGCCGGATCACGCTCGAGAGCGGCTGGCACCGACGCGATCAGGGCGCGCTGCTGGTGCGGCGCGATGCAGAGGGCGCAGCGATCGAGGCGCTGGTCTGGGACGGCGTGGGATATCTCGCGGGGCAGGCCCGCATCACCGAGACGGATGCCGCTGCATATCAACACACGGCCCATGCGGTGGCCGCGGCCTTGCCGCTCAAGATCAAGGGCGTGTGGTCGCTCGCCCTGCACGTCGTCCGCACCGGCAACACCCGAGATGCGAAATTCGCGGTTATGGCCGCGGCCGGCGTCGCGCTGCTGGGCATCCTGACGCCGCTGGCCACGAGCTGGCTGTTGTCCGATATCGTCCCGTCCGGTGCGGCGGGGCTGCTGTTCGCTGTCGGCGTGGCGCTGGCCTGCAGTGCGCTCGTATCGTCGGCACTTGGCATCGCGCGGTCCCTGTCGACCGCGCGGATCGAAGGGCGCGGAGCGACCGTACTGGCCACCGCCCTGACGGACCGAATCCTGCGGCTGCCGACCCGCTTCTTCAAATCCTACTCGGCCGGAGACTTGAATCAGCGGCTGCAGAATGTCGATCAGATGCGGCAGCTCGCCGTGTCGATCGTCATGAGCGCCGGCCTGACGACTGTTCTGTCCGTCGTCTATCTGGTCGTTCTGTTCTTCTACGACGCAAAGCTCGCCCTGATCGGTCTGGCGCTCGTGGCGGGCTACATCATTGCCGTCGTGATCGCCCGCATCCTGCAGATGGAAGCCATTCGCGAAGCGGCCTCGCTGGATGGCGAGATTGCCGGCCTGACCTTCGAGACGCTCGAAGGGGTCGGCAAGCTGCGCGCCTCGGCGGCCGAAGAGCGTGCGATGGAGCGCTGGCATGACGTCTACAGGCGCGAGCGCGCGGCCGGGGTGCGGGCCGGGCGTGTCGGCGTGAACTTCGGCGCCTTCGCCGACACGTATCAGACGATCACACTGATGGCGCTCTTCGCCGGGGCCAGTACGCTGTCTTCGCTCGACGCCTCGGCCGGGGTCTTCATCGGATTTCTCTCAGCGTTCGGGTCGTTCCAGGGCGCGTTCGTCGGTCTGAGCCAGGCCTTGCTGCAGATCTACTCGGCGCAACCGCTCGTCGAGCGCGCCCGTCCGATACTCGAGGCGGAACCGGAAGTCGATCCGGGACGCGGCGACCCGGGAGCCCTCAAGGGTGCGATAGAAGGCTCGGGGCTGACGTTCGCCTATGCCGAGGGTCTGCCCCCGGTTCTGAACAATCTGTCCTTCGAGGTGCGTCCGGGTGAGCACATGGCGATCGTCGGCGGATCGGGATCCGGGAAATCGACGCTGCTTCGCGTTCTTCTAGGCTTCGAAGCGCCCCAGCGCGGCTCGATTCTCTACGATGGGCAGGATCTTGCGCGGCTGGATCTGACCCGCGTCCGCAGCCAGATCGGCGTGGTTCTGCAGGCAAGCCAGCTTTTCGCGGGCTCGATCCTCGAAAACATCCGCGGCGCGACGAACACGTCTCTGGAGGACTGTCTGAAGGCGGTCGAACGCGCAGGCCTCGCCCGCGATCTTCAGGTCTTCGCCATGGGCATCCACACACCGATCACCGAGGGTGCCGGGACGCTTTCGGGCGGTCAACGGCAACGGATCCTGATCGCCCGTGCGCTGGCTGCAAATCCGAACATCCTCTACTTCGACGAGGCGACGTCGGCCCTGGACAACGCCACGCAGGCCATCGTCTCGAACACGCTCGACCGCCTGAAGGTGACGCGGATCACGATCGCACACCGCTTGTCGACCGTGCGCAATGCCGACCGGATCTGCGTTTTGCAGGACGGAAAGTTCGTCGAGACCGGCACGTTCGAGGAGTTGATGGCACTTGACGGTGCATTCGCCGCGCTGGCACGACGGCAACTGACCGAGGAGTAGGAATGCGCAAGGGCCTCATAATACTTGCAGATCTGAAGGACGAGGATCTGATCCTGCTCTCCAGGATCGGCAAGCTGCGTGAGATTTCCCCCCGCGAGTCGCTGATCTCTGCCGGGCAGGAGGTTCAGGATCTGTTCGTGATCACGGAAGGGCACTTCCGCGTCGAGGTCGACGGCGACATGGTTGCCGAACTGGCGACTGGCGACGTTCTGGGCGAGATGTCCTTTGTCGAGAAGCGCCCGCCGGGCGCCACGGTGCTGGCCGACGGTCCGGCGCGGGTCCTTGCGATCCCGCGTGAGCTTCTGCTCCGCGAGTTCGAGACCAATGACGGATTTGCCGCCCGATTCTACCGCGCGCTCGCGGTTTTCCTGTCGGATCGTCTGCGTGCGATGACCCCGGCGCAGGGCGGTGAAGAGATCGACGAGGGCCTGCTGGATACCTTGCACGTCGCCGGCGACCGCATGATCCGGCTGATCGGACTGCTTGAAGGCGAGACCGGCGTCTGACGGCGTAAGGGCTTCGCTCCGCGATTGGATCGACAGCCGCTCGGTGCGATTGCCTCGTTCGAACAATTTTCATCAGTTTGATGTCCCCTCGCCGGATGTCTCCGAGCGATCGCATTGCAGGCTTAGTAAGGGCTGTCCTGATCTTAGGCGTGATCTGCATCGCATTGATCGCACCGGCAGTGCTGGCACTTGCGCGACAAGCTCCGAAACCGGGCGAGCCGGTGATCGTGATTGCGCCGCCCTGGGGCACCGCGTTGCAGATTTCGGCGGTGGCGAACGGTCGCTTCGTTGCTCCGGGCCGGATCGAGGCCATCGCTCTCGTGTCGTCGGATAATCATGAATTTACCGACTCGCTGTATGCCGCCGGGGCTTGGCTGGTGCTGAACGGCGACCTGTCAAACATCCTGTGTCAGACAAAGTAGAGTCATCATGAGCAAGTTGAGCGTCGCGGGCACCCTTTCCATTCTGTGTTGGGCCCACGTGCCTCTCGTTGCTGCAATCGCGTGGTCCACGGGCGCCGGCGTTCTCTGGCCGGTGGTCGTCTCGGCCGCGCTCGCATCCCTTGCCACGCTCGAGCTGTGGTTTGCCAGATCGCGCTGGAACATCGTGCTCGCCTGCGCCCTGATCACGCAGCCCGCGCTGATCGTCGGCGTCATGTCGCAGCACCCGTGGCAGGTCGACATGCACATGTACTTCTTCGCGATGATGGCGATCCTCTCGCTGCTGTCGAGCATCCCTGCCCTGCTCGCGGCCGCTGCGGTCGTCGCGGTTCACCACCTTGCCTTCAATTTCATGTTGCCCGAGCTTGTCTATCCCGGCGGCTCGGACTTCTGGCGAACGGTCGTTCACGCGGTCATTCTCGTGGCAGAGACGATCGGGTTGACGTTCATGATCTATCTGCGCCACGCACAGGAACGGGTGAACTCGGAGTCCGCCCGCAAGGCATCGGAACTCGCAGATCTGGCCGAAAGCGCGCGTGCCGGTCAGGAAGAGGCGACGAACAACATTTCGATGACCATCGACGCCGCATCGGAGAGCATCTCGGCGGTCGCCACCAACAGCGGTCGCGTCAGGGAACTGAACTCAAAGATCGCAGAAGGCGCTGCGCGGCAGAGAAGTTCGGTGCAGACCGCCTCTGCCACGGTCGAGCAGATGGCGGCAAACATTCGGCAGTCATCGGAAAACGCACAGGAAACCGAGCAGATCGCGCGACGCGCATCCGACCGGGCGAACTCCGCCGGACAGACGGTCAGCGAGGCGGTCACGGCGATGCAGACGATCGCCGAGAAGATCGGCGTAGTTCAGGAAATCGCCCGCCAGACGGACCTGCTCGCCCTGAATGCAGCCGTCGAGGCGGCACGGGCCGGAGAGCATGGCAAGGGGTTTGCGGTCGTCGCCTCCGAGGTACGCAAGCTCGCGGAACGGTCTCAGGGCGCCGCGCAGGAAATCTCGGAGCTTTCAAACAGCACCATGACAGTCTCCAGCGAAGCGAGCACGCTGCTGAACGATCTGGTCCCCGAGATCAACCGCACGGCCGAGCTCGTCGAGAGCATCTCGGTCGCCTCGCGCGAGCAGTCGCTCGGCACGGATCAGATCCAGTCCACGGTGCGCGAGCTCGACAACATCATCGTCCTGTACAATGAATTGACATCAGAAGCGGCCGATGCCGCCAACGATCTCGACAACCGCGCCGGCGTTCTGGCGAATCTTCTTCGGCAGCAGCGCGACACCGCGCCGGTTGAGCGAGACGGCGGGCCGCTTGAGCAAGCGGTGTAGTCGGGTTTCGGTGATCGGTCGCATTTGCGCTCTCGGTTTTGCCCGAATGCCCTGACCGTCTGCGCCGCGCGTGATCAGATCCTCGGAGCACGGCGCGGAACGATTGGGCCACGAATTGCGCGGGCGACAAACACCCCGCTGGCGGCGATCAGCACAATCCCGGCCCATGCAGACGCATCCGGCCATGTTCCGAACATCGCCCAGCCGATCGCGACTGCCGCGACAATCTCGGCGTAGGTGAAGACCGCGAGATCGGACGCCGGCGCCCGCGCAAAGGCAACGATGATCGCCGTCTGACTGACCGCCGCCGTGACGGCGAGAGACGCGAGAATGGCGTAGCTCCAGATCTCGACATGCGGCAGCCCGGCGAGCAACGCCGGCGCGGTCAGCAGCGTCGCCAGTCCGGCTCCGTAGAGCGAGGTGATCATGGGATTGGCGACAGGCCCAAGCATGCGATTGACGACCAACAGTCCGGTCACGCTCAGGGCCGCTCCAAACACCCAGAGAGCGTCCGTTCCGATTCCGTCGAATCCCGGGCGCATCACGATCAATACGCCGATAAATCCTGTGGCGACGCCGCCCCAGACCACGGGGCGGACGCGTTCGCCAAGAACCAGTCGTGCGGCGACGGTCAGCAGGAACGGATAGGCGTAGAGGATCGCAATCGCGTCGGCGAACGGCAAGGTACGCGCGCCCATCAGGAAGCACAGCGTCCCGCCGCACAGACATCCGGCGCGAAGCACCTGAAGGCCCGGGTTCGCCGGTGGCCAGAGGCGGGATTTCCGCATCACCAACGCCACCGGCACCATGATGACGAAGTAGCCGGCGAACCGCGCCCAGATGATGAAGAGCACCGGCAGCGTACCGGCCAGAAGCTTCATCTGCGCGCCAGAAAGTGCCGCGAGGGACAATCCGAAGATGAGGAACAGGATACCGCTCAACGGGAGTGGTCCGCTCATCAGGTAGCGCCCGTGTGCTTGCGCTCGCGCCAGATGATCAGCAGCCCGGCACCGACGACGAAGATGACGCCCGGGAACAGCGTGGCGAAGGGCGCCTCGTTGAAGAAGACCCAGCCGAGCCAGAAGGCGATGAGTATGCCGGAATACTCGAACGGCGCGAGCACCGACGGCGTTGCACGACGATACGCGAAGATCAGGAACAGCACGCCGAGTCCGCCACAGCATCCCATCAGGGCGATGAGCGCTGCATCGCTCCACGATGCGATCATCACGACTTCACCGGAGCCAAGCATCAGAATGCTGGCGCAGACCATGGCAGCACCAGTGGCATAAAGGTTCACGAGTGGTGCCGGCACGGCCTGATCGATTCGGCGGATCAGCACCGATGAACACGCGTAACCGAATGCAGCGCCGAGCGGGAGAAGAGCGGAAAACGTGAAGGTATCCGAGCCCGGTCGCATGATCATGACGATCCCCGCAAAGCCGATCAGCACCGCCGACCACCGCCAGATCCCGACGCGCTCCCCGAGGATGGGCACGCTGAGGGCCGTGACGATAAGCGGGGACGCGTAGACGAGCGTTCCGACCGTGGCGAACTCCAGTTCCAGCAATGCGAAGTAGAAACAGACCTGCGCACCGGACACCAGGACGCCTCGCAGTATCCCGACCGGCCATTGGCGCATCCCGAGCTTACGGCCATCGGCGTGCCAGTCAGTGCTGGAGACAAGCAGCAGGATCGATGGAACCAGCCCGAAGAGATTGCGCAGAGCTGCGAGCTGAAGCGTCGGGTAGTCCTCCGACAGCATCCGGATCAGGACCGCCATGAAGTCGAGCAAAAATATGCCGATCAGGATGTAGGCGATCGGGATCATGACGGACGAGGGGTTGGTCATGGCCCTGCCCTAGCAGGGAGCCCGGTGCGCAGCTATCCAATTCACATACACGGCCTTTGCTTGGCCTCGGAAATCCTGTATGTCGCGCGCGTCCCGATAGGGGACTCACTCACTCAAGGAATGGAGAAATGGGCTATCGTATCGCCGTCGCGGGCGCCACCGGGAACGTGGGCCGCGAAATGCTGAACATACTGGAAGAGCGGCAGTTCCCTGCCGACGAAGTCATCGCGCTGGCCTCGCGCCGGTCGCAGGGCACAGAGTGCAGCTACGGCGAGACAACATTGAAATGTCAGGACATCGAGACCTTCGATTGGACTGGCGTTGACATGGCTCTGTTCGCCATCGGATCCGGCCCGACCAAAATCCATGCACCGCGCGCCGCCAAGGCCGGTTGCATCGTGATCGACAACTCCTCGCTTTATCGCATGGAGCCCGACATTCCGCTGATCGTTCCGGAGGTCAATCCGGACGACGTCGAGATGTACGCGAACAGGAATATCATCGCGAACCCGAACTGCTCGACTGCGCAAATGGTCGTCGCGTTGAAGCCCTTGCACGACCGGGCCACGATCAAGCGCGTCGTGGTCTCGACCTATCAGTCGGTGTCGGGCGCAGGCAAAGAGGGCATGGACGAGCTCTGGGATCAGACCAAGGGCCTCTATGTCGTCGGGCAGGAGAAGGAACCGGCCAAGTTCCAGAAGCAGATCGCATTCAACGTTATCCCGCAGATCGACGTTTTCATGGATGATGGCTCCTGCAAGGAAGAATGGAAGATGGCGGTGGAGACGAAGAAGATCGTCGACAAGTCCATCAAGGTCACGGCGACGACCGTGCGTGTTCCGACCTTCGTTGGCCATGCCGAAGCGATCAACATCGAGTTCGAGGATCCGCTTCCTGCCGACGAGGCGCGCGAGATCCTGCGTGAGGCGCCCGGCATCATCGTCGTCGACAAGCGCGAGGACGGCGGCTACGTGACACCGGTCGAGTGCGTCGGCGACTATGCTACCTTCGTCAGCCGGATCCGCGACGACATCACGGTCGAGAACGGCATCAACCTGTGGTGCGTCAGCGACAACCTGCGCAAGGGCGCTGCCCTGAATGCCGTTCAGATCGCAGAACTGGTGGGGCGCCGCTGCCTGAAGAAGGCTGCCTGACGATCAGCGTCGGGCGCGATGCGCGCCCGACACGTCATTCCATCGTGAAGTATCCAAGGGCGATTGACGCCTCACCGCTCTGAGCAGCGCCGAGCAAGCGCTCGATCCCGGCGTTTGGATCGACCGACGCTCCGGGCCGGGGCTTCGCAGCGATCAGGATCTGTCCGCCGGTTCCCGCCATCTCGATCGAGAACCCGGTTTCACCGCCGACGGTGCGCAATTCCTGGCTGAGGTCGTGAAGGCCGCCCTGGCTGTCGTAGAGATACATCTTCGCGCCACTGCCTCCCTGGAGCTTACCTTCGAGCCGGTCGTTTCCGGAAAGTTCGTCGCGCGTGAGCGAAATGACGAGCGCATTGTCCAGGGCGGCAGGCCCGACCTGATCGAGCGCATAGATCAACGGGCACTGATCTTCGGATATCAGGCGCACATTGAAGTCCGCTTCGAAGCCCATGTCGCGGATGAAGTCATCATTGAGCTTGTAGATGCGGTCGATGGCACTTTCGGCAGCGAAAACCTCGACGATCGCGGAACTCTCGGTCAACACATCGGGACGCGACAACGTACAGACGCCACCCGGATAGTCCGAGATGTACTTCCAGGCTCGCAGGTTTTCCTTGGTCGATGCGACCGTCAGCGTGATCTCGATCGCATCGGAAAGCTGACCGTCCGGATCGCGTGCGGCAAGGCGCACCGGGAAACTGCCATACTCGAGCGGCGTGCCCGAGAGCAGCACACGTCCTTCGCTCGTGACCTGCGCGGCGACGCCCGCCGGTAGGAAACCGTCAATCTCAAGGCTGAGTTTCTCGGCTCCGGCCTCATCGAATATCTCGGCAACGAGAGCTTCCATCGGGACATTGCGTGCCAGACCGAGCGGTGCCGGCTGACGGTTCAGGATCGTCGGTGCTTCGCCCGCTGGGCGCGTGGCTGCAAGAAGGCTCGAGTCGGAGGCACTTGGCGTTTGCGTCGGCGAAAGCAGCGTCCCGCCTCCTGAATTTCCGCCGGTTGACGGAAGCTGGAATGCGCCTTCGCTTTCACCGGTGGAGAGGCTCGCCGTGCTCTCGTCACCGGAACCGCCAGTCGGGGCGAGGAGGCCGTTGGAAAGCCGGTTCACTGAAGGCTCAGAAGAGAGGTCCGCCTGAACCTCAGCTTCCGATTCCGCGACACGCGTATCGACCGAAGACGATCCGACACCCGGCGTTGGTGTACCGAGTCCTCCGCTGCTTCCACCCGTCGATGGCAGTACCAAGCCGGAGCCGGAGTCGCTGCCGCCGGAGGTGACGCCCGAAGACGCCCCCGCTGACGGCAGGGTCGGTTGGAGCGTCGCGACGGACGATGTACTCACACTGGGATCCGTAGAAGTCGCTGCACCGCCCTGGGTTTCACCCGAAGATGCAGTCGGCTGCGGAAGCAGGCCCGTCGTCGGCGTCGACGGCGCTGCACCTGAGCCGGTCTTGGGAGGCGTTCCCTCGCCGCTGGAGTTTCCGAGCGTAAGCCCACTGTCGGACGATCCCGTCGATGACGACGAGAGTTCGCCGGCGCCCATCGCGACGCGCTCCGGTTCCGTTGACGTTCTTTCCACCTTGATCTGGAGCGGAAGCCGCGCGGAGTCCTCTTCCGGCCCATTGGCCATCACCGTGATGCTGTAAGTGCCGGGCGTTGTCGGGACACCGACGATCCGCGCGGTACCGTCGTTGGATGGCTGGAACGTCAGCCCGGGCGGCAACGATCCGAGCGATGTGATCGAAAGCGCCGATTTGTCTCCGCCGTATTCGAATGCGGGGGTGGACCAATCGAAGGTCTGTCCGACAATCGCGGCAGGCGCTGCTGCACCACCGGCCGGGGCCGCCAGCGCCAGGACGGTCTCGGAACTCGGGCCGAGCGCGGGCGAATCGTCGATGCCGGGATCCGGGGCTTGTTCGCCTCCGAGAAACACCACACCGGCGACTGCCGCCGCAGCGACCGCTGCACCGCCGATGCCGATCAAGGCCCACGGAGCGCCCTTTTTCTTCTCCTCCTTGGCGGCCTTGGATTTCCGCATCCTTTCACGTGGATGCACCCCGGCGCCGGAGCTTGCGGCTGCTGCGGGCGCGCCTGCCCTATCCGCAAGGTCCCAATCCGCCACATCTTCAAGATCGCCCGGCCGATCAGCCGGGTCGGGTTGCAACATCCATTCGATTAAGGGCCGGATGAAAAGCGGAACCTCGGAGAGATCGGGGACCGTCTTGCGTTTCTCGGTCACCTCGACATGCGTACCGCCCATGGCGAGCGGGCGGCCCATCGCGGCCTCGGCGAACACGAGGCCGAGCGAGTAGATGTCCGACTTGGCGGTGACTTCTCCGGTCGCCAGACCGAGCTGTTCCGGTGAGACGTAGTTCAGCTTGCCCGCGAACCCGGATCCGATCAGTGTCCCCTCGGACGTGGTCGACTTGGCGATCCCGAAATCGATGATCTTGGCATCTTCGACCTTGTCGTTGACCAGAATGATGTTGTCCGAGGAAATGTCCCGGTGGATGACGCCTTTCTTGTGTGCCGCGTGCAGCCCGCCTGCGATCCGTTTGCGCAGCACGGTCATTTCATCCTCGGGCAGCGGCCCCTTTTCGCTCAGACGATCGCCCAGCGCCGGACCACCGGCGAATTCCATGGCCATGTAGGGTCGGTTGAGATCGGGATCGACCGAGAAGGCGAAGTAGCGAACGATCGCCTCGTGGTAGACGTCGAAGAGAGTATTGGCTTCCTTGCGAAACAGTTCGAGGATCAGTTCGTTGTTGGCGTGTTCGGGCAGGATCATCTTGATCGCGACCTTCTGGCCGGTCGCGATCTGCTTGCCGAGATAGACCTCGCCCATGCCACCCATGGCGATGCGCTTGCCGAGCTCGTACATGCCGTTCAGCGTGGTTCCCTCGGGAACGCCGCCGCCGCTCACATGGGTCATGTCAATCCTCTGTCCATCATGGCTGTCCCGGCGCGACCGCCGTGACTCCGCTGCACGATATCTCGATTACTGTCACGTTATCCTTGGCCCCTCGCTCGAGCGTTGTCGAGATCATTGAATCGACGGCCCGGTCCAGCGGGCGCCGGAGGGCGAAACGCTCGATCTCGTGATCCTCAACGTGCTCGGTCAGGCCATCCGAGCAGATGACAAAGATGTCTCCGTGTTCCACACGGCCTTGAACCATTTCAAGCTCGGGCTCGTCAAACACGCCGATGGCACGGGTGATCACGTTCTTTCGTGGCCAGGTCTTGGCCTCCTCGGCCGTGATGGTACCGCGGTCGACAAGTTCCTGCGCTTCAGTGTGATCGCGGGTGATCTGTTCGATCCGGCTGTAGCGCACGCGGTAGACCCGGCTGTCGCCGGACCATACGCAGGCATATGCATCTTCGTAGATTACCAATGCCGCCAAAGTGCATCCAATCACGGTCCCCGGGCCGCGCTCTTCTGCCATGTCGCGCAGGATTTTATTGGCCGCAATCACGCGTTCCTCGATGGCCGTCAGGAGGGCCGGTGCGCTGTCGGCACCGCCGATTTCATCGAGTTCCGCGACAAGGGTCTGGCTTGCATAGTCGCCGGCATCGTGCCCGCCCATGCCGTCGGCAACCACCCAGAGACCGACTTCGGGCTTGATAAGATAGCTGTCCTCGTTGAGCTTTCGGACCCGGCCAGGGTCGCTCGCGCCCTCGCTCTCGATCCGGAATCCACCCTTCAACATTATTAACCCCCCGACGCCAGTTCGGACTGTTCTGTTCTTCCAGCTGTCAACAGCATGGCATATTCAAGCGCAGAGGGCAGCCCCCGCCACATGTGCGCCTGGGCCTGGATGCCACCATCGGGCGAGGCCGGAACCCACCAGAAACTCAACGGATCGTAGAAATCCCGCTGGTGGCTGACCCGCAACTTCAGGAGCGCGGCAACATGGTCATCCTGTCCCGCTGCGTTGGTCGCCGCCTCCGGTTCCTGCAACGCGGCGATCGCATCGAGCAGGCCGCGATAGGTGCCTTCCTCTGAAAGCGCTGCCAACAGGGCATGCTCCGCCGCATCGAACCACGGGTCCTGCGGATTGATCTCGGGCGCATCCAGACGTTCGTCACCGGTCCACGTCAAGAAAAGCGGAAAGTAGCGCCCGACGCCATCGACGGACGGCATTACTGCCCCGAGTGTCGTCCGGCCGACAACGGCTGCGCCGATCCAGAAACGCCAGATCGGCGCACAAAGATAGACATCGAGCCAGGCCCCGCCCAACTGTGCCTGGCTGTTCTGCAACGACTGCTGAATCCAGGGATCAATCAGCGTCATCAGATTGGCGTCCATGCCATGCTGAACGTAGTCCCGCTGGTCAGGAAGCTTGCCAAAGACGCCGACGCCCATGCGTCGCCTCAGAGGCCCCGTGGGCAGCGGAATTGCGACAGCGCCGGAAGGCCGAAGGGGTTTATGGAGCTGTCCGAACGCATCGAGAAGATCGCCTCGCGCCCACCGATGTTGAACTGAACGACCATGTTCCCCCCGAGCCGCGAGCCGTTCTTGGACACGACACGGAAGAGGCTCCAGTCGCTTGTCTCGGAAACACGGTTCGTTTCACCGGACAATTCCGGGGTCACAGCAACTTCGATGCGGCCGCCGCCCGGTCCGGGCCAGCGCAGGCGTGACGGTTTCGGCGCACCATGCGCGTACCGCACTTTCTGACCGTCGAAGTCGAACGTCACGGAGGTGGCATTTGCGCTCAACGTTTCCGGCGTCATGGTGAAGTTCACTTCCGCCGAGCCGGCCGGGAAGAAGGCCTGTCGGATCTCCTCGGCCCGCTGGAACTGACGAAGCGCCTGGTTCGACAATTGCCGCGAGAGCGCCGTGTCGCCACGCCAGCGCCATGTCGAGCCAGACCGATCCACCATGCCGGCGAGCTTCTGATCGAAGAACCGGTTCATAATGCCGCCGCCGGAGAACAGCCGGGTGAAATCGCCGATCGTGACTTCGCGCGCAGCACCCGGGAAGAACGGGTAGTTGTTCTGCACGACCGCAAGGCATTGTTGCAGCAACTCATCGCCGAGCGCCTGGTTCAACTGCGACTTCAGCGAGCCCAGGGTCATCCCCTTGAGTTCGCCAGCCGTTGCCTCGGCCAATTCGGCGATCATTCCAGGCATACGAGGCGTCTCTGCTTCGAGCGCCTGAAGTTCCTGCTGCATGCGCTGGGCGCCGCTCTCACGCGCGGCGCCACCGGCCTGCATTTCATTCATCGCCTGGTAGAGGTTGTTGAACCGGGCGATCAGGTTGTCGACGGGAGATGCCGGACCGCCGGCTTCACCCGCAAATTCATGGATCTGTTTGAAGTGATCTTCGACCCGTTCGCCATAGTTGATGGCAACGGCCTCGCCCTGTGCTGCCAGCGCATCCTGGGCGGCGGCCCCAGCGACGCGGCCCAAAGCCCCGGCCGGTTGCAGCGCCTTCTTGAGCGCCTTGTTGCCCTCGCGGTCCGCCGCATCACCGGCCGCACCGGTGTCGGCACTTTCCTCGACCTTCGTGAGCTGCGTTTCCTCCGTCACCGATTGCAGGAGCTGTTTCAGCGGTGAGGTTGGCGCGGCAAGCGCGCTCATCACGGTCAGGTCACTGCCCCCGCCGACCGAAGCGATCTTGAGCCGGGCCAGTTGCTGATCCCATTCGGTGATGAAGTCGGCGCGGTAGAGCGACATCAGATCGGTACGGATCGTGCGGAACTGCGCTTCGATCGCGGATTGCTCGCCGACGTTCCCAAGCACCCAGCGTTCGTTCTTGGCACGCTCGACCATCGGTTCGATCTGACCGAGAAAGCCCTCGTGGAACCCTTCATAGGTAAAGAAGCCGGAGATCTCGACCTGATCTAGCGGCGCCCCGTCCCGCGTTTCGAACACGAGCGCGGAATCAGGGCCGCCGCGCTCGGAGGCCACCCATTTGTCGTATCCGGCAGACTCCGCACGGGTTTTGATCAGCGTGTAGGCGCGATCGGCCACCGGCATCCGGGCCAGTGTTCTCTGCGATTGCTGGACCAGCGGGCCGTTCAGCGGCACCGCAGATGTCGGCCGTTCGAGTGCCGCCTCCAGATGCTCGGTGAGCCTTTCACGCCCCTTGACGTTTGCCGCACCAGGATAGAGCCGCGCCCAGTCGCGCGCCATCCAGGTTTTGACGAGATCTTCATCCATCTTGGCCTGGCCGCCGAGCATCAGATAGACCTTGAGGCCCTCGTAGATCACGACCGGGTTGTTCAGATTGGCCTTGAGCTGTTCCTCAAGCCGGTAGATCAGGCGCGGCGTAAAGAGACGGTCGAGCCCATCGCGATAGGAGGAGATGTTCGAGTCGCGCAGCCGTTCATGCTGACTGAGACCGAGACCCTGCGTGAAGGGCACATCGTCCCCTTCCGAGGAGTAGCCGAGCGGCATGCGACGCAGGTTGTCCAGAGGTTCCAGCACCGTGTGCAGATCGCCGTCACCGACCTTGACCTCGTTGATCAGGTTCACGGCCTTTTCGCGGTAATTGTTGACCGACCGTTCGACCTGATCCTGTAGACCGGCGTTCTGCACGTAGCTGTAACCCCAGAGCCCCCCGACTCCGATGGCGCCCGCGAAGAGGGCGACATAGCTCGCGGTCTTCAGCAGGAACGCCCGCCGGATGTGCTTGAGGTTTGTCGATACCCAACCGGCTTCCGTGAACACGACCTTCTGAAGAAGATCGGTCAGGAAGAAGCTCTTGCCCTTGCCCGAAAATGCCATCGACTGCGCACCCTGCGCGCCGAAGCTCCGGCTGAGCGCGCCGAGCACACGGTCGATCGGCGTGCCTTCCTGCGTGCCGGACGTGAAATAGACGCCGCGCAGCGCAGCATCGGCCTGATACCGGGTCGGCTCGAAGACCTGCAAAAGGAACGTGTTGATGGTGTCCTTGAGTGAGGTCATCTGCGTTGGGAACCCGAATGCGCGGCTTCGGGCATGAGGGTCGGGTTCGCTCGCAAGGCGATCGGACAGTTGTGCCGACAGCGAGAGCATCAACTCCTCGAATTCGTCCGGGAAATTGCCGACCATGTTGTCCGTGCGATCCTTCGGCTTGAAGGTCGTCCCCCAGACGATGGCGCGTTGCTGATCCGTCAGATCACCGAAGAAATCCATGAACCCGGCGACAAGGTCCATTTTTGTCAGGATCACATAGACCGGGAAGCTGATCTTGAGCCGGTCGTGCAATTCGTCCAGGCGACGCCGAATCGCGGCGGCATGAGCCTTTTGCTCATGCTCCGGCTGGGTCATCAGATCTTCGATGGAGATGCAGATCAGAACGCCGTTGATCGGCTGACGCGGTCGATTTTCCGCGAGCATGTCGAGGAAACCGAGCCAGCTTTTCGCCGTGGCGTCATTTTCGGCGACGTTGTCCTGCGTCGTGTATTTGCCGGCCGTGTCGATCAGGACCGCATCTTCGGTGAACCACCAGTCGCAGTGCCGCGTTCCGCCGGTCCCTGCAATCGCCTCGGCACCGCCGGCCCCTGCCAGCGGGAACTTGAGCCCGGAGTTCACCAGGGCAGTCGTCTTGCCGGAACCCGGCGGACCGATGATCACATACCAGGGAAGATCATAGAGATACGCGGTGCCACCGCGGTTGGACGAGCGCTTCAGCGTCGCCATCGCATCCTGCATCTTCTCGCGCAGGATCGGTGTTTCGTCGGACGTCCCGACGATATTCTCCTCCAGCGCGGCGGACTGCTTGCGCCGGCGCAGGAACCGGACAAGCCAGACGAGTCCGGCAATCAACCAGAACGAGCCGATGATCAGCAATTGATAAAGCAGATCGTCGAGACCGATCAGCGGGCCGACCAGCCAGACCAGCGCGCTCAGGGCGATGAGGCCCAGTATGGTAAAGATCACGACCCAGATGCTGCGACTCATGACGTTATCCTTGTGGATCTCCAGCGATCAGAGCGTGCGCTCGATCAGCAATTCGACACGACGGTTCTCGGGCCAGCAGGCGCGGTCTTCGGCGGGGACACAGATCGGATCATCCGGCCCGCGCCCTTCGACCAGAGTTCTCAGATCGGGCGGAGAATGCGTTGCGATCGCGTTCATGACCGACTCCGCGCGCGCCTTGGAGAGTTCCTGGTTCGAAGCCCAGCGCGACGTGCTCGACAGCGGTTGCGCATCGGAATGGCCGAGCGACACGACCCGGCCATGGCGGAAACCGCGCTGGCGCAGAAGTTCGGTCTCCTGCTTGAAGACATCGCCGATCCGCGAGCCCAGCGTATCCCGGAACTCGTCGCTGACCTCGGCCTTGCCGGACGGGAACAGGAGCTTGTTCGACATCCGGACGATGATGAAGTTCTGGTCGAGGTACTCGGCAGTCACCAGACCCTGCTGGATTTCGGGCGCCAGCGCCTCGCGGATCCGTTCGAGCTGTCCGTTGTCGACCGGCGGTGGCGGCGGCGGCGGCGGTGCGACGACCTCGGTGCGCGCGATCTCGACGGTCGCTTCCGGATGGATGTCGAGCGCACGGTAGACAAGCTCGTCCGTCTCGCCGGCAAGCGCAATCCTCAGTCCGAAAAACAGGCCCGCCAGCAAAAGCCCGACGACGGCCGCGACCGCCCAGAACGGGATCTGCATGCCGATCGACTTCTTGCCGATCTCCATGCCGTGCCAGTTCGGCGACAGGTCCCAGTTCCCGCTCCCCTCGACGCGGCGAAGCGCGTTGTAGACTTCGCGCCGGGTCTGTTGCAGGGCAGCAGCACCCGTCCCGGCACCTTCCATCCGGTGCTTGCCCTCGAAGCCAAGCGACAGGCAGGTGTATTTCAACTCGAGGAGATCATAGTAGCCACCCGGATCCTGCAACGCCTTTTCGAGATTGCGGTAGAAGCCAACGCCACCGTCGCGGGCGTTCTGGCAGTATTTCGGCAACATCGGGTCGCCCGCCCAGATCTGCTTGTTCTCGCCGGGCAGGTTCATCACGACGTCGTCCGCCATGGTGCAGATCGCATACTTGGCTGGCGGAATCTGTTCCGGCTTGGCACCGTTCGCGCTTGCAGCGGCGTCGAACGCCTCGATCGCGCGGCTGACCGACACCTTGAGATCGGCAAAGCTCGCCTGGGTGAGCGAGTTGCGCAGACGGCCGAGAAGATCCAGCAACGGTCCCGCTGCGATGATCAGCGGATTGGTGCCCGGCGTCTCGATTGGTCCCGCGGGAGATGTCGGCGGTGGGGAGAACGACGGTTGCACCTGCGGTTGCTCGGGTGCCGCACCTCCGAACGGGTTCGCCGCCGGGCCGCTCGCAGGCGTTGACGTGCCCGAGTTTGGCCGCGCACCGCCCGGGTTGGGTCGGACGATCGTCCGGTCATTCTGTCCGAAAGGATCGAATGGGTCGTTCCCACTCATTGCATATCCTCCCTGATTGCCCAGAATTCGAGTTTCAGATCAGGCCAGTCGCCCGAGAAGTGGAGACCGACCGCCGGGGCCTGGCTGAATTCGGCCCAAAGCGGGGTGTTCTTGTCCAGCCGGAAATAGACGTGATCCGACAGCGCGCGGATCTGACGGGGCGGCGTCGCCGTGTAGACCAGCGGAACACCGGGCAACTGGGCGTGAATGATTTCCTGCATCTTCGTCGAAGGTCCAAGCTTGAAGAGCGCCGGGAACTTGTCCTGAATGTCCTTCAGGGCCTGACCGGCGGAGACCTCGATGATGAAAGCCGCATGCTGGAACAGCGCCCGATCGCGGATCGGCGAGACGTAGGCATTGGTGCCGCGCTCGATCAGTTCGAGACGGACCGCACGACGCTCCATCCGCGCGCTGAGCGCACCCTGAAGATCCCGCAGTATCGGGTGGAATGTCGTCACCAGATCGTCGTGATCGTAAGGATCATAGGCGCGGGCAAGACGTTCCTGCGTCGCAAAGGTCGAGAGCTCGCCAGCCAAGCCCAGCAGTGCCGTGTAAAGCCGCTCGGGATGCACGTACTGGGAGTTCCTCATATGCCGCAGGACCGGCACTTCCCGGTTCAGCACCTGCAGCATGAAATAGTCGGCGTACTGAAGACCACCGCCAGCGGTCGGGTCAGCGGCGTAGCGCGACAACTCCTCGAGCTTCGTTTCAATCCAGCCGATGACGCGATCGAGAATCCCGTTGAAGCCCGGGTCGGCATGCGTGGTGACAGCCGGAGGCAGATACCGATTGTCGAAGACGATCGTCTTGTCCTGGATCTCGACAACGCGCGCGAGGCCGATCTGCGTCGAACCCGACTTCGTCCCGTCCAGAACCTCGTAGACGAAGCGCGGATGCGCGATGTCGATGTCTTCTTCGCTGCGCGTGCCAGCCGATGCATCGATCACCGGTTCACTCGCGCGCCAGTAGCGTGAGCCGCTATCCGCGTCCTGGAAGTCAAGCTCGCGGGAGTTCTTGGCAATGGCTGGAACCGACAGGCCGATGACCGAGTTCGCGATCTTCTCGCTCAGTTCCAGGGGCTCGGGCAGCGGCGATTGATCGGGGATGTCGAAGGGCATGCCGTCCGGCATGATCCCTGCGACGCGGCGGACGGCAAACTTGCCCTGCTGGGCGAGGTCATGGTCGATCTCGAGCGCGGTGATCCCCCAAGGGTACGGGGTCACCAATCCGACACGCGCATTCAGCGTGTTCTCGTGATACCGGTCCTGCTGCTGGAAGTGCTGCGGACGAAGAAACAAGCCTTCCGTCCATCCGACCTTGCTGTTCCAGCTCATCCTACTTCCCCGCTCGCGTTTTTTCGTTGTGGTGAGGCTTGGGCCTCAGTCGTTCATTCAATTGCAACTGCGTCGGTTCCGATCGTCGCTTTCAGCAGCGTCACGTCCTTCGGCTTGACCGGCTTCGACGCACGCCACTCTGCCGTTGCGAAGTCACGGAACGCGACCGTTATGCCGATATCCGAGGTTCCCTGCGGCAGTTCGAAAACCTTCTTCACAGTCCGGCCGGGCATGATGACCATCTTTGCGATGCGCGTCATCGACTCGGCGAGATCACCCAGCGGTCCGCCGGTCAGCGCTTCCGGATCGCCGATATCGAAGGGCGCACCGGGCTTGAGCGCGTAGAGATGGACGATTGCCGGACTCGGGCGTCCGTTCTTGTCCGGGTTCTGGTTCAGCGTGCCGCTGACATTGACCTGGGCAATCGTGGACTCGTCCTTCGGCGGCGGCGGGGGCGGTGCGCATGCCGACAACAGAAACGCGGCGGTAACCGCTCCAGCGACCCATTTAACCGTCGTAAGAACCATGTCACTTCCCCTCGGACCATGTTCAGTGCAACCCGGTCGGACTGCACAAATTTTCGTCAGGCAACCGCTATCCTTGCCTGTCGTACATCTCTGCAAAGAGTATCATGAATGCGTCGATCATGCCCCGATCATGATGTCCGGACTTGGCGTTGAAGCGCTCGACATAGGTGTCCCAGAACTTCGCCCGCCGCGAACTGACGAGCCCCGCGAGGCCACCGTCCTTCGCCGTGGCCCCGGCGATGTTTTCCGGATCGAGATCTTCGATCAGCACCTGCAGAGCGCTCTGCATGGCGCCGAACGTCTGCATCTGGTGCTTTTGCAGATCGCCGAAGCTTTCCTCGATGGTCTGCTTCGCATCGAGGTAGCTCTTGGTCTTCTGGCCGAACATGATGCGCATGGCATCTTCCGGCGATGGCGAGAACTTCAAGGGGTTGTTCTCGAGAGCGCCAATCATGGTCCGTTCGGAAGATCGCATCGCGCTCTTGGTTTCAGCGCGGGCCAGCAGCATTGCCTGCAGACTCTCCGTTACCTTTCGGACGAGTTCGCCAAGTTCTTCGCCCATTTGCACATCGTTGCGGCCAGAGACGGCACCGGCAGGTAATCCCGCACCGCGTTCGAAAGCGGCAATGAAAGCGCCGTCCCCTGCAGGCGCGGCTACAACAGGTGCCGCTGGCCCCGGCGCCTCGGCCGGAGGTTCTGGTGAAGCCCCATCGCTCCACTGGCCAGCCAGACCGGCAGCCGGGTCTGCCTGCGCGGCAGGTGTTGGTGTCGGCGCTGGAACCGGTTCGGTTTGCGGCGGAGGCGTGGGCGCCGGAGCAGCTTGGGCAGGTGCCGCCGGTTCTGGCGGAGGCGGCGATGGCGCGGGTTCCGGTACGGGAGCCGGTTCGGGTGCAGGCGCAGATTCCGCGGCCGGAGCCGAAGCGGTCTCGGGTTCCGGTTGCGCCGGAGCATCGTCGGCCGGAGCTGCGGCTTCCGGTTGAGGCGCCGGTTCCGGCTCTTCCTTCGCAGGTTCCGGATCGCCAAGCATGAAAGGATCCGGACCCGTGGACTCGGGCTCTGGTTCTGGTTCTGGTTCCGGTTCGGGCTTCGGGGCTTCCGCCGGCGCTGGTTCCGGAGCAGGCGGCGCTGCCGCAGGTGGCGGCGCTGCGGGCTTATCCGGTGGTGGCATATCCCACGGAGATCCGCCCGCTGCACCACCGGAAGGCGGTGCCCCCCAGTCAACGCCATCAGATCCGCTGCCGCCACCTGCTGGAGGCGTCTCAGGCATCCCCCAATCGGCGCCATCCGCTGCAGGGGCAGGCGCTGGCGCTGCGGCTGGAGGCGGTGAGGGCTCCTGCTTCATGTTGCCGAAGCCCCAGGAGATGTTTTCCTCGGACAGGTCGCCCCCGCCCAATGGAGCCGGTCCGCGACCGGTGCTTGCCTGGCTATGGGCCGTGAAATCGCGTCGATCTATTGCCTCTGCCACGTCATCGACACCGCCCCAGGGATCGTGACTGACACTCGTCCCGCCCTTGTCCGGAACAGGTCCGGGACCGCCAGGACCGGCTTCAACGCCACTCAATTCGGCCTGCACGATGTACGGACCGATATGAATCCGGTCACCATGTGCGATCTTGTGGGGCTCGGTTACCCTTCCCGGATTTCCATTGACGGACGTGCCGTTGGTCGAGACGTCATGCAGCCAGTAGGCGCCATCTCGAAAATGAATTTCGCAGTGCTTGCCCGAGATGAAGCGCTCAGGATCGGGAAGCGTCCAGTCGAGATAGGTGTCCCGGCCAATGTCGATACCGCGACGATCGATCTCGACAAAGACAGGGCCACCGTCGGGCAAGGTATCAACGTTGTCGATTCTCAGAACTAGCGGCACGGTTTCATCCAGCGGCAGCGGCGTTTCGGAGCCAGTTTCGGGTGTGGGCGTTGGTCAGTCAATGGTCGGGCCATTTGCAAGCGGAATAGTCTTCAAGCGTCACTTCCACCTTGGGCATCGGCCATCTTCTGCAACCTGTCCTTCCATGGGCCGGTCCCGTCACCGTTGCCGGCAAAGTCCGTCGCACTGGCGATCGCGCATTTCTGATTGTCGATCGTTACGAAAACGTCTTCATTCTCCGTCGCCAGCATGATGGACATCGCGACGGCCTTGCCGGAGACCTCGGCGGACGGCGGCACGGCCTGCAGACCCGCCGGCGCCATCGACCCGCTCGTCGTGAACGCCGCAAACGCGATCCACGGACCAGCGCCTTCGAAATAGTTGTCCTGTGCAAACTCGCCCGCAGCCCTGCGTTCCTCTTCCTCGGGGTGCCTGCACCAGGCCTCGGCAAGCCTCAGGCCTTCCGCTGTCAGCGGATCCGAGCTTCCCATCCCGCGCAACGCGAGACAGCCCCACCAGACCGCATCCCGTTTCGGCAACGCCAACGCAGTGAAGAACAGCGCTGTGATGAAGTCTTCTTCGTCCACCAGCCTCTGGATGTAGTCGAGGGGCGAGACGTCCTCGGGCAGGTCGCCAAGGTCTTCGACAATCGCCGGAAAGGCCCCGCTGACCTGTGCCGCCGTTGTAAACCTGATCCGTTGAGCCATTACCTCACGTCCCCCAACCCGTCAGTCGGGCGATTCGGCTGTTGCACCTTCCAGAGCCTCGCCTTTCCCGACAGCCGATGATGTGAAAATCCTCACATCAGACCGCGCGCCGCCGCGTTACCGGGCGGCGCGTAGCCTATACCTTATTTCACCTCATAGGCGAAGTCGCCATCGGCCACCGTGACATTTGCTTCACTGATTTCCTCTCCGGTCAGCGACCGGTTCAGGACCTCGAGCGAGATTGCTGGGAGCATGGTGTTGGTGATGATGTTGTCGATCATGCGGCCACCCGAAGCAGGATCGTTGCAACGGCGCACAATTTCCGCAATCACCTCGTCCGTGTAGTTGAACGCGGCATTGTGCTCGGACTTCATGCGCTTGACGATCCTGCCGAGTTGCAGCTTCACGATCTTGCCCATCATGTCGTCCGACAGCGGATAATAGGGAATCGTCACCAGACGCCCAAGAAGTGCCGCCGGGAAGATCTTGAGCTGCTCTTCCTTCAGCGCCTCGGCGAGCTTCTCCGGCTCCGGCGCGAGTTCGGGATCCTTGGTGAGTTCCATGATCAGGTCGGTGCCGACATTCGACGTCAGGATGATGAGCGTATTCTTGAAATCGATCATCCGGCCGGTGCCGTCCTCCATCATCCCCTTATCGAAGACCTGGAAGAAGACTTCGTGCACATCGCCGTGGGCCTTCTCGACCTCGTCCAGCAGCACCACCGAGTATGGCTTGCGGCGAACCGCTTCCGTCAGCTTGCCGCCTTCGCCATAGCCGACATATCCCGGAGGCGCGCCCTTCAGCGAGCTGACCGTGTGCGACTCCTGATACTCGGACATGTTGATGGTAATCATGTTCTGCTCGCCGCCATAGATCGCCTCGGCGAGTGCGATGGCCGACTCGGTTTTACCGACGCCCGAAGGGCCGCAGAGCATGAAGACACCGATCGGCTTGTTCGGGTTGTCGAGCTTGGCGCGATTGGTCTGGATACGCTTGGCGATCATCTCGATGCCGTGGTTCTGACCGATGACGCGTTCGCCGACGATGTCGGCGAGGTTGAGGATCTGCTGAACCTCGTCGGCGACCATGCGCCCGGCCGGAATACCCGTCCAGTCCGAGATGATCTGGGCAACCGCCTGCTCATCGACATGGGGGTAGATCATCCGGTTGTCCGGGTGGATCTCGTCGAGTTGGCCGACCTTGCCTTCAAGTGCTGCGCGGATCGCTCCGGCATCGGCAGCCTCGTCGCCCATCTGTTTGCGGAGGTCCTGGATCTCCGCAACGATGCCCTGTTCCTTCGCCCATTCGGCTTCGTAACCGGCGAGTTTCTCGTTCAGCGCAGCAATTTCTTCCTCAAGCTCGGCGATCCGGTCTTCGTCGGCCGTGCCGAGTGCCCGGTCCGCTTCCTTCGAGGCCTTTTCGGATTCGCGGTTCTCGATCAGTTTGCGCGTGTCTTCCACGACCGCCGGAACAGCAACCTGGCTGATCGCAACGCGGGCGCAGGCCGTGTCGATCAGGCTGACGGCCTTGTCCGGCAATTGCCGCGCAGGGATATAGCGCGCCGACAGCGACGCCGCGGCAACGATCGCTTCGTCAGCCACCGAGACGCCGTGGTGGTTCTCCATCACGCCGATCATGCCGCGCAGCATGTAGCAGCACTTCTCGATCGAAGGCTCGTCGACATTGACGACCTGGAACCGCCGGGTGAGCGCCGGGTCCTTTTCGAAGTATTTCTGATACTCCATCCACGTCGTCGCAGCGATCGTGCGGAGCGTCCCGCGAGCCAGAGCCGGCTTGAGAAGGTTGGCGGCATCGCCGGTGCCCGCCGCACCGCCAGCACCGATAAGCGTATGCGCTTCGTCGATGAACATGATGATCGGCGTCGGGCTCGATTGCACCTCGTCGATGACGTTGCGCAGGCGCTCCTCGAACTGGCCCTTCATGGACGCACCGGCCTGCAGCAAGCCGATGTCGAGGCTCAGGAGCCGCGTCCCCTCGATGGACGGGGGCACTTCGCCTGCGACGATCTTCTGCGCGAAACCTTCGACAACGGCAGTCTTGCCGACGCCTGCCTCACCCGTGATGATCGGGTTGTTCTGCCGACGTCTCTGCAGGACATCAATGATCTGACGGATCTCTTCGTCGCGACCGACAATCGGGTCCATCTCCCCGGCTTTCGCCGTCATGTCGACGCAATACTTGTCGAGTGCGGTCGACCCGGTCGGTCCTTCTGCGGCATCCGTCGCCCCGGTTCCGCCGAGCGAGCTGCCGTCCATCGGCTTGAGGGTTTCCTCGTCGCTCTCACGCCAGATCGCCCGGTACTCGTTCGCCAGATCGTCAGGGTTTATCTTGCCGAACTCGCCGCTCAGGTTCTTCAGAACGCGGTTGAGCTTCATGTCTTTCAGCATGCCCATCAGGACATGGCCGGTGCGGATCTGCATTTCGCCGAAGAACAGCGTCGCGTAGAACCAAGCGCGCTCGAGGGTGTCGACGATCTGCTCGGACACCTGGGGCATCTCGGTGACGCCCTTCTTGAATCCGTCCGTGACGGACTGCACGTCGCGCATGAGCTGACCGCGATCGAGCTTGTAGTGGTCGCATGTCAGGGCGATGTCGCAGCGATCATTCTGCAGGACATGCACGAACCAGTGTGCGAGTTCGAGGTTGGCGTTACCCGACCCCTTCGCCTGACGAAGTGCCTGAATGAAGCAATCGTATCCAAGCCTGTTGAGTTTGCCGGTAACTGTCTCGAGTGAAATATCTGCCATTGAAATGCTCCCTCCCTTGTTCGCCGACCTAGTTCAGGCTGCGAATTACATCATCATTCATTGGGGTGAACCGCGTCCGCACGACAGAGTCCGCGGTGCTCACACCAGGTTTGCGGACCCAACTGGTCCATCCAAGCTGCCCATAAGAACCGAGTTTCACCGGGTCCGGTTCGTGATCGGGCAGTACCAACTCCACATCCCACTCATACTCGAAACCCACTGCGTTCATGATCGCATCGATAAGCCTTTGATTCCAGTCTCCTCCGGGCAGGAACCTTTCATAGTTTTGCAACGTGCCGGGAAACAGGCGGAGGCGGAACTTGGTGTCGACCGAAATCACCTCGCTTCCGATCATCGCCTCGCTGCCGAGCGTCGCGAACGCCGCCCCGAGCCGGGTCTGTTCCGAGCTGTCGACCGGAACGGTCGATCCGACGAACTGATCGACCTCAGCCTGGATACCGAAAACACCCGCCGTCAGGCTTTCGAGCTGCGAGGCCGAAATCCGCCGAGGTCCGAGCAGGCCGGCAAAGCTAAGCTTCTGGTAGTCCGGCATCGCGTCAAGATCGCGCCAGGTCTTCCCACCAAGGCCCATGGCAGAGCCTACAAAGTCACGGAACCGGTCGTCGGCAGGCCGCATCGCGTGGGCAGCGGGCCGGGCATCGGCGTAAGCCCTGTAGAAGAACTGAAGAAACCTGTTGTTGAAGATGTCGAGAAATCTGACGAAGGCCTCGTCCCGCTTGGCGTACCACGCCAGTGCTTCCTCGGTGGTCGAAGAAGGAAGCGGACCCATCGGACCCAGCATACCCAGGAACTTAACCCGGAGCCGGGCTTTCCCGGCATCGGTCTTTGGCGTGTACGTCGCGACGTTCGAGGCCGGAAAGTCGAGGTGTGGGATCTGGCCCAGATCGACGAACTCCTCGCGCCGCGTCGCACTGTCCCCGACCTTGGGTTTGTCGTCTGCCAGCGCCTCGTGGCGCATCATCGCCCACAGGAAACTGTAGAGCCATGGCTTTTCCGCCATGTCCTGCTGCCAGTTCATAGCGTGTGCCTGCGCCCGACGCGCGGCGGCCAGCGCATGATCTCCTGGCGTTCCGGGGTGCGGATAACCGTCTGTGTGAAATGATTCACCGAAACATACTCGGCAAAGAATCGGTCAAGAATGGCACCGAGCAGATAAGTCCCGGAGCCTTCAAACGCATTGTCCTCGATCGTGACAGTGATCTCGAGGCCACGCGCGGACGACATTCCGCTCAGCGCACGAACGCGCCGGGTGACAGCACGACTCGATACGGATCGGACGCCGCGGATCCGGCGCTCTGTTACGCCATCCGCGAGATCGGCGAATAATGTCAGAACGTCCTTGATGGCGCGGGCGCCCTCACCGGCGCGCTTCTCGACAAGCCCAAGATGGTTCAGCGAAAGGATGTTGATCAATCGCCACGTATTCTCGCCCGTGTAGTTCGGCCGCGAGCGGTCAATCATGCCGCTGACGATTGGTTCGCGCGGTTTGGTGGGAGTGGTCGCCGCCCGGATCCGGATCTGGTCATTATCGAGCAGCAGGAAGTCCGCGCCGGTTTCGCCGGTCGGAAGATGCTCGGGCAGGTGTCGGTTGGAACAGAGCGCACGCACCGACAACTCGGAGATCTCGTCACCGCGTTCGGCTGCCTTCTCATGACCGATCATCGTCAGGAACATGTCGGTTCCCATATAATCGGACCGCATCCCGTATTTCGTCTCGTCGCCGGTCCTGCGTCTCTGCATACGACGGATCGAATAGAACATCGCCGCTTCACGCGCCGTCTGGTCCTCGGGCGAACTGTAGATCGGGTAGACGTTCAATCGTTCGGAGTCGCCTGATCGGTGCGCGGCGACGGAGACCACCCGATGCGGCTCGAAATCGAGATTCCGGGTACGTTCGGGAACAATCTGATATTCGAACTCGTTCGGCCGCAGGAAAACGCGGTCACAGGTCTTTTCGAACAGATTGATCGCCGAGGCACAGAACAACCCGAACGAGCTTTCGTCAACCGTGTTGGACAGACGCGGATTCACCTCGTCGAACACGAAGATCAGCTCGAATTCCGGAGCCTCCACGTCATCGAGAAACGATCCGAAGTCGTTGAGCCTGAAGCCCAGGAATTTCTGCGGGAAGGTGAAGTAGTCCCGGATGTAGTCGAAGCCGCGGAAAACGCGATGATCGATCGGATATAGGGCCTCGTCGTCCGCGAAGCCGATTTGGCTCAGCACGTCCTCGGTCGGAAGGGTCTTTGTATGCCATTTCTGGTCGTGGCCCTTCCACCGGAGCGCAACCTTGATCGTGTGCCCGAAGATCTGTTCGTAGAGGGCAACGGCCTGCGCCTCGTTGCCCGTGCAGTGAACCTTGAGATAGGGGATCTTGAGGCCCTTGGCCCAGGTCTGAGGTTTGTCCTCGGTTTGCTCGAGGGACGGTTCTGCCTCAAGCGTCCGCGCCGAACGAACGCGGAAGCCGAGACGCAAGCCGCCCATCGCCTCGCGCGGAACCGTGACATTCAGGGCTTCAATCGCAGCAACGGCGCTGATGTATTCTGTCTTGACCAGCGACAGCGGGAAAATCGCGATCTCGCAGGCCAGCCTATACCGGCACGAAATCGAGCGATCCCTCTCTCGATAGGCGGCGTCCAGGTACGATCCGCGGGTCAGGAATATTCCGTCGCGAAGAGCCTCGTCGCCGAACTCCGGCACCGCTTGCGCCTGAAAGACCGATGGGATGGGTGCCAGGAAGTTCGGAACCAGTTGCTCAAGCAGGTTGTCGGTGAAGTTGCCGAATTCATGCTTGAGCTTGAGTTGGACGCGCGTCGCCAGAAACGCGGCACCTTCCAGCAAGGATCCGATCATCGGGTCCGGCGAGTCCTGGGTCATCGACCCCAGCCGTTCCGCGACGCCCGGATACTCTTCCGCGAACTCCGAGGCGTGCTCGTAGAACAGCGCAAGTTCGCGGTTGTAGAGTTCCATAAACTCGCGGTTCATGCGGCAGGTCTCACTTCGGCGGCCATTTTAGTCCTGGATCTTGATGTCGCCGGACTGCAACTCGACTTCCGTCACAAACTCTACCGAGGTCGGGACAGGGTCGGCCCGCATGTCAGAGCGCACGACAAAACGGATCGAGAGATCGGATTCGTTCGCGGTGTCCCGGAATATCTCGAGCGTCTTGGGAAGCAGGCGCGGTTCGTATTCGAGAATCACGCGGCGAATGTCGTCCTTGATCGCTTCGATGCGCAGGGTTTCGTCCACGGTCTTGTTGGCCAGGTCCGGCATGCCGTAGTTCAGGATCGACTTCTTCACATGATCGAGATCCTCGATCAGTTCAGGGTCGGCGGATTCGAGATTCGTAGTGTTCAAGAGCGCTTCGAGATCAGCGCTCATGAGGCGCTTCAGTTCGCTGTCGGACAGACTCCGGCGTCGCGTTGCTGTCGCGCGCCGACTGGCGATGACCCGCTCGCCGTCATGCGTTCTGATATCGAGACGATCCTGCGCATCCCCTGCAGCGGCGGCGCTGCGAAATGCGTACATTAACGGCGCTCTGAGCTGTTCGGAGGCCTTCGTTCTGGCCATGGATCGGCGGCCCTCAGATCTGGAAGCGCGCTTCCCGGATATCGAGAAGCGGGAAATCGTCGTCAGCGCTCATCAGAACACGTTGGCCGAGCCCAGTAAACACGTCTGAGCCGGCATCGACCCAATCGGTGCCACGCGCCATCGAATGCTCGCGATTCTCCGAATTTTCCGACCCGACATAGCGCACGGGCACGTAACCGTGCAGCACCCGGCCATCTTTCCAGGTGAAGTGAGCCGCCGCCCAGACGAAATGATTGAGCTGGCTCGGCTTCTCGACTCGCAGGGATGTCAGCGCCGTGAACGGCACCCAGCAATAATCGCCCTCGGTCGGCAGGAATGCCTCAAGCATCGGGCCATAGCGGCCATCGCCATCCATCAGCCATTCGAACTCGGTATCGTCTACGTTGCCCGCCGCGGATGATGCGTCGCCGAGCGCTTCTTCGCGCATCGCGGCTCCGCCTGCGACATCGCCCGACATGTGAAGCTCGAATGCCTTGGCAAACCCGGCCATCCAATCCTCGGGATCGCCGACAATCGCCGGTGCGGTCGCCGACTTGTGCGCTTCCTGACGCTGGTTTTCGAGCTTGGTGAGGATCTGAAACTGCTTCCAGATCGGGGCCTGCGCCTGCGAGGACGTGAGCAGGGCCTCGAGCTGCGCATCGGCCCGATCCCACTCCCCGTTCAAACAGAAGATCTGGAAAAGTTGAGCCCGGGCTTCAGGATCGCCCGGGTCGTTCTTTACTGCCGTCTTGGCATGAGAAAGGGCGGCGTCGAATTGGCCCTCTTTAAGTGCGTCAAGAGCATCCGACATACCGCCCTCCCCCTTTGCGGTTATATGATCGCGGTCAGATCAGACTGCGATGTTCTTCGCGATGTTGAAGCCGAAGTCGACTGCGCCGCCGCCGGCACCCTTGTCGTCCTGCGGGGTGTAGGTGATCTTCCACTCGCGGAAGTTCAGCGAGACGTTCTCGGTCAGACGGTCCTCGCCGCCCGAACCACCGGTCGAAACCGACGTCACGATCAGCTCTTTCATGTCGAGCTTGATGTACTCCAGCGGCTTGTCGCCTGCCTTCCGGACGATCAGG
>JBCDAV010000007.1:0-206338 GCA_039184865.1 Pseudomonadota bacterium | reverse complement strand
GGCGGTGGTGGCTTTGCTGCAAGACCGCGACCGGCCAGCGGCCGGTCCCCGCTTAAAGTCGTCCACGCGTGACATGATACTCTGAAAAGTCTGGCTCGCGCGTCATCTTCCAGTAGTCGACAAGCCGCCATGGGATCGCCGCTGCGACGCGCCCCTGCGTGTTGCGATACCAGGGTTTCATTCCGGGATGGTTCCAGACGAGTTCGCGATGCTCTGCATCGACCCGCGCCATGTAGTCGTCATGAACGTTCTGGCGCACATCGACGGAGGTCAATCCGTCTTCGAGCATTCGCGCGATCGATCCCACCGCGTAGCGCGCCTGGCACTCGGACGTGAAGATCGCCGAACCGCCATGCGCCAGAACCGTGTTCGGTCCCTGCATGAAGAACATGTTCGGGAACCCGGGCGACGTGATGCCGAGGTGTGCCTTCGGGTCGTCGTTCGCCCAGTCCTGATCCAAGCGCCGCCCATCCCGGCCCGTCACGTTCAGGCGCGCGGCGTTCTGGAACACCTTGAACCCCGTCGCGAGCACAATGATGTCCGCGGGGCGTTCGGTTCCATCGCTGATCTGTACGCCGTCTGGGGTGATCCGTTCGATCTCGTCTGTCACCAGCTCGCAGTTTGATTTGCACAGCGCCGCGTACCAGCCATTGTCCAGCAGGATCCGTTTCGCATAGGGCGGATAAGACGGCATGCACTTGGCGAGCAGATCGGGGCGGCCCTCCAGTTCCTGCTCGATATGCGCCGCCATCTGCTCGCGGTGCCGGTCGTTCATCCGGTTCATCGAGCGCTCGAGATGCGGCCAGTCCGGATCGCGCTTCAATGTGCGCAGCAACCCGTCCCCGTACCGCCAGAGCATGGTGAAGCGGAACCACTCCGCATAAAATGGCACGTTCTCCAGCAGCCAGCACTGGCCCTCGGTCATCCAATCCTGAAAGCGCGGGATGTGGCGCACCCATTGCGGCGTGCGCTGGTAGACGGTCAGATTTTCGACTTGATCAACGATGGTCGGCACGATCTGCATCGAGGAGGCACCCGTCCCGATCACCGCGACGCGCTTGCCGGTTACGTCGAGATCTTCGGGCCATTCGGCCGAGTGGAACAGCGGACCGTGGAAGTCCTCTGCACCGGGGATCGGAGCTTTCGACGGCAGCGAGAGCGGCCCGATCGCGCTGATCAGGGCCATCCCACTGATCGTGTGATCGCCGTCTGGCCCGGTACACTCTACCTGCCAGCAGGCTGCATCCTCATCCCAGTCGCAACGCGTCACTTCCGTTCCGAACCGGATAAAGTCCCGCAGCCCGAACTCGTGACTGCGCGAGACCATATAGTTCAGCAAGGCGTCGCGTTTGGAGAAGTACCGCACCCACGGTTCGCGCGACCCGAACGAGAACGAATAGGCGTGGTTCGGCGTATCCACCGCGCAGCCGGGATAGCGGTTCTCGAGCCAAGTCCCGCCGACCTCGTCGTTCTTCTCGAGGATCACGAACGGAATGCCGAGTTCCTTGAGATTGTAGCCGACGGTCAGACCGCTCGCGCCGGCGCCCACGATGATGACCGGGTGTCTCGCCCGGTGCGCCATCGAGGGGCCACGCCACTTCACGCGGCGATCTGCGAAACCCATCTCCTCGCGCATCATCGTGGCGTATTCGGCGGGCACCCGCTCGCCGAGACAGGCACGCATCAGGTCCGGCATCCGCTCCGCCGGATCGTTGATCGCCGGTGAAACAGATCCGGGGGACAGGAGCGCCTTTGCCGCTGCGCGCAACTCGGCCTGGGCCTCCGGCGACAACCCCGCGTCTTCATCTGCAATCAGGTTCATATCGCGCTTCGGCAGGAACGGGTCGGCCAGCCAGCGGTCATCGCCCGACAGATGGTAGACCACCATCAGCAGCACCCGCAGATCGGCCTCGGCCAGTGCGGCGTCCAGCTTGTCATCCGGCAGAGATGCGAGAACAGTCATTCTTCGACGCTATGCCCGCGCAACCGATCCGCCAATCGCGGACGCGATGATCGCGGTCAGACGCCGGATAGCTCCAGAATCGTTTTGTGCAGTGCCAGAGGGATCGTGATGCCTTCGCTTGGCGTGCGTTTGCGGGCTTCGAGGCGGCGGCCGCCTGGCAGGCGGACACCGTCTTGCTCCAGCATCGCCGCGAAGAGGCGCTCGCCGCGTTCGATGGCGTCGCCTCCGCCGAACTTGGCGGGATCAAAGGCAAGGATCAACTCACCGCCCGTCGCCGGACCGCCATCGCCGTTGTCCTCGGCGCCCGCCTCGACCGAGGTGACCTCGCCGATCAGCGGGCCGCACATCAGATCGACCATCAGCGCGATCGCGCCGCCCTTGTAGCCGCCGAACGGCAGTTGAGCACCTGCGAGAATCGCATCCGGATCGGTCGTCGGATTGCCGTCCGGATCGAGACCCGCGCCCTCGGGCAGGGGATGTCCGTCCCGTTTGGCAATCGAGATCTCGCCGCGCGCCATCATCGAGGATGCCTGATCCCAGACCATCGCCCCGCCATCTGCACGCGGATAGGCGAACGCCATCGGGTTCGTGCCGAAGAACTTGGTCTTGCCTCCGGCGGCGGTCATGTAGGGTGGAGAATTCACGAAGGCCATCGCGGCCAGACCCTGCTCGGCCAGCGCTTCGGTCTCGGGCCAAAGGGCGGCGTAGTGGTGCGCCCGCCGGATCGCCAAGGCCGCCATGCCGTTTTCGCGCGCTGCCTCGATCAGCGGCACCCGCCCGGTCTCGATGGCCAGCGGCGCCATGCCCCGGTCGGCCTCGACCCGCACCACGCAGGGCCCCAATCGTTCGACTGCGGGATCGGCATGGCCGTTGATCTTTCCCGCCTTCAGGGACTTCACGTAGCCCGGCACCCGGAACAGCCCGTGCGACTTGCAGCCATCGCGCTCGGCCCCGGCCATATTCCGCGCCGTCGCCTCGGCGTTGCGCTGGTCGCAACCGTTCGCCATCAGCGCCTTGACGGCCAGATCGTGCGCTTCGTCCAGTGTCAGCCGGATCTCGTCCATTTCACTCTCCCCTGTTTGCCTCCTTGTGGCGCGCGACCGCGCCCGGAGCAAGCGCGCGACGCTTGACGATGTGCCGAGACTGGATCACTGTTTTTTCAGGAAGGCGCGGGTTTGCCTCGCTGTCCTGCCCGGCGCCGACCCTTTGCGGGTCCGGCGCATCACCTCTACCGGAACAGGGAGACCGGACATGAAACATCTCGCACTTGGTGCAGCATTCGGCGCAGCGCTGGCTTTCGGCGCATCGGCGCCCGCCACGGCTCAGCAACAGTTCATCTCGATCGGCACTGGCGGCGTCACCGGCGTCTACTACCCGACGGGTGGCGCGATCTGCCGTCTCGTGAACAAGGACCGCAAGGAGCACGGCATCCGTTGCTCGGCCGAGTCGACCGGTGGTTCGATCTACAACATCAACACGATCCGTGCGGGTGAACTGGAGTTCGGCGTTGCCCAGTCCGACTGGCAGTACCACGCCTATAACGGCACCTCGAAGTTCGAGGACGCCGGCAAGTTCGAGAACCTGCGCGCCGTGTTCTCGGTGCACCCGGAGCCGGTGACGGTAATCGCCTCGGAAGCCTCGGGCATCAACACGATTGCCGACGTCAAGGGCAAGCGGATGAACATCGGCAACCCGGGATCGGGCACCCGCGGTACCTGGGAAGTCATGGAAGAGGCCATGGGCTGGTCGCGCGACGACCTGAAACTGGCGGCCGAGATGAAGTCGGCCGAAACCGGTCAGGCGGTCTGCGACGGCAAGATCGACGCGTATTTCTGGCTGGTCGGTCACCCGTCCGCTCTGACCCAGGAGTCGCTGGCGACCTGTGCGGCCAAGCTGGTTGACGTGACCGGACCCGCCATCGACAAGCTGGTCGCTGACAACTCGTTCTACCGCAAGGCCACCATCCCGGCCGGCATGTACAACAACGAGAACGACATCCAGACCTTCGGCGTGGGCGCCACCTTCGTCTCCAGCGCGGATGTGCCGGAAGAGGTCGTCTACGTGGTCGTCAAGGCGGTCTTCGAGAACTTCGACCAGTTCACCAAGCTGCACCCGGCCTTCGCCAACCTGAAGCCGGAAGAGATGATCACCGACTCGCTGTCGGCCCCGCTGCACCCCGGTGCGGTGAAGTACTACAAGGAAAAGGGCTGGATGTAATCCGCCCGCGGGGTGGGCCGCGCGCCCGCCCCATGACACCGGCCGTGACGGTGTGCCTGTCACGGCAAGCGACCGAGCGGGGATCACATGGCCGGACAATCAGACAATCTCGACCAGTTTACGGCCACGGATACCGGCGGTCGCAATCCGATCGGCTGGCAGGCGCAGGTTATCTTCTGGGGTGCGCTGGCCTGGGCCTTCTTCCAGCTTTACATCGCGTCGGCCGTGCCGTTCTGGGTGCAGGAGCAACTCGGCTTCGGAGTTGTGACGAACTCGGACGCCCGCCGGATTCACCTGGCCTTCGGCCTGTTTCTCGCGGCCATGGCGTTCCCGCTGGCCAAGTCCGGACCGACCGATCGCATTCCCTGGTATGACTGGCTGCTGGCGGCCTTGGGCGTCGCCGCGTGTCTTTACGCTGTTGTCCTGCGCGACGCGATCGCCGTGCGCGCGGGCCTGCCGACGACGGGCGACCTGATCGCCTCGACGGTCGGCATGGTCATCGTGCTGATCACCGTCTATCGCGCACTCGGGCTGCCGCTCGTCATCGTCGCCTGCGTGTTCCTCGGTTATACGTTCTTCGGCGATGCCCGCTGGCTGCCCGAGGTGATGCAGTGGAAGGGTGCGAGCTACGGCAAGGCCATGTGGCACTACTGGATGCAGGGCGAGGGCGTTTTCGGCGTCGCGCTCTCCGTCTCTACCTCGCTGATATTCCTGTTCGTGCTGTTTGGCTCGATCCTCGAGAAGGCCGGCGCGGGCAACTACTTCATCAAGGTCTCGTTCTCGCTGATGGGCCACTTGCGCGGTGGACCGGCAAAGGCCGCCGTCGTGGCCTCCGCGATGAGCGGGCTTTATTCGGGTTCCTCCATCGCCAACACGGTCACGACCGGCACCTTCACCATTCCGCTGATGAAGCGCACGGGCTTCACGCCCGAGAAGGCCGGCGCCGTCGAGGTCGCTTCGTCCACCAACGGACAGCTCACGCCGCCGGTGATGGGTGCTGCCGCATTCCTGATGGCCGAGTTCACCGGCGTCTCCTACACCGAGATCATCAAGCACGCGCTCGTGCCTGCCTTGGTCAGCTACATCGCGCTCGTCTATATCGTCCATCTCGAAGCGATGAAGCTGGGCCTCAAGGGCCTGCCGAAACCGTCGGTCGCGACCACCATCGCGCAGCGGCTGATTGGCGTGCTTTCCGGCTTCCTCTTCGTCGCCTTCCTCGGCCTGGCGGTCTATTTCGGCATGGGTTGGATCAAGACGGCCCTGCCGGATCTCGCCTTCCCGGTGGTGATTGCGCTGTGCACCGTGGGCTATCTCATCCTGCTCTGGCGTGCCTCGCGGCTCGACGATCTGGTGGTCGATGACCCGGACGCCCCGATCACGGAACTGCCGCGCGCCGGACCAACGGCTGTGACCGGTCTCTACTTCATCCTGCCGATCGTCATTCTGATCTGGTGCATCGTGATCGAGCGTCTCTCGCCCGCATTCTCTGCGTTCTGGGCGACGCTGGCGATGATTGCCGTCACGCTCACGCAACATCCGTTAAAAGCGATGATGCGCGGGCAGGGCAACATTGGCGGGGCTTTCGCGCGCGGCTGGGGCGAGTGGATCGACGGCATGGTCTCGGGCTCGCGCAACATGATCGGCATCGGCGTCGCGACGGGTGCTGCAGGCATCATCGTCGGCACGATCTCGCTGACCGGTGCGCACCAGGTGATCGGCGAACTGGTCGAGTATGCCTCGGGCGGCTACCTGATGGTGATGCTGCTGATGGTGGCGGTGATGAGCCTGATCCTCGGCATGGGCCTGCCAACCACGGCCAACTACATCGTGGTGTCCTCGTTGATGGCGCCGGTGATCCTGACGCTGGCGGCAGCGGATGGACTGATCCTGCCGCTGATCGCGGTGCACCTGTTCGTTTTCTACTTCGGCATCCTCGCGGACGACACGCCGCCGGTCGGGTTGGCAGCCTTCGCCGCCGCCGCAATCTCGAAAGGCGATCCGATCAAGACGGGTATCCAGGGCTTCGCCTACGATATCCGCACGGCCCTGCTGCCGTTCCTGTTCATCTTCAACACCGAGCTTTTGCTGATCGATGTCGGCCCGGCAAAGGCGGTGTTCGTCTTCGGCGTCGCCGTCATAGCCATGATGCTGTTCGCGGCGGCGACGCAAGGCTGGTGGATGACGCGCAACAAGGCTTGGGAATCCGCCATCCTGCTGCTGATCGCGTTCACGCTGTTCCGGCCGGGCTTCTGGCTCGATCAGATCCAGCCGCCCTATGTCGAGCACCCGCCGGAGCGCGTCTTCGAAGTCGTCGGCGGTGCGCCCGACAACGGTGTGCTGACCTTCATCGTCTCCGGGCCCGACTTCGACACCGGCGACATGACGTCGACCACGCTGCTCGTG
Organism: Pseudomonadota bacterium; assembly: GCA_039184865.1. Lineage (GTDB taxonomy): Bacteria > Pseudomonadota > Alphaproteobacteria > Rhodobacterales > Rhodobacteraceae > Thermohalobaculum. Next base: position 199,755 of record JBCDAV010000007.1, on the reverse strand, counting down.
CCGATGGGCAGACGGGCCGAGGCAATCGAGCGGCTGGAAGGCGCCGGGCTGACCGTCAATCTGGAAGACGGTTTCGCCAAGATCGACGAGCCGTTCCCGCAGACTCCCTATTTCGAGAAGATCGGGACGATGTTCGACTACTACGGCGACGATCCGGTGCACGTCTCGAACATCCAGACCGAGGCGAGTCGCATGCCGAAAGAGATCTTTTATCTCCCGGCGCTCTTGCTGTTGGCCGGGGTCTACTGGATGCAGACGCGCCGCCGAGAGAAGGAGATGCCGGCATGAGCCAGCCGCGTGACAGCCATGTCTTCCCGCGTCACTCCAAGAACGTGCCTCCCATCGCTGTGGCTGGAGAGGGCTGCTACCTGATCGATGCCGAGGGCAAGCGCTACTTCGACGGGTCGGGCGGCGCGGCAGTTTCGTGCCTCGGTCATGGCGACCCGGTGGTCACGCAGGCGATCAAGGACCAGGCCGACAAGCTGGCCTTTGCGCATACCGGGTTCTTCTCGTCCGAACCGGCGGAAGAACTGGCCGACCTGCTGATCGCCAACGCGCCGGCAGGGATCGAGCGCGTCTACTATGTCTCCGGCGGCTCCGAGGCGGTCGAGGCAGCCCTGAAGCTCGCCCGCCAGTACCATCTCGAACGCGGAGAGCCGCAGCGCCGCCACCTGATCGCACGGCGTCAAAGTTATCACGGCAATACGCTTGGCGCGCTGGCGGCGGGCGGGAATGCCTGGCGCAAGAAGCAGTTCGAGCCACTGCTGGTCGACTTCAGCCACATCTCCCCCTGTTACGAGTATCGCGATCGGGCTGACGACGAATCCCCCGAGGCCTACGGTCATCGGGTCGCCGATGAACTGGAAGCCGAGATCCAGCGGCTCGGCCCCGACTCGGTCATGGCGTTCCTGGCCGAACCGGTGGTCGGTGCCACGATCGGCGCCGTTCCTCCGGTCGAGGGCTACTTCAAACGTGTCCGCGAGATCTGCGACCGGTACGGCGTTCTCCTGATCCTCGATGAAGTCATGTGCGGAATGGGGCGCACCGGAACCCTGTTTGCCTGCGAACAGGATGGCATAAGCCCGGATATTGTCACCATCGCGAAGGGGCTCGGCGGCGGTTATCAGCCGATCGGGGCGATGCTCTGCACCTCCGAGATCCATGACACGATCGCCGGCGGAAGCGGTTTCTTCCAGCACGGCCACACCTATCTCGGTCATCCGATCGCCTGCGCGGCCGGACTGGCTGTCGTGAAATCTCTGCTGGACCGGGATCTCGTCGCGCGATCCGATGCGATGGGAGAAAAGCTGCAAGGCGCGCTCGTCTCGGCGTTCGGCCAGCATCCCAATATCGGCGATATCCGGGGCAGGGGGCTCTTTCGCGCGCTCGAGATCGTCGAGGATCGCGAGACCAAGGCGCCCTTCGATCCGGCACTTGGGATAAACAAACGGATCAAGAAGGCCGCGTTCGAGGCCGGGCTGATCTGCTACCCCATGGGCGGCACGATTGACGGTGTGCATGGCGACCACGTCCTGCTGGCGCCACCGTTCATCCTCGAGGATGAACACATTGCAGAGATCACCGAAAAGCTCTCGACTGCGGTATCGCAGGCACTGGCAGACGCCGCCTGATCGTCTCAAAACGACGGGCGCGGATACCGCACGCGCCCGTCGTTCGCTGCTGTCAGGTCAGCAGATCTTGGATGCCACCGGGGTCGTCGGCGCGACCGGCGGCAGAAATGCCGGATTCAGCGCCTTGGTCTGCGGCGCACGGATCGGCTTGCGATGGACGCGCAGATCGATCGAACCGGCGTCGATCTTGGCCTTGCGGGCCAGAGCGTCGCAGTTCTTCTCGTTGATTTCCCACAGGCAGGCGCAGAGATGGCCGTCCTTCTCGGTGACCTTCTCGCCGATGATCTCGGCCGGCCAGCCACAGGCCGCGAAGACGCGTGTCATGTATTTCGGGGTCACCGAGACGTAGAACTCGACGCCTGCGCGCAGCCCGATCTGAGCCCCGCCCCACATCAGGCGCGCTGCATTGCGCACCGAGTCCTTGCCGCGCTCGGCGACGAAAACGCGCGTGACCTCCCAGATCAGCGAGCTCTCGATCGCCACGTCATCGGTCAGGTCCGAGAAGTGATCGGCGATCATCGTCGGCCCGGTCGTGGGCAGCAGACGGCCCGAGGCGAGGTGACGCCCGTGATCGTTCTTCAGGATCACGTAAAGCGGGTTCATCAGGTCGTAGTGATCGATCTCACGGCCTTCCGGATCAATATCCAGATCCCAGCCCAAGTCTTCCTTGAATTGAACGCGGCGGTCATTGAACATTTCGTTCGCCAGACGCGGAAAGTCGAAGAGATCGTTGCCATAAACCAGGGTAAACATGCGGTATCGCTCCATCAGCATTCTGCTGACAGAGGGATTTACGCACGAAATCTTAAAATTTCGTTCAAATTGTACGCATCGCGGATTTTTCTAGTGCGTCAGACCGGTGGTATGATCCCCCTGTGTACGGCCAGTGCGATGGCGTTCGGTATGTTCAGCGCTCCCAGCTTGTGCCGGGCGCTATCGATATAGACGCGGAACGTGTTCTCGGAGATCCCGAGCGCTTCGGACGCGCGTCCACGGCTCATGCCCCTGGCGATCAGACGCATGGCGTCTTTCTCGCGGGCAGACAGTGGCCGGGCCGAAGCCGCTTGCTCGACGCCGACCAGTTTGAGAACGCGCTGGTGCATGAAGTGCCCCAGCAGCATGAAATCGGTGCGATGCTCCGCAAGGAACGCCTGCCAGCTGTCCTGCGAGCATTGCTTGTTGATGGTGAAAAGCGCCAGTTGCCCGCCCGGTCCCCTGACCGGAACGGTGTAGCCCTGGTTACCAACGCCGAATTCCTGGGCCTGGCTGCGGAATTCGCGTTCATCGCGCGAGTCCCAGGAAAGTTCGGCCCAGTCGACGGGGTCGAAGCTGGCCGACGCGCCGAGCAGAACCGGATCGGATTCGTGGAAGTTCGCCTCGACATACCATCGCAGCCAGTCCTGCGGGTATGACACAGCCGCAACCTTGCGGCCGGTCTGCAGGATGACGCCGTCGATATCCTGGAACTCCTGAACATCGGGTTGTTCCAGTTCACGCGCATCGATCCCGAGAGAGACTGCGTAATAGGTGACATGATCTACGTCGTAGGTTCCACGAACCGTATCAATGATACCGCCGAATCCGCCCAAAGTCGGCAGGGTCTGCAAGTGCTCGAGGATCGTGTTCAGATGCGTTGACATCCACCCTGCCCAGATTCGCCAAATCCCGCTCGTGACTTTCGTTGGCAGCCACCAGGATTGCGACGTCCATCTCTTCTGCGAGAGCAACCATTCCGCTTTGGGCGGCCATGTCGCGCACCGAGACGAGAACCGTGACAAACCAATCGTTCATGTTCATCCTCCTGCAAGCATCGTTAACAGAGCGTTACCGAATGCCGGGACAACATCTCAATTTTTAGGGGAAACCGAAATTCACCAATCCTGTCTCCCCAGATTCTGCGAGGCATCGCCTTAAGCTTCGATTAACTATCTGAGTCGTTTGGTCGATTATGGTTCAAAATGAGACGATATTGCCTTGATGAAATACGCTCTTGCTTGTGGTGATTGCGAGAATTACACCTGCAATCTGGAAATAATGAACCGTTGGTGAGTCGCCGGGCAGATTATGAACATCGATGGAAAGCGTTTTCTGCTCATCATCGGCGGGGGCATCGCTGCGTATAAATCGCTCGAGCTGATCCGCGCGCTTCAGCGCCGGGGAGGCAGCGTCACCGCAGTTCTGACGCGGTCGGGGGAGCAGTTCGTAACGCCGCTCAGCGTTGCCGGGTTGTCGGGCAACAAGGTCTACACCGACCTTTTCGACCTGACCGACGAAGCCGAGATGGGACACATACAGCTCTCGCGGTCGGCAGATCTGATTGTCGTCGCACCCGCCACGGCCGACCTGATGGCGAAGATGGCGCAAGGACACGCCGACGATCTTGCCTCCACCCTCCTGCTCGCCACCGACACGCCTGTCCTCGCCGCGCCGGCCATGAATGTCAGAATGTGGCAGCACGCGGCGACCCAGCGAAACCTGTCGACGTTGGTGGCGGACGGCGCGGCCATCGTCGGCCCGAACGAGGGCGATATGGCCTGTGGCGAATACGGGCCGGGCCGGATGGCCGAACCCGACGAGATCGTGCAGGCGATCGAGCAGCACGACGCCATTGTCGGCGGAACCGGACCGCTGGCGCACACTCCCGTTCTGGTAACGGCCGGGCCGACACATGAGCCTATCGACCCGGTGCGCTACATCGCGAACCGTTCCTCGGGCACGCAAGGATATGCGATTGCCGGTGCGCTGCGGGATCTCGGTGCGGATGTCACCCTGATTTCGGGGCCGGTCGGCCTTGCCGCGCCCGATGCCGTGCGGACAATTCGCGTGGAAACAGCGCGCGAGATGAAGGCGGCCGTCGAGGCAGCACTTCCGGTGCAGGCTGCCATCTTCGCCGCCGCGGTCGCCGATTGGCGTGTGGCCTCGGAGTCGGAGCAAAAGATCAAGAAGGACGGATCCGGTCAGGTTCCGGCGCTTCAGATGTCCGAGAATCCGGACATTCTGAAAACGATCGCGCATCTGCCGCCGGGTCGTCGGCCCGCGCTCGTGGTCGGATTTGCGGCCGAGACCGAGAATGTCGTCGAGCACGCGACGCAGAAACGCCTCCGCAAGGGCTGCGACTGGATCGTCGCGAACGACGTTTCGCCGGAGACCGGCGTGATGGGCGGGCAGAGCAACACCGTGACCCTAATCTCGGACGAGGGTGCCGAGACCTGGCCGACCCAGGGCAAGGACGCGGTCGCGAAAAACCTCGCGGAACGCATCGCCGATAAACTGGCGAACCGGGGCATCGCATGATCGAGGTCGCCGTCAAGGCACTGGAAAGCCACGATCCAGCGCTCGCCCTGCCGCGCTACGAGTCGGCGCAGGCTGCGGGCATGGATATGCGCGCCTGCCTCGCGGAACCTGATCGTGCGCACGGCATCAAACTCCCGAGCCTCGGACGTGCGCTGATCCCGACCGGTTTGGCCATGGCGCTGCCTGCCGGCACCGAAGCGCAGATCCGTCCGCGCTCCGGCCTCGCCGTGAAACAGGGGCTGACCGTGCTGAACAGTCCCGGCACGATCGACGCGGACTATCGTGGCGAGATCAAGATCTTGCTGATCAATCTCGGGGCGGAGACGGTCACGATCAGCCACGGCGACCGCATCGCTCAGATGGTGATCGCGCCTGTCACTCAGGCGCGCATGGTGCTGACGGACATACTGCCCGATACCGAACGGGGTGCCGGCGGTTTCGGCTCGACCGGTTAGGAGGCGCAATGCTCAGACTTTCGCGAAAGACGATGCTGGCGCTCGAAGCGGTGCTCGACGTGGCCTACAATGCGCGGCCCGATCCCGTTCAGTCCAAGGACATCACCAGCCGTCAAGGCATTCCGCAGCGATATCTCGAACAGGTCATGCAGCAGCTCGTCCACAAGGGCATCCTGAAGGGGGTTCGCGGTCCGCGCGGCGGCTACACGCTGGCGCGAGAGCGGCGCAAGATCACCGTTGGCGACGTCGTTCGCGTTGTCGACCAGATCGACGCCGAGGCCGAGAAGGACCCGGTCAGCCAGGCCGCGCTCGGCGAGCGGATCATCGCGCCGCTCTGGGCCGAGACGCGGTCGATCGTGCTCGGCAAGCTCGACCAGATCACGATGGAGGATCTCTGCCGGCAAGCGCGCGACAGCGGGATCGATCACGGCGTCCGCGAAACACCCGACTTCAACATCTGATCGGTGCAGCGCCGATACCTGATGATGCGACGGTGAATCTTGCCCTAAAACTGGATTCGGACGTCTCGTTACCGTGAGATCGCGGGTTTAGGCCTTCACGGATTTGTCCGCACCGCGTTCACGAGATGCCGCCTCCTGAACGTAGGCACGCGGGTTCTCGATCCCCCAAGCCCGCAGCGCCAAAATCACGTCCCGCAGGCTCTGCCCCTTCTGCGTCAGCGAGTATTCCACCCGCGGAGGAACGACGGCATAAACCTTGCGATCGACAATTCCGTCGGCTTCAAGCTCGCGCAGCTGCTTGGTCAGGCTCCGCTGGGTGACCGTTCCGACCCGGCGCATCAATTCGTTGAAGCGCAGCGTCCCTTCGAGAAGGTGATAGATGATCAGCCCCTTCCACTTGCCCGCGATCTGTTCCAGCGCACCTTCGACCGGGCAGCCGCCACTGCAATCGTAGTTCACGAAGCGCTGCGGAGTCCCGACCGGGTCGTCTACAGTATCCATCTTGTACCTATAAGCTCAGAATGTGCGTACTTGCATATACGCGCTTGTCCGCTGATATGCCGCGCATCGTTGCCCGATGTCAAAAGGAGATGCCGAGATGGTCCTCACGATACTCGCCCAGATCACCGCCGAGCCCGGCAAGGAAGAACTCGTCCGCGCCGAACTCGAAAAGCTGGTTCCGATCACGCGCGCCGAGGCGGGGTGCATCCAGTACGATCTGCACGCAGACAACGACAAGCCGGGCTTCTTCGTGTTCTACGAGAACTGGGAGAGCCGTGAACTCTGGCAGACCCACATGAACGCGCCGCATCTGGCGGCCTACATGGCGGCGACTGAAGGTGCCGTGGCCAATTTCGTTCTGAACGAAATGACGAAGACAGCTTGAGCCGCGCGGGGGATCGTCTGATGAAAGCCATCGGCTACACGATGCAGGGCGGGATTGACCGCGACGACACGCTTGTCGATTTCGAGACAGAGAGACCGGTCGCGTCCGGCCACGACCTGCTCGTCGCCGTGCGCGCGGTCGCCGTCAACCCCGTCGACTACAAGGTGCGTGAGCGACGCGCACCAGAGGGCGGCGCTCCGAACATCCTCGGATATGATGCGGTCGGAGAAGTCGTCGAAACCGGCGCTGACGTCACGTTGTTCAAGCCCGGCGACCGGGTCTGGTACGCGGGCGTGATCAACCGGCCGGGCACGAACGCAGAGTATCATCTTGTCGACGAGCGTATCGTCGGACGCATGCCGTCGAACATTTCGGATGCGGAGGCAGCCGCCCTGCCGCTGACGACGCTGACCGCCTACGAGATGCTTTTCGACCGTCTTCGCGTGACCGACCCGGTGCCGGGCGCGGCACCGGCCGTTCTGATCCTGGGTGGCGCGGGCGGCGTCGGTTCTATCGCGATCCAGTTGCTGCGCGCCCTGACCGACCTGACCGTGATCGCGACCGCTTCTCGGCCCGAAACGCAGGCCTGGGCAAAAGACCTCGGCGCGCATCATGTGATCAACCACCATGAGCCTCTGGCACCGCAGGTCGAGGCGCTGGGCATCGGTGCGCCGGGCTTCGTCTTCTCGACCACGCACACGCATCTTTATCTGGAACAGGTGGCGGAACTGATCGCCCCGCAAGGCCGCTTCGGGCTGATCGACGACCCCGAAACGCTGAACGTGATGCCCTTCAAGACCAAGGCGGTTTCGACCCATTGGGAGCTCATGTTCACGCGCCCGCTGTTCGAAACGGCGGACATGGCGCGTCAGGGCGAGATCCTTAACGAAGCCGCGAGCCTGATCGAGGCTGGCAGCATTCGCTCGACGGCCACGGAGACGCTCGGCACGATCTCGGCCGAGAACCTGCGGCAGGCGCATCGCATCCTCGCCAGCGGAAAGGCGCGCGGCAAGATGGTGCTCGAGGGGTTCTGAAGCCGAAGCCCAGCCGGGATGGTCGCGCGGGGCTGGGCCCGCGCCGCCGTCCGGCTCAGACGATCCGCACGGGCTGGCGCTTGCGTCCCCAAGTCCCGGGCGGGCCGTCGACAACACCGGGAAACGGCGCAGTGCATATGGTGCAGTCGCGAAGATCGGTCAGGCGCCAGTTGGAAAGCCCGTCCCAGTCGCGGCCCATCACCTTCGCACTGCAGTCCGCGCAATACGAAGACTGCGCTTCGGCATGGTGAACGTTGCCAATGTAGACGTGGTCCAGACCGACCTCACGCGCGACGGCGCGGGCACGCAGCAGCGGCTCCGTCGGCGTTCTGGTCTTGTCGAGAAGCCCAAGGACGTGCCGACAGGCCAAGGATGACGATGGATGCAAGAGGTTCGGGTGTTGCCCGCATTGTCGCGCGGTTTCGCCGGGACGTTGGGATAGCCCGGCCAAGGTCAAACCAACGAGCTGGTGTTCCAAGACCAACGGTCACGGGATCAGTGGATCGGAAGTCTGAGCTGATCGGCTGCGAAACCCTTGAACGCAGATCTCCCGGCAGGGGATCCTGCCGAGAGATCCTGGTCGGCGATCATCGCCAATCCGTAAGGTCGCAATCTTCCACTTCACTCTGACAGATAGCCGGTCGCGACCAGTGCGTCGTATGTCTCGGGGTAGGCGAACTTGTGTGTGGCGGTGAAGTCATTGGGTCCGATCACCTGGCCCATTCTGAGGCGGTGTTCGAGATCCGGAAGCACCTTCTTCAACGCTTTGGCGTGCTGATTGTTTACGAAGAAGCCGTGGTCAAGCCAGTCGTTGTAGCGACCGGCAACTTCGGCCCGGCGCTTGCTCGTCTTCACGTGCCCTTTCTTGTCGAAGAACGCGAAATCGTCCTTTGCCTTCACGCCCTTTCCGGGATTGCGCGCAATCGCATATGCCTCGACCGTCTGCCGCGTCGACATGACATAGTTCGCGGAGAACTGGCTGCCGTGATCGCTCAGAAACTCCTGTGCCATCGAGATCCCGATCCGGCCCATGTTGGATCCCTTGTTCTCGAGATTGTACTTGGTGCCGCTGTTGTGCCCGCCCGGCATGACCACGACTTCGTAATTCGGGGTCTTGTTCTGAGTCGGCAATGTCGACTGGAAGCCCCAGTCTTTCGAAATCACGCCAGCCGTAGTCCCTGCCATATTGGCCGCGACGGTCGCTTTGAAGTCCTGCACAACGGGTGGCAGCTTGTGGATGTCGACCCCGAAGCTGTACTTCTTGAAGCCAGCGTCGAAGTGATAGGTCTGATTGTACTCGTTGGCGCCGCCCGACCCCTTGACCGGATCGAACACAAACATGTTCACGGTCAGGGTCGGGATCCGCGGCTTCAGGACCGCATCGATGAAGTATGCGGCGACAACTGCGTTCACGGAACCCCGGCTGAACCCGCACAGATTTATCGTTTTTACCGGCTTTTTCAGAAGGGCTGCCGGCGAGCCGCAGTGATACCACAGCCACTCGAAGGACTTCTTGATCATCATGTTGGCGCCCTTGCCGCTCGCCTGGCTTCCAACGTTGCTATCGACCTCGACGTCTTTGTCCGGACCGGTATGCACCTTGTTGCCTTTGTCATCGCGATAGAACGTGCCGTTGCCGTTCATCTCATAGACCAGAGTGTTCGTGTTGTGTCCGCCGGGGCCGTCATATCCGATGTGGCGGTTGCGAGCGACTTTGCAGAGTTGCGGTACTGCGTGCTTGTGGGCCTTGTAAGCGGTCAGATTGTTTCCGCTGCCGCAGAAATAGATCGTAAGGGTCGTATCCGGGTTTGCCATCTATTTTTTCCAATTTGACATTTAACGTAAACGTCAACTGCGGATTTTGAGGAGCTTTGTCAACATCGGGACGCGGACAAAGTTAACTTTTTTGTGATGACGTTGCGTCAGCCCAAACGTTCTGTCTCGCAGCCTCGTTGAAGCTCGAACTCGAAGCGCGCTGCCCGCTTAGGACGTCAGATGATCCGCACGGGCTGGCGCTTTCGGCCCCAGGTTCCTGGCGGCCCGTCGAACACACCCGGAAATGGCGTGTCGCAAATCGTGCAGGCCCCGTGATCGGTCAGGCGCCAGTCCGACAGTTGGTGCCAGTCTCGCCCAATGACCTTTGCGCCGCAGCCCGAACAATAAGACGACTGCGCCTCTGCGTGATGGACATTGCCGATGTAGACGTGGTTCAGACCGACCTCGCGTGCGACGGCGCGGGCGCGCAGCAGCGTCTCTGCCGGCGTTCTGGTCTTGTCGAGCATCCGGTAATCGGGATGAAACGCGGTGAAGTGGACCGGGACATCGACATTCAGCCGGGAAGCGACCCATTCTGAAAGCTCGCGGATCTCCGCCGCGCTGTCGTTCTCGTCCGGGATAAGCAACGTGGTAATCTCGACCCAGACATCCGTTTCGTTGACCAGATATTCGAGGGTCTCCAGCACCGGCGTCAGATGAGCGCCGGTAAGCTTGTGATAGAAGCGCTCGGTAAATGCCTTCAAGTCGACATTGGCGGCATCCATATGTTCGAAGAACTCCGTGCGCGGCTCGTCGCAGATGTACCCGGCTGTGACGGCGACGGACTTCACGCCGCGCGCTTTGCAGGCCCGGGCCGTGTCGACGGCGTCCTCGAGGAAGATCACAGGATCGTTGTAGGTATAGGCCACGGATCGCGCGCCTGCGTTGACGGCGGCTTTGGCCAGAGCGTCCGGCGACGCTTCCGCCATCAGCTTGTCCATCTCGCGGCTCTTGGACATGTCGTGGTTCTGACAGAACTTGCACGTGAGGTTGCAGCCGGCCGTTCCGAACGACAGGACAGGCGTGCCCGGCAGGAAGTGATTCAGCGGCTTCTTTTCGATCGGGTCGATGCAGAACCCGGATGAGCGTCCGTAGGATGCGAGGACAATCTGGTCTTCCTCGCGCGCGCGCACGAAACACAGCCCGCGCTGTCCCTCGCGCAGACGGCACAGGCGCGGGCAGACCTGGCACTCGATCCGGCCGTCGTCCAGCGGCGCCCAATAGCGCCCCGGCACGGTTCCGGATGTCTGCTCCATGCGAAAAGCTCCTGTTTGCAACTGACACCATAGCAGCACATGATTGCATCTGTGCAAATGCAAGCCGCCCTGGGAGGCGAGATGAGCGTTCATCAACCGGTGGTCGCCGGCAGTTTCTATCCGTCCGATCCGGCGGTGCTGGGACAGACGGTGCAGGCGCTGCTCGACAAGGCGCCCCGGCTGGAGGTGCCTCCGGCCAAGGCTGTCGTCCTGCCCCATGCCGGCTATCGGTTCTCGGGTGCGGTGGCGGCCGCGGGGATATCCACGATCGGGCGCAAGGTGCAGCGGGTCGTCGTGCTCGGTCCCTCGCATCGCCATGCGTTCCGCGGCGTTGCCCTGCCGGATGCCGGGGCTCTGGCGACGCCGTTGGGCGACGTGCCGATCGAGGCGGCCTCCGTGAAGAAGCTCCTTGAGGAGCCCGACGTGAGCATCGTGCCCGAGGCCTTCGCGCAGGAGCACTCGATCGAGGTCGAACTTCCGTTCCTGCAGCAACGCCTTTCCGGGTTCACTGTCGTGCCGCTGGTGATTGGTGAGATCGCGACCGACCGGCTGGCGGAGATCCTCGACACGCTCTGGGGCGGCGGCGAAACGCTGATCGTGATTTCGACCGATCTCACGCATTTTCTGAAAGCGGATGAAGCCTCGCGCATCGATCTGTCCACGGCGGAGGCGGTCGAGAAGCTGGATGGCGCGCGCCTCGGCTCTCGTGAGGCGTGCGGGCACCGCCCCCTTGCGGCCTTTCTGAAAGTCGCAGGCGCGCGCGGGATGCGGCTGACCCGGTTGGCGCTCACCCACTCCGGGAATGTCACGGGCGACAATGCCCGCGTCGTCGGATACGGCGCCTGGATGGCCCATGACGCGCTGGCCGCACGGCTTGCACCTGCGCACCGGGCCGAGGCGCTCTCGATTGCTGCGAAGTCGATGATCAGCCGGGCACGCAATGGCAAGGCGCCGGCGATCAACCTCGACAGCTTTCCGGTGCCGCTCCGCTCCGTCGCACCGGCCTTCGTCACGCTGACACTCGATGGCCGTCTACGCGGCTGCATCGGGTCGCTTGCAGCACACCATCCGCTCGCCCGGGACATCCTGAACAACGCGGTGAAGGCCGGGTTCGAAGACCCCCGCTTCAAACCCGTCACCGAAGACGAGATCCGCGCCGCCGAGATCGAGGTCGCCGTGCTTTCCCGTCCGGCGTCCATGAAGTTCACATCGCAGGAGGATCTGCTCGCTCAGCTTGTGCCCGGGCGTGACGGTCTGATCCTCCAGTCCGGCCAGAACCGGGGAACCTTTCTGCCGAAGGTCTGGGAATCCCTGAAGACTCCGGAACAGTTCTTCAACGGTCTGAAGGTGAAGGCGGGCTTGCCGCGCGATCACTGGTCATCGGACGTGCGGGTCTTCCGGTACGTGACCGAAGCCTTCAAGGGCAAGATCGGTACCGCGGCTTGAGCACGCCGGGCGCGCACGATCTTCGAAAATCATCGGACGTCGAGGCCGCTCAGGCCGAACAGCGAGCCCCGCCGAGCACGCAGAACTTGGCGCAATGCGGATGGTTCAGCGCCACCGGACGTGCCGCATCGGCCAGCCGCGTGCCCATTTCGAACTGTCGATCATAGGCCAGCAATGTGCAGGCCAGCACCGTGGGTGCCTCCGCGCCTTTGCGCTTCACGACCATGCGGGCGTTTGAGCACATGACCGTATCGGGCGTCTTGCCCAGTATCCCCCAGCACGCCGTGGTGATCTCCGGCACCTCGACGGTCTCATCCATCTCGGGAAAGATCACCATCGTGCCCGGATCATTCGTATCGATCGGAAAGCCCTCGGCCCGGAACAGCTCCGCGAAACCGGCGCGCGCCGTGTCCTCGTCCTCGCTCCAGAGCGAGCGCCCCGCAGCACTCATCCTGGCACCGCGATCGCGCATCCAGCGCATGCCCTCTAGAGTGACGTCGAATGTTCCGCGCCCGCGCTGTTCGTCATGTTTCTCGGGCGTGTAGTGGTCGAGCGAGACCCTGAGCGTCAGGCGATCGCCGAACTCCGCGATCAGCGCTTCGAGTTCGCGCTGCACCTTCGGACGCATCATCGGACGCATCGCGTTGGTCAGGATCAGCACTTCAAACCCGCGCTCGAGGGATGCGCGCGCCATCGCGCACATTTGCGGGTTCATGAACGGCTCGCCGCCAGTGAAGCCGATCTCGCGCGTCGCAAAGCTCCTTTCCTCGATCTCGTCGAGATACCGGACGACCTCCGCTTCGGTCAGATAGACCAGATCGTTGTTGGTTGGGCTCGACAGGATGTAACAGTTCGCGCACTGGATGTTACAGAGCGTACCTGTGTTGAACCAGAGCGTTTCCAGCGTGCGCAAGGGCACCTTCGCGCGGGGCTCGCCCGCCGCCGTAACGTCCGGATCCGAGAACTTTTCAAGACGCGTCCCGGTGGTCAGGTCGTTGTGGTCATTCATGAAAGGCCTGTCTTCTGCGTGCCCGAAGCGTTGCACGCGCGGCGCCTGCACTGTCAATCCGGATTGACGGGCCTGAAAAAAAAGTGACCGCCCGAAGGCGGTCATTCAGTGTCCCATTGCTGGGAGGGAAAACTTATTCCGCGGCGATCCGGACAGCGGTTGCCGGCTGAGCGAAGGCACGCACGGCAGCGCCTGTGCCTGCGCCCGGCTCGAACGGTATGCCGACCTCGTGCATTGCCAGTTCGACGCCGCCAAGCGCCTGCATGACCATGATTTCGTTCAGGTAGCCCAGGTGGCCGATCCGGAAGACCTTGCCGGCGACCTTCGTCAGGCCCGCGCCGAGCGACAGGTTGTACTTGTGGAACGCTGTCTTGATGACGTCGTTGGCATCGAAGCCTTCCGGCACCAGAATTGCAGTGACCGTGTCCGAGTGCCACTGCGGTGCCTGCGCGCAGTTGCGAAGGCCCCACGCATCGACAGCGGCGCGAACGCCCGACGCAAGTCGGTTGTGCCGGGCGAAGACGTTCTCCAGACCTTCCTCGAACAGCATGTCGAGCGATGCGCGCAACCCGCGCAGCAGCGTCGTCGCAGGCGTGTAAGGGAAGTACCCCTGCGCGTTGGTTTTGATCATGTCGTCGTAGTCGAAGAAGCAGACCGGCATTTTGGACGACTTCTTGGCTTCCATCGCCTTCTGGCTGACGCCGACGATTGCGAGACCTGTCGGCAGCATGAAGCCTTTCTGCGAGCCGGAGACGGCGACGTCCACACCCCAATCGTCCATGCGGAACTCCAAAGAGCCGATCGACGACACGCCGTCGACGAACAGCATGGCCGGGTGCCCGAGATCATCGAGGATGTCGCGCACGCCCTTGACGTCCGACGTCACGCCGGTCGCGGTTTCATTATGCGTGACCAGAACGGCCTTGATCGCGTGCGTTTTGTCGGCTTCCAGCTTCGCGCGGTATTCGGCGAGCGGGACGCCCTGGCCCCACGGGACCTGGATCGCGTCCACGTCGAGGGCAAAGCGCTCGCACATGTCGACCCAGAGGTGCGAGAACTGGCCGAAGACCGACGCAAGTACCTTGTCGCCGGGCGAAAGCGTGTTCGCGATCGCCGACTCCCAGCCGCCGGTGCCCGAACCCGGGAAGATGAAGACGTGACCGGTTTCGGTCATGAAAGCCTTTTTCAGATCGGCGAACAGCGGCAGCGTGAACTCCGGGAAATCCGGCGCGCGATGATCTTCCAGAGGCACATCCATCGCCTGACGGATCTGGAAGGGCATGTTCGTGGGGCCGGGCACGGCAAGACCATTGAAGCCAGTCATCGGATTTCCTTTGGTAAACGTTGGGTATCGGGAAGGTGGCGGTCAGGCCGCGCGGGTCGAGTTTTGTGCGAGCTTTTCGTCGACAATTTTCACTGTGCGGTCGACTTCGAGGTGCGGGCGGTCGATTGCACGGCCGATCAGCTGGATCAGACGGTCAACGCGCTCGATCAGCGGGGCGCCCGCAGCGATTGCACGCGCGGCGGATGACGGCTTCAGGAGGCTTTCGGCGGCCTTCGCATACTTCTCGAACGGCACCTGATCGGCCGGATCGGCGCCGAGGTGTCGGGCAAGATCGTCCACGTAGGAGTAGATCGCGCGCGAGAGATCGAGGTCCGAATGCACAGCGTCCCGGATCGGCCGGTTCTCGCCCGGCTGTACGCAACGGTAGTTGCCGGTCAGCAGCATCGACCACTTTGCCAGCGGCACAAACAGCGAGTCGTGCACGCGCAGTTTCACCGGAACGTCGTTGCCGTCCAGCTCCACCGCGGCGATGTCATCCGCCAGCTTTGTCAGGATCTCGTTGTGGGCTGCTTCGGCAAAAGGTGCCGCCTTGAAGTTCGTCGGCAAGCCGACATGCAGAACGTTGGCGGCCTCTTCGGGCGGACGGAAAGCCTGCGGGTCAGGGCTGCACAGCGTCACCAGACCGGGCTCGAAACGATCCCACACGCGCGGTTGCGTGAACGCCAAGTCGAGGTCCATGTCGGCCAGCGCCGGAATGCGCTTGAGGTAGGGCAGCGGCGGCATGTTCATGATCGACAGACACGGCACGCGCGCCTCCGCGATCTTGACCATCAGCGTCCAGATTTCATGCGTTCCGTATTGCGGCTCCTGCATCGCGAGGCCGACCATATCGTACTCGGCCGGATCGACCTCGTCCGGCGTCTTTGCATCGATCTTGCCCGGCAGATCGCGCGAGAAGATGCTGCGGTGCGTATCTTCGCCCTTGAGCTTGATGCGGACCTCGGTTCCCTCGGCATTGATCAGCGCCGATGTGCGATGCCTGCACACCAGCGTGACATCGTGGCCGGCCATCGCCAGCTTGGTTCCGAGAAGGGAACCGTACGAGGCTCCGAGGATGAGAATTTTGTGGGTCATGGCCATGGTCCGCGGATGACTTATGAGTCGCGACGTGATGTAGGGCGAAATATCGCAACGGACAGATTGTTGCTCGAAATTTCGAGTATGTGTGTTAGTTGTTTACATAACAAAGTTACATTTCTGTAAGTCTGTAAGCGAAAGCCATGTCAAAGACCTTTGTCGGACCGCGATTGAGGCAACTCAGGCGCGAGCACAATCAGACGCAGGCGCAGATGGCGCGGGCGCTCGGGGTCAGCGCGCCTTACGTCGCTCTGCTTGAAAACAATCAGCGTTCGCTCTCGGTCCAGATCCTCATGGCCCTGTCCGACACATACGGGGTCGATTGGAAGGATCTGATCCGCGACGAGACCTCGACGCGGCTCTCCGATCTGCGCAACGCCGTTCAAGATCCCGCCCTCGGGGGCGATCCGCCGGATTTGCAGGAACTGCGCGCCGCACTCGATCACGCGCCCGGCCTCGTCGAGATGTTCCTCCGACTGCATCGTTCGCACCGGTCCACGCTGGACAATCTGCTGCGGGCCGGCGAGGGGCGGATCTCCGGATCCATGCTTGAGCGTTCGCCCGAGACGATCATCCACGACTTCTTCCGGGACCGCTCGAACTATTTTCCCGAACTGGAACGCGCGGCCGAGCGCATCCGCGCCGAGGACCCCTGCGACCCGCACGACACCTACGCCGTGCTCAAGATGCGTCTGAAACGCGCGCACGGCATCGATGTCTCAACCGCGACTGTCGAGACGCTCAACCAGGGACTCCGGGTCTATGATCGCGAGGCCTCGGTGATCCACCTCTCGGAAGCGCTGGATCACCGCAACCGGATCTTCCAACTCGCCCATGTTCTCTGCCTCGTCGAGCTTCAGGACGTGCTGGACCGGCTCACGCAAGGGACAGGTCTACCCGATAACGGCCTCGCGCGCTGCCATGTCGAGCTCGCGAATTATTTCGCCGCCGCCTACCTGATGCCGTACGAGCCTTTCCACGCGGCGGCCGAGCGCACCAATTACGACATCGACCGGCTTGCGGCCGCCTTCATGGTCTCTTTCGAACAGGTCGGCCATCGCCTGACGACCTTGCAGCGCGACGGTCTGCACGGCGTGCCGTTCTTCTTCCTGCGCGTCGACAAGGCGGGCAACGTCACGAAACGGTTCAACGCGACGTCGTTCAACCTTGCGGAATATGGCGGCGCGTGCCCGGTCTGGAACATTCACACCGCGTTTCGGACCCCGGGCGTGATTGTGCCCCAGTTCGTCGAGCTTCCGGGCGGAGAGCGCTTTTTCACGATCTCGCGCACGACCGAGCGGCCGGTGTTCAGCCGTGATACGCAGGACCGGCGTCTCGCCATAGCGATGGGATGCGAACTGCGCCATGCTGATCGCATCGGTTATGCGTCTAGCTTTAACGTGACCGATCCGGCGGCGTTCAGCCCCATCGGGATCAACTGCCATCTCTGCCCGCGCCAGGCGTGTTCCCAGCGCGCGCACCAGCCGCTTTTCCAGGATCTTGCAATCGATCCGGACCGCCGCGGCAACACGCGGTACGAGAGCTGACCCGGAGCGCCTTGTTCTGTTTGAAACGCCCCACAGTAAATCGGCTGTTCATGGATTGGAGCTCGGACGTTTTTGCGGCCACTTGCCAGACATGCCAGAGGACTTGGGGCTCGGGCAGTCCGCATTCTTGAGCGATGACGATGTGGACGGCGTCCGCCGCGCATCGCGGCGGATCGTTCCTGCTCCGAGCAATTCTGCCACACTCGGGCGGCCGATCTATCTCGGCGCGACCGCTGGACGATGCCCGGGCACAGAATCGCTAATCGAGCTCGAAGTCGGCATCACCAACACTCACGCCGCCGAGGGCGATATCGCACCAGTGACTTCAGAAAGCACTTCGCTGTTCGCAAGCAATTCATCTTCCGGGATCAATCTGTGATTGTCGTCACTTCTCGCGCTTGGCAGCGGGCATAGACTCTCTGTGCAAACCAATCACGAGAAGAGTTTCCCATGAGAATCAATATCTTCGCCGCATTCGCGGCACTCCTTTTGACGGCCTGTGCCGGCGACGACGGTCCGTCTGCACCAACTGCCGGTGATGCGCCGGTGGCGGACCCGCCGGTGCTGGATCAGACCGACCGCTTCCCCGATCTCAGCACGCTGGCGCGCACGAACGTCACGGTCGATCTCAACCAGCTTCTGCACTTCAACATGCCGGCCGAGACAGGGTACGTCTACACCGTGCGCTTCGACGCGATCATGGGCTTCCCGGGCTCGACGCGGGTTGCGTACACCAAGCACAAGGACGAGGTGACCTGGACCGTCGGGCTTCCGGCAATCGACGGCAAGCCCTTCACGACCCTGCCGGACTCCATGGGCAAAGCCGAGTTTCCCGGTCTGATCCGTTTCGGTCGCCTCGGTGGCCAACCGTTGCACATCTTCGGAACCGTGAGCCTCGCCTTCGCCGGGAACGCCTGCGTGCGCGAGGTGATCGAAGGTTTCCTCGACCGGCGCTTGCCCGACATCCGGCGGTTTGTCCGAAACGCGATCGAACGTCAGACGCTGATCAACTACGCTGATTTCGAGACCAACGTGCAGCCCCATGTCGACCAGCTTATGGCGGCTCTGAAAAGACAGGATGTCGATTTCGGCTCGGTCGTCGGATGCGGCGGCGTGGTCCTGGGCAAGAAGCTCGATCAGCTTGTCGGGACCGGGGTCTTGCTCGGCTTTGCCGTCAATCCGGCCCGCGCGAATGGTGTCCCCGGTCTCGAGAACCCGGTCACGCGCACGATCGGTCAGCCCAACGTCATCTTCCGGATCGCAATACCGGGGCGAACCCGGGACGCAGGACCGATCGACTTCGGAAACCGCATCTCTGGGACTTACTCGATCCGGTAGATCGAGCGCGGCGCGGGGCCCCTGGGTCTCGCGCCGCTTCCGTGTCTGTTAGTTCGACAGCACCAGCACATCCGGCCATTGTTCGTTGGCTCGCGCGATGAACTGGTTGTGCTGATCCAGCCATTCCTTGTGAACCTTCATGTTCAGGTTCAGGTACAGCTTGTCATTGAAGATGCGGAAGATCTTCGGGTTGATCGGGCGGGTCGACCCCTTCGCGATCGCCCAGGCGCAATAACCGCCGTATTGCGGGGCCCAGCGCTCCGGGTCGGCGATGAACCTGTCGCGGTTCTCGGCCGATGAGAAGAACCAGACCGCGTCTTTCCATTCATAGGCGAAGCTGTCCTGGCCCTTAATCGGCTTGCGCTCCAGATGGTAGGCGACGGCGTCATACCCCTTGAGAGCAACCCCCCGGAAATCCGTGTAGATCTCGGGGCTGCGCAACTCGGCGACGGCGGCGGCCGGCGTCAGCAGGAGTGACAAGGCGAGGACAAGGCTGCGGATCATGGCGGGCTCCCGTGTTTCTCAAGACACTCGTACCTCATCACGGGAGCGTGATAAATGCTGCAATCGGGCGCAATGCCAGTTTGTGATCAGACCTTGTCCCAGCCGAGCGCCTTGCGCACGGCCCAGACATAGGCCCGGTTCGGCAAAAGACCGATCAGGCGCAGGAAAGCAGCGAACTGCCAGGGAAAGCGGATCTCGAATCCGGGCTTCTCCAGACCGTCCACGATGTGCTGCGCCGCTTCGTCCGGCTGCAGCAGCATCGGCATCTCGAAATCGTTGACCGAGGTTGCCTCCGTCTCGACGAATCCGGGATTGATCACGGAGATCCGGACATCCAGATCGACCATGTCCATCGCCAGGGCCTCGGCCATTGCGATCAGCCCGGCTTTGGTCGGCGAATATGCCACCGCGTTCGGCAGGCCGCGATATCCGGCAACCGACGCGACCAGCGCGATATGGCCGTCGCGCCGCCCGATCATGTGCTCCAGGACGGGCTCCAGCCCGTTCGCGACACCGGTCAGGTTGACGTCAAAGGTTTGTGCCGCGTCCTTGGCCGAGAATGTCTGTGCCCGCATCGGCTTGTAGATTCCGGCATTCAGAACCGTGAGCGCGAGCGGCCCGTCAGCGGTGATCCGCGCGACGGCGGACTTCATGTCATCGAGGCTGGTGACGTCGCCGGGCACGGCAACGATGCCGTCCTGCTCGGCCGCAAGCTCCTCGAGCGGCTCGGCCCGTCGCGCCGTCGCGTAGACCGTCCAGCCTTTCTTTGCGAGCTTGATCGCGACTGCGCGGCCGATCCCGGCGGACGCACCTGTCACCCAGGCCGACCCGTCGGACGGCCGCATCACTTTCTGAAAGATGCTCACGCGCTGGCCCAGAGCTCTCCGATCCGGCCGGAACCGGAGGCGATGTCGTAGCGCGCAGGCTCCCCGCCCGCATCGAATTCGCAGGCGATCCATTCGCCCGCATCGTCATAGCCGAGATTGGTGTCGAGTTCTCCGCGCACGCTCCACCAGCCGGCCCGCGCGTCCTGCTTCACGGACAGGTCGAGCGGCGCGCCGCTCTGTGTCGATAGCCAGGGTCTGCGTTGCAGGAACGGCGCGGCGTAATAGCTGGTGGTGACCGCCTCGCTCGGCGCCTGACCGTTGAAACGGCTGCCCTCGATCGACAGAATCTTATCGCGCGCGTTGATGATACAGCGATCCTTGGTCCCGTCATCGTTGACGCGGCTGTCGACCGAGACGATCCGCCCGTCGCGCCAGACCTCGCGATTGTCCATCTCGTATCGATAGGCCGTAATGCCGAGGATCTTCACGGCGATGCGAATGGTAATCGCGATCTCGAAACCGTTGGCGCCCGTTGCGGCGTCCAGCCTGTGCGAGCCGATATCATCGCCGTCACGGATGATCCGAAACTCACGATCCGCTGTCGTCGCGGCAATAGCCGGGGTAGCGAGCGCCGCAGCAGCGCTCGTCAGGAAAACACGCCGATTTGGCATGGTCATTCGCCTATGTAGTTGAGGATCCGTGAGAACCGTCCGGTGAAGTGCAGGTCGCCCTTCTGCACAATCAGGCAATAACACGTCTCGCTGCCGGTCGCTCGCGGCTGGTGGTCGTCGTCCTCGGTATTCACCGCGACGTCGCCAGCCTTGTAAGTCACACCGCCGTCTTCCAACTCACCGTGCATGATCAGCGTCAGTTCGGTTCCGTGATGCGTATGTTGCGGCACGGACGCACCCGGGCGTGCCCTGAGAAGCCTGACCTTGTTCTCTTCGCCCAGATCGATGTCGAATATCGCAATGCCCGGCAGACGCCGCTTCCACGGGATCTGATCGAACGCGCACCCGATCCGGTCCATAACCGGCTTAGGGATCGGACACACATCACTCTTGGACACGACCGACTTGCCCAGACCGCCCGCGTCGATGCGTTCAGCCGCCGGGTCCTGATCGATCAGCGACATAACTGCGTCAAACGCCTCATCGCTGACCTCTTCCGCCGGCTCTTCAGCGAACATCGCGCCCGCCATAACCTCGTACTCACCCAGCCGCTCACGACCTTCCGGCGACCGCGTAAGATGCGCGGCGATCAGAAGCTCGATCTCCGGTGAGCTCGTTCCGCAGGCGAAATCCGCAAGAATTTCGTCAGGAGGCAGGTGGGTCGGCATTAGGCGTCTTTACTCCGAAACAGGTTTTGCTGAAGTGTACGTCGCGGTTGACAGATTGGATCACTCGCCAAGGCAATATACTGCATCATCCCCCGCAGAAAATGCCGAGAAGGCGGGATCGTGTTCACCCTGCGGAAAAGTGGCGCGGTTCAAGAAAGATGTCGCGCTCGCCTGTCGCCAGCGCTAGATGGCGTCCGGTCTGACCCTTCGGAGCCGCCGCCGCCATGAAACCAGTCTTTTTCTTTGGCTCGCTGCGGGACCGCGCGTTGCTCGAAATCGTGCTCGGCCGCCCGGTCGCCTCGGGCGATCTGGTTACCGCTGCCGCACCGGGGCGGCTCGCGCTCACCGTGAAGGATGAGGACTATCCCTTCCTCGCGGAAAAGGCAGGGAACCGGGCAGACGGTATTCTTGTGCACAATCTGAACGACGCCGATCTCAGGCGGCTGATCTATTTCGAAGAAGCCGAATACGGGCTCGACCCGATTGTCGTCGAGACGGATGCCGGGCCGGTCGACGCGGTTTATTTCGGGTCGCGCGAGAAACTGGCCTCGCAGGACGAGCCATGGGATTTCCAATCCTGGCAGCGTGCTTCTCAACCCGTGGCGCTTGAAGTTGCCCGCGAACTCATGGCGCACATCGACATCACGCCGGTCGAGCGGATCGACGACATCTGGGACGGCATCAAGATCCGTGCCGTGATGCGCGCCCGCGCGCGGTCGGAAACACCCGCGACAGGCGCCTTGCGCCCGCACCGAGAAGCCGCCGATGTCCAATCGCTCGACATCGGGCGGCCCTACACCCGCTACTTCGCTTTGGAGGAGCATCGCCTGCGGCATCGCCGCTTTGACGGCGGCTGGTCCGAGGAAGTCCTGCGCACCGTGATCACCTCAGGCGACGCTGTCACGGTCGTACCCTACGACGCGGCTCGCGACGAAGTGCTGCTGATCGAACAGTTTCGCGCGCCGATGTTCGCGCGCGGCGACGCCTGTCCTTGGGCGATCGAAGCGATTGCCGGACGGATCGACAAGGAACTCGATGCCGAGGCAGCGGCCCGGCGCGAGGCCGCGGAAGAGGCCGGATTGACCCTCGGTCGCTTCGAGCAGATCGCCGCCTACTATTCGACGCCGGGTTTCGCGGCCGAACATCTGACCTCGTTCGTCGCCGAGGCGGATCTGGCGGACAAAGGCGGTTTGTTCGGGCTCCCAGGAGAGGACGAGGATATCCGCGCGTTCACGGTGACATTGGACGATGCGCTCTCGGCGATCGGCACGGGCGAGATCAACAATGGCCCGGCGATCCTGAGCCTGCTCTGGATTGCGCAGAACCGTGATCGATTGCGCACACTCTGGACTTAGCCGCGACGGTCGGGTTGCGCAGATGACCTGTGCAATCTAACTGGCGCTTACACTAATTCACTTCTTGGGAGCGGGGATCATGCGCATCTACAAGGATCTGCCGGAAGCTGTCGGAAACACACCGCTGATCAGGCTTCGCAAGGCGTCGGAACTGACCGGGTGCGAAATTCTCGGCAAGGCTGAGTTTCTCAACCCCGGCCAGTCGGTCAAGGACCGGGCAGCGAAGTGGATCATCATGGATGCCGTCGCCAAGGGGCAATTGCGCCCGGGCGGGACGATTGTCGAGGGCACCGCGGGCAACACGGGTATCGGCCTCTCGCTGGTCGGCGCGGCGATGGGCTTCAAATCGGTGATCGTCATCCCAGAGACGCAGAGCCAGGAGAAGAAGGACATGCTTCGGCTGGCCGGCGCCACGCTGGTTGAGGTTCCGGCCAAGCCCTACAAGAACCCGGACAACTACGTGAAATACTCGGGACGTCTCGCTGCCAAGCTGAACGAGACCGAGCCGAACGGCGCGATCTGGGCCAATCAGTTCGATAACGTCGCCAACCGGCAGGCCCACATCGACTCGACCGGTCCCGAGATTTTCGAGCAAACGCAGGGTGGCGTCGACGGTTTCATCTGCGCGGTGGGGTCCGGCGGCACGCTCGCCGGGACGGCAGCGGCGTTGCGCGAGCGCAAACCCGGTGTGCAGATCGGTCTCGCCGATCCGATGGGGGCCGCCCTCTGGCACTACTACGCGCACGGCAGCCTCAAGGCCGAGGGCGGCTCGATCTCCGAGGGTATCGGTCAGGGCCGCATCACCGCGAACCTCGAAGGCCTCGAGATCGACCACCCGTTCCAGATCCCCGATGCCGAGGGCATTCCCATCGTCTTCGACCTGCTGCAGGAGGAGGGTCTTTGCATGGGCCTCAGCAGCGGGATCAACGTCGCCGGCGCGATCCGGCTCGCCAAGGAACTCGGCCCGGGAAAGACCATCGTGACAATTCTCTGCGATTACGGATCACGCTACCAGTCGAAGCTCTTCAACCCGTCCTTCCTGCGCGACAAGGGACTTCCGACACCGGATTGGCTCGAGCCTGGGGCGGGTGCCGCTGTGCCCGAAGTTTTTGAGGGCTGATCAAAAGGTTCGCGGTTGGTCTCGCCGCCGAGACGCGATCTTCTGGCAGATGGTGAGCCGATAAAAGGCGCCCGCTAGTAACGTGCCTTACACGAATGCTCCCGTGTTCCTCTGACTAACTCGGCAGCCTTCCGGCTGCACCCAACTATTCGGTGTTGAGCGTTACCGCGAAAACAGAGCCTCCGTCAGGCGCTGGTTCGACCGTAATGTCGCCGCCATGTGCCACCGCGATCCGTCGGCAGACGGTCAGTCCGAGACCTGTGCCCGGATAGTCCTCTTTCATGTGCAGCCGCTGGAACAGCTTGAAGATCCGCTCTTGCGCCTCAGCGGGAACACCGATCCCGTTGTCGAGAACTGACACCTTGATCTCGTTGTCGGCAACTTCAGCGCAATCGACCGAGACCCTGGGTGCGGTCGTCGGTTCGCGGAACTTCAGCGCATTGCCGAGCAGGTTGCGGAAAAGAACTTCCAGCAGCGCCGGATTGCCGAGAATCGAAGGCAGTTCAGCAACCATGATCTCGGCGCGACTTTCGCGGATCTCGTCGTCGAGGCTGGCGACGGCGCCGTGGACGACCTGCTTCAGGCAGACAGCTTCCTTCTCGAACTCGCGACCGACGACGTTGGTATAGTGCAGAACGTTCTCGATCAGCGTCTCCATGTTCGCCACGGTTTGCAGCGAGAGACTGACCAGCTCTTTTTCCTCTTTTCCGATCGATGACCCGTGGTGATCGGACAGCTCGTTCAGCAGGACCCGGAGCGTATTGGTCGGCGCTTTCAGATCGTGCGAAAGCGAATAGGAAAGCGCGCGCAATTCCTCATTGGCGATATCGGCCTGCCGCTTGTCCGCCACGGCCCGCATTTCCGCTTCCTTCTGGGCCGTGATATCGGTGGCAACTCCGATATGGCGCAGGACATTGCCGTCGTCGTCCCTGTCGAAGACAGTGTCGTAAGAGAGCAACCAGACCCAGTGCCCCTCCTTGTGGCGCATGCGGTACTCGAGCTGCAGAATGTCGCCATCCTGCATGGCCCGAATGTTTGCGAAATGCGTGGCGATCGCGGGAAGATCATCCGGATGGCACACTTTGGGCATAAGGTTTGCGCCCATCTCCTGAACCTCGGCGGCGGAGTATCCCATGGCGACGCCGAGCGAACGGTTCGAGTACTCGTTGCTCTGGGTCTTC
Organism: Pseudomonadota bacterium; assembly: GCA_039184865.1. Lineage (GTDB taxonomy): Bacteria > Pseudomonadota > Alphaproteobacteria > Rhodobacterales > Rhodobacteraceae > Thermohalobaculum. The sequence continues at coordinate 174,835 of JBCDAV010000007.1, read as the reverse complement.
TGATTGAAGACGTAGATCACGCTGGGGACGATCACCGTCACCTTCTGGAGAAACGACTCCAGTTGCCACTGCCCGGAGGACGCAGCGTTCTCGTCATGCGCGATTGCCGAAATACTCGCCATTTATGCTCTTTCGCGGGTTGTCGTTAAAATCGAATTGCTCGGAAGAGGCCGAGACGAAATGTGCGTTGGCCGGGCGCGAGGACGGGCAAGGCGCCACCGAACCTCCTTGATCCCAGAGATCCCGTCAGTGCCGGGTCGAATTCGTCATCGAGAGTCTGACCATGGTCGTGCACCCGCCAGCGTCCGCATCCCGAACCCTGAGCTGTCCGCCCATGAGTTCGGCCAGTTTTTGGCAGAGCGACATTGCAAACGGACGATCCTGCGGTTCGGGCACCGATGCGCTTCCGGTCGACTTGGCAAGCCGCGCCAGGCTAGCCTGCCGCTCCTCAAGCGAAATGCCGTTATCCGTGACGCACAGGACAGGATTGCCGTTCGGGTCCTGCGCGCAATCGATCGAGACCTTGGGCGATGTGCCCTTCGGCACGCTCAGCACGGCCTCTCGGCAGAGCTCGTTGACCAGCATCAGAACCTGCGACCAGTTCGCCATGATGACCGGAAACTGATTGCGCGGGCCGATCCGCACGCAATTCCTGAAATCGGCGGAGGACGCGACGGCGAGTTCGGCAACTTCGAACAGATCGACCTGATCGACCGGCAGATCGCGGCATGCGGTCTCGGCGTGCACCAGCGTTTCATCGAGAAAACCCGTCAACCGCTCGGTCACCTTGCGCAGCCTAGGCACCTCAGACGCCCGTACGTCGCAAGGCATCTTCGTCACCGATTGCCAGGCGTATTGCGCCATTGGCATCAGGTAGGACTTCGCCATGTTCATGTTCACCTGCGCCTTGGCACGCAGTGCTGTCAGTTCCTCCTGCAGGGCCAGCATCTCAGGGTTCTGGGATCCGGCCGAGCGCGTGCGCGACGCCAACGCATGAACCACCGCGTCATCGAAATCCTTCTGCGTCAGGGCATCCTTGGCGAGATAATCGACAGCGCCGCTGCGCAGGGACCGCGCCGCAGTGCCCTCGTCGCCTTCCCCGGTCACGATGACGACGGGCGGTGCGCACTGGAACAGACCGCTGGAGATTTCCCGCGCGAGGTCGATCCCGTCGCCGTCCGGGACACGGAAATCCAGAAAGACGATGTCGGGCGCCTGCGCGGTGAGCAATGCGCGCGTCTCGGCAACAGAAGACGTCTCGTGCAGCTCGATCTCGAAATGCGACCGGCGCGCGATGCGTGCGATGGCCTTGCGGTCAAATGCGCTGTCATCCATCAACAGGACCGAAATCCGTTCCACCGGCAGACCGTCGCCGTTGAATTCCGAGTCGGGATTCTCTGACGTGCAGATCCTGAGCGCTGCGGTCATGGTCGTTTCCCCTTTTGGCTCTCGGTACTAATAGGACGCTGGAGGTTTCAGCCGACCGCAGTCAGCACGGCGACATGCGCGGGAAGCCGGATCTCGACGCGTGTGCCGCGCGCCGGACGGTGGTCCGCGATCGTGACAGAACCCTGGTAGAGATCGACGATCTTGCGCGCGATCGGCAGGCCGAGACCGCTTCCCTCGCAATCGTCCCGCGACTTCAGGGTCTCGAGCATGCCGAAGACCTTCTCGCGGTACTGCTCGGCAATGCCCGGCCCGTCATCGGCAACGGAGATCAGCAGATCGCCGCCCTGCCGGGTCGATGTGATCGTAACCGTGCCCTTGCCCATGTCGTGATGTTTCACGGCATTCGACAGCAATGTCATGAACAGCAGGACGTATTCTTCGGTCACGCCGGCGACCGCGTGTACACCCAGATCCACCTCGACAGAGAAATCCTCGGGGATCTCCGAGGTCTGGATTGCAGTCTCGACGGCCTTGCCAAGTGCGACAACGCCAGTATCGCCGCGAATCCGCCCCACGCGCGAATAGGTCAGCAGGTCCAGCAGCAACTGGTCGGCGCGCTGGGCATGGGTTTCCATCATCAGCAAGGCGTCATGCGTACCGCTCGTCAACGATGTCCGATCCGCTTCGAGCTCCTCGCGAATCCATTCCGGCAGGCTCTTCAGCGCGCGCAGCGATGCTCTCACGTCATGCGTGATGTGGTAGATGATCTCATCGAACTCTTGCCGCGCGACATCCTGCGGCAGCGTCATCTCGATGTTCTGATCAGGCAGGTTTGACATACGCGTGTTCCAGGGCCCCATTCCAGATCGAGGCTAGGTTGCTTTTATAAATTACCTTGAAACACAGCTGGTTAACGTGAGGTTCCACGCGACTTCTTGCATTGCCTTTAGCTCAAACTCGCACGCAATCAGGACTTGAGCTGGGCAAGCATTTCTGCGGTTTCGGCGATGTGATGCTGCGACAGCGGCTTGTTGAAATACTCCTTCACGACATCGAAACCGCGTGCCCGTTCGAGGTCTTGCCCCGCCAGCGAGGTCGTCAGCATGACAACGACCATTCGGGCGAAATCGGGCCCGAGCTGCTTCTCGGCCTCTTCGAGAAACTCGAAACCCGACATGCGCGGCATGTTGATATCGAGAAAGATCACGTCGATCGTCGGGCGATCATCCTGCTTCAGAAACTCCAGCGCCTCGTCAGGATAGACGAATCCGATCACGTTCCCCACGAGGCCGGAGCGCTCCATGACCCGGCGATATAGCTTCTGATCGATGCTTTCGTCGTCGATCAGCATCGCCGTTGGAATCGGTGTGAGTTCGTTCATTTCGGGCCCTTCGGCAATGTGAGGGAAAAACAGGATCCCCGGCCGGCTTCCGAAGCGACGGACAGGTTTCCACTGTGATTTTCGGCAACGCGCCGGCACAGGGCCAGGCCGATGCCGGACCCGGGATACTCGTTGCTGACGTGCAGGCGCGAGAACAGGCCGAACACCTTCTCGCAGTTCTCGGCAGCGATCCCGATGCCGTTGTCTTCGACGTCGATCTTCCAGGCATACGGCTCGTCGATGGCGCGCACCCTGACCTGCAAGGGCCGGTCGCCCAGCCGAAACTTCAGGGCGTTGGCGATGAGGTTCTGCAGAACCACGCGCAGCTGCAGGCGATCGCCGCAGACGACCGGCAGTGGCGAGACGCTCACCTCGGCCCCAGCGCACCTGATCTCTGCCGACAGGTCCTGCAGGATCTCGGCCGTCATGGCGCTCAGATCGACATCGGCCATGGCGGTCTCGCGACCGATGGTTTCGATATAGGACATCAATCCTTCGATATGTTCGCCCATGCGGCCGGTCACGGATGCAGCGTCGATCAGAAGTGACGCGGCATCGCCCCCCGGACAAAGCGCTTCCGATGTCAGTTCATCCAGTATCATCGTCAGCGTGTTGATCGGAGACTTCAGATCGTGCGAGAGCGCGTAGGTGAAATCGCGATGCTCCTGCCGCAAGCGATCGCTCACCAGTTTTGCGATCTTCAGCCTGATCGCGTCGCTGACGCAGACTGAACATCGGTTGAGCAGCTCGATCTCATGAGCGGCCCAGGTGCGCGGCTCGCCGCCGATCACGCAGAGCGCCCCGACAGGCCGGCCCGAGGGCAGGTGGAACGGCACGCCGAGATAGCTAATGACGCCAAGCTCCGGGATTGCCCTGTTGTCCCTGACGAGCGGGTGCAGCGGCGCGTTCTCGACAATGAGCGGTGCGTCGTTCGACACCACGTGCTGGCAGAACGAATGCGTCAGCGGCGTCTCCCGGCGCGACGCCCACGGCTCCGGCAGGCCGATCTGGCTCTTGAAGAACTGCCGGTCGTTCTGGAAGTCCACGACGGACACCAGCGCGACTTCGGCATCGATGACGTCCGACGCCAGCGCCGTGAGATTGTCGAAGGCGGCCTCGGGCGGCGCATCCGTGAGGCCCAGCTCGACCAGCGAATAGCTCATCGGGTTCCCTTGAAAGGTCTCCGCTGCCTGTGAAGCGCAGTCTTGGATGAGGCTCGCACCGCGACCTTACCCCTTCTTTAACGGGGAGGCCGTGTGGGTGCCGGTGAGGCGCAATAGAGGAGCGCGCGATTTCCATCTGGCGGCTCTGCCGATCCACCGAGCCGTTCCGTCGAGGTTCAGTTAAGAAGAGATCTGCGCCGAACCGGCGAGTATCCTGAGCTAGCTGGACGCTCCGCTGTCATCACCTGCATCACCGCAATGCACGAGGCCGTTGGCAAGCAGGCTCCGAACCAGCGCCGCGACCTCGGACGGCTCGGCATCACTCAAATCACCGATACGGACCGGACGGGTCAGACACTGTCGCAGCAAAGATGCCAGTTTTGCCGGGGCAAGCAGCCGGATCGGCCCGCAAACGAGGCGGACTTGATCGCCAACGTCGGCCAGCCTCCAGATTATGTCATCGCGGGGGCGCAGCCGCGTCTCCGGCGTCATCTCGGGAGTGCTCAGCGCGCCCGTGACCCGTCCGCTCATGTCGGGCGAGAAAACCTCAGCACGGCTGAGCAAGGCATCCGACACTGCGGCCTCGGCATCTCCCTCCCAGATCTGCGACAACCTCTCGACAAGGACATCGTCTGACATCCGGTGGAAACCGGGCGGCAACGGTTCGTCCAACGCGCCGCCCCCGGCTCCGGCAATCGAGCTCCAGGACGGAACGGCAATCGCAAGGGTGACGTGCATCGAGCCGCCACACCCTGCGCGCGCCGCGTGTGGCATCCCTTTCGGCAGCCACGCAAGCGCGCCCGGGCGGAGCTCGTACGACCGTTCCCGCCCATCCTGTTCGACATGCCAGATCTTCTGTCCGGCGATCTGCATGATAAAGGCGCCGGTCTTGTCGGCGTGCATGGGGAAGCCCTGACCGCCCGGCGGGGTCACGTAGATGTTGGCGTGGCACCCGTATCCGAGTTCGGCTTCGGGCCTCCGACAAAGACGCCCAAGGCCGGGCAGTTGCCGCTGCGCATGATCGAGGATGAGCGTTGCGCCCTGTTGAAACCGCGCCAGCGTCGCAATGTGTCCGTCCGGTCCGCTCAGGCTGAAACGCCCCTCGCCCGAGCCTGCATCAGCCAGCGTCAGATGGGGCGGATCGCGCGCGATACAGGCATCGATCTCGCCCGCTGTCACGATCCCGGAAAACGGCACACTGCAATCATCGAGCACCAGCAGATCCCGGTGCCAGAATTCGTCGATGAACGTCTCGAATTCGACCGGCGCGATCAGTTGCGCCAGCGCAGGGCAGTCGACGGTCACTTCTTCTCGGAGAAGTCCCAGCCCGATCCAGAGTCTTTATCATCCTTCGGGGCGTTGAAGTCCGACCCGTGGAACTGGATGTGAACCACATCGAAACTTTCGGTCTTCAGGATTGTCGGAACATAGTCGTACTCGACTGCACCATAGGTATCGTCGGTTCGGCGCCCACCCCTGACATTCAGGTCTGCGATCGACGTGATGCCGCCCGCCACTTCGTCCAGATCGTCATCGTTCACGTCATGGGGTTCTTTCTTCTCGCTCATGCTGGCCTCCCTCGCCATGGCGACAAGATACCATAACGAACGCGTTTGCGCTGAGCGCCGGTGCTCGGCGCTGCGATGACGCGATTGCAACGCCCGTCTCACGTCGCCCCACGCTCCAGTGACCCGAGTTTAATCGTCTCAATTTGACAGAGTTATACGTGAATTGGGGCAAACTTGGCTGTGAGCTGGATCGGATGGCCGACCATGAACTTCGAGCTCTTTCTCATCGACCGGATGAACCTTGTTTTCATGCGAACGTCGGGGCGTGTCGACCTCCACGGTCTGATGGAGACGCAGCGCTTCCTCGCGGAAGAAACGCTCCTCAAGTCATCCCTTGACGTTCTTATCGACGCGCGTGAGATCGACTTCTCGATCCGTGCGGAACAGGTGATCTCGGCCGGACGCGCGCTCCGGGCAAGTCGCGCCAGCCACGACGTCAAACGCCTTGCAATCGTGGTGAAAGACGATCTTGCGTTTGGGATCACGCGGATGTTTATGGTCTTCCGCCAGATCGGCAACGAATACAGCGTGCACCGCACGATCCCGCTTGCGATAGAATGGCTTGGCCTGCCGGCCGCGGCAGAAGAGGCCATCACCTGCCAGAAGAGCCCGCAACGATGCTCGCTGAAGCGCCGGGCTTCCTAGCGACCGCGACGGCACATCGCGCAGCGTTGCCAACAAAGCGTCTGCCGCAGACGAAGCGCCGCATCGGCGCGTACCTGACGTCGGACATCGGCGATGTTCCTGATCCGCGCCTGGCTGGCGGGGGGGCCGGTCAAGCCGGACGCGGCCACCGCATCTCGCGGTTCGACAGATCTTGCCGCCCTGCGCGCGCCCTGTTACCTCCGCCGCCACTCCGGACGACAAGGACGCCCAGCATGAACGCACCCACGGCCCTGCCGCTCGATATCGGAACGCTGCACTTCGTCGGCATCGGCGGGATTGGCATGTCGGGCATCGCCGAGGTGCTGCTCAATCTCGGCTATTCGGTGCAGGGCTCGGACCTGCGCGACAGCCCGATCCTCGAGCGTCTGCGCGGCCTCGGTGCCACCACCTTCATCGGACAGACCGCCGAGAACCTCGGCGATGCGCGCGTCGTGGTGATCTCGTCGGCGATCAAGCCCGGCAATCCCGAACTGGACGCCGCGCGCGAGCAGGCCATTCCCGTGGTGCGCCGGGCCGAGATGCTCGCCGAACTGATGCGCCTGCGCTGGAACATCGCGGTCGCCGGGACGCATGGAAAGACGACGACGACCTCGCTGGTGGCGGCCCTGCTCGACGCGGGCGGCGAGGATCCCACGGTGATCAACGGCGGGATCATCCACGCCTACGGCTCGAACGCGCGCAAAGGCGAGGGCCGCTGGATGGTTGTCGAGGCCGACGAAAGCGACGGAACCTTCGTCAAGCTGCCGGCGACCATCGGGATCGTGACGAATATCGATCCCGAGCACATGGACCACTACGGCACGGTCGAGGCGCTGTTCGACGGGTTCGAGGCGTTTGCGTCGAACATCCCGTTCTACGGCGCGCTGGTGGCATGCATCGACCATCCCGGTGTGCAGACGCTGATCGGGCGGGTGACGGATCGGCGTGTGGTGACCTACGGCTTCTCGCGCCAGGCGGATATCCGCGCCGAAAACGTCGGTTATTCCGGCGGGAAGATGACCTTCGATGTCGTTGTCCGCGGCAAGGAGGGCGAGGACGAACGCCATGACGGCATGACGCTGCCGATGCCGGGGGACCACAACGTGCTGAACGCGCTGGCCGCGATCGGTGCCGCGCGCGAGCTGAACATCAGCTTCGATGCGCTGCGCTCCGGTCTCGATGGCTTCGACGGCGTCAAGCGGCGCTTCACCAAGGTCGGTGAGTGGAATGGCGCCACGCTGATCGACGACTACGGCCACCACCCGGTCGAGATAGAGGCGGTGCTGAAGGCGGCGCGCTCGGCCGTCGATGCCGATGGCGGGCGGGTCATTGCGATCCACCAGCCACACCGATACTCGCGCCTGCACGATCTGTTCAGCGAGTTCTGCGGGTGTTTCAACGATGCCGATATCGTGGCGATCGCCGATGTCTTCGCGGCAGGCGAGGAGCCGGTCGACGGCGTGTCCCGCGACGCTCTGGTCGGCGGGCTGCGGGCGCACGGCCATCGCTCAGCGCATATCCTGAAGGGCGCGGACCACCTGCCGGAATTCGTGCGTGAGCACGCGCAGCCCGGCGATCTGGTGGTCTGCCTCGGCGCCGGGACGATCAGTGCGTGGGCAAATGCACTGCCGGAGACGTTGGTTAGCTAGGATTTACGCTCGTTGACACGGCTTCGATAGTTGTCGCATCGTAACGACTATGAATTTCTTCGAGTTCCTACTCGACACCTCGTTCGGTCTAGCTTGTGTTGCAGCTTTCGCGGTCTACGCCGGCATGAAGTTTTATGGCGAGCTTTACGAGGCGAGAAACGCTCGATCCGCTCTTGTCCTTAGTCAACTTCTTCAAAATCGGCATTCGATATTTCGTTCGTTGCGGTGTATTCTTGTGTGTAATGATACTCGCATACGGAGTCTTTGTGTTGACGCAATAGTGTCTTTTTGAGCACTCCGACCCGGATTCTGCCACTGGAAACAGATTGAGCCCGACGCGATTAGCTTTGAGCCAAATCCATGCCTGAAGATCTCTGCCATGCAGCGCACGCCGCAAGACTTTGCAACTTCGGATTTTCTCATGGAAGCAGTGGACCTAGCGCAGGCTGGTAAGCAGATCGGAGGCGTCTTGCGTTCGGGCGACGTCTTTCTGCCATTGCTCGTCTTGGTATGATACCTGGGCTGGACGCGTGGCAGATGGCCGTGGGTCAGGCGCATCTCAAAGATTTTGTTCTGGACGTCGGTCGCAATAATCGTTGCTCTCGTTGTGCTCACGATCTTCATCGTTGTCGCCATCTGATCCGAGGCTCGGCGCGCATCGGCTCCCGTTTCAGGCACCGCAACGCCCGACCGGGCAACCTTTGTCGTGGATCAATTCTGCCCGCGCGAATCCCTGTTATGGCCAGTTCGGACACGCAAGGATCGGACGCGAGTGACGCATGGCTGAGGCAGGACTGAAGCGCCGGATCGGGCTGGGATTGCTGACTTTCTACGGGGTCGGCGTGATGATCGGCGCGGGGATCTACGTGCTGGTTGGCCATGTCGCGGGTGAAACCGGAGGCTGGGCGCCGCTGGCGTTTCTCGTCGCCGGGTTGGTGGCCGCACCGACCGCAGTGTCCTACGCCGAGCTTTCGGTCCGCATCCCGGAGAGCGCGGGCGAAGCAGCCTATGTCCGCGCCGCGACGGGATCGGGAAGCCTGGCGGCGCTGATCGGGCTCGCCGTGGCCATGGTCGGGGTTGTCTCGGCAGCGGCTGTGCTGAACGGCGGCGTCGGCTATCTGAGGGCGCTGGTTGATGTCCCGCCGGAGATGCTCGCGACAATCATCGCCGTCCTGCTCGGTGGGGCCGCGATCATCGGCGTGCTCGAGTCCCTCGCCTTCGCGGCGGTGCTGACGCTGATCGAGGTCGTCGGCCTGTTCGTTGTCGTCGGCGTCGGCCTGAGCTTTCCCGCCGATCTTCCACCGGAGCCTCCTCTGGCCATGTCGGGCCTTGCCGCAGGCGCGCTGCTCGCGTTCTTCGCCTTCATCGGGTTCGAGGACATGGTCAACATGGCCGAAGAGACCCGTGACCCGGGCCGCACCATGCCGCGCGCGATCATTGCGGCCATGGCGCTGACCACCCTGATCTACATCCTCGTCGCTTGGGCCGCGGTCAGGGCCGTGCCGTCGGAAGCTCTGGCGCAATCCGAGCGCCCGCTTGCACTGGTCTTCGAGACCGCGACCGCACGAAACGCCGGGTTCCTCGCCGCCATCGCGGTCGCGGCGGCGCTGAACGGCGTTCTGGCGCAGATCGTCATGGCCTCTCGCGTGCTCTACGGGCTGGGCCGGTTCGCGCCCGTCTTCGCGATTTTCCACCGGGCGCATCCGCGGTTCGGGACGCCGGTGCTGGCGACGGCCCTGTGCGTGGTCGTGGTGCTCGCGCTGGCCCTGACCCTGCCGATTGCAGAACTGGCCGAGCTGACCTCGACCGTTCTGCTGGCGATCTTCGCGGCGATCAACCTGACCCTGATCGTAATCAAGCGCCGCCGCCGGGCCGAGGGTTTTCGGGCACCCGTGTGGGTTCCGTGGCTCGGCCTCGTCTTGTCCGTCGCGGCATTGGCATGGGGACTTCTGGCGTAACGGCGGTGCAGCGGCGTCCGACGCATGGACGCCGTTTCCAGTTGGTTGTCCGATCATCGTGCTCTAAGCACCCAACGCGATGTGCAGCGCGGAGTCACCCGGCGGCCTTCCCAGGGGAGGGTCGGGCGCCACGTCGCAGCGCGAGGTGGAGCGGATGGTGCATGGATTTCTCTAGGATCGACGTTCGCGGAAAGCTGGAGCGTGCGCGTCCGCTTGCCCCGCTGACATGGCTCCGTGTCGGCGGACCGGCGGAGTGGCTGTTTCAACCGGCGGACCATGACGATCTGAAGGCGTTCCTCAAGGCACTGCCCGCGGATGTCCCGGTCACACCGCTCGGCGTCTGCTCCAACCTGATCATCCGCGACGGCGGTCTGCCCGGCGTCACGATCAAGCTGGGCCGCGCGTTCTCTGGCGTCGAGTTTCTGGCGGATTACCGGGTCAGGGCCGGTGCCGCGATGCTCGACGCTCATGTCGCGAAGCGCGCGGCGGACCAGGGTATCGCCGGGCTGGAGTTTCTGCGCACGATCCCCGGCGCCATCGGCGGTGCCGTCAAGATGAACGCGGGCTGTTACGGCAGATACATGGCCGACGTCGTCGAAAGCGTCGAGGCGATCACCCGGCAGGGCGACAGGATCACGCTGGCCCCGGAAGACCTGAAGTTCGAGTACCGCGCCTCGGCGGTGCCCGATGACATGATCATCACCTCGGCGGTCCTGCGCGGCACGCCCGGCGAGCCGTCGGACATTCATGCCAGCATGGAGGCCGCGCTGGCGAAAAGGGCGGAGTCCCAGCCGGTCAAGGAGCGCTCCTGCGGCTCGACCTTCCGCAATCCGGCCGGGTATTCCTCGACCGGACAACCGGATGACACGATGGATCTGAAGGCCTGGAAGGTGATCGACGATGCCGGTTGCCGCGGCCTCGGCATCGGCGGCGCGCAGATGTCGGAAATGCACTCCAACTTCCTGATCAATACCGGAAACGCCACCGCAGCGGACCTCGAAGACCTCGGCGAAGAGGTCCGCCGACGGGTAAAATCGCACTCCGGACACGAATTGATTTGGGAAATCCGCAGGATCGGGGTTAAGGTTAAGTCCCCGTAGAGCAAATCAGTCGCGGGGCCGAACCACCGGAAAACCGGGGTCGGACAATACGTTGAGGGCGCGGATGTCGAGCAGGACATTCAACCGCGTCGTGGTGCTGAAGGGTGGTCCGTCTGCCGAGCGGGAAGTCTCGCTTGTCAGCGGAGCGGAATGTGCGGGGGCGCTGCGCCGCGTAGGGTATGACGTCGTTGAGATCGACGCCGGAGAAGATCTGGCGGCGCGTCTGAAGGATGCGCGCCCGGACGCCGTTTTCAATGCATTGCACGGACGCTGGGGCGAGGATGGCTGCGTGCAGGGCATCCTCGAATGGCTGAAGATTCCCTACACGCATTCGGGCGTGCTCGCGTCGGCGCTGGCCATGGACAAGGAGCGCACCAAGGCGGTCTATCGCGCGGCCGGGTTGCCGATCGCGACCGGACGTCTGGTGCCGCGCGAGGAGATCGCGCACGGCCATCCGATGGCGCCGCCCTATGTCGTCAAGCCCTATAACGAGGGCTCTTCCGTCGGCATCTACATCGTGTCCGAGGGCGCCAACGGTCCGGCGCAACTCGCCCAGGACGCGCCCGAGGTCATGCTGGTCGAGGAGTTCATCCCGGGCCGCGAAATGACAACAGCGGTGATGGGCGACCGCGCGCTGGCCGTCACGGACATCATCGCGGCCACCGGCTGGTACGACTATCACGCCAAGTACGCCGCCGGCGGTTCGCGCCACGTCGTCAACGACGGCATTCCCGAAGACATTCGCGCGGCTTGTCTTGATTACGCCCTGCGCGCCCATCAGGCGATCGGCTGCCGCGGTGTCAGCCGCACCGATTTCCGCTGGGACGAAAGCAAGGGGCTCGACGGGCTCATCCTGCTCGAGACCAACACCCAGCCCGGCATGACCCCGACATCGCTGGCGCCGGAACAGGCGGGCTACCTCGGTATCTCCTTCGAGGATCTGTGTCACTGGCTGGTGGAGGACGCCTCATGTGGCCGCTGACACGTAAACCGAAGACGCCCGCGAGACCGCGCGTCGATGTCGAATTGACGCTGCCCAAGGCGCCGCCGAAGTCACTGAAACTGCTGATGGATCTGCGGCCTGAAGCGCAGAAACGGCGGCCCGGGCCGTCCAAGCTCGTCTACCGGCTGACGCGGAGCTGGCGCAAGGTCTGGATCCGCCGGACCGCACTGATCATCCTGCCGCTTGCGATGCTGGCCCTCGTTGCCTGGCGCGTCGCCACCGACCCGGTCGTCGTCGCCCTGGTCGAGGACAAGCGTGCCGAGTTCGCCGACATGATGGCCGAACGCCCCGAGTTTGCCGTCCACGGCGTCAGCATTCAGGGCGCGTCGGACGTGCTCGAAGCAAAGATCGAACCGGTTCTCGCGCTGCCGGACAAGCCGTCCTCGCTGAACATCGATGTCGCCGCGATGCAGGAGCGCATCAAGTCGCTGGCACCGGTGCGCGATGCCCATGTGACGCTGACGGCGAACGGCATTCTCGACATCGCCGTCGAGGAACGGATCGGCAAGGCGTTGTGGCGCGACGAGGAAGGCAGCCTCTGGCTGGTCGATCCGGACGGGATCGAAGTCGCGTCGGTCTCAGCCCGCGAGGCAAGGCCGGACCTGCCGCTGGTGCTGGGGCGCGGTGCGCCCGCGGCGATGAACGAGGCTCTCGGGATCTTCCGCGCGGCGCCGGATCTGCACGCCCGTCTTCGCGCGCTCGTGCGGATCGGCGAGCGGCGCTGGAACGTCGTGCTGGATCGCGGCCTGACGATCCTGTTGCCCGAAACCGCGCCGCGCGCCGCGCTCGAGCGCGTCATGGCGTGGCATTTCGGCGAGGATCTGCTCGATCGCGGCCTGTCCGCCGTCGACATGCGGCTGGTCGAGCGCCCGACGCTGCGCATGACAAGGGATGCCGCCGAGATCTACCTGCGCGCACTCGCCGCCGATGACGGGGAAGAGACATGAACTTTGCCCGCGTCGCCCCGTACCGCGCCATGCGCGCCCGCATGCACACCGCGATCAAGCGCGGGCGGCTGGCCGTGCTCGATATCGGCTCGTCCAAGATCACCTGCCTGATCCTGCGGTTGAACCCCGAACTGATGCAGGATGGCGAGGGCTGGGACCGCTACGGTGCCGCCGTGTTCGGCGCGCTCGAGGTCGCCGGGGCGCGGACCGTGCAGGCGCGTGGCATCCGGCGCGGAGAAATCGTCGATATGAACGAGGTCTGCCGGGCGATCCGCCAGGCACTGCTCGCCGCCGAGAACATGGCCGCCCCGAAGGTCGAGCGCGTCGATCAGGTGATCGTCTCGTTCTCCGGCGGCAACCCCGAGAGCATGATGACCGAGGCCGAGGTCGAGACCGAGACCGGCCGCGTCACCGACCGCGATCTCTCGATGGTGCTGCACGACTGCCCCGATCCGCCGATCCGCGAAGGCCGTCAGATCCTGCACGCCCAGCCCTGCGAGATGGCGGTCGACTATCGCGGCGGCATCGCCGACCCGCGCGGCATGACGGCCCGCAAGCTCTCGGTCGCGATGCATGTGATGACGGTCGACGAGCGCCCGCTCGACGATCTCATGGAGTGCATCCGCCAATGCGACCTCGATCTCGCCGGGGTGGTCTCGGCACCCTATGCCTCGGCGCTCTCGGCGCTGGTCGAGGACGAGCAGCGCGCGGGTGCCGTCTGCATCGACATGGGTGGCGGCGGCACCTCGATTTCGGTCTTCCTGCGCGACCACCTGATGTGCGTCGATCACATCCGCTACGGCGGCAATCATGTCACCGGCGACATCGCGGCCGGGCTGATGATGAGCCAGTCGACCGCCGAACGCATCAAGACGCTCTATGGCGGCGTGATCCCGACCGGTGCCGATGACCGCGAGATGATCGACGCGCCCCGGATCGGCGAGGAGGACCTGCCCGACCGCCGCCAGATCTCGCGCGGGATGCTGATCGGCGTGATCCGGCCGCGCATCGAGGAAACGCTCCAGATGATCCGGGCCCGCATGGAGGCGATCGGCGTCGACCAGCTTCCCGGCTCGGGTCTGGTGATGACCGGGGCGGCCTGTCAGCTCCAGGGCATGGACGAGCTTGTCGCCCGCGTCCTCGGACGTCGCCCGCGCATCGGCAAGCCCCTGCGCATCGCGGGCCTGCCGCAGAGCCTGAGCGGCCCGGATTACGCGACGGCGGTGGGCCTCGCGATCTACGCGCTGCGTCCGCATGACGAGCTCTGGGATTTCGAGGCGCCGCGCCTCGGCGCCCGTGGAAAGGCAGGCGACATGCTTCGGTGGTTTAAACGTGCATGGTGAAAGTTAGTGACCCAGAGGTTGAAATGCGGTAACCTCTTGGCAACAAAAAAGGAACCGGCGAGAACAAATCTCAATAACGCCGGATAAACTGAGGCAGAACAACAAGAAATGACCAAAGGCGAGCAGACATGGCACTTAATCTCGTAGAACCGGACGAGCACGATCTACGTGCGCGCATCACTGTCTTCGGCGTCGGCGGGGCCGGCGGTAACGCCGTCAACAATATGATCGACAAACAACTGGAGGGTGTCGATTTTATTGCTGCCAACACTGACGCGCAGGCGCTGGCCAACTCACAGGCGGGCCGGACGCTTCAGCTTGGAACGGGTGTGACGCGCGGTCTCGGCGCGGGCTCGAAGCCCGAGGTCGGCATGCGCGCCGCCGAGGAGACGGTCGAGGATCTCGCCGCACAGCTCGACGGCTGCCACATGTGCTTCATCACCGCCGGCATGGGCGGCGGCACCGGCACCGGGGCGGCGCCGATCGTTGCGCGGATCGCCCGCGAGATGGGCATTCTCACCGTCGGTGTCGTGACCAAGCCCTTCCACTTCGAGGGCGCGCGCCGGATGAAGGTCGCCGAGGACGGCATCGACGAGATGCAGCAGGTGGTCGACACGCTGATCGTCATTCCCAACCAGAACCTGTTCCAGGTCGCCTCCGAGCGCACGACCTTCGTCGAGGCGTTCCAGATGGCCGACGACGTGCTCTATCAGGGTGTTCAGGGCGTCACCGACCTGATGGTCCGCCCCGGCATGATAAACCTCGATTTCGCCGATGTCCGCTCGGTGATGGAGGAAATGGGCAAGGCGATGATGGGCACCGGCGAGGCCGAGGGCGAGACCCGCGCCATCGACGCCGCCGAGAAGGCAATTGCCAATCCGTTGCTCGACGAGGTCTCGCTGAAGGGTGCGAAGGGCGTGCTGATCAACATCACCGGCGGCTATGACCTGACGCTCTTCGAGATGGACGAGGCGGCGAACCGGATCAAGGAGGAGGTCGACGCCAATGCCATGATCAAGTTCGGCTCGGCGATCGATCCCGATCTCGAGGGCAAGATGCGCGTCTCGGTCGTTGCCACCGGCATCGATGCCGAGGCGATCCAGGCACGGCCGCCGTCCGAGGCACTGGCGCGCAAGAAGCCGGTCGAGACCGATCCGGGCATTCTTGCCGCGATCCGCGGTCAGCGCCGTCCGGAACAGGCCGAGCCTGCCGCTGCAGAGATCCCGGCGGACATATCGGACGAACCGGCACTCGAGCAGGATGCAGAGATCGAGCCTGCCGCCCCGGCAGCGATGGCCGAGGCTCCCGAGCCGGTCGCAGCGGCAGAGCCGACGCCTGCCCGCGAGGCCGTCGAGGCTGAGCGCCCCACCGAGCCGGTCCAGGCCGACGAGGCCGAGGTCCCGCGTTCGCGCGATGCCCGCTATGCAACGGCCCCGTCTCCCGCTGACATTCGCGCGCGGGCCGAGGAAGTGCGCCAGCGCGCGCTTGCCGCCCGTGCCCGCAAGGAGCAGGAGCGCCAGCAGGTCCAGCATGACGAGGAGCCGGCACTCTTCCAGCTCGATGAGGGATCTTTCGAGGCCCGCCCGCTGACGCGGCCCGAGCGTCTGGCAGATGCACCGGCGCCCGAGGCGGCCGAGCCAGCGCCGGCGGCGTCGGGCGCAGAACCCGAGGCAGCGCCGCGCAGCGGTCTCTTCACGATCAACAAGCTGATCCACCGGGTGGCCGGGCAGAGCAGTCCGGAAGAGGCGCCGAGTGAAGCGCCGGCAGCGCGGACCGAACCTGCCGCACCGCGGATGGAGGATGGAGCCGGTGACATCCCGGCCTTCCTGCGCCGTCAGGCCAACTGACGCGCGACCCCAAGCTCTGAGGCCGGCGCCGGACACGGCGTCGGCCTTCGCTTTTCCATCTAACGTTCAAACGGGCGCTTCGGCGTCAGGCGGCCTTTGGCTCCGACAGACCTTCCTCTGCCGCGGGCAGCAGAAGACGCAACTCACAGCCCGCGCCCGGCGCGGTGCTCAGCGTCACCGCTCCGCCGGACTGCTTGGCGAACCCCTCGATCATCGGCAGGCCGAGACCCGCGGACCGCTTGTTGGAACTCGTCGTGAAGAACGGCCGGAACGACTGCGCCAGCACATCGTGGGTCATCCCCGCGCCGGTATCCGAGATCGACAGCAAAACGTAGCGACCCGGCGGCGTCCCGGCGATGTTCAAGCCGTCGTCCTTGTCCGTCAGCTTGACGTTCGACGACAGCAGCCGGACACGGCCGCGCCCGTCCAGCGCCGCGATGGCGTTCGCAATCGCCTCGGTGCACACCCGGTGCAGCAGATCGGGATCGGCCTCGACATTCCAGATGTCCGGGCTCAGCGCGGTCTCGACATAGACGTCCGGCGGAACCACGCCCCTCACATCGTACAGCGCCTTGGCGACGATCGGGTTCACGTCGCAGCACACCGGCCGCAGATACATCTGGCGGCTGAACGCCAGCAGCCGGTCGGTGACGCCATTGCCCTGCGTGATCGCCTCGTCGATATCCGCGAGGCAGGTCTCCAATTCGCCGGTATCGGTCGAGAGCCGCGCCAGATCGGCGTTGCCACGGATCACCTGCAACAGGTTGTTAAAGACGTGCGCAACGCCGCCGCAGATGTCCTGCGCATGCGGCGAGGCGATGTCGTCGACGATCGCGGGACCGAGCGTGCCCGGACGGGTCGGCGTGTTGTAATCGGTGATATCGAACCAGAGCCCGATAATGCCGCCGGCCTCAGTCCGGCTTTCACGCACCATGAACCGGCGACCGTCGCACAGGCGTCTCTCGGCGATCGCACCGGTTTCGCGCATGCGCAGCCGTTCCGCGACCCAGCCGGTCGGATCGTCCCCGATCCCGTCGATCTGCCCGCGCACCACCAGTTCGGCGAGCAGATCCGGGAAATAGGCGCCTGCCCGGATCATCGGCGCGATCTTGACGTTCACCCGCTCGTAGGCCCGGTTCCACGCGCGCAACCGGTCGTCCGCGTCGTAGAACGCGAAGCCGACGTTGAGCTGATCGAGGGCGAAGCTCAGGCCGCCGACCTCGTCATCCGCAATTCGGTCCGAGTGCGTCATCGCCCATCCAGAAGTTGAGACGCCGCAACCCTGTTCCGAGTCACTTAACAAAGTGTTAATCGCGCCAGCCGGGCCGGCCGCGAAAGCCTGCTGCATCCGGCGCCCGGCGCCGTGTTGCAAAGCGACATAATCAGTGATTTGAGCGTTAAGGATGTCGTCTGTACCTATACGCTAAGGTCACACCGCGAGTGCGGGGCGTTTGCGCCTGTTTGACCTGATAAAATGGAAGCCGCGGCAATGACCGTGGCCGGAACAGAGGCGACATGCGCAGAACCTTGAAATCAAGCGCTGAGTTCAGTGGCGTCGGACTGCATGGGGGGCAGCCCGTTGCCATGTCCATCGCGCCTGCGCCAGCCGGCGCGGGCATCTCGTTCATCCGGATCGATGTTCCGGTCGAACAGCAGACGATCCCGGCGCGCTACGATCTCGTGACGGATACGCAATTGTGCACCCGGTTGACGAACGAGCACGGCGTCTCGGTCGGCACGGTCGAGCACGTCATGGCGGCTCTGGCCGGATGCGGCGTGCAGGACGCGATCATCGCGCTCGACGGGCCGGAAGTCCCGATCATGGATGGCTCCTCGGCACCGTTCGTCAACGGCATCGCCGCGGCGGGTCTCGAAGCGCATGGCGAGGCGCTTTTGGGTCTCAGGATCCTGCGCACGGTCGAGGTCACGGAAGGCGAAAAGATCGCCCGGCTCGAACCTTCGGAAGCGTTCGAGATGGACTTCAGCATCGAGTTCGCGGATCGCGCCATCGGCGCGCAGCACGCGGACTGCCAGCTGGTAAACGGCGCCTTTGCCTCGGAGCTGAGCGACTGCCGGACCTTCGGCCATCTCAGCGAGGTCGAGTACCTGCGCTCGATCGGCCTGGCGCGCGGCGGAAGCCTGCAGAACGCCATCGTCGTCGATAGCGGCCGGGTGCTCAACCCGGAGGGCCTGCGCCGTCCCGACGAGTTCGTTCGGCACAAGATGCTCGATGCGATCGGCGATCTCGCGCTCGCGGGCATGCCGATCATCGGACGCTATGTCGGCGTGAAATCCGGGCACGGCATGACGAACCGGCTGCTCCACGCGGTGTTCTCCTCGCCGGATGCCTGGGAACTGGCACCGGTCGAGGCCGGGCTCGGGATTGCGGCCTTGCCGCCGGTCCTGCCGCGTTCGGGCGAAGTGACCGCGCTGGCGGGCTGACGCTTCCGGCGCGCTTGATCGCACAAGATCCTGCATCGTGATCCAGAGCATCGGCTAATGCTCTTTTCCTTTCGGAACCGCCGCAGTATGGTGCGCGCGATATCGGCTTTGACCGGTCAGGAGCAACGATACAGGGTGCCGGGACATGGGTAATCGGCTTGCGATGAGGATAGGGGCGCTGGCGCTTTCGGCGACCCTGCTCGCCGGGTGCGAAACGGTCGGATCGCTGTTCGAAAGCGACGAGATCCCGCTCGAGAACCGCTCGGCGCGCGAGATCTATGACGCCGCCGAAGCAGCCCTGGCCGAGGGCGAGCCCGAGGTCGCGGCGAACACGTTCGACGAGGTCGAACGCCTGTTCCCGTTCTCGCAGCTCGCCAAGCGCGCCACCATCATGTCGGCCTATTCGCACTACGAGGCCGGCAACATGCCGTCGACGCGAAGCTCGGCGCAGCGCTACCTTGACCTCTATCCGACTGACGAAGACGCGGCCTATGCGCAGTATCTGATCGCGCTTACCCACTACGACAACATCGTCGATGTTGGCCGGGATCAGGCGACCACGACCCGCGCGCTCGAGGAACTGTCCGAGGTCGTGCGGCGCTATCCCGACACCGATTACGCGCGCGATGCCCAGCTCAAGCTCGACCTGACCAACAATCACCTTGCCGGCAAGGAGATGGAGGTCGGACGCTATTACCTCAAGCGCGGTCACTACATGGCCGCGGTCAACAGGTTCCGCGTGGTGCTCGAGCGCTATCAGACGACCTCGCAGACGCCCGAGGCACTGCACCGGCTCGTCGAATCCTATCTCTCGATGGGTCTGAACCGGGAGGCGCAGACGGTTGCCGCCGTGCTCGGTGAGAACTTCGTCGGCTCCGAATGGTACGCGGCCTCCTACGCGCTGCTGACCGACCGGGACCTGCGTCCGGCCTCCGAGGAGGACAGCTGGTACGACCGGGTCTATCGCCGGATCATTCTCGGAAAGTGGCTCTGACCCGTCCCAACGGCGGTCTCGATGCTACGTAGCCTGTCGATCCGCAATATCGTGCTGATCGAGGCGCTGGACCTGTCCTTCGGGCCCGGATTGAACGTGATGACCGGTGAAACCGGCGCCGGAAAGTCGATCCTGATGGATGCGCTGGGCTACGCGCTCGGCCTCAAGGTGCGGCGCGATCTGGTGCGCGCCGGGGCCAGCGACGGCTCGGTCGCCGCCGAATTCGAGGTCGACCGCGATCATCCGGTCAATGCCGTGCTCGATGAGGCCGGGCTCGATCCGGCGGATGGCGAGCTGATCCTGCGCCGGACGGCATCCGCCGATGGCCGGGCCCGGGCGTTCGTCAATGACCAGCGCGTCAGCAGCAAGGTGTTGTCCGAGGTCGGGGATCTGCTGATCGAGGTTCACGGCCAGCACGACGATCGCGGTCTGCTCAATCCGCGCGGCCACCGTGCGCTGCTCGACGCGTTCGGCGGGCTCGACGGCTCGGCGGCCGAGGTCCGGCGGCTCTGGGCGGCGTGGCAGGCGCTGCGGCGCGAGCTCGATCAGGCGCAGCTCGCGCTCGAGCAGTCGGCGGCGGACGCCGATTTCCTGCGCCACAGCGTCGACGAACTCGAAGCACTGGCGCCGCAACCGGGGGAGGATGCCGAGCTCGATGGCGAACGCCGTCTGATCCGGCAGGCCGCCGATCTGGTCTCGGATATTGGCCGGGCGCAGGCGGGGCTCGGGACGGACGGGGCCGAAGCTGCCCTTTCGGATGCGCTCTCCCGTCTCAGCCATGCTGCGCCGCGCGCCGAGGGGCGGCTCGAAGCGGCGATCTCGGCCATCGACCGGACCATGGCGGAACTGACCGAGGCGCAGGCCCAGGTCGCCGAGGTTCTCGACGCGCTGACCTTCGATCCCGGCCGTCTCGACGATGTCGAGGAACGGCTCTTCGCGATCCGCGGTCTCGCGCGCAAGCACAATGTCGCGCCGGATGAACTAGGCAGCCATGCCCGCGACATGGCGGCCCGGCTCGAAACCATCGATGGCGGCGAAATCCGTCTGGAGGAGTTGCGCGGTCAGGCCGCCACGGCCGGTGAAGCCTATCGCGCCGCCGCTGCAAAATTGACCGAGGATCGCCGCCGCACGGCCGCTGATCTGGACGCGGCGGTTACCGCCGAACTGCCGCCGCTGCGCATGGAGGCGGCGCGATTTGTTACCGATATCATCGAGGCGGAAGACGGCCCCGACGGCGCGGACGCCGTGCGCTTCACGGCGCGGATCAATCCCGGTGCGCCGGCAGGGCCGATCGACCGTATCGCCTCGGGCGGCGAACTCAGCCGGTTCCTGCTGGCGCTGAAGGTGCAGCTCGCAGCCGCCGAGACCGGGCAGGTGATGATCTTCGACGAGATCGACCGCGGTGTCGGCGGTGCCACGGCGAACGCGGTCGGGCGGCGTCTGGCCACGCTCGCCGACAGCGGCCAGGTGCTGGTCGTCACCCACTCGCCGCAGGTCGCGGCCAAGGGCGATGCACATTTCCTGATCGCGAAGTCCGCCTCCGACCATCACACCCGGACGGATGTCGCCGAGCTTGACGATGCTGCCCGGGTCGACGAGATCGCCCGGATGCTCTCGGGCGACAGCATCAACGAAGCCGCGCGCGACGCTGCCCGGGCGCTGATCGACGACGCCTGAGCGGCGGGAAAACGGCCGTCGCGCACTCGAAAACCCGTACGTATTTAGCGAATCTTCAGAAAATCCGCTGCATTCTCCGCCCGTGAGTTGGGTCTGTCGGGGGTGGGCGTGTCTGCGGTCAATCGAGCGTTTCAACATGCGGTGTCGGCGGATGACGACGAGCGTCAACCGACGATGTTCTCAAAAAGCGTCCCGGATGCCTTTGCCGTCCCGTCGGTAACGATCCCCTCGGGCACGGTGCTGAATGGCATCTATGTCGTCGATGAGCGGATCGCGCGCGGCGGCATGGGCGAGGTCTACGCCGGTCGCAACGTCCAGACCGGCTACAAGGTCGCGATCAAGATGATCTTGCCCGAGCACGCCGAGGACGAGCTGATCATCAGCCTGTTCCGGCGCGAGGCCGACGTGCTGCACGATATTCATCACGAAGCGATCGTGCGCTACTTCCTGTTCTCGGTCGATCCCGAGCTCGGGCGGCCCTACCTCGTGATGGAGTATGCCGAAGGTCCGTCGCTGGCGGAGCACCTGAAACGCCACGGGGCGCTGACCCGCGAGGATCTGGACACGCTGCGGCGCCGGATCGGCGACGGGCTGCACGCGGCACACCGGCAGGGCGTTTTCCACCGCGATATCTCGCCCGACAACATCATCCTGATCGACGGCGAAGTCGAGAAGGCCAAGATCATCGATTTCGGCATCGCGAAGTCGTCGAACTCCAAGGACACGCTGATCGGGTCCGGGCTGGCCGGCAAGATGAACTACATCTCGCCCGAGCAACTCGGCCTGAACGGCGGTGTCGTCAGCGCAAAGTCCGACATCTATTCCTTCGGGCTGGTGCTGGCGCAGGCCGCGACGGGTCAGCCGTTGCCGATGACCGGCAGCCAGGTCGACATCATCGACAAGCGCCGCGACCTGCCCGATCTGGGCGCCGTGCCCGCGCACATCCGCGGCCTGATCCAGAGCATGCTCGCCCCGGCACCCGAGGGGCGGCCCGACGACATGGCCGCGGTTGCCGCATGGGACGGCACGTCGCCCGGAAAGTTCCGGCGTCCGGTGCGGTCCGGCAAAGGCCGCTCCTGGCTGCCCTGGGCCGGGATCGCCGCATCTTTCGTCCTCGCGTGCGGGGCGTTCTTCCACGACACCGCGACCAACTACTTCGGATTCGGCGCGATGACGGGCGGTGCCGTGCATCGCGTGGTGCTCGAGCCGGTTCAGGAAGACGTCGTCGCGCCCGCCGCAAAGGTGGGTGAGCCCTATGACTGGTCGAGCACGCCGTTCGCCTATAGCGGCGCCCCGAAGGACCTGCTGATCCGCTCGATCGGACGCGTGCCGCCGGGTCTGATCTTCTCGCGCGACGCAGAGGGCGTCAGCACGCTCAAGGGCACGCCGACCGAGGGCGGCAGCTTCAGTTTCCTGATCGATGCGGAAAGCCCGGAGGGACTGGTCGCCGAGCAGATAGTCATCGTCACGGTCGCGCTGCCCTGACATCCCTGCAGACCGCCCGCTCTTGACCGAGGTCAAGGCGGGTGACCGCGATTCGCGCTAGGCCTCCATGAGCAACATGGAGCCAGCCAATGCACCTGACAGATGCCGAAAAGCAGAAGATCCGGGCAAGCTATGAGGTCATCAGGCCCGATGCCGAGCGCATCTCGGAACTGTTCTACACCGATCTCTTCAACCGCGCGCCCAAGCTGCGCAAGCTGTTCGTCAGCGACATTCGCGAGCAGGGCATGCGGTTCATGGCGGCGATCGCGTTCATCGTCGAAAACCTCGACAACGAGGCGGAAATGAACCGCAAACTCGAGCTGTTGGCCGAGGGCCATGCGCCCTTCCGGCTGTTGCCGATGGACTATCGCGAGATGCAGGAAGCACTGATCGACGCGATCGCCGAGGCGATGAAGTCCGGTTTCACCGACGACATCCAACTGGCCTGGCGCAGCGCCTTCGATCAGATCTGCGAGGAGATGATCCGGCGCAGCGGAACCCAACTGGTCGCCTGAGAGCGTCCGGGTCCTGTCGCCGGACAGCCGCAAGCGCGTCCTCGCGCAATCGCGAGGCCGGTTCCGGTCTGGCTCGTGCGGGCGATGTCCCGGGCGGGTCGTGTGACCCGCAGAAAACAAAAGCAGCGCCGGGACGGGGCGCTGTTCGCGGTCCGCGCCGGACAGAGTCCGGCCGTGCTTTGACATCGGATAAGCAGTGGCTGGCCAGCCACCGGGAACACTACTCTACGCGTGCCGCCTGTCGGGCGGCACCGGCAACCTGGGAAGGGTTCGCCCCAACCGTCTATGGCCACCGGCCCTCGCGAGGTCATCCGCTCCCGCGGGAGCGTGGCAATTGCGCGGACGGGTGTACGGGGAAGTCTCTAAAATTTCATTAAAACACCGCGGGTTTTCTGCGCCTGCCGGGACGGCCACGCCGCCCGAGATTTGCGGACGCGAGGCTTTATCGCGCGGATTGCCGGACTAGGTTCCTGGGTCGAAGCCGTGGCCCGCGCGGGCGCGGTCGTGACAGAGGGGGCGGCGTGCCTTCACCGAGGCGAGCGATCCGACGGCTCAGCGCCGCTTTGCTTGCGCTCCAGTGCGCGGCAGTCCTGCCCATTTGCGCGCACGCGCAGGACCGGCCCCCGGAACTGGTGTTCGAACAAGGCGACTTCACCCTGCGCGGCCATTTTCAGGCCGGGGCGAATGCCGTCAGCGAGCGCAACCTGTTCTGGAACCTCTCCGACGCCTTTGCCCCGCAGGAGAACTTCGATCCGGACGCAGACTGGCTGGAGCTTTACGTCAAGCCGGGCGTGAGCTTTTCCTTTCGGGCCGATGAGAACGTGACGCTCTACGGAAAGGTCTCGGCGGTGGCGTCGTTCACCTGGGGCACCGATCCGTTCGATGCGAGAAATACCGGACGCGCGACATGGGAGGAAGGCTATCTCGGCGTGCGTGCAGCGCTCGGCGAGGAAACGACCCTCGACCTGTCGGTCGGTCCGCGCGAATTGCGGCTGGGCTCGGGCATGCTGATCTCGAACGGTGCGGCCAACGGGTTCGAGCGCGGCGCCCTGAAGTTCGGGCCGCGCAAGGCGTGGGAGATGGCCGCGATCGCCCGGGTCACACGTGGTCCGATGCAGGCGACCGGGTTCTTTCTGCAGCCGAACGAGCAGCGCTCGAGCGACAGCGGCAACGTGCTTCTGGGTGCCGATGCACGGATGGACTGGGCCGGCGGCGGTCTTCTCGGAGCGACCTATGTCAACGTCGTCGACTCGAACGCGCCCTATCCGCAGGCGCCCACTGGCGGTGTCGGCCCGCCGACGATCACGCTCGGGGATCGTCAGGGACTGAACGCGCTCAGCTTCTATGCCGAGACACCGCCCTTCGACGGCATGTTGTCCGGCGTGTTCTTGACTGGCGATCTGGCCATCGAGTGGAACCCGCGCATCGACCTGCGCGCCTATGCCGGGCGGCTTCGCGTCGGCTACCGGTTCGCCGGTCTGCCCTGGGCGCCGGAGCTGACATACGGCTATCAGACATTTTCCGGCGACGATCCGGACACCCCGGCCCAGGAGCGCTTCGATCCGCTCTATTACGACGGATCGCCGTCGACATGGGCGACCGGGTCTAAATCGGCAATGCTGTTCATCAACTCGAACGTTCAGTCGCACAATCTGGCGCTGCAACTGAAACCGTCCGCGCTGGACACGCTGACCCTGCGTTATGCCCATGTCCGGGCGAACGAGCTGAACAGTCCGCTTCAGTTCGGTCAGGCGACGCGGTTCAGTTTCGCCAGCGGCAATCTCGGCACCGTGATCTCCGGCGTGGGCGATGCGCATCTGTCCGACGATCTGTTCATCGAGTACAGCCGCATTCTGAACAGCTACACCTTTCTGACCGCCGGGTTCAGCGTCTCGTTTCCAGGCCAGGGCATTCGCCAGGTCGTGCCCGGCGACACGCCGGCCTGGACGGGAGGGTTCGTGAACATGGTCGTGAATTTCTGATGGTCTGGCCCAATTCGAGGAACACCGCGATGATCAAGATTTTCAAGAATGCCCAGCTTTGCCTGGCGTCGGGCGCCGCGCTTGTGGCGACCGCCGGGAGCCTCGCGGCGGCGGAGCCGCTGACCGCCGCGCAGTCCGATCCGCGCGTGATGGGGTGGATGGAGGGCGCGCCGCCGCCGCCCGACAAGCTGATCATGCAGCCCGACACCAACTATTTCAGCTTTCCGAAACTGCGCTGGTCGGTCTGTCACCTGCGCGAGTTTCTGCCGACCGAAGAGGTCAGCCGCGGGCTCGGTGCGCCCGCGCCGCTGCCCTACGCGCTCGACCCGGCGATCGATTCCGTGAGCTTCCTGCCGATGGGCGGCGACGTGCCGATGACGTGGAAGCAGTCTCTCGAGGCCAACTACACCGACGGGATGCTGATCCTGCACAAGGGGCGGATCGTCTACGAGCACTATTCCGGCTGTCTGACCGAACGCGGCAAGCACGCCGCGATGTCGATGACCAAGTCGATGACCGGGCTGCTGGCCGAAATACTCGTCGCCGAGGGCGATCTCGACGAGGATGCGCTGGTGGAGACGATCCTGCCCGAACTGGCCAGGAGCGGTTTTGCCGGGGCGACGGTCCGCCAAGTGATGGACATGACGACGGGCATCGCGTTCAGCGAGGATTACGCCGATCGCGACGCCGATATCTGGCTCTATTCCGCGGCGGCGAGCCCGCTGCCGAAGCCCGAGGGCTACTCCGGGCCGGACGGCTATTTCGATTATCTGAAGACGGTGCAGTCCGAGGCCCCGCACGGGGCAGGCTTCGGCTACAAGACGGTGAACTCGGACGTGCTCGGCTGGATCGTGTCGCGCACAACCGGGTACGAGGTGACCGAGTTGCTGTCCGAGCGCATCTGGAGCCGGATCGGCGCGGAGCAGGACGCCTACATGACCGTCGACGCGAAGGGGACGCCGTTTGCCGGTGGAGGGCTGACGGCGGGGCTGCGCGATCTTGGGCGGGTCGGGTTGCTGATGCTTCAGGGCGGCGAAATCGGCGGCCAGCGGCTGTTCCCGGAGCGCGTGGTCGCGACGATTGCGGTGGGCGGCGACCGGGCCAAGTTCGAGAAGGGCGGGTTCAAGACGCTGCCGGGCGGCAGCTATCGCAGCATGTGGTGGGTGTTTCACAATGCCAACGGGGCCTACGCGGCGCGCGGGGTGCACGGCCAGACGATCTATGTCGATCCGGCGGCCGAGATGGTGATCGTCCGGCTCGCGTCCTTTCCCAATGCCAAGAACGCGGTCATCGATCCGACATCGCTGCCCGCGTATGAAGCGGTCGCGGCCTATCTGATGCAGAAGGAGTGACCGCGGCGCGCTGTGCGGGCTGAAGCGGTCGTGAGGTTTTCCGGCCGAGTTTGTGGTGCTCACCGGTCGGCCATTCGAACATCGTGACGCGAGAGACGTCTCGCGGCGATGCTTGCCACTCGGATAACGCGTTCCAAACCGTTCGGCCTGACCTATAGTGGCCTCGTGTCGAGAGCCTTGGGTGGGAGCGCCATGCCGCAGCGATACCGCGTGATCGGGAGCAACGGCTCTCCCTATTCCATGAAGCTGCGGGCGATCATGCGCTACCGGCGCCTGCCGTTCGACTGGGTTTTCCGGACCGAGCAGGTGCGCGCGGAACTGGCCGGCAAGATCAAGGTCGGCCTGATCCCGGTCCTGCACGTGGCGGATGAAGACCGGTATCTGATCGACTCGACGCCGATTGCCTACGAACTGGAACGCCGCCATTCCGAGCGCTCGATCCTGCCGCGGCGTCCCGGGCTCGCCTTTCTCAGCCACCTGATCGAGGACATGGCCGACGAGTGGCTGACCAAGGCGATGTTCCTCTACCGCTGGGAACTGCCCGAGGATCAGGATTATGGCGCGCGCTGGATCATCGCCGATCAGGGACCGGACCGTGAAGGCGCGGCTTTCGAGGAGGCCGTCAGCGCCATTCGGGAGCGCCAGATCGGCCGCATGGCGCTGGTCGGCTGCACCGCCGAGAACGCCCCGGTGATCAAGCAGAGCTATTGGCGGATCGCCGAGGCGCTGAACGGGTTTCTGCGGCTGGATCGCTATCTCTTCGGCAGCCGGCCGAGCCTGGCCGATTTCGGGCTGTTCGGTCAGCTGAAGACGCTCGCGACCGATCCGACGCCAATGACCGAGATGCGGCAGCGTACGCAGTTGCTGCAACACTGGCTGCGGCAGGCGGACGATCTGTCCGGCGTCGAAGGCTCGTGGATCGAAGATGGCGCCGATCTGCCGGGTGCTGTGCGCGATCTGCTGTCCGTGGCGGGCGAGGTTTACCTGCCCTTCCTGCGCGCGAACGCCGATGCCGTCGGCGCAGGTCAGGACCGTTTTGAACTTAGCCTGCTCGGCAAAACCTACGCGCAGGCGCCGTTCGGTTATCAGGTCAAATGCCTGACCTGGCTGCGCGAAGAACTCGCCGCAATATCAGTAGAGGAGCGCGCTTCGATTGAGCCGCTCCTGCGCGAGACCGGCTGCTGGGAGCATCTGACCGCAGGGTGATCCATCGGCAAATTCGCCGAGCGCTGGTTCTTCCGTCGCCGGAATGGACCTGCGGTGCGGCGCGACCGCAGCGATCCTGCAGCGTCAGTTCCCCGGCAGCAGCTTTCCCGGGTTGAGAATGCCGTTCGGGTCGAAGCT
Source organism: Pseudomonadota bacterium (assembly GCA_039184865.1). Taxonomy (GTDB): domain Bacteria; phylum Pseudomonadota; class Alphaproteobacteria; order Rhodobacterales; family Rhodobacteraceae; genus Thermohalobaculum. The sequence continues at coordinate 147,051 of JBCDAV010000007.1, read as the reverse complement.
CTGCTTGATCGCGCCCATCAGGCCCCAGGCATCGGAGCCGTGTTCGCGTTCCATGAACTTCTTCTTGCCGAAGCCGACGCCGTGCTCGCCCGAGATCGTGCCGCCCATCGCGAGCGTTCGCTCGGTCAGGCGGTCGGTCATGCGTTGCGCCTCGGCTACGTCTTCGGGGTCGTCGGGGTCAAGCACCAGCGTGCCATGGAAGTTGCCGTCGCCGACATGCCCGACGACGCAGTAGAAGAGGTGGCTCGTGGAGGCGTCCTCGGCCGTCTCGTCGATGCAGTCGGCCAGCCGCGAGATCGGCACGCAGGCATCGGTGGCGAGCAGGCGCTTGCCGGGATGCTGCTGGCCGACGGCGTAGGCGAAGTTGTGCCGCGCGGTCCAGAGGCGCGTCCGGTCCTCGGCCTTGGTCGTCCACTCGAAACCGGACCCGTCGTTCTCGGCCGCAAGCTCGGCGACGGTCTCGGCCTGTTCGGCGACGCCTGCCTCTGAGCCGTGGAATTCCATGAACAGCGTCGGCTGCTCGGCCATCTCGTAACCGTTCGCGGTGTTCACCGCCTGGATCGCCGGGGGATCGAGGAATTCGATCCGGGCGATCGGGATGCCCATCTGGATCGTCTGGATCGCCGTGTTGACGGCATCGCGGGCCGTCGGGAAGACACAGATCGCGGCCGAGGTCGCTTCCGGCACGCCGTGCAGGCGCAGCGTGATTTCGGTGACGATGCCGAGCGTGCCTTCGGAACCGACGAAGAGCTTCGTCAGGTCATAACCCGCCGAGGACTTCTTCGCCCGCGTGCCGGTGCGGATCACGCGCCCGTCGGCCAGCACGACCTCGAGCGCGAGAACGGATTCGCGCATGGTGCCGTAACGCACCGCGCACGTGCCCGACGCGCGGGTGCCGGTCATGCCGCCGATGGTGGCATCGGCGCCGGGGTCGATCGGAAAGAACAGGCCGGTGTCGCGCAGCTCCTCGTTCAGCCGCTTGCGGGTGATGCCGGGTTGGACGGTGACGTCCATATCCTCGGGATGAACGGCCAGGACCGCGTTCATCTCGCTCAGATCCAGCGTGATCCCGCCCTGGACCGGGATGACGTGTCCTTCGAGCGACGTGCCGGCCCCCCAGGCGACGATGGGGCAACCGTGCTCGTTGCAGGTGCGCGCGATCAGGCTGACTTCCTCGGTCGAATGCGGCCAGATCACCGCGTCGGGCGGGCTCGGCTTGTGCCAGGCCTCGTCCTTGCCATGCTGTTCGAGGATCGCCGCCGCGCGGCTGAGGCGGCTGCCGAATTGCGGCTCGAGTGCTGCGATGGCGCTGTCGATGCTCATGTTGACCCTCCCGATCCTGCCAGCATGGGGCGTTCCGCCTCTTGCGCGCGACATTAGCCAAGATAGGGTCGGGCGCAAGCAATGAGGGTGCAATCGCATGACCGATTTCGAGGCGAAACCGATCCGGACGACGACCCGCGCCGTGCCGCCCGAATGGATCGACTACAACGGCCACATGAACGTCGCCTACTATCTGATGGCCATCGACAAGTCGCTGGACGAGGCGTTCGACGCGCTCGGCATCGGGATCGAACTGGTCGAGAAGTACCGCATGGGGCCGATGGCGCTGGTCAACACGATCAACTATCTCGACGAGTTGCTCGAGGGCCAGCACTACTACTGCGAGTTTCAGGTTTTGGACGCCGATCACAAGCGCATCCACCTGTTCGTCACGATGCATCATGTCGAAAAGGGCACGATTGCCGCGACCTATGAAAGCCTGTCGATGAATGTCGATCTGGAGGCGCGCAAATCGGCGCCTTATCCCGAACATCTCGCGAGCCGGGTGATCGCGCTGCGCGATGCCCATGCCGGGTTGCCGCGCCCGCCGCAGGTCGGCGCCGAGATCGGGATTCGCCGCAAAGCCGCGGGGTGATCCGAGGGCCTTGCGGCTCGGCGGGGTGTTCGGGGATTTCTGACGTGCGGCCGGATGACGGAAGCCTTTCCGGCAATGGAGTCGGGCAAGACCGTCCCGGAACGGTGCAACGCGGTAAATATCTCATTTTCTTGTGAAATTGATCGCATTCGGCCCGCCTGTCGGCTTGCGTGGGCCGATCCGCCTGCCGTAGGCTTGCGGCAAGGAAAATGCTTGGCTTGCTCGCATGGCGCAATCATCGCCAATTCGTCTCCTGGCACGGCTTCGCAGAGCGCGAAACCGCGTCGCGGCGGCTGACGCCTTCAGCGGTGCGAGCCAACTAGCACTCTGGCCGGTCGCGGTCGTGATCGGTGTCGTGGTCGGCTACGCGGTGCTTGGATTTCGCCTCGCCATCGAAGCGCTCGAGACCCTGTTCTACGGTGCGAGCTCCCTGACCCTGCACAGCCATGCTTCGACGCTCGACTGGTGGCACGTCCTGCTCGTCCCGATTGTCGGCGGGCTGATCGTCGGGCAGATCCTGGTGCGCCTGTCGCCGACGCGGCGCGCGCGCGGGATCGATGACGTGATCCAGTCCGCTGCTATGAACAACGGGCGGGTGAGCAAGTCGCAGGGCGGCGCCTCGGCGCTGGCAGCATTGGTGACGCTCTCGACTGGCGGCTCGACCGGGCGCGAGGGGCCTGCGGTGCACATCGGGGCGGTGATCGCGACCTGGGTGTCCGACAAGTTGCGGGCATCGCCGATAACGGCGCGCGACATTCTCGGCTGCGCCGCCGCCGCGGCGGTTTCCGCCTCGTTCAATGCGCCGATTGCCGGGGCGCTCTTCGCGCTCGAGGTCATCCTGCGCCACTACGCGTTGCATTCTTTCGGGCCGATCGTCGTCGCTTCGGTCGCCGCCGCCATCGTCAGCAGAATCCATCTGGGCGATTTCAGCGAGTTCGACCTGCCGGCGCAGTCGCTGGCGTTCTACTGGGAGATGCCGGCGTTCATGATCCTGGGCGTCGTCTGCGGTTTCGTCGGCGTGATCATGATGCGTGTCCTGTTCTTTGCCGAGCGGGTCGCCGACCGGGTGCAGGAAGCGACCCGGATGCCCGACAGCCTGCGCCCGGCCGTGGCCGGAGCGATCCTGGGCCTGATCGCGATCCAGTTCCCGCATATCATCGGCGTCGGATACGAGACGACGGTCCTGGCGCTGACGTCGCAGATCCCGTTCCTGACGGCGGTGATCTTCACCATGGTCAAGGTCGCCGCGGTGGCGATCACCTTTGCCGGCAGGATGGGGGGCGGCGTGTTCTCGCCCGCCGTCGTGGTCGGCGCGCTCACCGGTGCCGCGTTCGGCGAGGTCGCGACCGCGATCTTCCCGCTCGTCTCAGGCGTCGAGGCGATTTACGCGCTCGCCGGGATGGGGGCCGTGGCAGCGGCCGTTCTGGGGGCGCCGATTTCGTCCACGCTGATCGTGTTCGAGCTGACCGGCGACTTCCAGACCTCGATCGCCGTGATGGTCTCGGTCTCTCTAGCCTCGGTGATTTCTGACCGGCTCGTCGCGCGCAGCTTCTTCCTGACGCAGCTCGAGAACCGCGGACTGCACCTGTCGGACGGACCGCAGGGCTATCTCGCCGCGACCATGCAGGTCAGCCATCTGATGCGCCATCGCGGCGCGGAAAACTGTGCTCCGGACAGCGGCTGCATGGAACTGGTCGAGCAGGGCGCCGTGCTGAGCCCGGGCGACACGCTGGAGCGCGCGCTGCCGATGTTCGAGCGCCTGTCCGGGGCGTATCTACCCGTGGTCTATGCGGCCCCCGGCGAGGACGAGGCGCCCGAGCTTCTGGGCGCCCTGTTCCATGTCGACGCGCTGCGCGCCTACAACCACGCGCTCGAGGAGGAGTTGCGCGAGGAGCACGCCTGAAAGGGCCGCATCAGCGGTCGATCAGTGCTGTTCGGCGCGCTCCCGGACGAGCTGACGGGTCGATCCGGCGACACATCCGATGCAGTCGCGGACATTGGCCAGCAGGACCCGCGTTTCGGTGTCCAGACGCTGTCCGTTGGTCAGCAGATACTGCTCGATCGTGTACTCGACGTTCTCCAGCGGGAGCTGCACTCCGGCGATCGCTGTGGCGACCGGGTCATCGAAAAACTGTTTCATGTCACTCATGCCTTCTGCCTCGGATCCGGTCGCTCTCAAGGACGTCCGTTTACCCTTCCTTCATTCTCGATCTAGAGGGTTAACAATGCGTAAACCCAACATGTAGTTGTACGTTCGTCTTTCGTTTCGTCGATCCAGCATGGAGCATTGTCCCGGACGAGGTGCCTCGGCAGGCGCCGGGGCAGTAGATTTCGAAGACTGAAGGCGGATACCGAATCTACAGACTCAAGCGCCGCGGGCCCGCCGGACGTGGAGCGGATGCGCGGCGCAGCGGTAATGCTCCGGTCGGGTTAATGGTGACTAAAGCCCGGCCGGTGTCGGAGCGCCGTCCACAGGTTTTCAGCTTCTGTTCCGGGTGCGTTCGCGGAATTCCGGACGAGGTCATCCCGGGCGCTTCGCGACCGGAGCAAACGGGCCCGGAAAAACGGCGGCATCACGTGCGTGGAGCCGTCCCGATTCGCCTTGCGGCGGCCGCGGGGCGATCAATCCTCGCCGTCGTCGGAGTGATGACCCTTGCCCGATATGTTGTCGATCATCATCGCGCGGCTTTGCATCATCGCGCGGGACTGCATCATCGCCCTGGCCTGCATCATCGCGCGGCTTTGCATCATCGCCCGGCTTTGCATCATCGCGCGGGACTGCATCATGGCGCGGCTCTGCATCATCGCACGGGACTGCATCATCGCCCGCGACTGCATCATGGCGCGGCTCTGCATCATCGCTCGGGACTGCATCATGGCGCGGGACTGCATCATCGCGCGGCTTTGCATCATGGCGCGGCTCTGCATCATCGCACGGGACTGCATCATCGCCCGGCTTTCAACCATCCCGGCCATGTCCTCCATGCCCGGAGGACCGTCGTCCGGCATCCCGTCCCCGTCCATGCCTTCGTCGAGGATATCGAACCCGTCCATACCCGTGGGCACGTGGTAGAGACGTCCGTCGGCGCCGCGCAGCGTGTACCCGGCATCTGCAGCCATGTCCTCCATCAGCCCCACGGCCGCGCCGATCACGGTCGGCATCAGCGAGATCTCAAGCGTCTCGTCGGTCAGGTCGACGTCCCAGCGCAGGAACTCGCCCGGCGGAAACGCCTTCACGGCGTCCTTCGAGGTTTCCGGTTTGGCGTCGGCGTTGGTGATCGCCCCGGCTTCGTCCCGCTGCGCAGCGACCATGGGGATTCCGGTCGGCCCGAGCAGGATCTGAACCGGAACATCGAGCTTCTCTACCTCGCCATCGACCTTGTAGCCGTGGACCTCGATCAGGACGGCGTCGTTATCGTTGCCCTGAAAAAGCTCCGGCATCTCCGGCAGTTCCGTCCGGCGCACCGTCAAGGCGGTCGTCTTGCCGTAGAGCGAAATCTCGTTGCCGGGCAGCAATGGTGCTGTGGTCATTTCTTGTCCCCCATACGCGCGGTTCGAACGACGCGATTTTCCTCAGGTCCCGCCGCAGTTTAGCCCAGTTAAACCCATGGCGCCACATCGGGTTTCCAACCCTTGCGCGGTTCGATTCCGCGCCAGCGGAAGATCCGCTTGATCCGGTCCTGGTAGAGATCTCCCGTCATTTCCCAGTCGACCTGCAGGAAGGTCTCGGCGACATGGGCGTACGAGAAATTGTCCTCGTCCAGACGCGACCACGCGTGTGCCAGGCGCAGGCCCATCATGTCACGCGCCTCGGCGAGCGCCGAGCGGAACCCGTGATGTCCGGTTGCATAGGCGTCGAGCAGCGGCCTGTGGTCGAATTCGTCAAGCTTCCCGGTGAGCGCTGCCGCGCGCATGGCCTTGATGTGTTTCGCCGACACGAGGCCCATCGCCGCGAGTTCCATCGTGTACCAGCCGGCGAGGATGTCGAAGACCGCCCCGGTCATCGGTTGCGCGACCTTGTGAAGTTCCTTGCCGGTCGCCTTGGTGTGCGGGGTTTCGAGGCTGATAACATCGGCCATCTTCACGCCGTTGGAGGCGCGGCGGATCTGGCGGGTGTCGGAGAGCTCGCCGATGCGGCTCATCACGTTCTCGGTGTAGACGTTGCCCTTCGTGACCCAGAGCGCGTGGTCGAGGAAGGACTCGAAGTGCAGCGCCGAGATCATCGCGACGCAGTCGGACGCGCTTTCGTGGAAGCCGCGATAGGCGGTGTTCATCCGGTGCGGTTTCGGCATGCCGACCAGCGAGAACAGGATGCCGTGCCCGGCCTCGTGCGCGAGCACGTCGAAGTTAAGCGCATAGGGGCGCTCGACGCCGTGGTCGTCCTTGCCCTCGCCGAACTCCATGAACCCGAGCCCGAAATGCGCGTTGTCCCACGGGACGTAGGGGATCATTTCAAGCTGGGGAAATAGCTCGGAGAAATGCCAGTCGATGGGTCGCCCGAGATAAAGCTCCCAGACGTCGAGAACGCGCCGGACGGTGCCCCACATGTTAGTGCACTTGAAGCCCGGATCGGATGGCTCGATCCAGTCGAAGTGACCGTCCTGATCGGGCCAGACGGCTTCGGCGCAACGCCCGAGGAAGGGCGGCAGATCCTTGGCGCCGTAAGGCTTCTTCTCGATTGGCAGGATCGCGACCATGCGGTCGTCCTCCGGTCCCGGGCCGAGCGACCCTGCGGGCGAGGACACCCAGACGGTTTCAGGTTCCGAGAAGCCTTCCAGCACCGGCGACTGCACGTAGACGCGAAAGCGGGTGCCGGTGTCGCGGTACATATCGTTGAGGGAAAGACTCATCGCGACAAAGGCTCAACTATCTTCGGGAATTCGGTTTCCCAGAGCACCGTTTCTTCAAATCGGAATGGAGGAATGTCCGCCACCAGTTCTGCGTGCGCAGTCTGACAAAGAAGATCCTCAGCGTCGAGCCGTTTCTGCGGCACGCGATTGACCGACAGCCAGTCCTGCAGGCGTTTGCGCGTTGTCTCCGCCAGGTCGGGTGCGTCGGCAAGAACCCGGGTCCAGGTGCGATGCTTGTAGAACAGCGCCTTGGCGGTTGCTGCAAGGTCGTCCCTTTCGGCGGGTTGCAGGATGCCGTCGTCCGTGGCCCGGGCCAGCGTCGCGCGGATATCGACCATCGCATCGGTCGAGGCGTATCCGGTTTCGGCCGGGCCGTGCAGAACGGCGACCTCGTCATCGTCCTCGAACGGGTCGGGGAAGGGGTCGAAGCGGCCGTCCGCGTAGGCGCGATAGATCCGCCCGACGCCGATCATGCCGAACTGATCGAGTTCGGCGGCGCGCAGCGCACCCATGCTGGCAGCCCCGGCAACGGTCCGTCCGTGGCTGAGCGCCCAGAGGATTTCCTTGTGCCAGACCGACGGGACCTGTTCGAAGTACCCGTCGACAATCAGGATCGTATCGGGATCGTGGGTCTGGATCGCGCGGACGATGTCGCCGCGCCGGGCGGGCGGCAGATAGGTCGCGTCGAGATGGGTTCTCGCGATCTCAGTCGGCAGGCTCGGGCCAAGAAAGACAACTGTGCTCACGCCGCGGCTGCCTTGAGAACTTGCGACGCGCGAAGACCGGGAACGTACTCGCTGGACGGGCCTTCGAACGCGGCTTCGAGGCCGGGCACGACGACGCGCGAGACAGCGAAGGGCAGGGCGCGTTTGCCGAGGCTCACCGCGATGGCTTCATCGATCCCCGCCGTTTTGAGCGCTGCCAGAACGGTGTCGATGTCATCTGCGAACGTATCGGTCTCGCCAGAGGGGATATCGCCGAAATTGCGCTCCGGGCTCAGAGCGGACAGCACGCTCTGCGTCATCTCCCGGCGTTTCGCGATCGCTTCGTCGGTGTAGTCCGGGTCGGTGATGTCCTCGCGCGCACCGGCGATGAAGGTTCCGCGTGCCTGTGCGGCCTCGGTCAATGCGCGCACCAGCGCGACCTCGGGCGAGAGGTGCGCGCCGCCGCCGATCTCGTCGGCTCCCGTCTCGCCCGTGCGGTCATGGATCAGGGCGACGAAGACCGGCACGCCGATGTCCGAGCGCACGTCCCAGACGGCCACGTCGATCTCTGCGGCCTCGAAAAGATCCAGCAGCAGGCGCGGTGCGCCGGTCACTGTTTCGGGCCGCACGGCAGCCGCGCTGCGCCAGGCACCGGGGCCGAGCTTCCAGAGGGTGATCGCGTCGCGCTCGATCACTTCGAAGAGGCCGTGCAGGATGGCTTCCTCCCGCGTGTTGCCCGAGGCGAGGCCGTTCGTCGTCGCCGCGAAGGCGCCGGAATGCGCCGGTTCGGGGCGCGCGTAGTTTGCGTGGACCAGTTCGAAGGGCAACCACTTGCGCGCACCGCCGATGAGATCCGTGCCCTCGATCCAGAGAAACGGAAGCTGGGGGTCGAACCCGTCCGGGTTGGCCAGCGGCAGGCGCGTGACGTCGGCCAGCGCGTGGGTATAGGCAAGCTCGTCGATCGAGGCGAATTTCAGCGGGGCGTCGATGCTCTCCGCGCACCATGTCTCGTAGGCTTCCATCACCGCCGAGACCCGGGCCGCGTCCATCGACAGGCCCTTGCCCTGGAAGACCGACAGCGAGCGTGAGTTCGGCCGACAGGCGGTGAAAACCGGAATGCCGATGCGGTCGAGCCCGGTGATGTTGGCGACCCGGGCGATGCCGAAGACCGGCAGCAGCGGTTTCAGACGGGCCCAGGTCTCGGCAGGCGGGCAGGAGCGTCGTCCGCCGTCACGCCAGGACTTGGTCAGGTTCATGCCGCTGCCGTCACGACGTGTCGGCGAGCATGCGGCGGGCGTCGTCGATATCATGCCCGGTCGCTGTCGCGTCGAAGCGGTCGAGGACGCTGCTCAGGTCGGCCCTGCGGCGATCGCGGTTGCCGCCAGCATTGCCCCAGCGCAGCCCGGTGATCGCGGCGCGAAGCTCCAGGGCCAGCGCGCCCTGCGCCTTGGCCAGTTGCCGGGCTTCATCCAGCCTGTTGCGCACGAATTCGGGAACCGGCTCCGGCCGGGCGAGTTCGACCTCGACTTCGTTACGGGCGATCTCGGCACCCCAATAGTTGACGCCTTCGTCGTCGATGACAGCGCGGCCCTCGTAGAGCGCGTTCAGAGCGTCATCCAGGCGGCCGATCCGGCGCATCGCCTGAGAGCGAATGCATTGGTAGACCGGGAAATCCTCGGGTGTGCCAACCTCCTGCATCACGCGGAAGCCTTCGTCGACCTGCTCGAGCCCGGTGGCGATTTCACCCGCGTCGATACGGGTCCAGCCGAGGAAGATTTCGGCCTTGGCGCGGTAGTCCTCGAGGTCGCGTTCGGTCGCCAGCCCATGAAGACGAACGGCGAGGCGCGCGACCGATGCGGCGTCGCGGCGGTAGTGATGCAGCATCAAGGCGATGTCGAGCGCGTGCAGCAGACTGCCGAGATGGCCGAGACGCTCGGCATGCGCGAGCGCCGAGTCGCAGTGGATCACGGCGCCGTCGCCGGCCCCCTGGAGCCAGGTCGCCAGCCCGATCTCGCCAAGCGCGCAGACCTTGCAGTCGTGTCCGCCGTAGAGCGTTCCATGTCCCTCGAACCCGCCATCCTGGTAGAGAACCAGACCCTCGCGGGCGGTGTCGATGGACTGGCTGAGATTGCCCATCTGGAAGGCATTCGCCCAGACGCAGTGTTTGGCCTGCAGCTTGAATTCGGCGCCGTCCATGCGCTCCGAGACCGATTGCAGGCGTTTCGCCCGTTCGGCCATCGTCGCGAAGCTGTCGGAGACGCGCCACCAACCCCAATAGGCCGGGAAATGGTGCTCGGATTCCGGGGTCGCTTCGGCCAGTCCCATGGCAATGTCATAGGCGCTGCGCGTCTCCCGCGCCCCCGGTCCGCGCGCCGAGAGGAGCGCGCCGGCGAGCAGAACCTGAACCTGCAGGCGCTGCGGGGCGTGTCCCGGCCCTGCATCGCCGCGCTGGCCGATTTCGGCGAGCAGATCGGCGCATTTCTGGAAGTGCGCCGCTGCCTCGTGGCTCGCGGAGGTCCGGTTCGCGCCTAAGCCCGCCTGCGTGTAGGCCTCGACCGCCTCGGTCAGCCGGCCACAGGCCTCCATGTGATATCCGATGTTCTCCGGACGGGTTGCCGAGAGACGCTTGGGGTTCTTTTCGAGCCATCGCAGATAGCGCTCGTGCCATGTCAGGCGCGCCCGGCGCACGATGCTCTCATAGGCGGCACTCTGGTAGAGCGCGTGTCTGAACGACAACCGCCCGCCGCGCGCGACGGAAAGAATCCCCGCGATGGAAAGTGCCGTGACCGCCGCGTCGATCGTGTCGGGTGCGACGCCGGACACTTCGAGCAGGGCAGCACGGTCGAAGTCACGCCCCAGCACCGAGCAGATCTGCGCGAAGAGTTTCGCCTCGCCCAGCATGTCCAGCCGCGAGGTGATCAGGTCGAGCAGCGAGGGCGGCGTCATCGCCTTGGCGGACGTGCCGGAGCTTCGGAAGACATTGCGCTCGCGCACGATCTGCCCACTTTCGATGAGCGACTTCGTCAGTTCCTCGACATAGAGCGGCAGCCCGTTGGTGGCGTCCATGATCTGGTTCGCAACCGCCGCCTCTACCGGACCGCCGGCGACCTGTTCGATCAGCGATACGGCGGATCTTGACGGCAAGCCGGCCAGGGTGATCTGGGTCTGGCGCGGATCCGTCCATTCGGCATCGAACTCGGGCCGGGCCAGCACCAGGAGGAAGATCTGCGCCGACTCTTCTGCCGTGATCCGGTCGAGCATCTCGTGGGTCGAGTGATCCAGCCAGTGCGCATCATCGACCACGACCGCGAGCGGCTTCGGCAGCCGTTCGACCAGCGCCATGCAGGCGGCGAACACGGCCTGACGCCCGGCGGTCCCGTCCTCAATCTCGCCATCCATCAGGCTCTTGAGCACGTTGACGTGGATCGCATCGCCCATGCTTTCCTCGTCGAACCAGTTCGCGATCCGATGAACCAGTTCGTCGGTGTCGCCGTTGCCGTCTGCGTGTATCCACCGGTGCAACGTGTCGCGCAGGCTCGCGAATGGCGAATGGCGACCCGCGACCGTTCCGGCGAATTCGAGGATCTGCGCGCGGGCGATCTCGGCGTCCTTCAGAAAGCACGAGGCGAGGACCGACTTGCCGGCACCCGCTTCAGCCGAGATCACGATGCGCGCGCTGCCCTGACCGGCGACCCGCTCCCAGGCTGACATCAGCGTCGCGACCTCGCCTTCGCGCCCGACCGGCATCCGGGCGACGTCGGGCAGGACCGAGGTCGCCGGTTTGCGCCCGAGGACGTGGAAGATCTCGACCGGGTCGGGGATGCCCTTCAGTTCCTTGAAGCCGATCGACTCCATGCGGAATGTCGAGATGATCAGCGCCCGGGTCTCGGCACTGACGGCGACGCCGTTCGTCGGTGCGAAGCCTTCGATCCGCGCCGTCATATTGGGCACGACTCCGGTGACCGAATGGTGCTCCTGCCGGACGCCTGCGCCCATCGTGCCGATCAGAACGCGCCCGGTGTGCAGCGACAGCCGGACCGCGAATTCGACGCCGTGTTTCTCCATCACGGGCTGGCCGAGCGCCTGCGCCTTGCGGCAGATCTCAAGTGCTGCGTCGGCCGCGCGTATCGCCGAATCCTCGTGCGCCCGCGGGTAGCCGAAATAGGCCATGATCCCGTCGCCGAGATATTGCGCGATCATGCCGCCACGGCTTTCGATCGCATCGGCGCAGATCTCCTGATAGTCGCGCAGAAGTTCGCGCAGGTCCTCGGGATGCAGCCGGGAGGACAGCGAGGTCGATCCTGCAACATCGCAGAACATCACCGTGATCTGACGATGCTCGCCGCCTTCCTCGCGTTTCAGGGCATCGTGCTCGGTCAGGCGGGCGCCGCAGAACGGGCAGAACCGTGCCTTCGCCGGCACAGTCTCGTTGCACGTTCCACAAGTCGGAGACGCCGCGCTCGGCTCCACCTGAACCCCCTGTTCGCCGGCCGCAAGGGCTACCCCAGCGCCTTGCCGGACAACGACTTTTAGCGAATCGCCTCGCTCTCGCAAGCCTGCTCACGCCGCTGTCGCCACCTTCGCAACCAGAGCGAGAGCACCCGGTCAGCGCCGTTCCGTTCGCGCGTACGCATCCTGCCAGTCCGGGTGCCAGCGCGACAGCGGTGGCCGGTTCTCGGCAATGTCTGCCGCGGCCCAGGCGATCCGGCTGCGGTCCATCTTTTCGGTGACCTCGCCGTCCGGGCAGATGATGTAGAAATCGCTGCGTCCGATGGCGTCGAACATGTAGTCGACGACCTGATCCGGCATCCAGGCGCCGGGCTTTGGTTCGTTGAGCCCGGTCGTCGTCCAGCCCGGCACCAGCAGATGCGCCGAGATCCGGCAATCGCTATCCTGCCGAAGGTCGTGTTGCAGGCATTCGGTGTAGGTCTTCACCGCCGCCTTCGCCATGTTGTAGACCGGGTGTCCGGGCGGGTTGGTGATGCCCTGCTTCGAGCCTGTGTTGATGACGAGGCCCGGTTCTCCGGAGGCCCGCATCGCGGGCAGGAACGCGCGCACGCCGTTGACCACGCCCATCACGTTGATGTCGAGTGCCCGGCGCCACTCTTCCAGCGGAGCCTCGAGGCCCCGCCCGACCCGGGTGACGGCATTGTTCACGAGGACAGATGGGGTGCCGCCGAAGGCATCCTGAATGCGATCGCGGGCGTGCTCCAGCGCTTCGATCTCGGCGACGTCGCAGAGAATGCCGTCGGTTTCTCCGCCGACTTCGGTGCGCGCCTCGTTCAGATGCTCGGCATCGACATCGAGCAGTGCGACTTTCATGCCCTCGCGCACGAAGCGCCGGGCCAGCGCACGCCCGATACCGAGGGCCGCGCCCGTGACGACCGCGATCTTGCCGGGCGCGATTGCCTGATGTGCCATGACGTCCTCCGCTGGTGGATGCTGCCCGGCCACGATAACCTCGGGCCGGGCTCCGTCAGGCGGATTTTTTGTGCAGGACGTCGGCCGGATGGTTTCCCATCCGGCTCAGTGCAAGCGTCGCGCCGTCAGTTCGTTCCGGTCGAGGTCGGCGTGGCAGGGGTCTTCGTGCGGCTCTCGTTCGCTTCGGTTTCGATCGAGAACAACCGGTCGAACCATGTCGGCTCGTCAGACGTCTTGGTCTCGGCGCGCGACTTGCGGAACTGTTCCTCGAGTGCCGCCTGACGCTCGAAGTTCTCCTGGCCGCCCTTGGCGTGCGCCAGCGTGCCGTTGAGTGCGACGAGCGAGACTGAGAAAGCGGTGAGGGCTGCAGGCAGGATCAGAATGCGGGACATCGTTGGCTCCTGGGTCGGGGTTGCGATGAAGAAAGACTTGGGGCGAATGCGATCACGGTTCACCCAACGGGCATTCACCTTGGCGTCACGTCGCGTGACCGGCGCTTGCAAGCCGGAGCGCTCTGGTCTCAACTCGCCGCCAAAGGAGTTCCGCCATGCTGACCGCCGATCTGTTCTATTCGTTCCGCAGCCCGTACTCCTATCTCGGCAGCGCGCGGTATCGTCAGTTGACCCGGGAGTGGGATCTGGAGATCCGCTTGCGCCCGGTCTACCCGATTGCGATCCGCAATCCGTCGTTCTTCGAGCAGGTCAATCCGCTCTGGGTGCCGTACTTGCTGAAGGATGTGGTCCGCACGGCCGAGTTCGGCGGCGTTCCGTTCCAGTGGCCGAAGCCCGACCCGGTGGTCATGGATCGTGAGACGCGCGAGATCTCGCCGGAGCAGCCTTACATCCGCCGCCTGACCTATCTTGGACTGGAGGCCGCGCGACGCGGCAAGGGTTTGGCGTTTGCCTGCGAGGTCGGTCATGCGCTCTGGGGCGAGGGCGTCGAGAACTGGCATCTGCCGGAGAACTTCGGCCCGATCGTTGCCCGGGCCGGTCTGGATTTGGCGGAGCTGGAAGCAGCGATCAGCGGGCGTGAGGACGCGCTGGAGGCCGAGATCGCCGCCAATCAGGATGAACAGGAGCAGGCGGGACACTGGGGGACGCCTTGTCTCATCTTCGACGGTGAACCGTTCTTCGGGCAGGACCGGATCGACATGGCGATCTGGCGGATGAAGCAGCACGGTTTGCAGGCCCACGGCTGACGTGGCGTCGGCCGATATCGATCATTGGGTGATGTTGGGCTGAGGAACGATTTGCGTCCTGGATCGGCGGGGACGTGCAGCGCGGTGTCTCTTCAATGAGCCGCTTGCGACCGATCATCTTCGTTAGGGATTGGCGCTTACGTGCGGGTCGGTTCGGTTGAGGCTAGCTGACCTGACCGGACCGGCGAGTTGAAATCGCCGCGACCGTCAGTTGAGCCCCGAAAGCGCTGCATCGATGGCGCCGATGATTTCGTCTGCCTCCGCCTCCGACAGGACCAGAGGCGGCGAGATGATCAGGTTTGCCCCTGAGGCCCGGATCATCACGCCGTGCTCATACGTCAGGGCCTGCACCTTCAGCCCGACATCCGGTGCAACGGCGATCTTCGCTGCGCGGTCCGAGACCAGTTCGATCGCCGTCATCAAGCCGTGTCCGCCGCGCACATCGCCGATTACTTCGTGGCTTTCCTGAAGCGCCTTGAACCCCTCGAAAAGCTGTGTCCCGCGCGCCGCTGCGTTCGTTGCAACATCGAGGCGTCGTGTCTCGGCCAGACAGGCCAGCGCCGCCGCGGCACCGACCGGGTGTCCCGAATAGGTGTAGCCATGACCGACGAAGCCTTCGGCGCCGGATCGCTCGAACACCTCGGCGACGGGTTCCGAGATCATCGCCGCACCGAACGGAAAGTAACCGTTGGTGATTGCCTTGGCGGTGCACATCATGTCGGGCGCCACGCCCCAATGGCGCGACCCGCTCCAGTGTCCGCTGCGTCCAAACCCGGTGATCACCTCGTCGGCGATCATCAGAATGCCGTGCTTCGAGCAGATCTCGCGCATTCCCGGCATCAGGCTTTCATGCGGGACGTGCACTCCGCCGGCGCCGAGAATGGGCTCCATGATGAACGCGGCAATCGTCCCGGCACCCTGAAACGCGATCTCGTCCTCGGCGGTCTCTAAGATGTGCTGTGCCAGGGCTGCCGGATCGGTGATCCCGTGCGGGTCGCGATAGGGATAGGGCGCGGGCAGATGATGACAGCCGGTCAGGAGCGGCTCGTAGCTGGTCCGAAAGCGGTTGTTGCCGTTGACCGAAGCGCCCCCGAAATGGGTGCCGTGATAGCCCTTCTTCAGGCTCAGGAACTTGGTGCGCCCGGGCTCTCCCTTGATCTTGTGATATTGCCGCGCGAGGCGCAACGCCGTCTCGATCGAGTCGGATCCGCCCGAGGTGAAAAACGCCCGGCCCATGCCTTCGACGGCGAACCAGTTGCGCAATTCCCAGGACAGTTCGATCGCCGCGTCGTTCGACGTTCCCGCGAACGCCGAGTAATAGGGTAGCGTGTCCAATTGCGCCGCGATCGCGGACTTCACTGGCTCGCAGGAGTAGCCTAGGTTCACGTTCCAGAGCCCCCCGACCGCGTCGATGGCGCGATGCCCGTCGATATCGGTGATATGGCACCCGTCGGCCCCGGTGATGATGACCGGCACATCCTTCTGCAGTTTTCCCGGATGGCCCATCGGATGCCACATGTGGCGGGCATTGTTTTCCTTGAGGAAATTGTCGTCCTTCATGCCAACGCCCTTCGCTGCGGGGAAATCACGAGGGAAGTTTGACAGCATCGCGGGAAGGCGACAATCGTTTTCATCTGCGCCGGAGAAGTGGAAAGCCGCCTGATCGAAGTCCCGGCACCAGGGAGGTACCATGCCCGACAAGACCATCCTGATCGTCGGCACATGGGACACCAAGGACGCCGAACTCACCTACATGGCGGAGTGCATACGGGGGCAGGGCGGTCATGTCCTGACCATGGACGTGAGCGTGCTCGGCGATCCGACGGCACACTGCGATGTGTCCAAGGATGACGTGGCCACGGCCGCGGACAGCTCGATCGAAGCGGCGATTGCCACTGAGGACGAGAACACCGCCATGCAGATCATGGCGCTCGGCGCGTCGCGCCTTACCGCGGATCTGCACCGGGACGGGTGTATCGACGGGGTCATCCTTCTGGGTGGAACGATGGGCACGGATCTGGCGCTGGATGTCTGTCAGGCCCTGCCGATGGGTGTGCCGAAATACGTGGTCTCGACCGTGTCGTTCTCCCCGCTGATCCCGCCGGACCGGCTGTCGTCCGACATTCAGATGATCCTCTGGGCGGGCGGGCTCTACGGTCTCAATTCGGTCTGCAAGGCGTCGCTTTCGCAAGCGGCGGGCGCGGTTCTCGGAGCCGCGCGTGCGGTCGAACCGCCGGTCTCCGACCGTCCGGTCATCGGGATGACGTCGCTTGGATCTTCGTGCCTGAGCTACATGAAGCATCTGAAGCCCGCGCTCGAGGATCGCGGCTTTGAGGTCGCGATATTTCATGCCACCGGAATGGGCGGGATGGCGTACGAGAGCATCGCGGCGAAGCGCGGCTTTGCCTGCGTGATGGACTTCGCGCTGCCGGAAGTCGGGAACCTGATGGTAGGGTCGGTCGTTCATGCGGGACCCGACCGGATGCTCGGCGCGGCCCACGCCGGCATTCCGCAGATGATCGCGCCGGGCTGTCTCGACCTGATCGACTTTGCTGGGTGGCAGGAGATCCCTGAGCGCTATCAGGATCGTCCGTTCCATGCGCACAACCGGCTTATCAAGTCCTCGGGGCTGAATGCCGAGGAACGCCGCGAGACCGCACGCGAGATCGCCCGTCGCATCGCCCCGTCGACGGCTCCGGTTCAGGTCTTCCTGCCGCTTGGCGGGATCGAGGGATGGGACAAGCCGGGCGAGCCCGCGCATGATCCTGACGCCCAGAGCGCATTCTTCGATGAGATGCGCAAGGTGATACCCGCCAACCGGTTGATTCAGGTCGATGCCCACATCAACGATCCCGAGTTCGCGAAGGCCGTGTTGACGCTCTTCGACCGATGGGTCAGCGACGGAACCGTGCAGGCTTAGGCCCAGCCTGAGCGGGGCTTACTCTGGAATTACGGCGGTCGCCTCGATCTCGACCTTGGCGCGATCCTCGAGCAGGCCGGAAATCACGAAGAGCGACATGGCCGGGAAGTGCCGTCCCAGCACGTCGCGATAGACCCCGCCCAGCTCTTTCTGGCGCGCCATATATTCCGCCTTGTCCATCAGGAACCATGTCAGTCGCACGATGTCTTCGGGCTTGCCGCCGGCCGCTTCGACAACGTCGACAATGTTGCGGAGCGCCTGGGCGACCTGACCGACGAAATCGTCGGTTTCGAATTCCTGCGCGGCCGTCCAGCCGATCTGTCCGCCGACATAGAGCGTGCGGCCGGTCGCCAGAATGCCGTTAGCGTAGCCTTTGGCAGGCTTCCATCCATCCGGTTGAATGACCTCATGCATCGGTCGGCTCCTTCAGTCTGAACCGCTGGATCTTGCCGGTCTGGGTCTTCGGCAATTCATCGGTGAAAACGATCGAACGCGGGTACTTGAACGGTGCGATCGTGGTCTTCACGTGGTCCTGCAACTGCTTGATCAGTGCCTCGTCACCGATGGCGTTCGCATTCAAGACGACGTGTGCCTGGACGATCTGGCCGCGCTCTTCATCGGGAGCGCCGACCACCGCGCATTCGGAGACGTCCGGATGACTGAGCAATGCGGCTTCGACCTCCGGCCCGGCGATGTTGTATCCGGACGAGATGATCATGTCGTCGTTGCGCGCGGCGAAGTGGAAGGCGCCTGCATCGTCCTGCCAGAACGCATCCCCGGTCAGGTTCCAGCCGTCCTGCACGTAGGCTGCTTGGCGGTCATCAGCGAGGTATCGGCAGCCTGTCGGGCCACGCACCGCGAGCCGCCCGACGGTGCCTCGGGGCACTTCGTTCATGGAATCGTCAACCACCTTCGCAGTGTAGCCCGCGATCGGGCGCCCGGTGCAGGCAGGCGCGTGATCGTCGAAGCGATTGGAGATGAAGATGTGCAGCATCTCGGTCGCGCCGATCCCGTCGAGCATCGGTTTGCCGGTCTTGCGCATCCAGTCGTCGTAGACAGGTGCGGGCAAGGTCTCGCCGGCCGAAACGGCGGCGCGCAGCGAAGACAGGTCGGCGCCCTCCTCCATGGCCGCCAACATCGCGCGATATGCGGTCGGGGCGGTGAAGCTGACCGTGGCGCGGTGCTCCTGAATGATCTCGACCATGTTGGGCGGGCTTGCCTGTTCGAGCAGACAGGCGGTCGCGCCAAAGCGCAGAGGGAACACGGCGAGGCCGCCGAGACCGAAGGTGAACGCGAGCGGCGGCGATCCCACGAACACGTCGTCAGGCATGACGCCGAGGACGTCGCGCGCATAGCCGTCGGCGATGATCAGCAGATCGCGATGGAAATGCATGGTGGCCTTGGGCGCGCCGGTGGTGCCGGAGGTGAACCCGAGCAACGCAACGTCGTCGCGGCCGGTCGCAACCGCATCGAAGGTCACGGGCTTACCGAGCGCTGCGCGATCCAGTTCGGCATCGTGGTTCGCCGTGCCGTCGAAGCCGATCACCTTTTGCAGGAACGTGCTGTCCTTGGCGCAGGCCACCAGTTCGTCCATCAGCCGGGTGTCGCAGAGCGCCAGAGAGATCTCGGCCTTGTCGACGATCTTCGTCAGTTCGCCGGCCCGAAGCATCGGCATCGTGTTGACCACCACCGCTCCAGCCTTGGTCGCCGCCAGCCAGCACGCGACCATCGCCGGATTGTTTGCCGAGCGGATCAGGACGCGGTTGCCCGGCACGATGCCGTAATCCTCGACCAGCGCGCGCGCGATGCGGTTGGTCCAGTCGGTCAGTTCCTTGTAGGTGCGCTGGCGTCCGTTGCCGATCAGCGCAATCCGGTCCCCGTGGCCCGCCGCGACGCACGCGTCCGTCAATTCGACGGCGGCGTTCAGTTGCTCGGGATAGTCAAAGCCGTCGAGAAGAAACTCGGGCCATTGATCTGGCGGCGGCAGGTTGTCCCGCGCGAAGGTGTCGACATGGGCGGAGGGGCCGAGAGAGGCGGAGGCGCTCATCTCACAACTCCGTTCTGACGCGCCAGAGGTCCGGGAACAGTTCGACCTCCATCATCTTCTTGAGATAGCCGACGCCCGCGGATCCCCCGGTGCCCTGCTTCAACCCGATGACGCGCTCGACGGTGGTCACGTGGTTGAAGCGCCAGCGGCGGAAGTAGTCCTCGAGATCGACCAGTTTTTCGGCGAGTTCGTAGAGGTTCCAGTAGGTGGCCGGGTCGCGATAGACCTCCGCCCAGACACTGATGATGCGCTCGTCCACCCCGTGCGGCTGCGTGCGGTCGCGCGACAGAACCGTGGCCGGGACGTCGAGACCCTGCCGGTGCGCACAAGCCAGCGCGGCGTCGTATAGCGACGGCGCCCGGAGTTCTCGTCCCAGCCGCGCGGAGTCGGAAGGCCGGTCGCGGTGCAGTTCGACCTTGGACGGATCTCGGTTTCCCAGGACGAACTCGATCAGCCGGTACTGTACCGACTGGAAGCCAGAGCTTTGTCCGAGCGCCTCGCGAAATGTCGTGTAGTCCGAGGGCGTCATGGTCCGCAGCACGTCCCAGGCGCCGTTCAACTGCTCGAAGATCCGGGCGCAGCGCGAGATGCCCTTGAAAGCTTCTGGCAGACGGTCTTGCGAGATCGCATCGCGCGCTGCTGTCAGTTCGTGCAGCACGAGCTTCATCCACAATTCCGATGCCTGGTGCTGGATGATGAACAGCAATTCGTCGGGCGCATCGGAAAGCGGCACCTGCGCATCCAGTACGCGGTCGAGCCGGAGATAGTCGGTGTAGTCCATCTCCGGGCGCAGATCGGGGTCTGGCGCGCTGTCCTGCATCAGTTGCCCTCGAATACCGGCTTCTCCTTGGCGACGAAGGCGCAGTAGGCGCGCTCGAAGTCGCCGGTCTGCATACAGATCGCCTGCGCCTGCGCTTCGGCCTCGATGGCCTGTTCAAGCGACATCGACCATTCCTGGTTGATCTGGGTCTTGGTGATCCCGTGGGCGAAGGTCGGCCCCGCGACGAGACGTTGCGCGTAGGCAATCGCGTCGGCTTCCAGCTCATCGGGGTCGACGAGCCAGTTGAACCAGCCCCAGCGCTCGCCCTCCTCTGCATTGAACGAACGCCCGGTGTAGAGCAGATCCGCCGCGCGTCCCTGGCCGATGATCCTTGGCAACATCGCGCATGCGCCCATGTCGCAACCGGCCAGTCCGACGCGGGTGAACAGAAAGGCGGTTTTCGCGTCAGGCGTGCCCAGCCGGATGTCCGATGCCATGGCGATGATCGCGCCGGCGCCGACGCATATGCCGTCGACGGCGGCGATGACCGGCCGCGAACATCCGAGCATTGCCTTGACCAGATCGCCGGTCATCCGCGTGAAGGCGAGAAGTTCCTTCATTTCCATCGCGACCAGCGGGCCGATGATGTCGTGGACATCGCCGCCGGAGCAGAAGTTTCCGCCGTTCGACGCGAACACCACCGCGTCCACGTCCTCGGCGTAAGGCAGCGCGCGGAACCAGTCGCGCAGTTCGGCATAGCTCTCGAAGGTCAACGGGTTTTTGCGGTCCGGCCGGTCGAGTTGCAGGATCGCGACCCGCCCCTCGATGCGGCATCGGAAATGCGCGGGGTTGAGGTCGGAGATGCGGGTCATCCGGCGTTCCTTTGATCAAGCCGGTCCGCGATCGACCGCAGGGCTTCGGACATCGCCTCGGCCTCCTCGCCGGACAGCCCCCCCAGCATGTCGTCGATCCAGCCTTCATGCGTGTGCGCCATCGTCGCGAACGCGACCTGACCGGCATCTGTCAGGCGCGCCAGCATTGCCCGACGATCCCCTGGCACCGCGAGACGCTCGACCAGCCCGTCCTGAACCAGCCGGTCGACAATGCCCGTGACGTTGCCGTTCGAGACCCTGAGTTGACCGGACAGCTCGGACATCTTCAGACCGGTTTTCGAGCGATCCAAAGCCGACATCACGTCGAAGCGCGGCAGCGTGGAGGCATGATCCTGACGAAGGTTCTCCCGGATTTCGGCCTCGATCGCACGCGAGACGCGCAGCAGCCGGAGCCAGAGCCGCAGCCGCGCCTTGGACTCGGGTCCGGGTGTGTTGGCGTCCTTCAAACCTGACCCCCGTTGATGGGAACGGCGACGCCGGTCACGGCACCCGAGCCCGGGCCGCAGAGCCAGAGCGCCGCGGCCGCGACCTCGTCGACGGTGATCAGCCGACCGAACGGGTTGAGATTGGCCAGTTCCTGGCGGGCATCCTCGTCGGACATGCCCGTTTTCGACGTGATGTTGGCAGCGCCGCGATCGACAATCGGCGTCTCGACATAGCCGGGGCAAAGCGCATTCACGGTGACGCCCTTGGTCATCACCTCGTCCGAGACCGATTTGACCAACCCTAGCACCCCGTGCTTCGAGGCCGTGTAGGCTCCGCCGTATTTGAACCCGTGCAGCCCGGCGACCGAGGATATTGCAATGGCCCGGCCCCAGCCGCGCTCGGCCATGCCGGGGACGCTTTCGCGCAGGCAGAGCATCACTCCGGTCAGGTTCGTCGCGAGAACGTGGTTCCACCACTCCAGCGTCGTCTTCTTCAGGGGCTGCGTTTCGGCGACCCCCGCATTGGCGATCATGATGTCAATCGGTCCCGCATCGGCGATGGTCTGAACGACGGAGTTCTCGTCCTTCACATCCATCAGCGCCGAGCGGATGCGGGGAGACTGCGCCTCGACGTTCTCCAGTGGGCCCTCGCGCCGCCCGGTGATCGTGACCTCGGCCCCTTGTTCCGCGAGGCCCAGCGCGATGGCCGCGCCGATGCCCGTGCCACCTCCGGTGACGAAGGCAGTCTTTCCTTCGAGATTCATCGCGCGCCTCCCGACAGCGATTGAGCGGCGCGCTGCGCCGAAGTGACCGAGGTTCCGCGACGCGGTCCAGCGCGGTCGGCATTTGCGATCAGACAGGACGATGACGGAAGGTTTTCTGGCATCACACGCGCCCCACCTGCTCCTGACGGTCGGTGAGACGCCACGCCTGATCGCGGCCTGCCTCATACGGTTTCGGCCAGTGTGCCTGCCGGTCGCCGATCTGGCTGCCCGCGCGCAGCGTCCAGTAAGGATCCGCCAGGTGCGGGCGGGCCAGACAGACGAGATCCGCCCGGCCGGCCATCAGGATCGAATTGACATGATCCGGCTCGTAGATGTTGCCGACCGCCATGGTCGCGACCCCACGCTCGTTGCGGATCCGGTCACTGAACGGCGTCTGGAACATCCGGCCATAGACCGGCTTTGCCTGCGTCGACGTCTGGCCAGCCGAGACGTCGATGATGTCCGCACCGGCCTCGGTAAATGCCACGGCGATAAGTTCGGCATCTTCCGGCGTCACACCGTCATCGCCCGCCCAGTCCGAAGCCGAGATCCGCACCGACATCGGCTTCGCCTCGGGCCAGATGGCGCGCATGGCTCCGAACACTTCGAGAGGATAGCGCAACCGGTTCTCCAGAGATCCGCCGTATTCGTCGTGGCGCACATTCGACAGCGGCGAGATGAAGCTGCTGATCAGATATCCGTGGGCGGCGTGCAGTTCGACCATGTCGAACCCGGCCCGGTCGGCCATCGCTGTTGCCGCGACGAACTGGTCGCGCACCTGATCCATGTCGTCCCGATCCATCGCCTTCGGCATCTGATTGCGCTCGGACCAGGGGATCGCCGAGGCCGACAGCAGCGACCAGTTGCCCTCTCTCAAAGGGGCGTCCATCTCCTCCCAGCCGACCTGGGTCGAGCCCTTGCGCCCGGCATGACCGATCTGCGCGCAAACCTTGGCATCGGTCTCAGCATGGATGAAGTCGGTGACGCGCTTCCAGGCGATCTCGTGCTCCGGCGCGTAGAGACCGGGACATCCCGGCGTGATCCGGCCTTCCGCCGATACGCAGGTCATCTCGACATAGACCAGCCCGGCGCCGCCCTTGGCGCGTTCGCCGTAATGCACCAGATGCCAGTCTGTCGGGCAGCCGTCGACCGCCTTGTACTGCGCCATGGGCGAGACGACGACGCGGTTTTCAAGTTCCAGTCCGCGCAAACGATACGGCGCGAACATCGGTGCGCGCACCGGCGCGTTGTCGGAAACGCCCGCCTGTTTCTGAAACCAGCCTTCGGCGTCCCTCAGCCACTGCGCGTCGCGCAGGCGCAGGTTCTCGTGGCTGATCCGCTGCGAGCGCGTGAGCAGCGAGTAGTTGAACTGCACCGGATCGAGGTCGAGGTAGCGCTCGACATCCTCGAACCACTCCATCGAGTTGCGTGCAGCCGACTGCAGGCGCAGCACCTCGAGCCGCCGCTCTTCCTGATATCGCTCGAACGCCCGGTCACGGGGCAGGGTGGTCAGGTACTCGGCCAGAGCGACGCCGGACTCCAGTGCCAGCTTGGTGCCTGACCCGATGGAAAAGTGTGCCGTCGCGGCAGCGTCGCCCATCAGCACGACGTTCTCGTGATACCAGCGCTGGCACAGAACCCTCGGAAAGTTCAGCCAGGCCGATCCGCGGATGTGGCTGGCGTTGGTCATCAGCGCATGGCCGCCGAGATGGTCGGCGAAGATCTCCTCGCAGACGGCGATGCTCTCCTGCTGGCTCATCTCGCCAAAGCCATAGGCCGCGAACGTCTCGGGCGCGCACTCGACGATGAACGTCGCGGTATCCGCGTCGAACTGATAGGCGTGCGCCCAGACCCAACCCTTCGCGGTCTTCTCGAAGATGAAGGTGAACGCGTCGTCGAACTTCTGGCGTGTCCCGAGCCACACGAAATGGAGCTTGCGCGTGTCGATCTCGGGCTGGAACGTGTCGGCGAATTCCATGCGGGTCTTCGAATTCAACCCGTCGCAGGCCACGACCACATCGAAATCGCTCTGATAAGCGCTGGCGCTTCGAACTTCGGTTTCGAAACGCAGGTCGACGCCGAGTTCGCGCGCCCGGTCCTGCAGGAGCAACAGGAGAGTCTTGCGCCCGATCCCGCAAAATCCGTGGCCCGAGGACTTGGTGGTGACCCCGGCATGATGCACCGCGATGTCGTCCCAATAGGCGAAGTGCTGGCGGATCGCTGTGGCCGATGTCCGATCGTTGACCGCGAGATTGTCCAGCGTTTCATCGGACAGGACGACCCCCCATCCGAAGGTATCGTCGGGACGGTTCCGCTCGATCACGGTGATCTCCGCAGACGGATCGCGCAGTTTCATCGAGATGGCGAAGTAGAGCCCCGCAGGGCCGCCGCCGAGACACGCGATCTTCATCCAGGGTCCTCCTGCGATCAACGTGTGGTGACGATAAGCAGGAGCTCAAATATTTCAAGCATAAAATTTCGAGCTTAAATTAACTCTCCGCTAACTCTACCGTTCAGAACGCGGCAGGAAACATGTCGCAAACCGCCGATTCAAATGATGCGGCATCGGTATTCTGCATCGACGACTGTTTCGGAGTACGTCAGATGTCCGCGATTTCCCGGCTGGGCCCGTTCATCTCCCGAGGATGCCCGACCGATGACCCGGCCCTGCGCCAGCGCGTGGTCCAAGCTTTTGTCGACACCATCGGATGCATGTCGGTGGGCGCCGGGGCAGAAGCTGTCCAGAGGCTCTGCCGCGCATTCGAACCTGTTGCCCCGGGTGTCGCGCCAGTCTTCTCGACGTCCGTGAAGCTCAGCCCGCCCATGGCCGCTCTCGTCAACGGCGCGTCTGCCCACGCCTGGGATCTCGATGATTGGGAGGACATGGGCAACACCCATCCCTCGGCAGCGCTGGTGCCTGCGATCCTCGCCGCAGCCAGTGTTCGTCGGTGCAGCGGCGAGCGCGCGCTTTCGGCTTACGCGACCGGGTTCGAGGTGATCGCCCGCCTGGGTGCCATGGCGACCTCCGGCCAGTATCAGGCGGGATTCCACGTCACCGGAACGTTGGGCGCTCTTGGTGCGGCAGCGGCGGTCGCGCACCTGATGCAGCTCAACTCGGAGCAATCGGGCAATGCCGTGGCGCTTGCTGCCTCGCAGGCCATGGGCCTGACCGCGCAGTTCGGATCGGATGCCAAGGCGCTCCACGCCGGGCTTGCCGCGAAGGCGGGGCTCCTCTCTGCTCAGATGGCGGGATCGGGGATTCGGGGCAGGGAGACCGTGCTCGACTCCCCGCGCGGCTTCTTTGCTGCCCTCTGTCCGGGATGGGCGGGAGACGCCTCGCAACTCGACCACCTCGGCAATCCGCCCGCCCTGATCGAAGGCGGCATCTACGTCAAACGCCACCCGTCCTGCGCCTACACTCATCGGCTGATGTCCTGCGCTGAGACGATTTCCAAAGCATCAGGTTTCGAACCCGAGGTGATTACTGCCGTCACAGCGATCCTGCCGGACTTCCACCGCGCCATCCTACCCTTCTCAGAACCCGAAACCCGGACCGAGGCGCTTTTCAGCCTCGAATTCTGTATCTCGCAAACGCTGCTCCGCCGCCGCGTGTCGCTCGCGGCGCTTGATCGTGCCGACTGGCAAGAACCGGATTGCCGCGCGCTGATGAACCGGATCACGGTGCAGACCGAGACCGCGGTTAATCCGGATCGACCCATCGATCCTCGGCAGCCCGACAGACTTTTCGTCACGTGCGGTGAACGGAACTATGATGCACAGTGCGCGTGGCCGGAAGGTGCTCCGGCGCGCCCACTCGGATCTGGCGGCATTGCGGCTAAGTTCCCCGATCTACCGGTCGACGCCCTCATCGGCTGGTCCGAGTCATCAGACGTCGCCGAATACATCGGTCGGATCTGCTGATTCCGCCGGATCGTTCACCTACGCTCCATACATGATGGCTCGCAGTTCACGGTGAATTCACCTCGACGCCTGTGGAAATCCCATTAATCTACTTCGCGTTGAACGTGCCGTCATGACACAGAACGGTGCAGACACCGACCTAGGGAGGACACTCACCATGAAACGACTCTTGTCGTCGATTGCGGTCGGAGCGTTGCTCGCGACGCCCGTATTCGCAGCCAGCAATATCGAGAAACTCGGAGCCTTCAAGACGACCGGCACCACCGAGCATGAATACGTCGCACAGGACACGGACGAAGCGGATGCCATCCGCGAGACGCTGAGCCGGATCAACCTGCCGGACGGCTTCAATATCGAGCTTTACGCGATCGTCCCGGATGCCCGCCACATGGCGATGGCGCCGCAGGGAACCGTGCTGTTCGTCGGCACCAAGAAGACCAAGGTCTGGGCCGTGATGGACCGCAACCGCGACAAGGTCGCCGACGAGGTCAAGGACTTCGCGCCGTCGGTCGAGATGGACGTGCCGAACGGCGTCGCCTTCACCAAGGACGGTTTCCTCTACATCGCCGAGCGCAACCGCGTCGTGATGTATCCGGCCGCCGAGTTCTTCCATGAGAGCCCGGATGTCGTCGCGATCCCCGTCGTCGCGCAGGGCGACCTGATCCCGGTCGAGGAAGAGAGCTACAACCACACCGCCCGCGTCATCAAGGTCGGCCCGGACGACAAGCTCTACGTCTCGCTCGGTCAGCCATTCAACGTGGCGCCGCCGGAGAAGATGGAGCTCTACAAGGAAACCGGCATCGGCGGCATCGTGCGGATGAACCGGGACGGCTCGGGCCGCGAGGTCTACACGCTCGGTGTGCGGAACTCGGTCGGGCATGACTTCCACCCGGTCACCGGCGAGCTGTGGTTCACCGACAATCAGGTCGACGGCATGGGCGACAACACCCCGCCGGGCGAGCTGAACCGTCAGACCGCCGCTGGCCAGAACTTCGGCCATCCGTGGTTCGGTGGCGGCACGGTGCGCACGAACGAGTATGCGAGCGATGAGCCGCCCGCCGACATCGTGCATCCGGTCGTCGAAATGGACGCCCACGCCGCGGATCTCGGCATGAGCTTCTACACCGGCAAGATGTTTCCGTCGAAGTACAAGAACGCGATCTTCTCGGCTCAGCACGGGTCGTGGAACCGCACCGATCCGATCGGCGCGCGCGTCATGGTCACGCATCTCGACGAGGAAGGGAACGCGACCACCGAGGTCTTCGCTGACGGCTGGCTGAATGCCGACGGCGAATACGACGGCCGCCCGGTCGATGTCATCCAGATGAAGGACGGCTCGATCCTGGTCTCGGACGACTTCGCGAACGCGATCTACCGGATCAGCTACGAAAACTGATCCTTTCGAACTACATCAAGGCCCGGGCGGGAAACCGCCCGGGTTTCGACTATCCGAGAGGATCAAGATGCATGTAGCTCTGATCCCGGCCCTCGCCGCGCTGATCTCGTTCGCGGCGACGCCGGTCACAGCCAACCAACTTGAGGAAGGCCGCAAGCTGGCTCGCAAATGCTCGGCCTGTCACGGCAAGAACGGAATGTCGCGCGATCCGGAGGCGCCCAACCTCGCCGGGCAATCCGAGCTTTATCTAGAAAAGTCGATCAAGGACTTCCGCGACGGCCACCGCGAAGACAGGCGCATGACGATCGTCGTCAAGCGGCTGAGCAACGAGGATATCAAGGCGCTGGCCAAATGGTATTCGAGCTTCAAGATCACGGTCGAGCCGCCTGAATAAGAGCTTCCGGATTTGCTCGCACGCCTTGTGATGCGAGGAGGCGGCAAAACGTGATCCTGCCCCGGCGTCGCGGAAGCAATTGCGCGCGCTCGGTGCCCGCTTCAAGCGACTTCACTCTTTCTCCATGCACTCAAGACGGACGCCCCGGTGCACTCTGACGCGGATTTGCCGCCTTCATGCTATCTGCCATCCGGCGCGACGAGACGCCAGCAAGTCCTCGCGTTTCGCGCAAGGAAATTCCAGCAAAGCCCCGCCAGCATGCGCCCGCAGCGTAAAAATCCATCACCCATGCGTTCTCCTCTGGGTTGAGATTCGGCCCGGCTTTGGTCAGCATTCAAAGAGGCTGACTGACGTACGACATCCGGAACAGTCCGCCAGAACAGTGGATCCCACCGCGCGATCCACAGGAGGAGAAATCATGGCAACACTCGATATCAACGGAGTGAGCAAGGAGCTTGATGCCCCAGCAGACATGCCATTGCTGTGGGCTATCAGGGATCTTGTCGGTCTCACTGGAACGAAATACGGCTGCGGCGTCGGCCTTTGCGGCGCCTGTACCATTCATGTGAACGGTGTCGCGGAACGCGCGTGCGTGCTGACCGTGAGCGACGTCGAAGGTCAGACGGTCACCACGATCGAAGGTCTCGACGACGACGGCGAACACCGGGTCCAGCAGGCCTGGCGCGAGCTGGACGTGCCGCAATGCGGATTCTGCCAATCCGGTCAGATCATGCAGGCGGCTTCGCTTCTGTCCGAGACGCCCAACCCCTCGGACGAAGAGATCCTCGACGCAATGCAGGGCAATATCTGCCGGTGCGGCTGCTATCAGCGCATCGTGGCAGCCGTCCGCGTCGCCAGTACGGGGAGCTGAGTCATGCTGCATTATCTCAATCAGGATGACGTGACCCGGCCGAAGCCCGTGTCCGGCATCGCCGTCGCCAATGTCTCGCGGCGCCTGTTCCTCGGCGGGTCTGCGGCAGGTCTTGCCCTCGCGGCTTTCCAGGGTACGGCCGAGGCCTTCCCGCGCTGGCCCCATGGCGGGCAGACAATGCCGAACGGTGTGCGCAACGATCCGCTGATCTTTGTGAAGCTTCATGTCGACGGCACGGTCACTTTGGTCGCGCATCGCTCCGAAATGGGAACCGGGTCGCGGACATCGATCCCGATGATCATGGCCGACGAGATGGAGGCCGACTGGAACCGGGTCGAAATCGTCCAGGCCGAAGGTGACGAGCCGAAATACGGCAACCAGAACACCGACGGATCGCGCTCACTGCGCCATCACATCCAGATGGCGCGCCAGATCGGTGCCTCCATCAGGCAGATGCTGGCGCACGCTGCTGCCGATCGATGGGGCGTCTCCGCGACCGAGGTGATCGTCGAAAACCACACGGTGCGCCACGGCGGCAAGTCTGCCGGGTTCGGTGACTTCGCCGAAGCGGCAATGGCTTTGCCGGTTCCGGCGTTCGAAGACCTGTCGTTCAAGTCCGAGGACCAGTTCCGCTATATCGGCAAGGGCGAAGTTCAGATCACCGATCTGCGCGACATAACCACGGGATCGGCGGTTTACGGCGCGGATGTCGTGCTGGACGGCATGCTGACCGCCGTTATCGCGCGTCCGCCGGTACTCGGCGCGCCGGTCGACGCGGTCGACGACACGGCCGCCCGCGCCGTGGCCGGCGTCGTCGCGATCGAACAGCTCCCGGTTTCGATGCCGCCGGCAAAGTTCTCTCCGCTTGGCGGTGTCGCCGTGCTCGCGACGAACACGTGGGCCGCAACGCAAGGGCGCGATGCACTCGGCATAAGCTGGGGTGACAGTCCGCACAGCGGGTACGACTCCGAGGCGTTCATGGCCGAGATGGTCGAGACCGCCTCGAAACCGGGCGTCGTGTTCCGCGAGCAGGGCGAGGTCGACAAGGCCTTCGCCGAGGCTGCACGGACCTTCGGCCAGACCTACACCCAGGAGCACATGGCGCATGCGCCGATGGAGCCGCCGGTGGCGGTCGCGTCGGTCACGGCCGACGGTGCAGAAATCTGGGCACCGGTCCAGTCGCCCTATGCGTGCCGGCTGGACGTGGCCGATGCGCTTGGACTGGATGCGGAGAAGGTCCGGGTCAACGTCACGCTTCTTGGCGGCGGTTTCGGGCGCAAGTCCAAGCATGACTTCGCGATCGAGGCGGCACTGTTGTCCAAGGCGACCGGCAAGCCGGTCAGGGTCCAGTGGACGCGCGAGGACGATATCCGGCATTCCTTCATGCACACGACTTCGGCCGAGCGCATCGAGGTTGCCCTGGATGCCGAAAACAAGGTGACCGGTTGGAAGCACAACTCGACGGCTCCGACGATCCTCTCGACCTTCGCGCCGGATGGCGGGCAGCAGTTCTTCATCGAGACCGGTATGGGGCATGTCGACATGCCCTTCGACATACCGAACGTCCGCTGCGACAACGGCAAGGCGATGAGCCATGCCCGCATCGGCTGGTTCCGGGCCGTGTCGAACATCCCGCGTGCCTGGGCGATCGGGTCGTTCGTGTCCGAGCTTGCCGCAGAACTGGGCAAGGACGAGAAAGCGATGTGGCTCGAACTGATCGGGTCGCCCCGGATCGTCGACCCCAAGGCAGAAGGATATCCGGACAACTTCTGGGACTACGGCGAATCCTACGGCGCTTTCCCGATCGATACCGGGAAGCTCGCCAATGTGCTCGACATGGCGGCGGACGGGATCGGCTGGGGGCGCGACATGCCCGAGGGCGAGGGGCTCGGCCTCGCGGTTCATCGGAGTTTCGTCTCCTACGTTGCTACGGCGGCGCATGTGAAGATGGTGGACGGCACGATAACCGTGCCCGAAATGCACATCGCCATCGACGCGGGCTACATCGCGAATCCAGAGCGGGTCGAAAGCCAGCTCCAGGGGGCCGCGGTGATGGGCATGACCTGCGCGCTGCACTCAGCCGTTACCTACAAGGACGGTGCGGCCGATCAGTCGAACTTCCACGACTACGAGATGGTGCGCGCCGACAATTTCCCCGAGAAGGTCGTCGTTCACGCGGTGCCGCATGGCTTCGGCGTGCACTCGACGGGCGTTGGTGAGCCGGGCGTGCCGCCGGTCGTGGCGGCTATCGGAAACGCCGTCTTCCACGCCACTGGTCAGCGCAAGCGCGCCTTGCCCATGGGTGCGTCTATCTGATCGAAAACCCAGGGGGCCGTTGCGACGGCCCCTTTTTCCGCCCAAGGGCCTCGACCCTATTCCGGAATCGTCGTGATGTCCTTGCCATCGACACGGATGTAATCGTCCGCAGCGGCGATCTTTCCACCCGCGTCGAACACGCCCTTTCCGGGGATGTGATTGACCTCGAGCCGGATGCCGTCGGGGTCCTCGAACAGCACATAGTAATAGCCGGGGGCCCAGGCGCCGTCGCACGGACCGCGAACGATCGTACCGCCGATTTCGCGGACCAGTTCTGCGGTCTTCTCAACGTCCTCGCGCGTGCGCGCCCGCAGACAGAGATGATGCAGTCCGACGCGGTATTGCTCGAACTTCGCGTCCCTGAATTCTGGATCGCAGCGGCGCACTCCGATCGCCGTGCGCGCACCGACATGGTAGAGCAGATCCGGCCCATCGTTCACGCAGTGCATTCCAAAAGCCGGCAAAAGCTTCGAGTAGAACGCCTGCGCCTCCTCGAAGCGGCTCACCGTCAGCATCACATGGGCCATGCCGTTGATATCGATCATGACCGTGTCTCCACGTTAATCCGCTGATATCTCGTCACTTTCCACGCCCCAGATCTCGGATTTTGCGACCCATCCGCGGTACCCGTCCTTCTCCAGTTCGCACCACGTCGCATCGCAGCGGCGCAGGCGCGCGACCACGCCGCGCTCGACCTCGGCAGTTGCCGCCGCGGTCACCCGTGGCTCCTCGCGCAGGAAGACCGTATCTCCGGTCACCAGCACGGTCCGCCGCCCGGTGAGCATCGCGTGAAAAACCCAGCCGCCCGCTTCGTCGACGTCGATGACACGGCGCCAGTCGCCGTATTCGTCCACGACCTTCACCGGCCAGCCAGCCCGGCGGAACACCCAGTCCTTTCGATAGTCCAGTCCGGGGCCGCGCCTGACGTTGATCTTCGAAGACCTCAGCGAGACGTATCGCGGGATCGGCAATTTCGTCACCGTGCCGATTTCATCTGCGATGACAGGGGTTTGCATCGGGGGGAACAGGAGCATGCCCACCAGAGCCGCCCCGATCAGCCGGGTCAGAACCATCATTGCCTCACTGCTCGCGGCGCTTTGCGCGGTCTTATCGCAACCGGGGCCGAGACTTTTCCCTTCACCCCGGGCACGCCGGAAACTATCACGGCGGAAACAATACGGGAAGGAGTTCGCGCATGAGCCGAGAGCGCCCCAAGGTCGTGGTGACCCGCCGTCTGCCGGAGCCGGTCGAGACGCGGATGCGTGAACTCTTCGATGTGACGCTCCACGCCGGCGATGCGCCGATGGACACGGCCGATCTGCGCGCAGCGATGCAGGGCGCGGATGTGCTTGTGCCGACCCTCGGCGATCAGATCGATCAGAAGGTGCTGGCGAGCGCCGGTCCGGATCTCAAGCTGATCGCCAATTACGGAGCCGGCGTCGATCATATCGACGTCGAAACCGCGCGATCCCGCGGTATCCTGGTGTCCAACACGCCCGGCGTGCTGACCGAGGACACCGCCGATATGACCATGGCGCTGATCCTGTCCGTGCCGCGGCGCTTGCGCGAGGGGATCGAACTGATGGCCTCGGGCGACTGGCAGGGCTGGGCGCCGATGGCGATCCAGGGCCATCGGATCTGGGGGAAGCGGCTCGGGATACTCGGCATGGGCCGGATCGGTCAGGCGGTCGCGCGCCGGGCCAAGGCGTTCGGTCTGCAGATCCACTACCACAACCGGCGCCGGCTCCATCCCGATATCGAGGCGGAGTTCGAGGCGACGTACTGGGAGAGCCTCGATCAGATGCTCGCACGGGTCGACATCGTCAGCGTCAACTGCCCGCACACGCCGGCGACCTTCCACCTCCTCTCGGCGCGGCGGCTGAAGCTGCTTAAGCCCACCACCTACATCGTCAACACAGCGCGCGGCGAGGTGATCGACGAGAACGCCTTGATCCGGATGCTCGAGGCCGGCGAGATCGCAGGGGCCGGTCTCGACGTGTTCGAACACGAACCCGGCGTCAATCCGCGCCTGAAGAAACTCGCGAACGTCGTGCTTCTGCCGCACATGGCCTCGGCCACCGAGGAAGGCCGTCTTGAAATGGGCGAGAAGGTCATCATCAACATCAAGACCTTTGCCGATGGACACCGCCCGCCCGATCAGGTCGTGCCATCCATGCTGTGATGAAGATCCGCGAAGGCACGTTGTGTGATCTGGAGGCGATAGCCCGCATTCATGCAGCGAGCTGGCGGGACAGCTATCGCGGGATCATGGACGATGCCTTCCTGGATGGGCCGGTGCTGAACGATCGGCGCGATGCCTGGGCCGAGCGTTTTCGAAATCCTTTTCCCGAGATGAGCGTCTTTGTGGCAGAGGACGAGACGACCGTCACGGGGTTCATCTGCGTCTTCGCCGATGACCGGCCGGGGTGGCTGCTGCTCGACAATCTCCACGTCAGTGAGCGCGCGCGTGACCGGGGAGTCGGCAAAGCGTTGATGTTTGCGATGTCCGCGAGGCTTGCGAAGTCCGGTCATCGAAAGGTCCGACTGCTGGTGCTCAAAGGGAACGACGGTGCCTGCCGGTTCTACGAACGCCTCGGCGGAACTCGGTGCCCGACTGTCCACAAGGGCTTCCGGGGTCTCGGTCCCTTTGCGTCGATCCCGTTTGAGTGGGAGCGTTTCGACCGACTCGCGAACTCGCCGGAGGCGGCATGACCGCGTTCGACCCAACGCTCGATGCGATCGCCCGCTGGCAGCAGGCGCAGGAGGCTTTCTGGTCCGCTGCGGCTTCAACCGAGGCCTTCAGCGATCCGTCAGCCTTCCTGCCGCCGGATTGGCCTGCCGCCGATGATCTGCTTGAGCGGTTTCTGGCGGGGTTCCTTCCAGACGAAGGCATCTCCGGCAAGGCCGGGCAGGCGTGGCGGCGCTTGATCGAAGCAGGTGCCGCCTATCGCAGGACGATCGACGCGACCTGGGCCGAGATCCGGATGGAGTTCGAGGCCGCGCGGATCGCGCTTCAGGGCGCGCCCGGCGCGCGTTCGGACTGGCGGATTTTCCGGGATCGCTGGTTCGCGATCGCCGAGACGGCGTTCATCAGACTTCAGCGCAAGCCGGAGTTCCTGTCCGCGCAGCGCGATGTCCTCATGGCCCTCGCTTCGTGGCTTCAAGAACAGCACGAACCCGTGCGGGCCGCCATCCGCGCGGCGCGCGCGGCTCAAAAGACCGGGCAGAACGCGCTTCTGGGTGTCACGTCGACGAGCATCGCCGAGACCCCGCGAACCAAGATCTCTCAGATCGGCAAGACGGTGCTCTACCGATATCTTCCGCTGCGTCCGGCTTCGGCGCCTGTCGGGACCGTTCTGATCTGCTACGGGCTGATCGGCCGGCAGTCGATGACGGACCTCGTGCCCGAGCGCTCGATGGTGCGCAATCTGCTCGCGCACGGCGTCGATGTCTTCGTCATCGACTGGGGATCGGCCGGTCCCGAAGACCGGGAGAACGATCTCGACCATTTCGTGAGGGCCAATCTCGGGCGCTGTGTTCGCACCGCGTGTGAAGCCGCGGAGATTGAACGCCTGACGCTGTTCGGGATCTGTCAGGGCGGCACGTTCGCTGCGTGTTATGCCTCTCTCCAGACCGGGGATCTCAATGGCCTGATCTGTGCGGGCACCCCGATCGACCTTCATGCCGACACTCAAGACGCAGATCCTGCGCACGGCTTGCTGAACCTCTGGGCACGCTCGATGTCCGAGGACGATCTGCAGGCGCTGATCGGCATGGAGCAGAACCTCTCCGGCGACTTTCTAGGCGCGGTCTTCAACCAGCTCAACCCGATCCGGACGCTCTCGCGCTACGTGATCGACTTTCCGGATAGCGCGCGGGATATCGCCCAGCTTCGGCTGTTTCTGGCGATGGAGACCTGGCTCGCCGACCGTCCGGATCTGCCGGAGGCGCTGGCAAGGACGTGGCTGCTCGATGTCTATAAACGGAATGCCTTGGTCGAGGGTGAACTCCGCATCGGCAGGCGACCGGTCGATCTCTCGAATATCGGGGTTCCGGTGTTGAACATGACGGCGACCGGCGATCACATCGTGCCGCCGCCATGCAGCAGGGCGCTTGGACGCTTCGTCCCGCAGGACAGGTATCGCGAACTCTCGGTGCCTGCGGGCCACATCGGGATGTTCGTCGGCGGCAAGGCGCAGACCCTGGTGGCGCCGGAAATCGTGCGCTGGCTGCACACGATCCGTTGACACCGTTTGAATAGACATTGTCTGCGCTGCCACGGCGTGGGAGAATCGCGGTGTATCCGATTGCAATGGCGGCTTGACCGTTTATCTTGCTTCGATGCGCCGTTTTACGGGCCCGATAATGATCGCAGACCGATTGGAAATTTCGCATGACTTCTAGGATAGTGTCACTGGCGTCAGGTGCGGTCCTCGCGCTTTTGGCGGGCGTAGCGTCGATCCCGGCATCGGCGCAGGGGATCGCCGGATCTTACCTCGCGGCCCGACAGGCCGAGGCGCGCGGCGATATCTCCGAGGCGGCGCGGCTCTACTCGGAAACGCTCGCACGCGACTCCCAGAACGAACCGATCATGGAACGCACCATGATCCATCAGATCGCGGCAGGGCTGGTCCCGGACGGCATCGCGCTGGCGCGGCGTTACGAAGGGCTCAACCCGGGGCACCATCTTGGGGTGCTCGCGCTGGCGACCGATGCCTTTCGCAAGAAGGATGCCGCCGGCGCACTGAAGGCGCTGGGATCGGGCAGCACGTTTGTCGGTCAGGTCATGGCGGCGTGGGCCGACTATGGAAACGGAGATCTCGTCACTGCGCGCGAAAAGCTCACCGCACTGGAAGCCTCGGAGGAGAACGGCCGGCCCGGCCAGATCGTCGCCGCGTATCACCTCGGGTTGCTCGAGGCGGCGGCGGGCGATGACGAAGCCGCCGTTCTCGCCTACGAGCGCACGATGGATCTTTCCAATGGCGGGACCCTGCGTCTCGCCGAACTGCGGGCGCGGGCGCTGACGCGGCTCGATCGCAAGGACGAGGCGATCACCGTGATCGAGGAACGCCTGGCGTCGACCTACGGGAATATCGGCCTGTCGTTGCTGGCCGAGCAGATCCAGGCAGGCGAGGCGATGCCGGTTCTCGTGGATTCGGCCGAGAAGGGCGCGTCCGAAGTGCTCTTCGGCGTCTCGGGTCTCCTTGCCCGCGGTCGCAACAGGCTGATCGCACTGGCCTACTCGCGCCTCGCCGTGCACCTGCACGACGATCTGACCGAGGCCAAGTTGCTGATCGCGCAGATCCTCGATCAGGACGCGCAATACGAACTCGCGGTCGCGGCCTATGCGGCGATCCCGGACACATCGCCGGAGTCCCTGAACGCTCGGATCGGCAAGGCCGAGGCGATCCAGGCCGCAGGCCGGATCGATGAAGCCGTCACCGAGATGCGTTCGACCATCGACACTTATCCGGATGCCATCGAAGCGCACACCGCGCTGGGTGATATGCTGCGCCGCGAGAGCCGCTTCGAAGAAGCAAGCTCGGCCTATGACGGTGCGGTCAAGCTGCTCCCGAGCATCGAGACACATCATTGGGCACTGTTCTACCAGCGTGGCATCACCTTCGAGCGGTCGAAGGAATGGGACAAGGCCGAGGCCGACTTCCGCAAGGCGCTCGAATTGAAACCGGATCAGCCGGAGGTGCTGAACTATCTCGGCTATTCGCTGGTGGAATTCGGTCTGAAACTCGATGAAGCCGAGGAGATGATCGAGAAGGCGGTCGAGCAGCGGCCCGATGACGGCTACATCGTCGATTCGCTCGGATGGGTGCTCTACCGGCTCGGTGACTTTGACCGCGCGGTCGAACATCTCGAGCGCGCGGTCGAACTGCGCCCCGTCGATCCAGTGATCAACGACCATTTTGGCGATGCGCTCTGGATGGTCGGACGCAAGATCGAGGCGGAGTTCCAGTGGAAACGCGCGCTCTCCTTCGAACCCGAGGACAAGGATGCCGAACGCATTCGCCGCAAGCTCGACGTCGGTCTCGATATAGTGCTCGGCGAGGAACGCGAGCTTGGATTGCCGGGCATCATCGGACGCAACGAGAACGGTACTGCCGGGGAAACGCCCAAGGATGGCGGCTGAGACCGGGAGCGTCGTCGAACGCGCTCCTGCGAAGGTAAATCTCTACCTGCACCTCTGCGGTCAACGGGCAGACGGTTATCACCTGCTCGATTCGCTGGTCGTCTTCCCCGAGGTCGGCGATGTCGTGACCGCTTCACGCACTGATGTGCTCGATCTGTCAATTTCAGGCCCGTTCTCGGGCACCTTGAGCACCTGTGCCGACAATCTCGTCCTCCGGGCAGCAAGGGGCATCGCCGGAGCGCAATCTTCTGGGCAGGGCGCTTCGCTGCACCTTGAGAAGCACCTGCCCGTTGCCTCCGGGATCGGCGGGGGATCGAGCGATGCGGCAGCGGCGCTGCGCGCGCTCTGCCGGCTCTGGGAGTGCGATCTGCCAGATGATCTGGCGTTGTCGCTTGGCGCCGATGTTCCGGTTTGCCTGCAGGCGCCGACACCGGTCAGGATGCGAGGGATCGGCGAGCGCCTTTTTCCCGCTCCGGCTTTCCCAGCCATGGCAATCGTGCTTGTAAATCCGCAAGTGGAAGTCGCAACGGGAGCGGTTTTCGCGGGCGTCGAAGATCGAGACCCGCCGCCCGGGCCGCAAGCGCCCGTCGATGGCTTTCAGGAATTTGATGGTTTTATCGCCTGGCTCGCGTTGCAGCGGAACGACTTGCAGGCGTCCGCGGAAGCGATCTGCCCGGAGATTGGAAATACCCTCTCTGCACTGAGTACTGCGCCGCTGGCGAGGATGTCCGGTTCGGGCGCCACGTGCTTCGGTCTGTTCCCGGATTTTCGGGTGGCGGAGCGCGCGGCAGACGACATCCGTCGCGCGCGCCCTGACTGGTGGGTTGCTGCTGCACAGGTTCCCACGACCTGATCCTGTGCATGCGCGGTCAGGCGCGTCATGCAGCGGTGGCACCGAAACCTTCGACTCGCGTGATCCATTGCTCGACCAGACCCGGCTTCGGCTGGCTCGCGCCGGAGAAGTGCGTGATCCGTGCCGGCTTGATCCCGATAAACCCGAGGATCTGGTCGCGAAGCTGGCGAAGCATCGCGTTGTGATAGATCCACCGCATGAACCAGCCCGGCGTGTCGGAGGTCATGATCACGCGCCCCGTCCGGCCCGACAACATCGGGGTCGGCATGCCCATCCAGTCCAGTTCCCGGGTCGAGAAGGCGCGCCCGGGCAGAAGGACCCGATCGAACAGACCTTTCAGCTTGGCCGGCAGTCCGCCCCACCACATCGGAGTCGTGAGAACCATGTGCTCGCTCCAAGTGATGTCGTCGATCACCTGCTCCAGACCGGGCTCGAGTGGCTTGATCGTGCGATAGCCGCCGAACTCGAAATCCGGATCGAAGCTCAGATCGTGCAGATGCGTGAGCCGCACCTCGTGCCCGGCGTCGCGCGCGGCGTCGGCATACCGCTCCGCAAGTGTCCGGTTCAGCGAAGTCTCGCCGGGATGGCCGTTCAGGATGAAGATACGTTTCGGTGTCATCGGTGCCTCCTTTAATTTGACCGTGGTCAATTTAATAAGGCTGATTCTGACCGAGGTCAATAATAAATTTGACCGTGGTCGATTTTTCTGCAAGATGCATCCATGGCCAGAGCAGTTCAGAAACGCACACTCGAAACCCGCGCACGCCTGATCGCGGCGGCAGAGGAGATCATCGGCGAATGCGGGTTCGAGGCTTTGCGCGTCGAGGAAGTCGTTCTTCGCGCGGGCACGGCGAAGGGCACGTTCTTCGCGCATTTCCGGGACAAGGACGTGCTGATGGACCTGATCATCGGGGCCCGGATCGACAGTTATCTCGACGTGCTCGAGGCGGCTCAGGTCCCGACGTCCCCGGAAGAGATGGTCGAGGCGTTGATGCCACTCTGCCGCTTCATGACCTGCGAGCGCTACGTCTACGACCTGATCCTGCGGTACTCCGGTGCCGCCTCGGTCGAGGAAATCGGGCCGATCGCAACGACGTTCGGGCGGATCGTCGAGATTTTCGCAGGCTGGTTGTCACATCAGCCATTTCGCAAGGACATTTCCGCAGATCTACAGGCAGAAGGCGTTCACGCGTTCATGCTTCAGGCGATGTCGGTGAATTTCTGTGCGCTCCACAACGCCACCTCGGTGCGCGATCGGCTCGTTCCGTATCTGCACGCATGGCTTTGTCCCGGACAGGCTTGAGGCGCGTCAGCGCTCCACGCAGGCCGACTGTGCCCAGCGACGCAGGGCCTCTTGCGATCCGGATCCAAAGACGCCGTCGATCGCGCCGCTATAGTGGCCAAGGTCCCGCAGGAAAACCTGCATAAGGCGGCTGATCCGCTCGCTCACGGCAACCGCACTTCGGTAATCCCGCACGGCATCGGCCCGCCGGCCCATCTCGCAATAGGTGTTGCCGCGATTGTGCAGAGCGTCCGGGTCGTCCGGATAGACTCGCAATGCCTTGGAGTAGTCCTCCAGCGCACGGTCGTACTGCTTCAGATCGTCATAGGCCGCGCCGCGATTTACAAAGGCCCACGCCCGCCGGAAGCCGCGCCATTTCCGCGAGTCAATCGCCTTTGTGCAGTGCGCTATCCGCGCCTGTGAGTCCTCGGTGAAGCGGCAATCCTCGACCAATCCGGCCGATGCGCCTGTGGCCCGGAGAGTGAAAATCACCAAGAGTATCAATACTGTCCGCATCCCTTGCCCGTCATGCTTCTCGCGCGCCGCTCAATTCCGCCAACTGGTGGCTCCGACGGAGGAAGCCTAGCTGCGCTAGCTCTCGCGCTCCACGACAAAGTGCGCAACATCGCGGAGGGCATCCAGCAGAGGGTTATCCTCGAACGCCTTCAAGGCCTCGGTCGCCTTCGCGATCTCCGCCTTTGCCTGGTCCAGCGTATCGGCGAGGGCGCCGGTTTCGCGAACCAGCGAAAGTGCGCGGGGGAGGTCGTCCTCCTGCCACCCGCTCTTGCCGACAGTGCGATCCCAGAACGCCCGGTCGTCCGCTGAGCCACGCGCATAGGCAAGGATCACCGGCATCGTCACCTTGCCCTCGCGGAAATCGTCGCCCGTATTCTTGCCAAGAGCTTCGGCCGATCCGCCATAGTCGAGGTAGTCGTCGGAGAGCTGGAAGGCCATGCCGAGCGCACCGCCATAGGTCGCCAGTGCCTCGATTTTCTCTTCCGAGACGCCTGCGATCACGCCGCCGACCTCGGCCGCTGCGCGAAACAGGGCTGCGGTCTTGCCGTGGATGACCTGGCGATACCGCGCCTCATCGGTCGTCAGATCGTGAGCCGTGGTCAGTTGCAGAACCTCGCCCTCGGCAATGATCGCCGAGGCCGTCGACAGGATGTCGAGCACGCGCAGTGATCCGGTCTCGACCATCAACTGGAATGCCCGGCTGAACAGGTAGTCACCGACCAGCACGCTCGACTTGTTGTCCCAGAGGATGTTGGCCGTCGTCCGGCCGCGCCGCTGCGCGCTTTCATCGACCACGTCGTCGTGCAGCAGCGTCGCCGTGTGGATGAACTCGACCGTCGCGGCCAGCTTGACGTGGTCGCCACCCCGGTAATCGCAGAGCTGGCTTGCAGCCAGAGTCAGGATCGGCCGCAACCGCTTGCCGCCCGCCTCGATCAGGTGGGCCGAGATCGCCGGAATGCGTGGCGCGTGCTCCGAGGACATGCGCTCGCGGATCAGATCGTTGACCGCATTCAGGTCGGACCCGACGAGGTCGACCAGCCGAACGAACGGCTCCGTCACATCGGTCTTGCGGGCGGGGTCCGCCATTGCGCTCTCCTATCGACGCCGTCCGGGCAATCGCCTATGTGTCGGCTCATGGAAGAACTTCTGCGCACGAACGATCCGACCCTCATTCCGTACGCAACGGCCCTCCTGAAGGCCGAGCATATAGAGTGCTTTCCTCTGGACATAAATATGTCGGTACTCGAAGGGTCGATTGGCGTATTGCCGCGCCGCCTGATGGTGCATGCCGATGATCTCTCGAAAGCACGCGCGATCCTGAGAGCGAACGGCGTCGAATATTACGAACGCGAGGGCTGGATTTGATCCGCGTTGCCGAAACCGTCGACAACGGTTTCCTAGACGGTCGCGTCCGAATTTTGCAGCCGCGTGAGGGATATCGCGCCGCGACCGATCCCGTCCTCCTGGCGGCCGCAGCCCCGGCAAAGGCGGGAGCCGCTGTGCTTGACGTTGGTTGCGGTGTCGGGACAGCGGCGCTCTGCCTTGGCCACAGGGTCGAGGGCGCACGTCTGCACGGTCTCGAAATCCAGCCCGACTATGCTGAATTGGCGCGCGAGAACGCGGCGCGCTGCGGTCTTGCGTTCGAGGTGCACTGCGGGGATGCCGTCGCCATGCCCGACCCGTTGCGGCAAATGAGCTTCGATCTGGTGATGACCAATCCACCCTGGCATGACGCGCCGTCCGTCGCCTCTGCAGATCTCGCGCGAGATACCGCGAACCGCATGGCGAGACTGTCCCTTGCCGACTGGATCGCCGCAGCGCTCGCCCGGCTGAAGTCGGGCGGGTGGTTTGTGATCATCCAGCGCGCCAAGGCGCTGCCCCAAATCCTCGCGGCGCTCGAACAAAAGACCGGCGACATCGCGGTTCTGCCATTGCAGCCGCGCGCCGACCGCGAAGCCGGTCGCGTCATCGTGAAGGCGCGGAAATCATCAGCTGGGCCGTTCAGGCTCGCAGCACCCCTTGTCCTGCACAGCGGACCGGCACATGTTCGGGACGGAGACGATTACTCCACCGCGGCCCGTGCCATTCTGCGTGACGGGGCGGCCCTCGCATTCTGACAGGAGCCTCGATGCAACCGATCCCCAATTCAATCGCCGCCATGCAGCCGGAACTGACGGAATGGCGCCGTGACTTCCACAAGCACCCCGAGCTTGGTTACGAGGAAACCCGGACCGCCGGGATCATCGCGGAGAAGCTGCGGAGCTGGGGCCTCGACGAGGTCGCAACCGGGCTCGGCAAGACCGGCGTCGTGGGCGTTCTGCACGGAAAGAACGGTCCGGGTCGGCCGATTCTGCTGCGCTCGGACATCGATGCACTGCCGATGCCGGAGGAAACCGGCGCCGAGCATGCCTCGGTGCACGAGGGACGGATGCACGCCTGCGGCCATGACGGTCACGCAACGATGCTGCTGGGGGCCGCCAAGCATCTGTCGGAGACCCGGAATTTCGACGGCACCGTCTATTTTTGCTTCCAGCCCGCCGAGGAATTTGGCGCCGGCGCGCAGGCGATGATCGAGGACGGCCTGTTCGAGCGTTTCCCCGCCGAGGAGGTCTATGGGATGCACAACTGGCCGGGCGCGAAAGCCGGCACGTTTGCCGTGAGCCCGGGGCCGGTCATGGCATCGGCAGACGAGTTCACGATCGAGATTCGCGGCTCCGGGGGGCACGCGGCACAGCCGCACAATGCGTGCGATCCGATCGTCGCCGGGGCGCAGATCGTCACCGCCTTGCAGACCATCGTCTCACGCAAGGTGGACCCCCTGAAGCCAGCCGTTTTGTCGGTGACCCAGTTTCATTCCGGCACGGCGCAGAACATCATTCCCGACACCGCCTCCATCGGTGGCACGATGCGCAGCTTCCACGATGACGTGACCGCCCAGTTGATCGACGAGATGAAACTGATCTGCGTGCAGGTCTCGACCGCGCTGGGTGTGACCGCGACGCTGAAAACGTCAGATGTTCCTTACCCGGCAACTGTCAACGATCCCGAACGCTCCGAGTTTGCGCGGCAGGTTCTGGTGAACCTCGTCGGAGAGGAAAATGTCGAGCTGGACCGTCCGCCGACCATGGGCGGCGAGGACTTTGCGTTCATGTCGCTGGCGAAACCCGGCACCTTTGTTTTCCTCGGAATCGGCGAGGATGCGGCGCCGCTGCACACGACCAAGTACGATTTCAACGATGATGTTGCGCCGATCGGCGTCGCCTATTGGACAAATCTGGTCGAATCGGCATTGCCAGCAGCCTGAATGCTGGTAACCTTCTATTAACGCCTGTCATGGCCAAGTGTCAGAGGAACTAGACATCGAGAGATCCGCAGCTGAAACCAAAGGAGGATATCCATGGACGTTTCACCGCATCTTGAGACCCTGCGCAGCAAGCACGCAGCGTTGGAAAGCAAGATCCGAGACGAAGAGCGCCGACCAAGCTCGGACAGCCTGGAAGTGGCCTCTCTGAAACGCCGGAAACTTCAGCTAAAGGAAGAAATCGAGCGATTGCTGGCGCAACATTGAAAGCTGGCATGACCTGAACGAAAAAACGCCGGGGCCCGCACAGCCCCGGCGTTCTGTTTTTTGACCGGCGCGGCTGCGTGGATGAGATATCTCAACCGCCGCGCACGCCCGCGACGTTCACGTAGAGCGCATAGACCGACTGGCTCGCCGCCATGAACAGCCTGCTATTCGCGCGACCGCCAAAGCAAAGATTGGCGCAGCGTTCCGGCAGCGCGATTCTCCCGATCGGCGTGCCGTCCGGTGCGAAGATCATCACGCCGTCCAACGCGGGATCTCCCATCCCCCATCCGCACCATAGATTTCCGTCGACATCGCAGCGCATGCCGTCCGGCGTTCCGGGACCTGCATCGATCAGGATGCGCTTGTTGGCGAGCGCGCGCCCGCCATCGACCATGTCATAGGCCAGGATCTTGCGGTTCGGCACGCCGCGCGATTCGACGATGTAGAGGAGCTGTTCATCGGGTGAGAAACAGAGCCCGTTCGGCCCCAGAACGTCGTCTGCAACGACGCTCAGATCGCCAGTTTCCGGATCGAGCCGATAGACGTTCGGGTTTACCTCCGGCTCAGAGCGATGACCCTCGTAGTTGCCGAGGATCCCGAAGACCGGATCCGTGAACCAGATGCTGCCGTCCGACTTCACGACGATGTCGTTCGGTGAGTTCAGGCGCTTGCCGTCAAACCGGTCCGCGAGAACCGTGACCGAGCCGTCGTACTCCGTCCGGGTGATGCGTCGTCCGCCGTGTTCGCAACTGACCAGGCGGCCGTGCCGGTCGCGCGTGTGTCCATTGGCGAAGTCGGACGGCGCACGGAATTCTCCGACCTGCCCCGTCGCCTCGTCCCAGCGCATGATCCGGTTGTTGGGAATGTCGCTCCACAAAAGGTACCGCCCGTCGCCGAACCAGACTGGCCCTTCGGCCCAGCGAAACCCGGTCGCGAGCCGCTCGACGCCTGCCAGCGGCAGGCGGTAGGCGTCAAAGCGCAAATCGAGCGACTGCACCGCCGGGTCCGGATAGCGCGTCGTCGGGCGCCATCCATCCGGAAACAGGTCATCCGATGGCATCTCGATCTCCTTCGTTCGTGAGCTGTGCGACCCTACAGTCCCGATCTGCGGAACACCGCAAGCAGGATGATCGTGTCCGTGTGGTCGTGATCGACATTCTCATAGCACGCGACCTTGCGGAACCGGACGGGCTCGATCATCCCGTCGGCAACCAGATCGGCAAAGGCTGAGCCAAAGCCCGCGCTGTCGAACACCGCCGCGTTGACGCCGAGGACGAACACGGCGCCTGGCGCCGCCACGCGCATCAGTTCCGGCAGGCAGACCGGGCCGACATGGCCGTGCGTGAACACGCCCGCAGACACCATCGCCCCGTATGTCGCGTCGGCGAATTCCAGAGCCTGGGTCAGGTCTCCGCAGACCCGATTGCGGTACAGCCCCTTCTCGCCCGCGACTTCCAGCATTTCCTGGCTGATATCGATCGCATCGACGGTCAGCCCCGGCAGTTCCTCCGCGATCAACCCGGTTCCGGCGCCGACATCCAGCACGTCCGGCGTCGCCCCCGCGAGTTCCTCGAGCAGAACCGAGGCCACATTCCGGGCGTAGACATAGCCCATCTTGTCCACGAACCCGGAATCGTAGGTCGCCGCCCAGTCGCGATAGAGGCGCACCGAATCCTCCGGCGTCTCAAGCGAATAGGCGTCGTCGAGAGAAGCTTCGGGATCGGCCGGATCAGCCATCATAGCCGTCCATCAGGGTCATTACGCCATGCGAATTGGCCAGGCGGATCTTCAGGATCTCCTGATATTCGGGCGAGTTGTACCAGCC
Source organism: Pseudomonadota bacterium (assembly GCA_039184865.1). Taxonomy (GTDB): domain Bacteria; phylum Pseudomonadota; class Alphaproteobacteria; order Rhodobacterales; family Rhodobacteraceae; genus Thermohalobaculum. Next base: position 102,064 of record JBCDAV010000007.1, on the reverse strand, counting down.
CTCCGCCGTGGCCCGGTCCGGCCATTCCACGACGACATGACGGTCGTGCGCCAGTTCGCCCTCGATCACCGTCGTATGTCCGCCGCGCACCAGATAGCGTCCGCCATGCTTGGCGATGGTTCCCGGCACCTGCGCGGCGTATTCCTTGTAACCGTCCATATTGGTGACCGTGATGTGTCCGACCGCGTAGCAGGGCATGGCTGATCCTTTCGTTGAGTTTCCCGGATCATTGGCCACAATCGGATGCGACGCAATCCGGGAGGCACCATGCGGGTTCTGGAAACGGCGATTTATGCGGTGAACCTGGCCGAGACGGCGGCATTCTACGCAACCGTCTTGGGCCTCGAGCGCATCGTGACGGTGCCGGACCGGCACGTATTCTTTCAGATGGATGACGGCGTTCTGCTGGTCTTCAACCCGCAGACCACGGTGATGCCGCCGGGAGATGCGCGCCTGCCGGTCCCGCCGCACGGTGCCGTCGGGCCCGGGCACGTGTGCTTTGCGGCGACCGCCGAGGAAATCGACTACTGGCTGCACCGGCTGGTCGAGGCGAATGTCGATATCGAGGCCGACTTCACGTGGCCGAACGGGGGGCGCTCGATCTATTTCCGCGATCCGGCCGGGAACTCGGTCGAATTCGCCGAGCCACGGATCTGGGGCCTGTCGTGATCCGTTTCAGATGCGCTCGAAATCCCCGTGACGACCGACACCGTCGCGGAACCGCGCTGCCCCTGCCGCGCCTTCGTTGCGGATTGCATCCTTGCCGTGCGCCCATTCGTGCTTCAGCGCCTCGTGCACCGGCATGCCGCGCGTCTCTATGATCGAGCGGCGATCGGCCAGAACAGCCTGCTGCGGGAACCGCGCGATTTCGCGGGCCATGGCTTCGGCGGCATCGCGCGCCTCGCCGTGGCCGACGACTTTCTCGCACAGACCGATCCGGTAGCACTCCTCCGACGTCACCTTGCGACCGGTCATGGCGATCTCCAGCGCCTTGCCCTGTCCGACCAGACGCGGCAACCGGACGGTCCCGCCATCCATCAGCGTGATGCCCCAGCGCCGGCAATAGACGCCCATATACGCCGTCTCCGCCATCACGCGCACGTCGCACCAGAGCGCCAATTCCATCCCGCCGGCAACAGCCGGACCTTCAACCGCCCCGATCACCGGCTTGGACAATTCCATGCGCGACGGTCCCATCGGTCCGCGCGGGGCCTGGGCCGAACCGAGTGGAAAATCGAGTTGGTCGACGACTTCCTTCTGGAAAAGCGTTTCGTCCATCAGGGTGGAGGCATATTTCAGGTCCCAGCCGCCGCAGAAGGCACCGCCGGCACCCCAGAACACGCCGACCTTGGCATCGCTGGCATCGAACTCCTGAAAGGCCGCGAACAGCGCATCGGCCGCGTCAGGGTTCACCGCATTTCGCGCCTCTGGCCGATTGTGAATGATCGTCCAGACGTCACCTGCCTTCTCGATTTCGACCGCCATGGTTCCCTCCTTGGATGCGCTGTCGCATGTCAGTTTCCGTGATCGTTGTCTTCTGCAACAGTGTTATAAATGAACACTTCGAACAGAGTGAACAAGATGGTCTCGGCCGATGTTCCGATCGACCTGTCCCGCCCGGCCGCGGACATGCTCAGGACGCCGAGTAGGGCGGCGAAGAAGCTGTCAGCCAGGCGCGTTGCCGTCGGATCGCTCGCGGTGTCCGGCGCCCCCAGTCGTCGGAAGCAGGCTTTGAAGATGGCGAGCGTCTCACCGAGCCTTGCATTCAACCGCTCATCCCATGCGGTGCCGAGCCCCTTTCGCCCGTCGCGCTCGAACAGGTACAGACCAAGGCTCTGCTCGAACGGATTCTCCTGATAATATTGAAAGAAAGCGGTTCCTGCCGCGCGAAGCGCTGTGTCGGCTTGGACTTCCCGCGCGACCGCGGTCGCGACCCGCGTTGCGAGATCGCTTAGGCTTTCCTCCAGCAACGCGCCGTAGATCTCCTCCTTTGAGGAGAAGACCGCATAGATCGCGCCGGTGGTGCACCCTGCCTCGGCTGCGATGGGCCGAAGCCCCGCACTCAGACCGCCGCGCTCAGCAAACACCGTGCGGGCGGCATCGAGGATTCTGCGCCGTCTCGGCCCGTCTGCTGTCGTGGCGATCAGTTCACGCTTGCTCATAACACTGTTATAAACCTGATCAACCTATCTTGCAACACGCCGCCGATACGGGATTGCCATCGATGTGTGTCGCGTCCCGCCTGCGCCCGCATCTGGCAACACGCGTTCCACATTACGGAATTTTCTTCCGCAATTAAATTTCGTGCTTCACCCGACTCAGTTTCGGCGTAAGACGACGCCCGACAGATCAGTTTCAGGAGCGCGCGATGGCCCGTGTGGATCGCAACGGACTGCAGGTTGACGAAGCTCTCGCAAGCTTCATCGAGGACAAGGCCCTTGCCGGTTCCGGGGTCTCGGCGGACACTTTCTGGTCGGGTCTCAGCACGCTAATCCACGACTTCGCGCCGAAGAACACGGCACTCCTGAAAAAGCGTGAGGACATGCAAAGCCGGATCGACGCTTGGCACAGGGCAAATCCCGGCCGTCCGGACATGGCCACCTACAAGGCGTTCCTCGAGGAGATCGGCTACCTCGTGCCAGAAGGACCGGACTTCGAAGCCGAGACCGAGAACGTCGATCCGGAGATCGCGACCATCGCTGGTCCGCAGCTCGTCGTGCCGATCACCAATGCACGGTACGCGTTGAACGCGGCGAACGCGCGCTGGGGCTCGCTCTATGACGCGCTCTACGGCACTGACGCGCTCGGCTCGCTGCCAGAGCCGGGCGGATACGACCGCAAGCGCGGTGGCCGCGTCGTCACCTGGGCTAAGACGCACTTGCGCGGGATCTTCCCGCTGGCCGAACCCGACACTTCTTGGGCGCATGTCGAGGCGGTGCGCGTCGTCGACGGACAGCTTCAGGTCGATCTGCTGCCGGGCCTCACGGCGCGCAATGGCTCGGGTGTTCGCGGCAGCACGTCGGGCCTGAAAGATCCCAAGCAGTTCGCCGGGTATCGCGGCAACCCGAACGATCCCTCGGCGATCCTGCTGAAGCGCAACAACCTGCACCTCGAACTTGTCATCGACCGCGACAGCCCGGTCGGGCGCTTCGACACGCTGGGCCTCGCCGACGTCCTGGTCGAGGCCGCCGTGACGACGATCATGGATCTCGAAGACTCGATCGCCGCCGTCGACGCGCAGGACAAGGTGCTCGCCTACGGCAACTGGCTCGGTCTGATGAAAGGCGACCTCGAGGAGGAGGTGACCAAGGACGGCACCACCTTCACGCGCAAGTTGAACGACGACCGATCCTACATCTCGCCCGACGGCACCCCGTTCTTCCTCAAGGGCCGCTCGATGATGCTCTTGCGCAATGTCGGCCACCTGATGACCAACCCGGCGATCCTCGATCGTGACGGCAACGAGGCCTACGAGGGCCTGATGGACGCGCTGATCGGCACGCTCTGCTCGATGCATGATCTCAAGAAGCCATCGGGCAACTCGGTCACCGGCTCGGTCTACGTGGTTAAGCCGAAGATGCACGGCCCCGAGGAGGTCGCCTTCACCAACGAGATCTTCACCCATGTCGAGCAGGTGCTCGGTCTCGCGAAAAACACCGTCAAGATCGGCATCATGGACGAGGAGCGCCGCACCACGGTGAACCTCAAGGAATGTATCCGGGCCGCCAAGGCGCGGGTCTGCTTCATCAACACCGGCTTCCTCGACCGCACCGGTGACGAGATGCACACCGCCATGGAAGCGGGCGCGATGATCCGCAAGGCCGACATGAAGGGGGCGCTCTGGATCCAGGCCTACGAGGACTGGAACGTCGACATCGGCTTGTCATGCGGGCTGATGGGCCGGGCGCAGATCGGCAAGGGCATGTGGGCGATGCCGGACTTGATGGGTGCAATGCTCGAGCAGAAAATCGGCCACGTTCAGGCGGGAGCGAACTGCGCCTGGGTGCCGTCGCCAACCGCCGCCACCCTGCACGCGCTGCACTATCACCGCGTCAGCGTGCAGGCGCGCCAGGCGTCGCTGAAATACGGTGGGCCGCGCACCTCGATCGAGGACATCCTGACTGTGCCGCTGGCCGACAACGTGAACTGGACGCCCGAGGAAGTCCGCTCCGAGATTCGCAACAACGCCCAGGGCATCCTCGGCTACGTCGTGCGCTGGGTCGACCAGGGCGTCGGCTGCTCCAAGGTCCCGGACATCAATGATGTCGGGCTGATGGAGGATCGCGCGACCTGCCGAATCTCATCGCAGCACCTCGCCAACTGGCTGCGCCACGGCGTCGTCAGCCGCGACGAGGTGATGGCCGCGATGCAGGAAATGGCCGAGGTGGTTGACCGCCAGAACGAGGGTGATGCAGCCTATGAGGCTATGTCGCCCGGCTTCGACGGCCCCGCCTTCAACGCGGCCTGCGATCTGGTCTTCGAAGGGACGGCCCAGCCGTCGGGATACACCGAACCTGTCCTGCATCGGCGCAGGCTGGAGAAGAAAGGGGAGGCAGCTTGAGCCTCTCTCATATGCAGGTCAGTGGCAGTGGTAAGGCTTTGAACCAGCGTGACAGCCGTTCGCGTCGGTCCCGCCGGAGTGTGCAATCACATGACCGGTCGAAATGACGAAAGTGAACAAAACGATCGCAAGCGTCTTCATCAGGAAACTCCCAACTCTGTTCATCGCTCGCAGTAAACGGTCTGTTAATCAGTGTTAACGGTGGCAATTGCCACAAAATGGAAGAAAACAAGGAAAGCTGACATGGCAGATCTGTCGCTGCGCAGGGCAAAGACCATCATCAAGGGCGCGCTGGCCAAGGGGCGCGAGAAGGAGATGAAACCTCTCGCGGTCTGCGTTCTCGACGCCGGCGGCCACGTCAAGGCGTTCGAGCGCGAGGACGGTACGTCGAACTACCGCTTCCCGATCGCCCACGGCAAGGCGTCGGGCGCTGTCGGCATGGGCATGGGGTCGCGCGCGCTGCACAATCGCGCGGAACAGCAGGCCTATTTCGTGACGGCGGTGAACGGTCTCGAGGGCTGCGCGCTCGTTCCGGTTCCCGGTGGCGTGCTGATCCGCGACAAGAAGGGCGCCCTTCTCGGGGCAGTCGGGATCTCGGGCGACAATTCCGACAATGACGAACTCGCCGCGATCGCCGGGATCGAGGGTTCGGGCCTGGTCGCAGACGCCGGCTGACGCCCTGGGCTGCTCGCTGTGACCGTACCGGAGCAGCGGCTCTGGCAGAACCGTGGAAAATTTGTCGAAAGTTTTCACGGTTTCTTAAGGAGCCAAGCGTAAAACGCGGTCCGCTAGCCGGGGCCAACCACGCCCCGAAGTTCGATCGGACGAGCACTTGGCCACGGCAGGACGGCAGCTCCCGGTGTCGTGGCTCGGTGTAGAAGACCTGCGGCGGCGCCGCCAAACTGCGATCCTGAGCAGGATCGGCAACATGACAAGGGCCACGGCCCGCTTCCCACCCGAGAGACATGCGCGTCGCGTTCCCGCTGATCCCGTCTGGGCTCGCGCCGGATGTGTTCATCGGCAGCGCCCTGCAGGGCTCGTCCGGCGGTCAGATGAACGAAAACGCCATGAAAGCGACCAGCAGAACGGCCATCCACAGCGCCATCGAACCGGTCGGGCGCGTCCGCGCCAGATGCCCCGTGGGTCCGTGTTCATCGTAGAGCTTGCGGGCCAGTTCCGCACAGGCGCGCGCCATGTTCGCGGTCGCGCCGGAAAGCCCGCCCAGCAGCGCCCGGTGAAGGCCGCCGGCGACCCATGCGCCGGGCTTGCGCCAGACCCAGTCGAAATCGAGATTTGTCGAGCGCAGCTCCGGCGGATAGAGCCCGGTCCGCATCAAAACCGTGAAGGCCAGCGCCGAGAAGATCAGCAACTGCAACTGGGTGACAACGTGTTCGAGCGTGTAGGCGTGATAGGTCACGTCATAGGGCAGGATCGCATAAAGCACGCCCGGAAACACCCCGAGCCCGATGCAGAACGCCGAGGCAATGCCCATCGCAATCAGCATGTTCAGCGGTGCCTCCTTCGGGCGCAGGCCGGCGTCATGTGCGAAGAAGGCGAAGAACGGGATCTTGATGCCCGAGTGGTGGAACACGCCCGCGCTCGCGAACAACAGGATCATCCAGGTCACGAAGTACTCGCCCTTCAGCGCGGCCGAAATGATCAGAGATTTCGACACGAAACCGGAAAACAGCGGAAACGCCGAGATCGATGCCGCCCCGATGCAGCAGAACACCGTCGTCCACGGCATGGTCCGGTAGAGCCCGCCGAGTTCCGAGCCCTTGGCCGTGCCGACCCGCATCAGGACAGCCCCCATGCTCATGAACAAAAGCGCCTTGTAGAGGATGTGGCAGAAGGCGTGTGCGGTGGCCCCGGCGATGCTCAGGTCCGTGCCGATGCCGATGCCCACCACCATGAAACCGAGCTGGTTGTTCAGCGAATAGGCCAGCACGCGGCGCAGATCGTTCTCGATCACCGCGAAGAAGATCGGGAACGCCGTCATGGCCGCACCGATGGGCACGAGGATCTCGGTTCCGGCAAACCCGCGCGCCAGTGCGTAGATCGCGAGTTTCGTGGTGAAGGCCGACAGCATCACCGTGCCTGTGACGGTCGCCTCGGGATAGGCGTCCTGCAGCCAGTTGTGCAGGAACGGGAAGGCGGCCTTGATCCCGAAGGCAACGAAGATCAGCAGGCCCGCCAGCGTGTGCAGATCGAAGCTCTCGAACGCGATTGAGCCGGTCTGCCCGTAGTGGATCATCGTGCCGGCGAGCAGCAGCACGCCTGAGCCGACCTGGATCACCAGATATCTCTGCCCCGCGGCCAGCGCCGACGGCGTCCTGCTCGCCCAGATCAGGAACACCGACGAGATCGCCGTGCCTTCCCAGAACAGGAAAAGCGTGACCAGATCGCCGGCGAACGCGGCTCCTATGGCCGAGCCGGCATAGATCAGCCCGGCGGTCTGCTCCATCCATCCCTTGACGTGGAGCTGGTAGATCACGCCGAGCAGCGTCGCGATCAGGAAGATATAGCCGAAGATCAGGCTGAGCCGATCTATGCGCAGCGTCGTCAGTTCCAGATCGAACAGCGTGACCGCTCCGTGCAGCCCATGCTCCAGCCCCAGCAGGTGCACGAAGGCCAGCACCGGCAGCGCCAGCATCCAGATCTTGCGCGCAATGCCCGGCAGGAACGGCACCGCGAGCGCGCCGAGGATCAGGATCAGCCCCGGCGAGAGGTTGGCGAGCACCTCACCGGTCATAGTAATCCTCCGGCCGGATCAGCAGAACCCGCATGGCGCGGGCCGCCAGCACCAGAAAGACGCAGCCGATGAAGCCGTAGATGCCGTAGAAACCCCACCAGTGCTCGATCTCGAACGGGCCGTGCTTGTGGACCAGCGGGTCGATCAGCAGCAGCAGCGCCGAGACTGCGTAGAGTGCGTAGCAGATCCGGTCGACATTCTTCTTGTGATCGACCCAGTTGGGTTTTTCGTCGGCCGCCTTGCGCGGCGTCTCGGCAGGTTCGGGCGTGCGGTCGGCCCGGAAGGGCAGGCGTTCGTGGTCACTGGCCATCGGGCACCTCCACCATGGGCAGCAGCAGCGTCTCGACCGGGTTTGCCGCGAAGAACAGCGCGAAGGTCAGGGTCGAGGTGATCGTCAGCGCGATCAGGATCGGCATCGGTGCCTCGGCACGGGCAACAGGGGCATCCGGGTCCTGCCCGGGCAGCGGCAGGAAGAACCCGCGCGAGACGATGGGGAGCAGATAGGCAACGTTCAGCAGTGACGAGATCATCAGGACGGCGACCGCCCAGTAGTCTCCGGCCCCGGCGGCTCCGATCCCGATCTGCCATTTCGACCAGACGCCAATCAGCGGCGGCAGGCCAATGATCGAAACCGCGCCGATCAGGAAGGCCACGAAGGTCAGAGGCATCTTCCGGCCGAGCCCGTCGAGCTGGCTGACCTCGGTCAGGTGATGGGCGGTGTAGATCGACCCGGCGGCGAAGAAGAGCGTGATCTTCGACACGGCGTGCGCGAGGATATGCATGGCGGCGCCGATGATCGCAATCGGCGTCGCGATGGCCGCGGCCATGACGACATAGGAAAGCTGCGAGATCGTCGAGAACGCCAGCCGCCGTTTCAGGTTGTCCTGCCCGAGCGCGATGACCGAGGCGAGCACGACTGTCGTTCCTGCGATATAGGCGATCGGGACCGACGCACCCGTTTCGCTCAGCAGATCGAGCCCGAACACGTAGAGCGTGATCTTCACGACGCAGAAAACGCCCGCCTTCACGACGGCCACAGCGTGCAGCAGGGCCGAGACCGGCGTTGGTGCCACCATGGCCGCTGGCAGCCAGAAATGTACCGGCATCACCGCGGCCTTGCCGATCCCGAAGATGTAGAGCGTGTAGAGCCCGGTCAGCAGAATGCCTGACAGCCCGGCGCCCGCGAGGATCCCGCCCGCAGCGAAATCCGCCGTGCCGCTGGCGGCATAGGTCCAGATGATCGCAGGCAGCAGCAACGCCATCGACGTCGCCATCAGCAGCACGATGTAGACCCGGGCTTTCAGGCGGGCCTCCTCGTTGCCCTTGTGCGCGACCAGCGGATAGGTCGAGATCGTCAGCACTTCGTAGAACAGGAACAGCGTGAACAGGTTTCCGGCGAAGGCGATCCCCATGGCCGAGGCGATCGCGATGGCGAAGCAGGTGTAGAACGGCGTCTGCCGGGGCTCGTTGTTGCCGCGCATGTAGCCGATCGAATAGATCGAGTTCACGATCCAGAGGCTCGAGGCGATGCACGCGAACAGCATGCCCAGCGGTTCGATCTCGAAGGCGATGTCGATGACGCCGAAAACGGTCGTCGCGACCCAGGCCGGACGGTCTCCAGCCAGCACCATCGGCAACAGGTTCAGCACGACGACGAAGAACAGCGCGGCCGCCGTAATCAGCGTGACAGCCTCGCGGACATTCCGGTTGAAGCCGGTCAGCGCGATGCCCAAGGCGCCGAGCGTCGGGATCGCGAGGGCGAGCTGGATGAGGGTTTCGCCGGTCATCAGAGGCGTTTCCCAACTTCGCAGGCGCCGTGAAGCCTCAGAGTTCCCTCGAATGCTGTGGCTTGCACCGCCCGGCGCAGCCGGGCCGCGTCCGACCTCCCCCCGGAGGACGCGATGGCGATGATGGTCTCGGTGCGCAGATCGCAAGAGCTTTGGTGATCAGCATCGGCCAACCGGTGCGCATGCGCCCTCCAGGTCGGTCGCGACCGGCTTCTGCCTGCCCCGGTCAAATTGGAACCGATCCGGGTCATCGCTGCGCCCACCCTGCCAGCAATTCCGAGGCCGCCAGCGCCGGAACGCCCGCCGACAGATCGGTCTGGATGCCGAACCAGATCGTCGCCAGCGCCAGAATCCAGGTCATCGCCATCATCTCGACGGGCGGCTTGCGCACGACGGCCGCTGTCGGCTCGCGGAACCACGCGATCTCGACCACGCGGCCGATGTAGAATACAGCCAGCACCGACGAGATCATGATCACCGCGATGATCACCCAGTTGCCGACCTCGGCCGCGGCCTGGACCAGATACCACTTCGAGACGAAGCCCGCGGTGCCCGGCACGCCGATCAGCCCAAGCCCCGCGATCACGAAGGCCGCCATGGTCAGCGGCATGGTCCGGCCGATCCCGGCCATGTTCTCGATCCGCGTCACCCCGGTCGAGAAGAACAGACAGCCGACTGCGAGGAACAGGCAGGCCTTGATGATCGCATGGTTGAACATGTGGCTGATCCCGCCGGTCAGCCCGGTCTCGGTCGCCAGCGCGATCCCGGCCAGCATGTAGCCAACCTGCGCGACCGAGGAGAACGCCAGCATCCGCTTCACGTTGAGCTGGTAGATCGCGCTCACCGAGCAGACCAGCATGGCCAGTGCCGCGAGAACCATGAAGACCTCGCCGCCCGGCGCGTGCTCGGTCAGGTAATCCAGACCGAAGACCGAGAAGGTGAAGCGCAGCAGCAGGTAGATCGCGACCTTGGTGGCGGTCGAGGCAATGAACGCCGTCGCGACGGTCGGCGCATAGGCATAGGCATTGGGCAGCCAGAGATGCAGCGGGAACAGCGCCAGCTTCAGCCCGAAGCCGACCACGATGAAGGCCAGCCCCGCCACGACCGACCGCAGGTTCTCGACATCCGGCAGCCTCTGGGCGATGTCCCAGAGATTGAGCGAGCCGGTCACGAGGAAGATCATGCCGACGCCGATCACGTAGAAGGTCGCGCCGATCGTGCCGATGATCAGGTACTGGAACGCGGCCACCAGCGCCCTGCGTTCGCGGCCGAGCGCGATCAGCGTGTACATCGCCAGCGAGCTGATCTCCATGAAGACGAAGATGTTGAAGGCATCGCCCGTGATCGCCATGCCCAGAAGGCCCGCCAGGCACATCAGGTACATCGAGAAGTACCAGCCCTGGTTCTCGGGCCGGATCTCGTTGTCGACGGATCGCGGCGCATAGAGCGCCACGACAGCCCCCATGATCGAGACCAGCACGAGCAGGAAGGCGTTGATCGTGTCGATCCGGTATTCGATGCCGATTGGCGGCTTCCACCCGCCCATGGCGTAGCTGATCGTGCCGCTCTCCTGCACCTGCCAGAGGATCAGGAGGGCGATCACCGGCATCGCCAGCGAGCAGCCGATGGTCAGCGCGGCACAGGCATGACGCTGGCGCACCATCGCACAGACGACCGAGCCGATCAGCGGCACCATCACCTGCAGGGCAGGCAGGTGCGCCATCGGGTCGAAGCCGACCCCGGCCGCCATCAGGGCTGTCCTCTCATTCGGCGTGATCCTCGCGGTCGACGATCTCGGTGATCTCGTCCTCCTCGATCGTCCCGTAGGCCTCGTGGACGCGCACGGTCAGCGCCAGTCCCAGCGCCAGCGTGGCGACGCCGACGACGATTGCCGTCAGGATCAGGACGTGCGGCAGAGGGTTCGAATAGGTCTCGACGTTCTCGCTCAGGATCGGGGCGGACCCGCCGAGGATCTTGCCCGGCGAGAGATAGAGAAGGTAGACCGACGTCTGGAAAATCCCCAGCCCGACCAGTGACTTGATCATGTTCGAGCGGGCGACGACGATGTAGAGGCCCGACACCATCAGGAAGATCGTGATCCAGTAGTTGTAGTTCGTGGCGATTGCTTCGAAGAGTGGGTCGCTGGTGACGTCAGGCATCGGGCCGCCCTCGTCCGGTGAAGCTGTAGAAGATCGTCAGCATCGTGCCGGTCACGGTCACGAGCACGCCGATCTCGACCAGGAAAACGCCCCAGTGCTGCCCGTGCACCGCGTCATAGGTGCCGATCGGCTCACCCGCGTGCAGCAGCACGTTGTAGTTCAGGTATTCACCGCCCATGAGCAACGACCAGACGCCGACGCCCGCGAAGATCAGCACGCCCAGCGGCACCATCAGCTCGACCGCCCATTTCGGCACCATGCGCACCGCGGCATCCTTGCCGAAGACGATGGCATAGAGGATCACGGCGGCGGCGATGATCACGCCCGCCTGAAACCCGCCGCCGGGTCCGAAATCCCCGTGGAGCTGCACGTAAAGCCCGAACATGATGATGAAGGGGATGAACATCTTCGCGGCGACCCGCAGGATGACGTCGAGGATCATACGTCTCTCCAGCGTTTCAGCAGCAGCATCACGCCGATCCCGGCGGTGAAGATCACCGTCACCTCGCCGAGCGTGTCGAACCCGCGATAGCTCGCCAGAACCGCCGTCACGATGTTGGGTATGTCCGTCTCGCGCGCGTTCTCGGCGATGTAGTAGGCGCCGACATGGGTGTTGACCGGCTGTGCAGCCGTGCCGAAGGGCGGCAGATCCCAGGTTCCGTAGATCAGCATGGCCCCGGCGGCCGCGCATACGGCGAGCGGAATGAACGCCGAGTAGCGCGGCGGATCTTCTTGGATCTTGGTCAGGTAGAGCGCGCCGAGCACCAGCACGGTCGAGATCCCGGCGCCGACGGATGCCTCGGTCATCGCGACGTCGACGCCGTCGAGCACGATCATCACCGAGGCCATCAGGAACGAATAGGCGCCCGAGAGCACGACCACCGCAAAGAGGTTGCGCGTGCGGATGATCCCGACGGTGATCGCCGCCAGCAGCGTCAGCAGCACCATGTTGATCAGAAGTTCTATCGCGCGTCCTCCCCGTTTGCGGCCGGAGCCTCTTGGGGAACGCTGGCGCGCACCTGTTCCGAGATCAGCGGCGTGCGGAGCCGCACGCCAAGCTCGGGATAGATCTCGTCGCAGCCGGTCTTGCGCAACGTGCCGTCCGGTTGCGCCAGCAGCGGTTTCTCGCCGTCATGCAGGGCAGCGCGGGCCAGCGCATGGCTGGCGACCGCACCCGTCACATAAAGCACGATCACGATGATCACCAGGCGCACCAGCACCGTCCAGTCGGTGGTCTGCAACGCCATTCCGAGGACGAGGAACCCGACGCCCAGCGTGTCCGACACAGACGTCGCGTGCATCCGCGTGAAGAGATCGGGCATCCGGTTCAGGCCGAGCGCGCCGATCACGCAGAAAAACCCGCCCGCGGCGAGCAGGAACAGGCTGAGGATATCGAGCAAGGCGCTCAACCGTCGCCCTCGTTGTCGCCCTCGCGGTGATCGTAGCCAAGCGCGCCGTAGCGGAAGAACTTCAGCACCGCCAGCGTCCCGATCATGTTCAGGAGCGCGTAGGTGATGCCGAGATCGAGGAATTCCGGCCGCCCGGTGAGAAAGCCGAACAGCGCGAGCAGCATGATCGCGAAGGTGCCGATGGAGTTCACTGCGAGCAACCGGTCGAACGCGGTCGGCCCGATCAGGGCGCGCGCGACCGCCAGCGTCATCGCCGCCAGCACGGCCACGATGGCAACCGGGAACATCAGGCCCGAAATCATCAGACCTGCCCCTGCTCGAACCAGGCGACGTTCTGGTTCATCTCGTCTTCCTCGAACCCCTCGGCGCCCGCGCGCTCGATCGCATGGACCCAGATGCAGCGCCCGCGTTCGGATGCCTCGATGCTGATCGTGCCCGGCGTGAGCGTGATGGAGTTTGCGTAGGTGACGAGGCCGACCGCGGTCTGCTCCTTCGCGGCGACCTTCACCAGCGTCGGCGAGATCGGCAGCGACGGCGACAGGATCAGCCGCGTGACCCGCAGGCCCGAGAGAAGGATCTGCCAGAGCAGCCATGGCCAGTAGACCATGCCGCGCGGGATCAGCTCGAACGGAAAGCCTTCCGGGTCGGTGACACGCTTGCCGAGACAGAAGACGACGACGAGGATCGACAGCACCGCCCCGAAGGCGACGAGCCACCACTGATAGTGGCCGGACAGCGCCAGCCAGAAGCCAAAGAGAGTCAGGATGATCAAGGCAATCCGCATGGCTGATCCTGCTTTCCCCAGTTCCGACGTGTTCGCGTCGGTTTTGCAGCGACCCTATCCCATCTACTGCAAGGTTCAACCGCGCGGTGGTTAAGGACGTTTTAAATTCGTGCGGTCAATGCTCCTTTACTCGGTCCGGCGCAATAGGCTTCGCAGGATTTTCTTGCACAAGCTGTCGCCCGGGCTCGCGTCACCGTGCTATGCTTCGAGCGTGGGGAGGACAGAACGAGACCATGCTGATCACCGTTGCCTATGCAAGCCGCTCGCTCGTCGATGGCGATCTTGGGGAAATCGAGAAGCTGCGCCTGGTGTCTCAGGTCAACAACAAGGCCAACCTGATCACCGGCGCGCTGTACTTCGATCACGACACATTCTTCCAGATTCTGGAAGGTGAGGCGGAGGATGTCGACGCGCTCTATCAGACTGTCACCGCCGACAACCGCCACACGGACGTGAAGCGCCTCGTCCGGTGCGAGATCGAGAGCCGCTCGATGCCGCTCTGGAGCATGAAGTTCGTGAGCGGGGCCGCATCTCCGCTGCTGGCGGGAGACTTCCGCTATGACGATCTGATCCGTTCGGACGCCAGCGTTCTGAAGCGCCGGGCGGGTCTGCTACACGCGGCCTAGTCCGATCACGCTTTCGGAGCGGTCATCTCGACGATGCGGGTGACGATTGCCTTGACGTCGGCGCTGTCCCAGTGGGCATCGCCCTGTAGACGCGCGATCTCGCGTCCCTCGCGGTCGAGGATCACGGTCACCGGCAGGCCGAGGATGCCGGCCTTGCGGGCGACCTTGCCGCGCCGGTCCTGCAGCACGCGCAGGTTCTGAATGTCGATCTCATCGAAGAACGCGACGACGCGCTCGACATCGAAGCGGTCGGTCGAGAGCGCGAGCACCTCGACATCCGGGCCCGCCATTTCGCCGGACAGCCGGTCGATAGACGGCATCTCTGCCCGGCAGGGCGGGCACCATGTCGCCCAGAAGTTCAGGACGACGACCTTGCCGCGATAGTCGGTCAGCGTGACCTCGTTGCCGTACTGGTCGCGGAACACCTCGTCGATGGCCGGACGCGCCTCCTTGTGGATCACCAGCTTGCGCATGTCGCCGGCCCGCATCTCCATCAGGGCCGCGCGCTGCTCCGCACTCAGGCCGTCTGCTGCCGAGGGGTTTGCCCCCAGCGCAATCACGCCGTATAGCAACGCGCCAAGGCCGAGGCGCAGAAGGTCTCGCATCATCTCTCTCCCGAGGACAGGCTGGTCGATGTCGGAACATAAGGAAAATCAGGGCGACGGGAAGCCGGGCGCGAACACAATGTGGGGAGGACGTTTCGCCGCTGGTCCCTCGGCGGTGATGGAGGCGATCAACGCCTCGATCGATTTCGACAAGCGCATGGCGGCCGAGGACATCGCGGGATCGCGCGCCCATGCCGCGATGCTGGCCCGTCAAGGGATCATCAATCAGGAGGATCAGGTCGCCATCGACGCCGGTCTCGACCAGATCTGGGGCGAGATCGAACGCGGCGAGTTCCGGTTCTCGCGTGCGCTCGAGGACATCCACATGAACGTCGAGGCGCGCCTGCGCGAGATCTCGGGCGATGCGGGTGCACGTCTGCATACCGGCCGGTCGCGCAACGATCAGGCGGCGGTCGATGTGCGCATGTGGGTGCGTGCGCGTTGCGACGAGGTCGATGCGGCCCTCGTCCGGCTGATCGGGGCGTTTGTCGCGCAGGCCGAAGCCGGCGCCGACATGGTCATGCCGGGCTTCACCCATCTTCAGACAGCGCAACCGGTGACCTGGGGCCATCACATGCTGGCCTATGCCGAGATGCTCGACCGCGACCGGGGCCGCTTCCAGGATGCCCGCGCGCGCATGAACGAGTCGCCGCTCGGCTGTGCCGCCTTAGCCGGAACTTCGTTCCAGATTGATCGGGACATGACAGCACGGGCATTGGGCTTTGACCGGCCGATGCGCAACTCGCTCGACGCGGTTTCCGACAAGGACTTCGAGCTCGAGTTCATGGCGGCGGCAAGCATTTGCGCCATGCATCTGTCGCGCTTTGCCGAGGAGCTGATCATCTGGTCGTCGGCGCAGTTCCGCTTCGTCACGCTGTCGGACAGCTTCACGACCGGCTCGTCGATCATGCCGCAGAAGAAGAACCCCGATGCCGCCGAGTTGATCCGGGGCAAGATCGGCCGTGTGGTCGGCCACTTCGTCGGGCTGATCACGGTGATGAAGGGGCTGTCGCTGGCCTATGCAAAGGACATGCAGGAGGACAAGGAGGCGACCTTCGATGCCGCCGACACGATCCAGTTGATGCTGGCGGCGATGGAAGGCATGGTCCGCGACCTGAAGCCGAACCCCGAGGCGTTGCGGGCTGCGGCCGGGCAGGGGTTCTCGACGGCGACGGATCTCGCCGACTGGCTAGTCCGCGTGCTCGGGATGCCGTTTCGCGATGCGCACCACGTCACCGGCTCGCTGGTCAAGCTGGCCGAGGACAAGGGCTGCGACCTGCCGGACCTGACGCTCGCCGACATGCAATCGGTCGAGCCGCGCATCACCGAGGACGTGTTCTCGGTGCTCACCGTCGAGGCCTCGGTCGCCAGCCGCACATCCTTTGGCGGCACCGCGCCGGTGCGCGTCCGCGAACAGATCGCCGCGTGGAAAGACAGACTGGGAGATGCCCGATGAAACCGCTGCGCTGGATCATGCTCTGCGCGCTTGCGCTTTCGCTCCCGCTCGCTGCCTGCGGCAAGAAGGGCAGCCCCAAACCGCCGAGCCAGGTGGAAGCCGAAAGCAAGGAAAAGGAAGCGGAGTGAGCATTCGTTGTCCGATGTGCGGGACAAAGCTGCGGTCCGCACGGAGTCCTCGAAGGACAGCTTCCAGCCCAGACTTACATCCGCCTTCTCGCTGTCGCGACGGATTGCAGACACTCGCTGCATACCGCGCGAATGGCAGCTCTGAGCATTGAGTCAATTTAGATGGATGCCAAACGTGGGATTACCAAATGGCTCGTGTCTGGCGATCAGCTTCAAATCAAAGATAGTGTGGCTATCCTCCATCAGCGACGTAGCGATTGGAAATTCGAGTCTTAATCGACCCAAGGTGGTGAATTTATGAGAGTAAGATCCTTAAGAGCTGCGAAACTTTACTCGATCGGCCCATGTATCGAGCTTAGCGACTTTTCCGATTTCAATCTGTTCATAGGTCCAAATGGTTCCGGAAAGACGAATGTGCTGCGCGTTCTTTCTGGTTTGCCCTATGACTATACGGCAGTCGGACAAGTTCTGGTGTCATCGACAACGTATACTGCTGGAAACAGACAAAAAAATGTAACTGCATTCACCCCTGCATTCCATGAAATGTCAAATACAGTGGTCAATAGAGAGGCGATCTTAAGCGATATAAATGGGGAATTGACCATAGATTTCGAAGAAACGACAAGCGTTGATCAGTCAACGCCGGTTAGGAAGCAGATTTCATGTAAAGATAGCCCTGACGGACACATGGAGTTCGTTTCCGGAGACGTCGTCGCCTATGCAAGAAAAGTGCACGAAGTTGCGCCAGCAGAAACAGATTTGGCCTTTTTCAAGCAATTGTGCACAACGCTCCAGGCGGGCGAGATCAGACAAAAGCTACTAAACTTCGGTCTATTTTACATCTTTCGCTATCACTATGAATTTCGCAAAAATGGAGATTTTATCCAAGGGAAGAAAACTGGTGGTGGGAAGATCGAACGTGACTATCAAGCTCTCCCATCCGGCGTGCTACAAATTGCAAAATCTTTGGTGAGTCTCCTCGAGGGTCAAAACAAGCCAATAGTCTTAGTCGATGAACCAGAGTTACACGTCGAACCGCGATATTTGCGTGCCTATTTTGAATTTTTGATTTGGTACTGCTCCAGATCTAAAAATCATCCTTCAACAACTGAAGTTCAGGTGGCCAACAGAGTGGATCATCTGTTGACATCGCGTGAAACTAGCTGCGCATCAAGGTGGAGCGACATTCCTGAGAAGATCGGTAATACGTTTCATGGCAAGCAGGTTTTTGTGTCGTCACATTCGCCGGTTCTAATCAATGAGTTTTTGAAGCTTTCTGAGGCCGCAAGCATTTATGAGTTCCGCCTGGGCGACGTGACGTTCAGAAGAACGAACAGAGTTACTGCGCACCATGCGGGAAGTGATCCAGCTGAAGCCGACGTAGTTGGTACGTTCACCGAAGTCCGCAAGGTCAACAGCTCGGCCAGTTCAATTCTTGACGGGCTTGGATGTCGGGGCGCAGACCTTTTGCAATGCAACGGCGTGATCTGGGTCGAAGGCCCCTCGGACGTAATATACATCAGGAAATGGTTGGATATCTACTCAAAGGAGCGAAATGGACCAACTTTCGTCCAAGGACGGGATTACGAATTTCAGATGTTTGGCGGCACGCTCCTAGATAGCCTATGCGCAATTCAAGGAGCAGGTGACGATCCCCATGAATGGAAGAAGGTCGTCGAAATGTTCAGCTTCAGTCGCAATGCAGTTGTTGTCATCGATAGCGACGCGCGCAGAGATCCTAAAACAGGCAAACTGTACGATTCTTCAAACTTCGGAAGTGCGAAGGACTACATAGAGAATCAATTCAAAGAATTAAAATCGCAAGATTACAACCTTGCGCTTTGGTTCGAGAAGGGAAACGAAGAAATTTCGACCATCGAAGATTACATAACCGAAGAATTATCTGCTGGTGTCCCCAAACTCACAAAGAAATTGAGAGCGCAGCGGATAGTAAATAAATGGAGTGATGAGGTGACGCTCTCATCTTTCAAAGATGGCCTAGAAACTAATGTTGAACGCATTTGGTTGGCGATCGAGGCTTGGAACCGATCTTGAATGGGTTTGGTACGCACCAGACAGACAGTCGGTGCCTGATGTTCATCAGTGAGACCGGACGTTCAAAGTTGACCGCGGTAAAGCTGCTAAGGGCCGTCCCCACATTTCGACCTTGCCCGTTTACGGCGCATGGCTGCATTTCGTGCGTTCCGCAGCATTCGAAAATTTGGGTTCACACCCGACATTTGAGCTTTAAACCCGTGGACCATAAGATGGCCGTTAGCACTAACCATGCTTGGAAGATATGGATTTCACCCGACTCGCTTTTCTGACGCTGACCCTGCTCGCGCTGGCGTTCCCGGTGCGGCGTTACGTGCTTTGGTTCCACGAGCATGGCTTCGATCTTGAGCGCCTCGCTGCTGAGGTGACCGTGAACGCTCCCGCGACGGGGCTGGTCGGCTCGATGCTGATCGCCTCTGCTGCGACGATCATATTCATCATCGGAGAGGCGTTCTTGCGCCGCGACTGGCTCTCGCTGATCTGCGTGCCGGTGACGCTGCTCTGCGGCGTGGCAGTCGGCCTGCCGTT
This sequence comes from Pseudomonadota bacterium, assembly GCA_039184865.1. Classification (GTDB taxonomy): domain Bacteria; phylum Pseudomonadota; class Alphaproteobacteria; order Rhodobacterales; family Rhodobacteraceae; genus Thermohalobaculum. The sequence goes on along the minus strand of JBCDAV010000007.1, from coordinate 83,214 downwards.
CTATCTCTGGATGCGCCTGCGCCCGCTGCATCGGCTGCCGTAGGCGCTCCGACTTCCTCAAGGCGTCGCGCGGTTGCGCGCCCGATCTTCATCGAATCCGATTGGCCATGCGTCGTCCGGCGTTTCCCGCCCTTCGAAATCGACAGGGTTCCAACACCCAGACCGATCCGATATGGCGGTGCGTCTGCTGCCCGACGGAGCCTTGGATGGACCACTTCACATACCGCGACGGTGTCCTGCACGCCGAGGACGTGCCGCTGCCGCGCATCGCGGCGGAGGTCGGCACGCCGGTCTATGTCTACTCCACGGCAACGCTCGAGCGTCATTTCCGCGTCTTCCAGGAGGCGCTCTCCGGCATGGACCACCTTATCTGCTATGCCATGAAGGCGAACGGCAATCAGGCCGTCATCAAGACGCTGGCCAATCTCGGCGCAGGCATGGACGTTGTCTCGGAAGGCGAGCTGCGCCGCGCGCTGGCGGCCGGTGTGCCGGGCGGCAAGATCGTCTTCTCCGGCGTCGGCAAGACCGTGCCCGAGATCCGCCTGGCGCTCGCGACCGACATCCGTCAGTTCAACGTCGAGAGCGAACCCGAGCTGCACGCGATAAGCGCGCTCGCCGCCCAGATGGGGCGGACGGCGCGGATCACCATCCGGGTCAATCCGGACGTCGATGCCAAGACCCACGCGAAGATTTCGACCGGCAAGTCCGAGAATAAGTTCGGCATCCCGATCGCAAAGGCCCGCGAGGTCTACCGGATGGCCGCGGCCCTGCCCGGCATCGACGTGATCGGCGTCGACGTCCATATCGGCTCGCAGCTCACCGATCTCGAACCCTACCGCAACGCTTTCCTGCTGGTCTCGGAACTGACGCGACAGCTTCGCGAGGACGGCCACAACATCCGCCGGCTCGACCTCGGCGGCGGCCTCGGCATCCCCTACCAGCAGTCGAACGAGCGCCCGCCGCTGCCCTTCGACTACGGTCAGGTGATCCGCGAGACGGTCGGCGATCTCGGTTGCGAGATCGAGATCGAACCCGGGCGCCTGATCGCCGGGAATGCCGGTATTCTTCTCTCCTCCGTGATCTACCGCAAGGAAGGCGAGGGCCGCGACTTCCTGATCCTCGACGCCGCGATGAACGACCTGATCCGTCCGGCAATGTACGATGCCTGGCACGACATCGTGCCGGTCGCGGAACCGGCCCCGGACACACCGATCGGCCCGGTCGATGTGGTAGGTCCTGTCTGCGAGTCCGGCGACACGTTCGCGAAGCAGCGCACCCTGCCGGTTATGCAGTCGGGCGATCTCGCGATTTTCCGGTCTGCCGGCGCTTACGGAGCGGTCATGTCTTCGGAATATAACGCCCGTCCGATGGTGCCCGAAGTTCTCGTCAAGGGCGATCAGTTTGCAGTGATCCGCGACCGACCCACATATGCAGAGATGATTGGCCGTGATACGGTCCCGACATGGTTGAGTGAGCGCGCCGCCGAATCTTGATCCGGCGCCCGAAAGGAGAGCGATGTCGATCTTCAGCGACGGGGGACTTCGCGGCAACGATATGCGTGTGCTGCAACGCCAGCGCAAGCTGACCCGTTGGGCGCTGCTGGCCGAACGCGTTGCCCGCGCCGGATGGCCGCTCTTCGTCGTGATCTGTCTCGGACTCAGCTTCGGACTGCTCGGCTTCTTTGGCGCTGTCGGCCCGCTCTGGCACCGTATCGCGTTGGGCGTATTCGGGCTGGCCATCGCAGGCGCTCTGGTGCTGGCCGGGATGAGGTTCCGCCGTCCCGATGCGGACACCGTCGATGCAAGGCTTGACGAAGAAGATCCGAGCCGCCCGTTGGCCACCCTGCGCGAAGACCTCGTGGTCGGCCACGGAGACCGTGCCGCCGAGTCGATCTGGAAGGCCCATACCGACCGCGCCAAGGCCGCGGCCGTGTCCTTGCGGGCACGCATGCCTGACCTGCGCCTCGCACCTTTCGATACCTGGGCATTGCGCCTCGCCGCACCGGCGTTGCTGCTCGCGACTTTGCTTGCCTCCGGTGGCGAGATCGGCAGCCGTTTTGTCGACGCCGCTGTCCCGGCTCCGCTGAAACCAACGTCAAACCCGGCCTTTGCAGAACGCGACCCGTTCGTCGAGGCTTGGGCGACGCCACCGGCCTACACCGGCCAGTCGACCATCTATCTCGACAATCTCACGCAGACCGCGTCCGCCGACGATGCCGCAGCACCGCAGCCGGTTTTGCTGCCCGAGGGCTCCGAGTTGATCATCCGTGTCACCGATGCCGATGCGCTGCCGGTGCTGTCGGGCGGCGAAGCGGCAGGGCTCGGCGATTTCGCCATGCTGGGTGGTGGTCTCGCCGAGGTTCAGGGCGTCGTGTCCGGATCCGGCGACCTGATCGTCTCGCTAAACGATTCCGAACTCGGCCGTTGGTCGATCGAGATGCTTCCGGATCAGGAGCCGGAGATCGAGATCGTCGGCGAACCGGGACCGACGCTGACCCGTGCGCTGGAACTTGGGTACGCCGCGTCCGACGATTACGGGATCTCGGCAGCCTGGGCCGAGATCGCGCCGCGCGGCCACGATCCCGAGAACGCCAAGGGCCTGCCGCTCGAGGCGATCAATTTCGGCCTGCCCTTGCCGATCACCGGCGATCTGCGCGAGGTCGAGGATCTGGCGATCCGGGATTTCTCCTCGCACCCCTGGGCCGGGGCGAAGCTGATGCTGCAGCTCAAGGCCGAGGACGGCGCGGGCCAGATCGGGACGACGGAGCTGCGCGAGATCACGCTGCCGGCGCGGATCTTCAACAACCCGCTGGCCAAATCGCTGGTCGAACAGCGCCGCGAGCTCGCACTCGATTACGGCGAGGCGATCCGGGTGCTCGACGTTTTGCAGGCGGTGACCCGCCGGCCCGAGGAAATCTTCGACGACATGTCGATTTATCTGCCGGTGCGGATCGCGATCCGGCGGCTCGCGGGATCGATCGGCACCGAGACCGTGCCCGACGTGGCGCCGGACGTGATCGAGTTTCTCTGGCAGGCGGCACTGGCGCTCGAGGACGGCGATCTGTCTTCCGCGCTGGAGCGCTTGCGGCAGGCGCAGGAGGCGCTGCGCGAGGCGCTCGAATCCGGGTCGGAGGAGGACATCCGCCGCGCCATGGAAGAAATGCGTGCCGCGATGAACGATTACCTGCAGCAACTCGCTCAGCAGGCCCAGCGCAATCCGAACGCGCAGGCGCAACAGCAGCAGAACCCGAACCAGCAGATGACACAGCAGGATCTGAACGACATGCTGGACCAGATGATGGAGCAGGCCGAGCAAGGCCTGCGCGATCAGGCGCGCGAGATGCTCTCGCAGCTCCAGCAGATGCTCGAGAACATGCAGGCGGCTCAGGGCCAGCAGCAGATGGGTCCGGGCGAGCAGGCGATGCAGGAACTGCAGGAGATGATCCAGCGCCAGCGCGATCTCTCGGATCAGACGTTCGACGAGTTGCGCCAGCGCCGGCGCGAGCAGCAGCTAGGCCGCGCGCCGCAGCAGGGCCAGCAGGGCCAGGGGCAGGAAGAACCCGGGTTCGGTGACGGTCAGGGACGCGGCGATGAGCACGGCGAGGGCGGCCAGCAGGGCGGCGAGGGCGAGCGCGGCGAAGGCATGCAGCCTGGTGACATGCAGGGTGGCCAGGGTGGCGGCGGGGGCAATCTTGCCGACCAGCAGGAGGCGCTGCGCCGACAGCTCGAGGCGCTGTCCCGCGGGGTCGGATCGGACGAGGCGGCCCGTGCGCTCGAGGATGCGGCGCGCTCGATGGGCGACGCCCGCGACGATCTCCAGCAGGGCTCGAATTCCGACGCCGTGCGCGATCAGATGGACGCGCTCGACCGGATGAACGAGGGCGCCGAGGCGCTGGCCGAGCAGATGCGCAACGGTCAGGGCCAGACCGAGGCTCAGGGACCGCGGCGCGGACGCGGGCAGGCCAGCGACAGCGAAACGCTAGATCCGTTTGAGCGTCCGTCGTCGAGTTACGGCGCGCTGGACGGACGCTCGACCAAGGTGCCGGACAAGTCGCTGCTCGAACGCGGCCGCGAACTGATGCAGGAGCTGCGCCGCCGTGCGGCCGACCCGTCCCGCCCGGAACTGGAACTGGACTATCTCGACCGGCTGATGGACCGATTCTGAGGAACGGCGCGGGCCCTGCGGGCTGACGGCGGAGGATCGTCGGTCGGGGGCCGGGCCTGTGCGTTCCGGATCAGTTTGCCCTTTCAGAATCGCCGCTCTGAATGCTACTTCTTGTGGCATGGACGCGCCTGACATCAACATGATGAGTGATGGCTTGAGAATCCGCCGCCTTTCGGACGCGGCGGCGAACCGGATCGCGGCCGGCGAAGTGGTCGAGCGTCCGGCCTCGGCAGTGAAGGAACTGGTCTAAAATGCGATCGACGCAGGCGCGCGCCGGATCGATGTGACCATCGCAGATGGCGGCAAGACGTTGATCCGCGTCACCGATGACGGATGCGGGATCGCCCGGGATGACCTCGCGCTGGCGCTCGAGCGGCACGCGACGTCGAAACTGGACGGCGAAGACCTCGTGAACATCCGGCATTTCGGTTTCCGCGGTGAAGCGCTGCCGTCGATCGCATCCGTCGCGCGTCTCACGATCTCCAGCAGGATCGCGGGCGATGATGCCTGGGAGATCGAAGCGGCTGCGGGAGAGACCGGCCCGGTGCGCCCGGCAGCGCACGGCAGTGGCACCACGGTCGAGGTGCGCGATCTCTTCTACGCCACACCCGCCCGGCTGAAATTCCTGCGCACCGACCGCGCCGAGACCCAGGCAATCGGCGACATCCTGCGCCGTCTGGCCATGGCGGAGCCCGGCGTGAACTTCCTGCTGTCGGACCTGAACGGCGGGACGCCGCGCCAGATCTTTCGCGTCAATGCCGGGACGGGCGATCTGTTCGACAGCCGGCTGGCACGAGCTTCTGACATCCTCGGCCCCGAGTTCGCCGTCAATTCCGTGCAGATCGAAGCGGAGCGCGACGGTCTTTCGCTGACCGGCCATGCCGCGCTGCCGACCTTCTCGCGCGGGGCAGCCGTGGCGCTGCACCTGATCGTCAACGGGCGTCCGGTGCGCGACAAGCTGATGCTCGGTGCTGTGCGCGCCGCCTACATGGACGTGCTCAGCCGCGACCGGCACCCGGCGGTGGCGCTCTACCTGACCTGCTCGCCCGAACGGGTCGACGTCAACGTGCACCCGGCCAAGGCCGAGGTCCGGTTCCGCGAACCGGGCGTCGTGCGCGGTCTGATCATCTCGGCGATCCGCCACGCACTGGCCGAGGCCGGGCATCGCTCGACCTCAACGATCTCCGACGCGGCGCTCGGTGCATTTCAGGCGCCATCGACTCCGCAACACTGGCAGGTTCGGTCGCCTCCACGTCCCTCGGGCGCGGCCGTTCAGGCAGCGCTCGCTGCCCAGGCCCCAGCCGGGTGTGCCCAACCCGGCTGGGCGTCTGCCCGGGTCGAGGCCGAGCCCGTTGTCCCGGGCTTTGCCGAGGCGCAGGATGACTTCCACCCAAACACCGCGCCCGAAGCCGCGGAACTGCCGCTGGGCGTCGCGCGGGCACAGTTGCACGAAACTTACATCGTCGCGCAGACGCAGGATGGCATCGTTCTGGTCGATCAGCACGCGGCGCACGAGCGTCTGGTCTACGAACGCCTAAAGGCGCAGCAGGCGGATGCCGGGATCACGCGGCAGGGATTGCTGATCCCTGAGGTGGTCGAGCTTGGCACCGATGCCGACCGGGTGCTCGAACACGCGGACGTCCTGGCGGAACTGGGCCTCAGGATCGAACCGTTCGGGCAGGGTGCGGTTGCGGTGCGCGAGGTGCCCGCGATCCTCGGCCAGACCGATCTGGCAGCACTGTTGCGAGATGTTGCCGACGAGATCGCGGATCTCGGCAGCACCGATCAGTTGCGGGCCCGCATCGACGCGATCCTCAGCCGGATCTCCTGCCACGGCTCGGTTCGCTCGGGTCGGCGGATGACCGGCGACGAGATGAACGCACTGCTGCGCGAGATGGAAGCGACGCCGAACTCGAATACCTGCAACCACGGCCGCCCGACATGGGTGCGCCTCGGTCTCGATGAGGTCGAGAAGCTGTTCGGGCGCCGCTGATGACCGACACGGCGATAGACTGGACCGATCCGATGGTCATCGCGGCGATCGCGGCGGCGGCGGTCGCCTGCCTGTTGCTCGTGCTGTTGATCTGGGCAATCCGGGCAGCGCGCCGGTCGGCCGACGCAGCGGAGCCGCTGGCGCAGCACATCGGCTCGTTGGGAGAGGCGGTGCGTGGGCTCGATCAGGGCCAGCACCAGCTTGCAGGCGGGCTGAAGATGGTCTCTGAACATCAGACCCAGGCCCAGGCGCGCATCATGGAATCCGTCGAGCGCAGACTCGAGGAAGTCCAGCGCGCCATGGGGGAGTCCCTGCACGGCACCGCGACGCGGACGGCGCGGTCGCTCGGCGAGCTTCAGCAGCGGCTGGAGGCGATCGACAAGGCGCAAACCAAGATCGAGAAGCTGTCAGGCGACGTGCTGGGCCTGCAGGATATCCTGTCGAACAAGCAGACGCGTGGTGCCTTCGGCGAGATCCAGCTCAACAATATCGTCTCCAAGGCGCTGCCGCCGGATGCGTTCACCTGGCAGGCGACACTTTCGAACCAGAAGCGCGCGGATTGCCTTGTGCATCTGCCCAATCCGCCAGGGTCGATCGTGATCGACGCGAAGTTCCCGCTGGAAGCCTATGAGGCGCTGATCGCCGCCGAGGACGATGCGGCCCGGACGAGCGCCGCCCGACAGTTCCGCACCGCCGTCCTGCATCACGTCAAGACGATCGCCGATAAGTACATCCTGGAGGGCGAGACTGCCGACAGCGCATTGATGTTCCTGCCCTCGGAAGCGGTCTATGCCGAGTTGCACGCCAGTTTCGGCGAGGTCGTGCGCCAGAGTTTCGAGGCCCGCGTGTTCATCGTCTCGCCGACCACGATGATGGCCGTGCTGAACACGATGCGGGCGATCCTGAAGGACGCGCGGATGCGCGAGCAGGCAGGCGCCATCCGGCGCGAGTTGTCACTGCTCTACAAGGACGTCGACCGGCTGACCGATCGCGTCGGCAATCTCGACAAGCACTTCGGTCAGGCAGCGAAGGATATCGACGAGATCAAGATTTCCGCGGGCAAGGCCGGGACGCGGGCGCGGCGGCTCGAAGCGTTCGAGTTCGACGAGGCGGCGGAGGCAGAAAGCGGCACTTCGCTGCGTGCGGCCGAATAGGCTACACCGGACCTGCACCTGTGTTTGGCTGGCGCCCGATGGTCAGGCAGCCGGTCCTTCGATCAGCCGCTGATATAGACGCCGTCGCTCGGGCGATAGAAGACCTTCTGATTGTGCAGCCGCCCCAGAAGGTCCGATACGACCTTCTCGTCGAGGTCGCTTGAAACCTTGGTGCGCAGGGCACCGCGCAACGCGGTTTCGATGACGTCCATGTCGTCAACGCTCAACTCGAACGTTGTGTTGTACTTCGGCATTTGCTGCTCTCCGTTCTGCTCGTGCCGCGGCGGCGGTTCGTCTCCCACCGGGGCGCTGGCTATGGCCTGTCGGTCTCTACGTCGGACATAACGCTCTTGATAATAAAAACAACATGCGTCTTTTGATTTCGTTATCAAAATAGGTTTTCACGGTCTTCGATTAAAATCTCCTCTATCCAGAGGCTTAGCGGGGTCGCCCGTTCTCGCGATCTCTGCGCATGTCCGAAAATGCGACGGAAAACCGAGAAGATCGACGCCCGACAGGGCGAATCGCGGGGTCATGCCGGGATCATGATCCTCGGTCCGATTGGCGTCCGCGCGAGACCATTCCTCGAAAGAGAAGCTCCCGGAAGCATCGCGCGCTCAGTGTCGCGGCAGAGAAAACTCCGTCTCGGCCAGCATGCACGCGACATCGGCCTCTGGCACGTCTCGCGGCCATTGATGTTGCCAGGTCGGATCGCGGTCCTTGTCGATGATCTGGGCGCGGATGCCTTCGAGAAAATCGCCGTGCTCCATCGAGCGGCTGACGAAACGATACTCCATCTCCAGCGCGTCCTCGATCTCGCGTCCCCGCAGCGCCTGCATCATCGCGACGAACACCGCCATCGAGAGCGGGGAGTTCCGCGACATCTTCTTGAGAGCGTCCGTGGCGAGGTCGCCGGCGTCGGCCTCGAGCTCAGCGCGGATCGCTGACAGGTCGGCACCCTCAAACAGCGTTGCTGTCTGACCGGCGATTTCCGTCAGCGTCCCGCCCTCTGGAGCCTGTGCCGCGTCGGTGATCGCGGTTGGGTCGCCAGTCTCCGCCAGCCGCGCAATCACCTCCGGCCATTTGCCCTCGGGAATGTAGTGGTCGGCGAACCCGACATGGATCGCATCCGCCGCGTTCATCCGTGTTGCCGTCAGGCCGAGGAACACGCCGACCCTGTCCGGCGCGTTCGCCAGGATCAGCGAGCCGCCGACATCCGGCACCAACCCGATCCCGTTCTCCGGCATCGCGATGCGCGTGCTGTCGCCGACGACCCGGTGCGAGGAATGGCAGGAAATCCCGACGCCGCCGCCCATGGTGAAGCCCTGCATGAACGCCGCGATCGGCTTCGGATAGCGCGCGAGCTTGGCATTCAGGCGGTACTCATCCCGCCAGAATTTCTGGCCCCAGGCGAAATCCCCGGCACGGCCCGTTGCGTAGAGCTTGGCGATGTCGCCGCCGGAGCAGAACGCGCGGTCTCCCTCGGCATCCATCACGAGCAGCGCCACCGCCGGATCGTCGCGCCAGTCTTCCACCGCCCGTTCGATCGCCAGCGCCATGTCATAGGTCAGCGCGTTCAGCGCCTCGGGCCGGGTCAGCGTGATGCGCCCCGCCCTGCCTTCAACGCGAATGTTGATCTCGCCCATCACCCTCTCCGACACATCCGGCGCCAGCCCGTCGATTTCAATCTGCGGGCCGGAGCGTTCATAGACATCCGCGCTGCGATAGGGAAGATTGCGGGCACGCTAGGGAGAGTGCCATGAGACAGTTCACCGAAGAGCAGACCCTGTTCCGCGCCAGCTATCGCCGGTTCCTCGAAGACGAGATCCAGCCCAACATGCCCGCATGGCGCGAGGCCGGGATCGTCGACCGCTCAGCTTTCACCCGGGCGGGCGACCAGGGTATGCTGATGATCTGGCCCGAGGAGAAACATGGCGGGCTCGGCGACGACGATTTCCGGTTCGAGCAGATCATCATCGAGGAGACGGCACGCGCGGGCTGTATCGAGTTCTACAACACACTGCACTCGCGTCTGGTCGGCCCCTATTTCAAGCGCTTCGGCTCGGCCGAGCAGCAGGACCGCTTCCTGCCGAAATGCGTCACCGGCGAGCACATTCTGGCGATTGCCATGACCGAGCCGGGCGCAGGTTCGGATGTCGCCGGGACCAAGACGCGGGCCGAGGACAGGGGCGATCACTACCTGCTGAACGGCTCGAAGACCTACATCTCGAACGGCATCAACGCTGACTTGATCATCGTTGCCGCCAAGCTGGCCGGAGCCGACTCGCGCCACGCCATGGTGCTGCTGATCGTCGAGCGCGGGATGGAGGGGTTCGAGCGCGGCCGCAACCTGAAGAAAATGGGCCTCGACGCGCAGGATACGGCTGAGCTCTTCTTCAAGGACGTGAAGGTGCCGAAGGCGAACGTGCTGGGTGAGCCGGGCAAGGGTTTCTACTACCTCATGGAGGGGCTGGCCGAGGAGCGTCTGATCGGCGCCTGCGGTTACGCCGCACAGGCCCGCCACGCCTTCGACATCACCCGCGACTACGTCACCGAGCGCCACGCCTTCGGCAAACCGCTTTCCGAGCAGCAGAACACCCAGTTCCGCATGGCCGAACTGGATACCGAGATCGACATGATCCAGGCCTACATCGACATGTGCGTCGCCGAGCACAATCAGGGCCGTTTGACCGCCGAGATGGGCGCCAAGGCGAAGCTCGCGGCGTCGGAGGTCGAGGGCAAGATGGTCGATCTCGGTGTGCAATTGCACGGCGGCGCCGGGTACATGGAGGAATACGAGATCTGCCGGATGTACCGCGACGCCCGGATCAGCCGGATCTACGCCGGCACATCAGAGGTGATGAAGATCATCATCGGCCGCGAGATCTTCAGCCAGAAGTATCGGAGTCTGCTGGCTTAGCTTCGCTTTTGAGTGAGGATAGGCCGAATCTGGATGCCCATGCCGAGCAGCTTATAATGCGAAAATTTGAAAGTCGCCGCCCCGGCAAGCGTTGCTAACAAGGCGGTTGTTTTCTGAGTTTCGGCTTTCAAGACCGGAGGCAATGGGACCACCGCACAAAGCCACTGAATGTCAAGTGTCGGATGCGGCTAACGCACCGCGTCAGCCATGAAAATTGTGCTTTCGGTCGCCGTCGTAGTGGTTTGGATAAGTGGATGATCGCCCCGACAACGACTTGTCTTTAGTCATTGTAACGATTCTGCAAATGTGCGATTCAGTTTAATTCTTAATCGAGGTATTGCGAACTGCGATGCTGAAGTACTTGATGAAATCCGCAGTTAGGTCTGTTATTTGGGCCGCAGAAGCAAGCTACAACAATCCGGCTGGAAAAGGCGCGAGGGGTGAACGTGTTGTACACGCTGCGCTGACTTCGGTTCTCAATAAAGAAGACTACCGAGTATATTCAGATTTAATCGTCCCCGTCGCAGGCGGGACGACCCAGCTGGATCACCTCGTGTTGTCACGTTTTGGGATTTTCGTGATCGAGACGAAAAATATGTCTGGTTGGATTTTTGGCGGCGCTGACCAGAAAAAATGGACGCAAGTGCATAAAGGTGGAAAACGCCGCAGCTTCCAAAATCCACTGCGACAGAACTATGCTCACGTTAGGGCTGTGCAGGAGATTTTGGGCGTCGACTTCAAAATCCTGCACAACTTCGTTGTTTTCACAGGCACCGCAGAACCGAAGACACATATGCCAGAGAACGTAGCGTGGGGTTTGCAGGCGCTTGGCAAGCTGATTGGCGTGCGTAAACGGCTGGTTCTTTCAGAAGTTGAAGTGATAAATTTTGCGCAAAGGCTGGAGTCTAAGGCCGGAGAGAACGACGGAAATGTTCGAAATGAGCACATTCGAAGTCTTCAAGAGAAAGCTGCGTCTGAAACGCGTGCACCATCATCAATTCCCGCAGATCTCGAGGGCCAAGCATCTTGCCCGAAGTGTAGGGGTGAAATGGTGAAGCGAGTCAATCGCAAGACGGGCGATGCTTTTTGGGGATGCTCGAAGTTCCCGAAATGCCGCGGCACGCGAACGATGTCGCGTAGTTGATCGAGCCAGTGCTGGTCGACAGGCGGCACTTAGCGACGCAAGCATCAGCCAATTCTATGAAGGTCAACAGTGATGAAGATCATCGTCGGATGCGAAACTTTTAGCCAGAAATATCGGAGTTTGCTGGCCTGCTCTCGGAATGCCGCCCCGGAGAAAGAAACGGCACCAGCAGCAAACTCCAGCCCAGCAGGCCCTGGCTGTGAGCCGAGAGGTTCTGCGGTCCTTGAAAGAACAGCATCGAGATCGCCTCCTGCGGTGCGGCCGGTGGCCAGATCACCCATTGCAGCGGCAAGTCCGGAATGATCAGGCGATAGTACTGATAGTAAACCTGTGGCGAGACCCAGACGAACACCCAGAACAGGATCAACGCCCCGCCGATCTTCAGCCAGGGCGCCCGATCGCGCAGCAGGAACCGGGTCAGGAGCACCCAAAGCACGAACAGCACCGCGCTGATGCAGACAAGCCCGAACTGTCCTGAACGCGAGAGATCAAAAAATGAGTCCTGCGCGTACATCTGTCGACTCTGGCCCTGTCATCACGGGCAGAACAGAAAAAACCGCCGCGAACGGCGGTTTCTTGCGGCATCCATCGATCGAGAAGCCTACTTCAGCGGAGCGACTGCCAGGATGACCGTGAACTTCTCGCAGTAGATATAGAGTTCGGAGTAGTCGTCGGTGTTGATGCTCGCCGGAACCTCGAACTCGGCCGCACCTTTCTTGACCGTCAGATTGTCGTGGATCTTCGAGCCTTTGGCGTATTCCTCGCCATTGCCGAAGCCGATCTTGATGTCCGGCGGGTTCTTCGTCGGATCGAAGACGTAGTCCTCACCCAGAACGACCTTGGTCTTTCCGTCGACTTTCTTCACCTCGACGCTGCCGGTGACATTGTAGCCCCGGCGTCCCGACAACGCCCCTTTGCGCGCTTTTTCGCCAGCGAAGGCGGATGTTGAGGACAGCGCGGCACCGGCGACGGCAGCCACTCCGAGCCGGGTGAATTGACGACGTGTAAAAGTCATGATGTTTCCTTGATGCATGTGTCTTCGCGCGAAATGCGAAGGTCCCGTGGTCACGAGCACATGCATGGGCCGCGCTGAGTATTCAACCCGGGCACTAAGAACGTATCAGAAATTCACGCGCATGTGTCTGAGGGTGATCTGATGCTGTCACAATGTCTTGGGCCGTCATCACGAAGTCTTGTGCTTTCTTGAAATGGGATGTGGGCACGGCCAGCCGCTGCGCGCGCGACTATCCGAGCGCGCAGGCCGCTCCGCGCGCATCATCACTTTCGGTCGTGGTCTGCGCGGTTCACCGCATCACGAACTGGTTCCCCGGGGCCTCGTCGGAGGTGTTGATCCAGACCGACTTGGTCGAGAGGTATTCGCGGATCGACTCGATCTGGGTACCAACGCAGCCCGGTCTCGATCTCTTCGAGCCCGACGCCCGCAGACGCTCGGCGACAAACCGAGCGTTCTCGGTCTCCTCGAACACGCATTCCGGTTTGCGATCGAGGTTGAGCCGCCACTCACGCATCGCCTCGGCCATGTCGGCAGGGCTCACGTCCCGTTCCCCCGGAGTGTTGCACGCCAGCAGTTGGTAGCCGCTTCCGCCGCGCAACTCAATGCGCAGGTGGCGGCGGAGGGGTGTCAGGGACGGTTCGTTACGTAGGCCATAGGTGTTCCGGTGGCTCGTTATGCTGCAACACCGAGAACGGCAGCTTCGAGCCCAGACTTACATGCACGTTTCTCTTCTAACCGACGGATTTACGCGATAGCTGTTGGTATTAGGTGCTGGGCATTTTTCAGTTACAGAGGTCGGTATGGCCAAAGCCAAGAAGAAATTGCTTCCCAAAAACTTCGAGGAACTTCTCAAGGAAGGCGATATTGAACAGCTCAAAGCGGTTTTTAACACTCACGTCGTCGATGCACGCGGTTCATACTCGAGAAAGACGGCCCTCGCGTTCAACGAGTGCCCGGACGAACTGGCACGCTGGTTGACCGGTGAAGGCGCTGACATATTAGCGCGTGACAACTATGGCGAAACTCCGTTGCATACGCGTGCGGGGCATCGGCAGGGCCGCATAGAGGTCCTTCTTGAACTCGGGGCGGATGTTTCCTGTAAAGACAAGCGCGGGAACACGCCCCTTCACAGCGCAGCGTCAGTCCATAACGTCGAGACGGTTAGCTTGCTTTTGGGGCACGGGGCAGCCACCGATGCGGTGAATGATCTTAATCTCACGCCCTTAGAGTATGCGCTGACGCTCTGTGCCGACATAGACATACCTGACATGGCAGGCATGGCGGAGGTGCTGTTGGAACGATCGCAGCCGCCTGCTAACAAACTACAAGATATGAAGAAACTCGTACACCGCATCGGCGCAGAGTTTGAGTTTCATCGTGCCGGTTTCAATCCGGAATTCTTAGACCAGACTAGCACAGCGCTTGATCGACTTTATTCATTGTTCGACGTGCCACCCGTGGCCCGTCGTATGCTGCATGATGGCAAGTCACCCATTGTCGCAAAAGCTACTGATTGGGAAGGCCGCCACCACGAGCTTTGGAATCTGCTGGTACCATCACGTGGCGCAGCAGACACGATGCAGGGTGAAGTCATTCGGGTGTCCGGAAGAATAGACGACGAAAACCTGAGGAACGGGTACGGCAACTGGGATCGAGATTTTTCCAAAATGGCCGATGCCTTTTTGACCTATATCGCTGCGGGTGTGCCCCTTTCCGGAGATGCACAACATGAAGCGCGCATTGTTATCTCGGACGTCAAAAGGAAGTGTGGCGATACAAGCAAGTTGTGCGAACTAGCCGTTGAATGGGTCACACTCAACCCAAAACCTTTGAAATTCGCTGGACCGAACTAGACCCGATAAGCCTCGCGGTTTCTCCAATTTTTCATATGACTTGGGTAGCGTTCAAATGTCGGCTTTGTCCGCAAAGCGGTCGTTCTGAGCCTTCAATCTGTGATTCACTATAATCGTCTGATAACCGACTCCGACGCTATACGGGCCTTACTTCTTGGTGAGCGGCCCGTCGAATGGAAGCGTGATGAGGACCGGTTTGTCCAACGAGACACTGACTTCTTCGCCGCCTGCCGAAGAGAAATCCAGACCAATCTCTCTTGTGAGCTGCGTGTCGACGACGACTGCTCCATCCACTTTACGTGGGGGTCGCTCTCTCAAACGCGGAGCTTGGGAGACTGAGAACCCAATCGTTGGATCGTAGCTGCCGTCCCCGCCGCTCGCAGCATCAAGGTCTGAGTCCAGTAGCTCTTCAGGTTTGTCCTTCATGCCCAGGCTCTCCTCATTTCTCAGGGCAGACACTATCATGAGGACGCCGAGAACGGCAAATCAGCTGAATTTTGGGCCTTTCACAAGCTGTGATAAACTCCCATCCGCAACTGGGAGCGGAGACACGTCAGAAAAGAAGTAAGCGCCTGAGCAGATCAGCGATGCGGAGTTGGAGCAGGCGAGTGGGGGTCTCTATGTCCCATCTGTAGAGCCTGTCGCCAAGATCTCTTTCTCTGCGCCAGACACACCTGTGAAGAAAATCATCGACGACGCTGCTGATGAGGTTGCCGATTATAATCGCCGGTTCACAATGTCTTCCGTGCGCCAAGTCGCCGAGGTCGAGCTGAGCCGCGAACAGCTAGAGAGATTACGCCGCCAGATCAATAAGTCAGGGAGTTAGAGGCCAATCGAGGGCATCGCCAGGAATAGTTCCTAAACCCCCACAGGCCGATACAGCACGGGCTTACCGTCCCTGTCCTTTGCGTAGAGAACGCCAGGTGCGCCATTGGACATGGGGCCAACGCCTGAGTGCCTGAAGCAGCCGATGCCGCCGCCACGATTGGTCATTGCTTCCGCCGCTATTGTGAATGTCGGCTTCGAGCCCAGACTGCCGGCGCACGTGGCTACTTAGTGCGTCAACCATTCCCTGAACTGCGCTTAAGTCTTTCCGCCGCAATTTCGGATCAACAGATTCAACTGCAGCTACACTGGCTGCAAGAAGGTGCCTGGCGTCCTCTGGAGCCAGTTGCGTGGCGTTTCTAGGATGGCGGGCAATGGCGACCAACAAGTCACCTTCGAAGAAATCCCCCTCGGCAAAGGGATTTTCCCTCAGGATTTCAATAGCTTTCGGAAGAAGGTACTTTGCGCCAATTGACTGACCAAGCATGATGCGAAGGTCTTCAACGCTGAAGTCTCCCAAACGTTTCTTCCTCAATTGATGACAGGTTGTCACAAGATGCGAGTTGAAATCTGGTTCAGCCCAAACGTCGGCTTCCAGTTGTTCAATAGTCAAATGGTCAACCGACTTCATGATCCCACCCTGACCAAGCGACAATCTGAGTCAATGTCCGCTTCGTCCGCACAGCGGACCTCCCGTCACCTCAGGTTTTCCCGCGCTCCTCAGCCCAGGTACCACCCCCTCACCGCATCACGAACGGGTTCCCCGGAGCCTCGTCGGAGGTGTTGATCCAGACCGACTTGGTCGAGAGGTATTCGCGGATCGACTCGATCCCGCTCTCGCGACCGATGCCCGAGCGCTTCACCCCGCCGAACGGCATCATGTAGCTGACCGCGCGGTAGGTGTTGACCCAGACGACCCCGGCCTTCAGGCGCTCGGACATGCGCACGGCGCGGCCGATGTTCTGGGTCCAGACCCCGGCCGCCAACCCGAAGGCGATGTCGTTGCCGATCTCGAGCGCCTCCTCCTCGTCCTCGAAGCCGATGATCGAAAGGACCGGGCCGAAGACCTCCTCCTGCGCGATGCGCATCGAGTTCAGGACGCCGGTGAAGATGGTCGGCTCGACGAACTGCCCGCCCTGGATCTCCGGGCCCTGCGGCGTGCCGCCGCCGAACAGCAGCTTGGCGCCCTCGCTCTCGGCCACACCGATATAGTCGCGGATCTTGGCGTATTGCGGTGCCGTCGTGACCGGGCCGATATTGGTCTCGGGCTTCATCGGGTCGCCGATCTTGGCGGTGCGGGCGATCTCGACCATCTTGGCCTCGACCTCGTCGCGGATCGAGTTCTGCACCAGAAGGCGCGAGCCCGCGATGCAGGTCTGCCCGGTCGCCGCGAAGATGCCCGAGACGGCGCCCGCGCAGGCCGCGTCGAGATTGGCGTCATCGAAGATGATGTTGGGCGACTTGCCGCCGAGCTCGAGGCTGACGCGCTTGATGTGCTTGGCGGCCTGGGCGTAGATCGCGCCGCCGGTCTTGTCCGACCCGGTGAAGGTGATCTTGGCGACGTCGGGGTGATCGACCAGGGCGGCCCCTGCCTCGGCGCCCATTCCGGCGACGACGTTGAAGACACCGTCCGGGAAGCCTGCCTCTTTCACCAGAGCGGCGAACTCCAGCGTTGAGGCCGAGGTGAACTCGGAGGGCTTGAGCACGACCGTGCAGCCGGCCGCGATGGCTGGCGCAGCCTTCCAGGCGACGAACATCAGCGGCGAGTTCCAGGCGGTGATGGCGCCAACGACGCCGACGGGTTCGTGCCGCGTGAATGCGAGGTGGTTCGGCTTGTCGATAGGGATGACCGAGCCCTCGATCTTGTCCGCGAGCCCGGCATAGTAATACCACCACTCGGGGTGATACTTGAGCTGTGCGGCCATCTCGGACCACAGCTTGCCATTGTCACGGACCTCGATCTCGGCGAGCCGGTCGGCATTCTCGGCCACCAGATCGCCGAGGCGGCGCATAAGCTTGCCGCGCGCACTCGGGTTCAGATCGCCGTAAGGACCGCTCAGTGCCGCCTTGGCCGCAGCGACCGCCGCATCGACATCGGCAGCGGTGCCGCGCGGGACCTGCGCCCAGACCTCGCCGCGGTAGGGATCATGGCTGTCGAACCATTGGCCCTGCGCCGGATCAACGTAAGCCCCGTTAATATAATGTTGATAGGTCTTCATCGATCATCTCCCCGTCGGTGACGCACCGGCATACGTGGGTTTTCCGTGTCTTACCACCTTTGTGCCATCTTCTGCGTGCATTGCTGTTGTGGTCGATGAAAGCAATCGCAAGAGAAATATCGCCTAAATCGGGCCGGGTATGATGCAAGAATATACGCAATCCGCAAAATTCGCTTCAAAGTTGTCGTATTTTGCGTATATCAGATGTGACAGCGTCGAATTTACTTCCGTCTCTTGTGGTCTTTTGTTCTAAGTGTCCGCGGGGAACGATTGAGAAATTCATGAACGTGACGACGAATATCAGGCGCGCAGCGGGAATGCCAAACGCCTTCCACGTACCGCAATCCCTTGCGGAGACGGGGTTATCCAGGAATTTCCTGATCGATCTGCTGATGAAGACGGTTCATCGGCACGGCCTCGAGCGCCCGAGCCGGATCGCCGAGGCAATGAATCTCTCGCCGAACGTCGTGCAGGAACTGCTCGATATGGCGAAGGAGAAGGCACTGCTCGTGATCCTCGGCCAGCTTGGCGCCACCATGGCGGCAGAGCTGCGCTATCGCCTGACCGACAAGGGCCGCGAGTGGGCGATTTCGGCAATGGAGCGCGGCGCCTGGATCGGACCTGCGCCGGTGCCGATCAACCAGTTCATCCAGACCGCGCGCGACCAGAGCGTGCGGAACGAGCAGTTGACGGAAGAAGCACTGCGCGAGGTGTTCTCGGAACTGACCTTGCCGATGGACCTGATGGACCGCATCGGCCCGGCGGTGAACTCCGGCGCGTCGATCCTGCTCTACGGCCCGCCGGGCAACGGCAAGTCGTCCATCGCGACGGCGGTCTGTTCGGCCTTCAGTGACACGATCCTGGTGCCGCACGCGATCTCGGTCGGAACCGATGTCATCGTGTTCTTCGATCCTGCCGTCCACGTGCCGGTCTCGACCGAAAGCGCAGAATCGTCGCGGCTGCGCCGGGTCATTCCGCATGATCCGCGATACGTGCGCTGTCGTCGTCCCTATGCCATCGTCGGCGGCGAGCTTTCGCTCGACAAGTTCGATCTCGCCCGCAACCCGACGAACGGGCTCTACGACGCGCCGCTTCAGTTCAAAGCCTCGGGCGGGCTGTTCGTGGTCGACGATTTCGGCCGGCAGCGCCATGCCCCGCAGGCGCTGATCAACCGCCTGATCGTGCCGCTGGAGTCCGGCACCGATCATCTCGTTCTGGACTCCGGGCGGAAGATCGAGGTGCCGTTCGACAACCTCGTCATCTTCGCGACCAATTTCGAGCCGCGCAGCCTGATGGACGAGGCCGGTCTGCGCCGGCTGCGCCACAAGATTCTGGTCGACCGGCCGGATCGCAAGACCTTCGTGAAAATCCTCGTGCGCGCGGCCCGGCAGTCCGGCATGATCCTCGACGAGGAGACGCTGACATACATCATGTTCGACCTCTACGGTCAGCACCCGAACGCACGGTTCAATGCATTCCACCCGCGCTTCCTGATCGAGCAGTGCCGCTCGATCTGCAGCTACCAGAACATCCGGCCGCAGTTGACGCCGAAGGTGCTTGACCGGGCGTGGGACAACCTGATGCGGGCGCACTGACCGGCGCCCGACTTTCAGGCATCGACGGATAGATCCCCACTAAAAACACTTTGCAGCGCGGCCTGCCCGGTTTCATGCGCGGATCGTCGCCAACCGTGAACCAGATGTCCGGCCTGAGCGGGTCGAGATTGCCAGAAAACTCCGATTGATGTTTTTGCCGGGCGCAGGCTAACACTGCCGTGACGCCGGGCACGCCCAGCGATTGCAGTGTCGCGGTCTCGTCTCGGGCTTCGACGCTGATTTGCAGGTCGAGAAGACCACAAGCCCGGAGTTCTGAACATGAAGACACGTACCAAGGTGGTGGTCATCGGCGGCGGGATCGCCGGTTGCTCAACCCTTTATCATCTGACCGAAGAGGGTTGGAGCGATGTGATGCTGCTCGAGCGGGACGAACTCACGTCCGGCACGACCTGGCACTCGGCAGCACAGGTCACCAATTTCGGCATGACGCAGACCATGGTCGGGCTGAAAACCCACTCGATCAATCTCTATCAGGAGCTGGCGGCCGACCCTGAGTATCCGATCAACTACCATCACGGTGACGGCGGCATCCGGCTGGCCAATGCCGAAGCGCAGATGGACGGGTATCGCCACTTCGCGTCAATGGCTCGCGGTATGGGCGTCGAGTTCGAGGTGCTGGATGCGCAGGAGTGCGCGCGCCGCCACCCGCTGATCTCGACCGATAATCTCCTCGGCGGGCTCTGGGATCCGATGGACGGCGACATCGACCCGGCCCAGCTCTGCCAGGCGCTGGCGCGGCGCGCCCGCCGGGCCGGGGCCGAGGTTCACCGCAACACGCCCGTCACCGGGTTGCGGCAGCTCGCCGACGATACCTGGGAGGTCGAAACGCCGAACGGAACGATCAGCGCCGATATCGTCGTGAACGCCTGTGGATACCGCGTCAACGAGGTCGGCGCGATGATGGGCGTCCATCACCCGGTCGCCTCCATGGAGCATCAGTATTTCGTCACCGAGGAGATCCCCGCGATCCGCGACGCCGGGCACCGGATGCCGCTGCTCCGCTGTCCGATCAGCGACTACTACTCGCGGCAGGAGAAGTTCGGATTGCTCGTCGGGTTCTACGAGCAGGACTGCAAGACCTGGGGCATGGACGGGATCGATCCGAAGTTCACGAACGCGCTCTGCCCGGATGATCTCGACCGCGTGACCGACGTGCTCGAGGGTGCCTTTGACCGCATGCCGGCGCTGACCGAGGTCGGCATCCACACCATCGTCAACGGGCCGATCACCTACACCATCGACGGCGCGCCGCTGGTCGGGCCGATCCCCGGCAAGCGCAACGCATTCTGCATCATCGGCCTGCGGGCGGGGCTGGGCGAGGGCGGCGGGCACGGCTGGCTGCTGGCCCAGCAGATCGTCCATGGCGAGGCGTGCTACGACACCTGGGTGCTCGACCCGCGCCGCTTCACCGGCCACGGCAATGTCGAACTGACGGCGCTGAAGGCGATCGAGGATTACCAGAACGAATTCCGCTTCCATTTCCCGCACGAGCATCGCCCGGCGGGCAGACCGGTCAAGACAACGCCGCTGACGCCGGTGCTGGCGGGCGAGGGAGCGGAATTCGGCGTCGTCAACGGCTGGGAGCGCGTCGACTACATCAAACCGTCGCCTGATTTCAGGGAGACCCTGGGCTTCCGGTTCAACGAGGTGCACGAGGTCGTCGCCGCGGAAGTCAGTGCCGTCCAGACCGGCGTCGGTCTAACTGAGGTCAACGGCTTCAACCGGTTCGAGATCACCGGCAGTGGCGCGCATGACTTTCTCGACCGGATGTTCTGCGGCCGCGTCACCCGCAAACCGGGTCGCGTCGGGCTCGGCTACCTGCTGAACCACCACGGGATGCTCAAGAGCGAGGCGACGGTCGCGAACCTGCCCGCCAGCGCCTCGGGGGCCGCGCGCATCTGGTATGGATCGGCCGCGGCGTCGGAATTCCACGACATGGATTGGCTGACCGGTCATCTGCGTCCCGACGAGGACGTGCAGATCCGGTCGCTGACCAACGATTGGACAATCCTGGTCCTTGCCGGGCCCAAGGCGCGGGACGTGCTGTCGGCTGCGGCGCGCGGGGACTGGTCGGCGACTGCGTTCCCGTGGCTGTCGGCCCGCGAGGCGTTCATCGGGATCGCGCCGGCCGTGGTCATGGCTGTGAGTTTCTCCGGCGAAGTCGCCTTCGAGATCCACGTTCCGAACAATCAACTCTACGCCGCTTATCTGGCTCTGCGCAAAGCGGGCGACGCGCATGGTTTGAAACTCTTCGGCAGCCGGGCCGTCGAGTCGATGCGTCTGGAGAAAGGGTTCCTGCACTGGAAGGCCGAGATCTTGACCGAGTTCGATCCGTTCGAGACCGGGCTCGACCGGTTCGTCAAACTCGACAAGCCTGACTTCGTCGGCAAGGCCGCGCTGGAGAAGCGCCGGGCCGAGGGGCCGCGCAAACGCCTCGTTACCCTGTCCGTCGACTGCGCCGACCGATGGGCGCAGCCTGGAGCCTCCGTCATGCTGGACGGACGTGTCGTCGGCACGGTCACGTCGGGCGACTGGGGTCACCGGACCGGGCTCAACCTCGCCATGGCTTTCGTCGAGCCCGATCTCGCAGCGCCGGGAACAGAGATGTCAATCGACATGCTCGGGACGGAATTCGCCGCCGAGGTGATCCCGACAAGCCCGTACGATTCAGGGTTTTCGCGTCTTCGGCTCTGATTTCTATGGCCAGAAGATCCGCCTGGCCCATGAAGACCCCGTGCCTTCAGCCTTGCCGAAGCGACTCACCTCTCAGTTCGATTTGTCGAAATACGGTCAGGCTGAAAATCGCAAGGCAACCCAACGTCGTATTGGGTCGATTACAAGGACCAGCGCTACGGATACGAATGGTATGGATGCATGCACGAGAACGAGCACAGTCAGATCGCTCTCAATCATGTGACTGTCTGCAATCCTTATGCGCCCGAGTTGAAAGGCGGCGATGGAGATCAAAGCCGCTGGGATGAGCGCCGAGGTCATCAATCTGGTCGAGCTTCTGCCGAACGTTAGTAGCACTGCAAGAGGCGCAGCAAACAACGTCGCACCGAGTAGTACGCATATCCACAACAGCAAGACTGACTTAGCTACACCACTCGTCAAAGACGCCTGCTTCAGCCAGCCTGATCCGTGACGGGCCTCGTAGACGAAGAGTACAAATACCAATACGATCAAGATGCCCAGCGAGAGCCATGTTAGCAACCAACGCCAACTTGCGCAGCGCTGCTCGATCGAGGAATGCAACATTATCCGGAGAAAGACCGCAGAGCCGATCACGGTGGCAGATGGCGCAATGACAAACTTTCGCGCGCTCGTGCGGTCGACGGTCCCCTGCCAGAACACTTCTGCGATCCCTTGCAGAAATGCTCCGGCCAACGCGCCGAGGAGCAGGGTCAATGCGACGAGGCCAGAAAACGAGACCATGCGCCGACGATCCCCAGCAAAATGGCCCGGTGCCAAAAGCGGAAATCCGATGACGGTCACCGTGACCACATAGACGAAAATTGGGCGCAACAGTAATTCAGGGTCTGGATAACCAAGGGTTTCGTTTTCAGCAGCCTTCAAAAGCGCGAAGAAACTGCCCGCCAATGCCCCAACCATGACAAGACGCGCTTCGCGCGGTGTTTGTTCGCCGATACGCGCGGCCCGTGAAGCACCTAGAATGGCGACGAGTGTTGCGACGAACGCGCCCAGCATCACAGCCTCGGGCCCCGCTGTTGTGCCGCACGACTTGCCGACAAAGAAATGAGAATGCAGGCATACTGTCCACTTTGCGACGTCCTGAGCATAGTCTCCAAAAATTACGGAGCCGAGGGTGACCGCCGCGAGTAGCGGGAAAGTCGCCGCGTGACGCCCCGTGCCTTCCGGAGGAGTCATGTCCGACATCGTCGGCTAGCTGCAGTTTCCGCCCAACAGTGCCATGATGGTCGGTCTGAACTGAGACGGAATATCCAAAGCGCCATTGACGCGCAGCGCAAGCTGGTTGTTCCAACTCGCAATGTTTGCGTCCCTAAGTGTTACGCCGTACCGGCGGAACTCTGGCGGCAGCTGGAACAGCGCGGTGTCTGCATTCAGTGCACGCTCGATCGCATGACGAATCGACGTGTTGATGCGCCCGTTGAGATTAAACACATTGATCAGTCCGCGCAGCGCGTCGTTGGATACTTGCGTCTCAGGTCCGCTGACGAGGCGCGCCCTGACCGCAGTTCCGTTGTTGATGACGGTCGGCGCAAACACGGCAGAGACGCTTGCGTTCGTTTCCTGTGTCGAACTCGCGACCGTCTTGAGCGTCCACTTGATCTTAAAACCATGCACCTCCGGTACTTTCGTCCGCGTGCAAAATTGCTTCCCGACCTTGCCGTCGACCTTGACGGTAAGGTTACCACCCGACCGTCCCAAATGGACGGCATGGATAGCGCGCCGTTCGCCGCACGAGTTGTTTACTGTCGGGACGGCGCCTTGAACGATCTTAGTGAGTTTGCTTTGAAGGTCTGCAAGTCCAATGGAAGCACTTAGATTCACGCCGGAACAAGCTGCTCTGGGAGTCAGGGTCATTTGTCCAGTGAAGCGCACGTTCGTCCCGCCGATACTTTGAATTTGCGCGGGAATAGGCAAGTCGATCCTTGCAGAAGCAACGCTTGAAATGCTTACGATTGACGCAAACACAAAACACGAAATCCGGCACATGAGATTACCTCCGAAACTACAATCACAACGCCTACTCTAACTCTCATAAACTTGCGCAGTCATAACCTGAATTGGCTATGGCCACGCAAATATTTATCAAAAGAACGCCTGCAAACCGGTCTGCGCGCGGCCCAGGATCAGCGCGTGCACGTCGTGCGTGCCCTCGTAGGTGTTCACGGTCTCGAGGTTCACGAGATGCCGGATCACCTGGAACTCCAGCGAGATCCCGTTGCCGCCGTGCATGTCGCGCGCCATCCGGGCAATATCCAGCGCCTTGCCGCAATTGTTGCGCTTGACGATCGAGATCATCTCGGGCGCGAACGGCCCGCCATCCATCAGACGGCCGACCCGAAGCGAACCCTGAAGGCCCAGCGCGATTTCGGTCTGCATGTCGGCCAGCTTCTTCTGGAACAGCTGCGTCTGCGCCAGCGGCCGGTCGAACTGCTTTCGGTCCAGACCGTATTGCCGGGCGGCGTGCCAGCAGAACTCGGCCGCCCCCATCACGCCCCAGGAAATCCCGTAACGCGCCCGGTTCAGACAGCCGAACGGACCCTTCAGCCCCTCGACATTCGGCAGCAGCGCATCCTCCGGCACCTCGACATTGTCCATGACGATCTCGCCCGTCGGCGAGGCGCGCAGGCTCATCTTGTTCGCGATCTTCGGCGCGGACAGACCCTCGATGCCTTTTTCCAGCACGAAGCCGCGGATCTTGCCGCCGTGCTCGTCCGACTTGGCCCAGATCACGAAGACGTCGGCCATCGGCGAATTCGAGATCCACATCTTCGAGCCGTTCAGCACGTAGCCGCCCTGCACCTTGGTGGCGCGGGTCTTCATGCCGCCGGGATCGGACCCGGCATCGGCCTCGGTCAACCCGAAGCAACCGATCCATTCGCCCGAGGCCAGTTTCGGCAGGTATTTCTGCTTCTGCTCTTCCGAGCCGTAGGCGTTGATCGGGTGCATCACCAGCGAGGACTGGACCGACATCATCGAGCGATAGCCCGAATCGCAGCGCTCGACCTCGCACGCGACCAGCCCGTAACTCACGTAATTTGCCCCAACTCCGCCGTATTCCTCGGGGATCGTGACACCCAGCAGGCCCAGCTCGCCCATTTCGCGGAAGATGCCAGGCTCCACGGTTTCATCCGCAAAGGCGCGCGTGACACGCGGCATCAGCTTGTCGTCGACATAGGCGCGGGCGCTGTCGCGGATCATCCGCTCCTCGTCGGTGAGCTGGTCTTCCAGAAGGAACGGGTCGTCCCACTGGAATGCGGCGGTGGCGGCCTTCACGGGAGCGCTGATGTTCATGATCCTGTCCTTCGCGGCAGCGGCTGTTGCACCGGAGATAACGCCGGAGTGCGGAATCGGCAACCGGCGCGCCATCGGCGTGACGATTGATCCATGCGGGCCTGCTTTGCTAGGCTTGACCTCATGAGGGGATCTGAAAGCACATTCTGGCCCGATGGCGGCCCGAGCCGGTGGCGCTTTGCCCTGGCATTTCTGCTCGCACCGCTGGCGCTCGGCAGCGTCATCGTACTGGCGGCCTTCCTGATTGCCGGGATGAGCGAGACCACAAGCGACGGCGTGATACAGGTTACGTTGGAGGCGGCGCTGACGCTGGTGCCGATGCTCGTGGTCTTCATGCTCACCTTCGGAGCAGCGGGCGTGGCCATCCTGTGGTGGCTCGGCCAGCGCGGGATCTTCGCCTGGGTCGTCTGCGGCGCGCTCAGTGGGACGATCTCGAGCCTGCTGCTCGGCGAATTGCTGCTCGACCGGGTCGAGCGGCCGATGCTGATCGCCGCGGCCATCGGCGGGTGGATCCTGTTCATGCTGTTTCGTTGGATCGCCGGCATCCGCGACCGCCCTGGCCCTGCGGACTAGGTCCTAGCGCCGGTAGCGCTGCCAGACCGGGAAGCGGCCGGGATGATCCGCCTTCATCGCCTCGACCATCGCTTCGTGATCGAAACCGGGCAGCACGCCGAGAACGTCCAGCAGCTTGTCGGCATCCGTCGCCGAGGCGGGGATCGCCGCACGCTGATAGGATTCGTCCGTCAGCACCCAGTGCAGATCGTTGCCGTCCGGCCCCGGCTCGCCCGAAACGATGTCGACGCTGAGCAGAGCATCGCGCGCGATCACGGCACCGCCGAGCGGACCCATGAACGTGATCCGACCCTCGACGACCGAGACGACGCCGGGCCCGCGGGTCTGCGTCCGGGTGGCATAGGCCGCGCGCGTCACCGCGCCGTAAAAAGCAAAGATGCAGAACAGACCGATCGCCGTGAGAATGCCGCCGACCCAGGCACCGTTCGCGAGCAAGCCGATCCCCTTGACGCCGCAGAGCAACGCTCCGGCGACATAGAGTGCTGGTTCTGCCCAGATCCTGAGGAACCGTGCGGCCTCCGGTCGGATGAAGCTCACGCCCAGTCCCCCAGTTCCGACTGCCAGAGTGCAAGCGCCGCGACCGCCGCGGTGTCGGCGCGCAGGATGCGCGGCCCGAGCGACACGGCATGCGCCGACGCCATCGCGTGGAGCCGCGCGACCTCGGCTTGGGAGAAGCCGCCTTCGGGCCCCGTCAGGATCGCCCACGGTCCGGGCTTGGCCGCGCGCAGAACCTCCCTCGCCGTCTGGCGCGGGCCGGTTTCGTCGCAGAACAGGATCTGACGGTCTCCCGGCCAGTCCGACAGCAGCCGATCCAGCGTGACGGGCTCCGCCACTTCGGGGACCGAGGTGATCCCGCATTGCTCGGCGGCCTCGATCGCATGTGCCCTCAACCGGTCCACGCGGATCCGCTCGGCATTCGTGTGCTGCGTGAACACCGGCACCAGCCGTCGTGCGCCCATCTCGCAGGCTTTCTCGGCGATGAAGTCGGTCCGTGCCTTCTTGATCGGTGCAAAGCACAGCCACAGATCGGGCGCCGCGCGCTGAACGGCGGTCTGCTGGGCGCAGCTGAGGCGGCACTCGCGCTTGTTCGCTTGCGTGATCCCGGCCCGCCACTCTCCGTCGCGCCCGTTGAACAGCAGGACCTGGCCCCCGACCTCCTGGCGCATCACGTTCGTCAGGTAATGCGCCTGGTCCCGCGCCAGCGCGACCTCTTGCCCCGGCCCCAGATCCGCCGTGACGTAAAGCCTGATTTTCGCTTTCGCCTGTGCCATGCTTCGCCCCATGTCCTGGGCGCCAGATAGCAGTGCCGACCCCGCCGGGGAAAGGGTGCAAGATGCGACAGATCTGAATTGGGTCGATCGCTTCTGTCCGCCATGGTCGCGCCCGTGGCTGCGGCTCAGCCGCGCCGACCGCCCGATCGGCACCTGGCTCCTGCTGATTCCGTGCTGGTGGGCCATCGCGCTCGGCGGTCTCTACGAAGGCTGGGCGTGGAGCGATCTCTGGCTCTATGTCGGCTGTGCCATCGGCGCGTTCCTGATGCGCGGCGCGGGCTGCACGTGGAACGACTTCACCGATCGCGACTTTGACGGTCAGGTCGAGCGCACGCGCTCGCGCCCTCTGCCGTCCGGGCAGGTCACGCCCAAGGGCGCGCTGGTCTGGATGTGCATTCAGGCAATCCTCGCCTTCGGCATCCTGCTGACCTTCAACACACCGGCGATCATCTGGGGCATCGCCTCGCTCGCGCTGGTCTGCATCTACCCGTTCGCAAAGCGCTTCACCTGGTGGCCGCAGGTCTTTCTCGGGCTTGCCTTCAACTGGGGCGCGCTGCTGCTCTGGATTGCCAAGACCGGGTCGATCAGCCTGCCGCCGGTCTATCTCTACCTGATGGGCATCGCCTGGACGCTGCACTACGACACGATCTACGCGCATCAGGACCGCGAGGACGACGCTCTTGTCGGCGTGAAGTCCACCGCACGCCTGTTCGGGGCTGAGACGCGCAAGATGCTCTGGCTTTTCACGGCGCTGGCGGGCGTGCTCGGGCTGATGGCCATCGTGACGGCGGGCGGAGGCATGTTGGCGCTGCTCGGCCTCGGCGCGTTTCTGGTCCATCTCTCCTGGCAAGCCGCCGTCGTGGACATCGACGACCCGGACCATTGCCTCGCGCTGTTCCGGTCGAACAACGTCGCCGGGCTCTTCCTGCTGATTGGCCTCGCGCTGGATGTCTGGATCTGACGGGCGCCGCGTTCTCGTCCTGGGCGCGACGGGAACCATCGGACGGGCTGTCGTCGGAGAACTGCTCGCCCAAGGCGCTCATGTCACCTGCCTCCTGCGCAGTGCCTCGGGTCACGGCTTGCCGGAGACCGCAAAGACGCGCCTCGTGGATCTGTCCGATCCCGCATCGATCAGCGCTGCACTCGGTCCCGATCGCTTTGACGCGCTGATCTCCTGCATCGCCTCTCGCACCGGAGCGCCGGAGGACGCCTGGGCGGTCGATCATCGCGCCAATCTGAACGCGCTGAGCGCGGCGGGCGAGGCGGGGGTCGGTCATTTCATCCTGCTCTCGGCGATCTGCGTCCAGAAACCCCTGCTCGCCTTCCAGCACGCCAAGCTGGCGTTCGAGGCCGAGCTTAAATCTTCTGGCCTCACATGGTCGATCGTGCGCCCGACCGCCTATTTCAAGTCGATCTCGGGGCAGCTGGATCGGCTGCGGCAGGGCAAACCGTTCCTGCTGTTCGGGGACGGAGAGCTGACGGCGTGCAAGCCGATCTCGGACGGCGACCTTGCCCGCTATCTGGTCGGATGCCTCGACGATCCGGAGCGGCAGAACCGCATCCTGCCGGTCGGCGGCCCCGGCCCGGCGCTCACGCCGCTCGATCAGGGGCGTGCGCTGTTCCGGGCGCTGGATCTGGAACCGAAGTTCCGGCGCGTGCCCGTCGCGATGATGGATGCGATCATCGGCGTGTTGTCGCTCGCAGGCCGTGTCAGCAAAACAGCCGCCGCGAAGGCCGAGCTTGCCCGCATCGGCCGGTATTATGCCACCGAGTCGATGCTGGTCTGGGATGCCGCCGCCGGGCGCTACGACGCCGAGGCGACGCCGTCTTTCGGATCTGAAACCCTGCCCGAGTTTTACGCCCGATTGGTGCGCGGCGACGTCGCCATCGAGCGCGGCGACCACGCGGTTTTCTGATCTTCGAACCATCTCGACAGCAGGCTTTGCGAGGCTGGCTGATTAAGTGATTGAAACAGGGCGCGTGGGGTCCGCCCAATTCAGGCTCGGAGCCCGCTACACCTTGCGCCCATCCAAAGGATTTTCGAAGCGATCACCCATGGCACCGGACCGGAGCAAATAGATCGACAGCCCGATATAGAGCGCAAACTCCGCGAGCATGATCATCACGCCCGTTGTGCCGCCGCCGAAAGCCCCGAAGTCCATCGTCTCGATGAAGCAGATGGTCGCCAGCACCGCATACATGGTGATCGTTGCATGGGGCGTGTGAGGCCACTTCCAGACGTACCCGAAAACGAAAACCGAGCCCGTCAGCACAAGCGCGAAGAAATGGATGAACTGGAGGCCGTCAGGAAAATTGCTGTCTTGCAGGCCTAGGCTCAAAGCCGGGACGGCATACTCCAACAGTCCCAGAAGCCCCCAGCACAGCAGTCCGGCGGAGACGATGAGAAGCCCCTTGGCGAAGAGCACATCGAGCGTGCGCAGAGGTATGCCTCCCATCCACGAATAGCGATCACAAGACCGAAGCGGTCAATTCGATCACTGCAATAGCTGGAATGTTGTTGCCTGAAAACACCGGTGGGTTCGTGACACTGGCGTTCATTCGGGAACGGACGTGGGCCTGCTTTTTCCGCAGTGCCGCGCTGAGTGCAGCGTGCGGCGCAAACACGAAAGCACGCGACCTCGGACGCCGTTGAAATCTGCCTGTCGAGCAGATCGCGCTCGCTTGACTCGAGGTGCTTGAGCACAGGGGGAACACCGATGACCACGCGCGGGCACTGCTTCTGCCGACGGACCCGTTGGGAGTTCGAGGGCGACGTGACCTGGGCCTGCTACTGCCATTGCGACGATTGCCGCCGCAATTGCTCGGCGCCGGTCGTGGCGTGGCTCGGCGTGCCTCTCAGGAACTTCAAGTGGCTGGGACAGGCACCGAAAACGCTGGAAAGCTCGAAAGGCGTGAGACGGCATTTCTGCGAGACCTGCGGTGCCCCGGTCGGCTTCGAGGCCGATCATTATCCGGGCGGGATGCATCTCTACGCGGCGTCGCTCGAAGACCCGGCCGACTTTCAGCCGACCTTCCA
Source organism: Pseudomonadota bacterium (assembly GCA_039184865.1). Classification (GTDB taxonomy): domain Bacteria; phylum Pseudomonadota; class Alphaproteobacteria; order Rhodobacterales; family Rhodobacteraceae; genus Thermohalobaculum. The sequence goes on along the minus strand of JBCDAV010000007.1, from coordinate 53,427 downwards.
CGTGAACTGGGAGAGCAAGCTGCCCTGGCTGCAGATGAACGACGATCTGCCGAAATATCACGGCACGCTTTTGCATGCGCCGGACGATCTGAGGGACTACGGAACGGATTGAGCCCGGCCTGACCGGGGCAGGGCGCTTTCGACCGGAAATGCCGGTTTGCCCATGTCGATATCGACCTGAACAAACTTTATCCACCTAAGCTCGTCATCAAACGCGCCGTCACCTTCCAGCGCGCGTCCTCGTGAGGTTCCTCGCCGATGTCCTCAGTGGCAGCAGCCCTTGCCGAGCGCCTTCAGGCGCCAGTAGTTGTAGGGCAGCGGCGTGATGAACCCGGCGATCAGCATCAGCGGCACGACCCACCATGTCAGCATGGCCCCGCCGGTCAGCAGGTAATCCGTGAGGTTCATCGCGGCTTCCATCGAGACCATCGAGATCAGCGACATGCCAATCGCGGTGTGGAACGCGGCCTTCAGCTCCATCTGGCGCGAAAGGATGTATGTTTCCAATGCGATAGAGGTCAGGATCCCGTTCAGCATCGCCAGTGCCATGATTGCCAGCGTCGGCCATGGAATGCCGGTGACCTGAAAGAACAGGATCGTTCCCAGATCGCCGATCGCGCAGCCGAGCAGACACCATCCGGTGTTGACCGAGGCCTGCTTCCAGGTGGCTCTGCATCTCCAGTCCAGAGCGCTGATACTCTCGGTGAGTGCCATGATTCCGATCCTTTGCAGGTTACCGGATTTTAATAGTGTCTCCAGCGAGTGGAGAGTCAAATGCTGCGCTGCGGCATGGTGTCCGCTAAAGCAGGATCAGCGCCGCGAGGCCGAGAAAGGCAAGAAATCCAATGACATCCGTGACGGTGGTCACGAAGGTGCCGGACGCGAGCGCCGGGTCTGCGCCGAGCCGGTCCAGACCGATCGGGATCAGGATGCCCGCCAGCCCGGCGGCCAGCATGTTGATGATCATCGCAAGCCCGATGACCACGCCGAGCATCGGTTCCGAGAACCAAAGATAGGCGATCAGGCCCATGATCACCGCGAACACCACGCCATTGCCGAGGCCGACGAGCGCCTCGCGCATCACCACGCGCCCGGCATTGGTGGCGGTGAGGTCTCGGGTCGCCAGCGCGCGCACAGCCACTGTCAGCGACTGGGTTCCGCCGTTCCCGCCCATCGACGCCACGATCGGCATCAGCACGGCGAGCGCCACGAGCTGGCTGATCGAGTCGTCGAACATTCCGATCACCAAGGACGCGAGGATCGCGGTCAATAGGTTGACGGCCAGCCACGGAAAGCGGCGTTTCGTGATCTCCCAGACCTGATCCGAGATTTCCTCGTCTCCGACACCGCCGAGGCGTTTGATATCTTCCTCGGCCTCGTCATCCAGCACTTCCATGGCGTCATCGATGGTGATGACCCCGATCAGGCGGCCGTCCGAGTCGACCACGGGCGCCGAGACCAGATGATACTGGTTGAAGGCGTAGGCGACGTCCTCCTGCGGCTCGTCGGCGCTGAGCGTCCGGAAGTCCTCGTGCATCAGGGAGCTCAGGACGACGGGTCGGCGGGCTCCCATGATGCTGGACAGCGGCACCGTCCCGACCGGCTTGCCCGCGACATCGACGATGATCACGTCATAGAACTGTTCGGGCAGATCCTCGGAGGCCCGCATGAAGTCGATCATCTGGCCGACGGTCCAAAAGAGCGGCGCCTTGACCATCTCGCGCTGCATGAGACGCCCGGCCGAATTCTCGGGATAGGTCAGCGAGGTCTCGATGGCCTGCCGGTCGGCGGGTTCGAGCGCGTCGAGGATTTCCTTCTGTTCGCTCTCGTCGAGGTCCTCGACGAGATAGACGGCGTCATCGGTTTCAAGCTCGGAGACGGCTTCGGCGACCTGTTCGGGTTCGAGGATCTCGAGAACGTCGTCGCGGACACCTTCGTCCAGTTCGACCAGAACCTCGTTGTCGATATCCGACCAGCTCAGATCGATGATCTGCTTTCTGTCGTCGGCGGAGATCTGCTCGAACAGATCGGCGATATCGGCGGCGTGCAGGTCCTCGAGCAACGCCACGACCGTCGATTTGTCGCCCGAGCGCGCCGCCTCGACGATGGCTGCGGCGGTCTCGCGATCCAGCTCGTACTCGTCGTCTCGCGGATCGTCCCGCATTTTTTCCGGCTGAGTTTCGGTCATGGCCGCCTCGGCTGATGTATCGGCTTCCTGTTACCCGTCACGCATGGGAATTCCCACCGATCAGCGATCTGGAAACAAAAAATTTCATCGTCTATTGCTATGGCTGAGGACAGGAAGTCTTTGGCGCCGGCGTCGGCGCCCGTTGTGATTGGGAACACGATGTCGGAAACGCAGGCCATTGAGACCCCGCAGGCAGAGAAGCCACCGGGAAAGACGATGTCCTTGAAGGAGGCGTTCGAGACTGCGGTCAAACTGCACCGGGACAACAAGCTCGACGAAGCGGCTGCGCTCTACCGGATCTGCCTTCAGAGCAATCCGTCGAGTGCCACGGCGTGGACAAATTTCGGGGCGCTGCTGAGACGCCAGCAGAACTTTGCGGAAGCCTGCGCTGCCCATCGTAAGGCCATCGAGATCGATCCGAAGATGGTGAATGCGCGCTCGAACCTGGCGAATGCGCTGTGCGACCTCGGTGAGGCGGAAGAGGCGGTCGCGATCCGCAGGCAGCTTTGCGAGGAGTTCCCCGACGAGATCCTGCGCGTGCGCGATCTGGCGATTGCGTTGCGCGGCTGCTGGGGCAACCAGGAAGCCGTCGACATCATCGATGCGCTCGATGCCGATGGGCGGATGGACGAGAATTGCCAGCTTCAGCGGTCGCTCGCCCACCTCATGCTTGGAAACTATGCCGAGGGTTTCCGGGACTTCGAGGCGCGCTATTCCGGTGACGAGGTCTCTTTGCCGGAGGATGCGCCCTGGCCGCGCTGGGGCGGCGAACCGATCGAGGGCAAGTCGATCGTCATCCTGCCCGAACAGGGTTTCGGAGATGCGATCCTGATGGCGCGGTTCCTGCCTCAACTGAAAAAGTTGAAACCGTCCAAGGTCTCGATGGTGGTCAAGCCACCGCTGCAGCGGTTGTTCGGCAAGATCCAGGGCCTGGATGAAATGCTCGCGGGTGCGAGCAAGAGCGCGCACTACGACTACTACACGCCGAACATGAGCCTGCCGTATCTGGTCGGGATGCAAGGTGGCGAGCCGCCGCCGCTGCCGCGGCTGTTCATTCCCGAAGACAGCAAGGTCCGGGCCCGCAAGCTGACGAAACCGTTCGGCAAGCGGCTCAAGGTCGGGATCGTCTGGACCGGCAGCCTGACCTACCGGGCCAATCATAGACGCTCGACATCGCCGGAAAATTTCCTGGGCCTCGCGCAAGTGCCTGGCGTGCAGCTCTTCAGCCTCTACAAGGGCGATGCGCACGAGGATTTCGTCAAGTCCGGCATGTCGGGGTTGATCGTGGATGCCTGCGGGCACGACCGGGACTTCGCCGATACGGCGGCGATCATCGACGAGATGGATCTGATGATCACGACCGATACCGCGGTCGTCCATGTGGCAGCGTCGCTTGGAAAGCCGGTCTGGAACATGCTGACATACGAGGGGTTCTGGCTCTACGGCTCTGAGGACACGACGCCGTGGTATCCGTCGATGCGGCTCTTTCGGCAGCGTGCCTCGGGCGATTGGCCGGAACTGTTCGACCGCGTCGAGCTTGCCTTGCGCGAGCACGTGGAGAGCCGCGCATGAGTGGCACCGTGACAATCGAGATCGCTCCGGGTGAGTTGATCGACAAGATCACGATCCTTGAGATCAAGACCGAGAACATCACCGATCCCGACAAGCTGAAAAACGTCCAGATCGAGCTTCAGACGCTTCAGACATCTCGTGACGCGGCGATCGCGCCCTCGTCAGAGATGTCCAGGCTCACGGACGATCTGAAGTTCGTGAACCAGCAACTCTGGACGATTGAAGATGACATCCGCGACTGCGAGCGGGCGGGCGACTTCGGCGACCGGTTCATTAAGCTGGCGCGCTCGGTCTACAAGACGAACGACCGCCGCGCCGCGCTGAAGCGAGAGATCAACGTGGTGCTTGGATCGCGTCTGGTCGAGGAAAAGTCGTACCAGCCTTATTAGGCTGGATCAGGCGCGCACCGCGCGGGTCAGGGCGGACTCGATCTCGTCGGCCAGTGCTATGCGTTCCGATGGTGCCAGGAATGCGCCCAGCTCGATGATGCGCCCGCCGCCTGACAGCGTCAGATAATCCTCGATCTTCGCGTCCTTGTGGATGCGCAGACGCACCCGAAACGGCTCGGCCTGCCAGCGCAGGCGTCGGCCGTTCGGCTCGCGCCGTTCGACCCGGATTTCGTCGCGCCAGATCCAGAGAGTCTCGGAAAATGACAGGTTGCGCCCGTTTAGCCTGATCGCGAACCAGATCCCAAGAAACGCGATCGCGAGGAAGGGGGTCAGGCCCCAGAACACGGCAGTGCCGATGATCGTGGCTGCGGGTAGCGCAAGGAAAGCGGCCGAGATCCCGAGGAACCAGATGAGACCCGGTTGAGTCAGCGACTGGTTGGGCCAGAGCTCAACCTGGTAGATCGGGCGGTCCTTGCGATCGCGCCAGTTCGGCCCTGCAACAGACGCGGCCGGAGAGCGTTCTCCAGCCGCGGATGTTGTTGCGTCCGACAACGGCCTAGTGGTGGGCCGGTTGCTGCTTGTCCCAGTCGGCCGGGGTCGACAGCGTTTCGAACGTGTGCGCCGGCGGCGGGTTGGGCAGTGACCACTCCAGTGCCGGGTACTTGTCATCCCAATAGTTCTCTTCGGTGATCCGCTCGCCCGCCAGCACGGTCCGGATCATGATGTAGAAGAACAGGATGAACGACGCGATCGAGATGAACGCCCCGATTGACGAGATGAAGTGGTAGAACTCGAACGCTTCCGGATAGTCGAGGTAGCGCCGCGGCATGCCCTGCCGCCCGATGAAGTGCTGCGGGAAGAAGGTGATGTTGGCGCCGATGAACATCGTCCAGAACTGGATCTTGCCGAGCGTCTCGTTGTACTGGCGACCGGAAATCTTGCCGATCCAGTAGTAGAGCCCTGCGAAGATTCCGAAGGCGGCGCCGAGCGACATCACGTAATGGAAGTGCGCCACCACGTAGTAGGTGTCGTGATAGGCGCGGTCGACGCCCGCCTGACTGAGCACGATGCCCGTCACACCGCCAAAGGTGAACAGGAAAATGAAGCCGACAGCATAGAGCATCGGCGTTCGGAATTCGATCGAACCGCCCCACATGGTCGCGATCCACGAAAACACCTTGACCCCCGTCGGCACAGCGATCGTCAGCGTCGCGAGCATGAAGTAGGCCTGCGAATTCACGGACATACCCACCGTGTACATGTGGTGCGCCCAGACGACGAAGCCGAGGGCCGAGATGATCAGCATGGCAAAGACCATCGCGGCGTACCCGAAGACGGGCTTGCGCGAGAACGTCGAGACCACGTGGCTGACCACGCCGAAGGCGGGCACGATGATCATGTAGACTTCCGGGTGGCCGAAGAACCAGAAGATGTGCTGGTAAAGCAGCGGATCACCGCCGCCTTCGGGCTGGAAGAACGCGGTGCCGAAGTTGCGGTCGGTCAGCAGCATCGTGATTGCGCCCGCCAGCACCGGCAGTGAGAGCAGGATCATCCATGCGGTGGCGAAGATCGACCACGGGAACAGCGGCACCTTCATCAGCTTCATGCCGGGCGCGCGCATGTTCAGGAACGTAACGATCATGTTGATCCCACCAAGGATCGACGAGGCGCCGGAGAGGTGCAGTGCGAAGATCGCGAAGTCGGTGGCGATACCCTGTTCCGAGGTCGACAGCGGCGCATAAAGAACCCAGCCGACACCCGAGCCTCCCTGGCCGTTGCCACCGGGTACGACGACCGACAGGAGCGCCATCGTACAGCCGGAGACATAGAGCCAGTAGCTGAGATTGTTCATTCGCGGAAACGCCATGTCCGGCGCGCCGATCTGCAGCGGCATGAAGAAGTTGCCGAACCCGCCGAACATCGCCGGAATGATCACGAAGAACATCATCAGAATGCCGTGGCCGGTGATCATGATGTTCCAGAGGTGACCGTTCGGCGAACCATCCTCATTCGTCATGTACTGGACGCCGGCCTCCATGAGTTCGAGGCGCATGTATCCAGAGAAACCGACGGCGATCAGGCCCATAATGGACGCCGTGATCAGGTAGAGGACGCCGATGTCCTTGTGATTGGTCGAACAGAACCAGCGGGTGAAAAACCCGACCTTGTGTTCGTGATCGTGGGCGTGAGCGGCTGCGTCTGCCATGACGTTGCTCCTTCAATTCCACGCGGGGGCAAGCTGGCCCGCGCACCGTTGTCGACCGGCTTATCGGTCGGGTTCTGAGGCAGCAACGGGAAACCTTGCCGCACACCCGCTTTTCACGCCGATCGCCGGGGATTTCCCGCACAATGAAAGCGCGCCCGGAAGGTGGGCGTTCCGGGCGTATCTAGCGCCAGATTCGCGTTAAATAACGGTGACTTGGAAGTTACTTGAGGGTTGCCAAATAGGCGATCACATCGGTTCGCTGCGAATCCTCGTTGAGACCGCGAAACGACATCTTGGTGCCTTTGACGGTCTCTTTCGGATTCGTCAGATAACGGTCGAGCCGTGCGATATCCCAGACCTCGCCGTTCGCAGCATAGGACTTCATGCCCTCCGAGTATTTGTAGCCCCCGACGCTCGCGACGGTCCGTCCGACGATGCCGAACAGGTGAGGTCCGATACCGTTCGCGTCTGCTTCAACCTCGTGGCAGGCACTGCAGCGCTTGAAAATCATCTCGCCTTTGCCGACGTCACCCTCGGCGTGCGCCGGCCCGCTGGCAACACCCGCGGCGAGGGTGGTGACAAGTACTGTGGTGGCTACCCGCATCGGCTTCGCTCCCATCGTCCGTCTAACTTTAACTCAGGATGCAATGCCCTTCGAGCCGTAAAGTTCCGTTTGCGGCGCACCCCGTGCTATCCCTTGGGAAACCACAACATAGTGGTCAGTCAGCGCCAAAGATGTGCGTAAACTGAGCGCGCAGGGCAGCGTCAACGTCGAGCGTCGTGACGGGAAGACCGAGATCGACGAGACTTGTCACGCCGTGATCTGGGATACCGCACGGCACGATCCCGTCAAAATGGCTGAGGTCCGGCTCGACATTGATTGAAAGACCATGAAACGCGACCCAGCGGCGCACGCGAACGCCGATTGCCGCGATCTTGTCTTCCGCCGGCCGTCCATCCGCCTGAGGCGCCTTCTCGGCGCGGGTGACCCACACGCCGACGCGCCCCTCGCGCAGTTCTCCCCGGATCTGGAACGTATTCAAGACGGCGATCGCCCAGGCTTCAAGCCTCTCGACATATGCGCGAATGTCCCGCCCGCGGCGGTTCAGATCGAGCATTGCATAGACGATGCGCTGGCCTGGGCCGTGATACGTGTACTGACCGCCGCGCTTGCTCGGGAAGACAGGAAAACGGTCGTCGAGCAGGTCTTCGGGGCGTGCGCTCGTTCCGGCGGTGTAGAGGGGCGGGTGTTCGAGCAGCCAGATGCACTCGTCCGCAGTCCCCGCAATGATCCCGTCGACCCGCTCGTCCATCCAGGCAATCGCCTCGTCGTACGGGACCGGATCTTCCGCGACGCGCCATTCCACCATGAACTCTGACTATTCCCCGAACAGGGGCTTCACAAGGTCAAAGCGGTTTGCTACACGCCGCAGCCTGCGACGTGCGGTCGTGGCGGAATTGGTAGACGCGCAGCGTTGAGGTCGCTGTGGGGTAAAACCCGTGGAAGTTCGAGTCTTCTCGACCGCACCATCCTCCTGCCATTGGCGTGAACATCATCCGAGGCCCTGGAGGGCAGGGTGATATTTCGGTTTCGATGTCCTTCAGTTCGGCACTATGCAAGGCGCTCGGTGAAGACCAGACTTTAGAGAATGCTGCGTACCGTCTGATCACCCATATCCCAGATTTTGCAAGGGTTTGCGAGAAACGTCAGTGCGAGTTCGAGTTTTTCGCGGGCCTCGCGTGAGTTGAGACCTGAGCACCGCCAATGTGTATCGGCAAATTGGTGTGTGTGCTACCCGCGAGTTCGTAGAGGCACTCTGAGAGCCCCAACCATTGCCTCGGTGCCATTTCTCCCGCGGGTAATGCGGTCCGACGCGCTCTCCACAAAGTTTCTGCTGCGCACCCAGTCTTTCAATTTATCCGGCTCTCCCGTAATGTCTGCTCAACGAAAAGAATGACGACGCGGAGAGCAGCATGGTGGTACCGCAGGTGCGCGATCAGCGGCGCCTCGCCGTTCTGGCAGTGACCGCCCTGATAGGGCTGTCGCCACTGGCCGCCTGCGCAGAGATCGAAGTCGGAGCCGAGGTCGCCAAACGGATCAGCCGCTCGGCTGGTCAATCGGCGGGACTGACTGCGACGACCGGAACTCAACTCGCTCAGGCGAATACCGAAACGAGTTCGCAGGCGATCTCGCCGTTCCTGCGCCCGGCCCCAGAGATCTTCGAGGCGACGGGCTTGGCGATCTGGGACGGCAAACGCACGCTTCAGGGCGTCTGGGTCGCGCATCCTCTTGCCAGTTCTGCGCGCCGTGTCCGGATCTTCAATCAGGATAACGGGCAGGCTGTCGATGGTGCGCTGTTCAAACGTGACGCGGCCGGAGGTGGTGCCTCGGTGCTGATTTCGTCGGAAGCCGCACAATTGCTAGGCATGGATGTTGGCACGCCCGCGGAGTTGCGCATCGTCGCTGTCAGCCCCGTCCAGCGCGATCGCCAGCCTGAGCCGTCTGATGGCGCGGTGGCAGCGGACGAAAGCTCCACGACCCCCGAACCGGCTGAAACGCAGCCGGTGGCACCAGCGGCTGAGGAGACGGTCGAAACCGAGGTCGCGGCCGCCGAGACAAGCGTCAGAACGCCGACGCCGCGTCCCGAGGCGCCTAGCGTACAACCAGAGGCTGAAGCGCCGTCGCAGGACGCGAAGTCTGACGATCCGCCCGTGACGTTCAAGTTCGTGCGATCGTCGGAACTGGAAAACACAACTGCGGCAGCTCAACCGAAGCCTGATCCCGAACCCAAAGAAGAGCCCAAGACGGCGGCGCGAACGAGCACGCTGAAGCTGCCATTCGTTCAGGCTGGAATTTTCGGCGTGCAATCGAACGCCAACAAACTGCTGGCACGGATAAAGGCGAAGGACCTGCCCGCGGTCGGCAAGACCTTCACATCGAAGGGCCGGACACTGACCCGGGTGCTGGCCGGCCCGTTCCAGACGGTGGCCGAACGCAACGCGGCTCTTCGTGCGATCCGGCAAATGGGGTTGAAGGATGCCGCGCCCGTTCGGCGGTAATACCAGGCCCGGAGGACTTACATGACTGCGAGACAACTCCCTCTGGGTGCCTTCGTATTGGCGCTGATCGTTGCGCTGCTCGCGGCATTGCCCGCGCGCGCGCAGAGCCAAGGCACACCCGCCCGCGCTGCCTTCGTGGTCGATCTGACGTCCGGCGCCGTTCTGTTGGAAAAGAACCCGGATCGTCCGTTGCCGCCGGCTTCGATGTCGAAACTGATGACGCTGCTCATGGCGTTCGAGGCGCTCGAACAGGGCAGGATCTCGATGACGGATACCTTCCGCACGTCGAAACGGGCCTCGGAGATGGGCGGCTCGAAGATGTTTCTGCGGGAAGGCGGGCTCGTCAGTGTCGAGGACCTGATCCGCGGTGTGATCGTGCAGTCTGGCAATGACGCCGCGGTTGCGATCGCCGAAGCGCTCGCCGGCACGGAAGAGGCCTTTGCGGAGCGGATGACCCAACGCGGCCGCGACCTCGGGCTGGAGGGATCGACCTTCGCCAATTCGACCGGCTGGCCAGATCCGCGCCAGTTGATGACGGTGCGCGATCTCGCCGAACTGGCCCGCCTGCTGATCGAACGGTTCCCGCAGTACTATCCGATGTTCGCCGAGACCGATTTTACGTGGGACGGCGTCGCGCAGAAGAACCGCAATCCGCTGTTGAACCTCGGTGTCGGCGCCGATGGCTTGAAGACCGGTCACACGCAGGAGGCCGGTTACGGGCTTGTCGCCTCCGCCATTCGCGGCAAGCGCAGGATCGTGATGGTGATCTCCGGTCTCGAGAGCAAGGGCGAGCGCCGTCACGAGGCGGAGCGCCTCATCAACTGGGCCTTCCGCGCCTTCGACACGCGCCAGCTTTATGCGGCCGGGGAAGGGATCATCGATGCGCCGGTCTGGATCGGATCGTCGGCCACGGTCACCCTGGCACCGGAACGCGATGTGATGGTGACCGCACCGTTCGGAACGCTCGACAAGGCAGAACTGAAAATCCGGTACGAGGGGCCAGTCCCGGCGCCAATCAATGAAGGCCAGCAAATCGGCCATGTCGAGATCGAAGTGCCCGAATTGCCGCCGGTGAAAGTGCCGCTGGTCGCCAAGCACGGGGTCGAGACCGGCGGATTCCTGACCCGGATGCAGGCCGCCGGGAAGCTCTTGCTGCAGCCGCTGTTCCCGGGGTGAGCGGCGTTTTCATTACCTTCGAAGGGATTGACGGCGCCGGAAAGTCGACCCAGGCGCGCCTGATTGCGGACAGGCTGATCGAGGCCGGCCGCAATGTGGTGCTGACGCGCGAGCCTGGCGGTGCGGCCGGTGCCGAGGAGATCCGCGATCTTTTGGTGCGCGGCGATCCGGGCCGGTGGTCGGCGGAGACCGAGGCGCTGTTGTTCACCGCCGCCCGCCGCGATCATGTCGAACGCACCATTCGACCGGCGCTCGAACGCGGCGATGTCGTGATTTGTGATCGTTTCGTGGACTCAACCCGCGCGTATCAGGGCTCGGGTGCTCTGCGGAAAAAAGTGGAGTCTCTGCACGCGTTGATGATCGGCCTGGATGCGGATCTGACCCTGGTCTTTGATCTCGATCCGGAGACGGGACTCGCGCGGGCCGGACGTCGTGCGACCGGCGGGGAGGACCGGTTTGAACAGAAGGGTATCGGGTTTCTGAAAGACCTGCGCGCTGCCTATCTCGAGATTGCCCGGGCAGAGCCGGAGCGTTGCGTGGTGATCGACGCTTCACGTTCGAGCGAGGATGTTCACGATGCGGCGTGGCGTGTCGTTTCAGATCGCGTGGCGGCGATCTGATGGCCGATGATACCGCACTGCCCGAACCGGATTGCGTGCCGGGCTTCCCGCATCCCCGCGCTGCGCGTCGGCTTGTCGGGCAAGGGGACGCCGAGCGCGCCTTCCTGGATGCCCTGGCGCAAGGGCGGCTGCATCATGCGTGGCTGCTCCGGGGCCCGCGCGGGATCGGCAAGGCGACGCTCGCCTACAAGATCGCGCGGATGATGATTGCCAAGCCGCCTGACGATGGCGGTGGACTTTTCGGCGATGCGATATCCGGTGTTCCGGAATCCCTGGAAACTCCGGGCGATTGTCCGGTTCAGGCGCGCATTGAAGCCCAGTCCGAACCTCGGCTGTCGGTCCTGCGACGCACGCCGCAACCGACAACCGGCCGGATGCGGACCGAGATCGTCGTCGATGACGTCCGCGCGGTGCGTCGTTTCCTGTCGCTTTCGGCCGCCGATGGTGGCTGGCGGGTGATCATCGTCGATGATGCCGATCTGATGAACCGCAACGCAGCGAACGCCCTGCTAAAATTTCTTGAGGAGCCACCGGCGGAGACGCTGTTTTTGCTCATCAGCCACGCGCCTGCCGGGCTGCTGCCGACGATCCGGTCGCGATGCAGAACGCTCGATCTCAGCCCCTTGGGCGCGACGGACCTCGGACTGGTTCTCGAGGCACTTGGTGTTGCTCCGGAAGCTAAGAATGCGACAGCGCTTGCCCAGCTATCCGGCGGATCGGTTGGCGATGCGTTGCGCTTCGTGGCCGGTGACGGGCTCGAACTCTATCGTGATCTGATCGGTTTGCTACGCAATGGCGGGCGGATCGACCGCGCGGGCATCGCCCGGATGGTCGAACGTTGCGCGGGACGGCAAAACGACGAAACCTACCGACAGCTGCTGGACCTGATCAAACTGCTGGTTGCCCGCTTGGCGCGTGCGGCCGGACACGGAAGACCGCCGCCCGAAGCGGCGCCAGGCGAACAGGCTTTGATTGCGCGCGTCGCGGCGACGCCGGAGCAGGGACGCTTGTGGGCCGAACTCTTCGCCGAGGTCACGGCGCGGTCCCGCCATGCCGTCGCGGTCAATCTTGACCCGGGCCAGACCATCCTAGATACGTTCCTGCAACTCGATTCCACGCTGGCGCGCCTGAACTCGGTGGCCGCCTGAACGCGCGCTAGGGCCCAGCCATGTCTCTGCCTGAACTGGTCGACAGCCATTGTCACCTCGATTTCGAGAACCTTCAGGCCGATCTGGATGACGTCGTTGCGCGCGCGCACTCGGCGGGCGTGATGCGCATGGTCACGATCTGCACGAGGCTGCGGAACGAGCCTCGCGTCCGCGCGTTGGCCGACCGCTTCGAAAGTGTCTTCTACGCCGCCGGAACTCACCCGATGAGCGTCGCCGACGAACCGATGGCGACGGTCGATGAACTGGTTGCGCTGGCAGCGCACCCGAAGATGATCGCGATCGGCGAAACGGGTCTCGACTACCATTACACATCAGAGAGCATGGCCGAGCAGCAGGAAAGCCTGCGCATCCACATCGAAGCCTGCCGCCGTACCGGGCTGCCGCTGATCATTCACGCCCGCGATGCCGATGAGGATATGGCGCGCATCCTGTCCGAAGAGTACACCAGAGGTCCGTATTCGTGCGTGATGCATTGCTTCTCGTCCGGGGCGGATCTGGCACGGACCTGTCTTGATCTCGGCTTCTATCTCTCGATGTCCGGGATCGCCGCGTTTCCGAAGTCGACTGCGTTGCGCGAGATATTTGCCGCCGCACCACTGGACCGCATTCTGGTCGAGACCGACAGCCCTTATCTCGCTCCGCCGCCTCATCGCGGCAAGCGCTGCGAGCCTGCATACAGCGCGCTCACCGCCGCTAAAGGTGCCGAGACGATGGGCGTGAGTTACGAGGCATTCTGCAAGGCTACTTCGGAGAACTTCGACCGGCTGTTCTGGAAAGCCTCGGGCCGGCAGGCCGCCGCATGAGCGATATGCTGCGGTTCACGATCCTCGGGTGCGGATCGTCAGGAGGTGTGCCACGGATCGGACCGAAAGGACCGATCTGGGGTGCCTGCGATCCCGAGAATCCGAAGAACCGGCGCCGTCGTTGCGCGCTTCTGGTGCAGCGGATTGGTCCGGAGGGCAACACGACCGTACTGCTGGACGCAGGTCCCGACGTGCGCGAGCAACTGATCGATGCCGGTGCCGGTTGGCTCAATGCCTTGATCCTCACGCACGATCATGCCGATCACGTGCATGGGATCGATGACCTGCGCATGGTGGTGTTCAATCGCCGTGCGCGCCTGCCGTGCTGGATGGACGAGCGCACCACCAAAACGATGGATGCGCGGTTCGGCTATGTTTTCGAGACGCCGCCAGGATCGTCCTATCCGCCGATCATGGACAAACATCTGATCGACGGGCCCGTGACGGTCGACGGTCGCGGCGGGGAGATCACCTGCGAACCCTTCGATGTGCCACATGGCGACACGATCGCCCTCGGATTTCGGATTGGTCCGGTGGTCTACACGCCGGATCTCTCGGAAATGTCCGAGGCCGGCTGGAGCGCGGTGAACGGCATAGACTGCTGGATTACCGATGCGTTGCGCTACACCCCGCATCCGAGCCACGCCAACGTCGAGACGGCGGTCGCGTGGATCAAGAAGGCCGCACCCAAGCGCGCGATCCTCACCAATCTGCACGTCGATATCGATTACGAAACACTGGCCATCCAGACGCCGGACAACGTGTCTCCGGCCCATGACGGCCTCGTGCTCGAATACGAGATGAGTGCCGTTTGAGCATTCTTCTCACGCTCCTCGAAATCGTCGTGCCAGTCTTTGTGTTGATCTGTGCTGGCTATCTTTCGGTCTTCAGCAAGTTCCTGACCGATGGGATCATGGACGCGCTGATCAAGTTTCAGGTCTCGATCGCGGTTCCGGTGCTGCTGTTCAACGCGATGTTCCACACCGATCTCAGCACCTCGCTGAACGTCTATGCAATGATCGGATTCTTCGGGTCCGGCACGGTGGCGTTCTTCGCCGCGATCTTCCTGTCGCGCGCGATCTGGAAGCGCCGCCCCGGCGAGGCAGTGGCCGTCGGCTTCTGCGCCTTCTTCCCCAATGCGGTGATGCTCGGGATCCCGATCGCGGACCGGGCCTTCGGTGAAGCGACCATGGGCGCGGTGTTCGGAATCATTGCCTTCCACTCGATGTACAACTGGTTCATGGGCTTCGTGACCATGGAGGCCGTGCGGCGCGACAGCGAGACGATTTGGGCGGGCTTCCGCAAGGCCTTCACGACGACCTTCCAGAACCCGCTGATGATCGGCCTGATGCTCGGCATGGCGGCCAACCTGATTGCGTTGCCGATCCCGACGGTCGGGCAGGATGCGCTCAACATGATGGCCGATGCGGCATTGCCGGTGGCCCTATTCGCGCTGGGTGGTGTTCTGACGCGCTACAGCATCAAGGCCGAGATCGGCGAAGCGTTGATGGTCTCGGTCCTCTCGCTTTTTATCCATCCCGCGGTCGCCTGGGTAATTACCGCGCAGATTTTCGATCTCTCGGTGGAGTACGTTCAGGCCACGGTGTTGATTGCCTGCATGCCGACGGGCATCAACAGCTACATCTTTGCGACCGTCTACAACCGCGCTGTCGGGACGGCGGCGAGCACGGTCATCATCGCTACGATCCTGAGCCTCGCCACCATCACAGGATGGCTGTGGTTCCTCGGGGTTTGAGTCCCCGTCGCATCGGGCGCCTCTCAACCCTCATGGCAGCTCAAATCCGTCCGAACGGCGTCCGGGGCCAGATCTACTGCAAAGCGGACGATGGGATGCTGCGACTGCGGCGGGTCGATGTGCCCGGCCAAGCTAATCAGCCGGGTTTCGTGCTTTAAGGCAGCAGCTTTGCAAACGCGGCGATGTTGTCCCGCCCGAAGCCTTTGAGCGTGATGCTCTGTTCCGTCAGAGGGTCGTAGAGCGACAGGACGTTGCCCGCCCGGCGTCGCAGGTGAAGCGGCCCGTTCGGATCGACCTGGAAGCGCAACCGCTCGCGTTTCACGACCCGGTGGATGGTCGAGATGAACACTCCCTTGCCATCGGGCAAGTGAGCGATGGTTTCGCCGTCCTGACCGGTCACCTGCACTTCGCCCGCGATGCTGCTTTCGAGAAACAGGACCCGTTCGGCCAGGATGGGGCCCGAGGCCGGCTTCGCGACGGGCTCCATGCCGAGAAGCCGCGCGGTCGCGACCATCGCAAGGATCAACGACAAAAGGACGACGATGGCCGTCATCAGCGTGCGCGAAACCTTGTTGTCAACCGGACGTTTTATGGCCTGGACGTTCTGCATGCGGTTACTCCGCGGCTATGCTGGCAGTGGCAGGATTGCCTGTCGGCCAGGCCGCGGCATCCCTCACGGGCATCGAGTGGGTCTGGACGGCGCCGGCCAGAAGTTCGGCAACAGCTTCCGCGTCCTTGATGCACCGGAACGCCGGCTGGGTCGGGTTCCAGCGCCACGGCCGGGCATGCGGCCAGCAAACGAGGTAGGAAATCCGGCTGCTTCCCGATGTCTCGAACGCGATCGTGCCCTTTCCGTCGCGACGAAGGCTGAGCCCTGCGCTCGCGATTTCGCGGAAGGGCAGGTTCAGCGTCAGGGTCAGGGCCGCGCCGATCTGCATGACGACGCGCTTGTTGGTGATCGTGTAGACCGCACTGCGCGCCTGTGCGTAGGCGATCAGCCAGAGAATCGCGATCGCCAGCGCCCCTGCGAGCAGTATGGGCACGGCAGCGCCAAGCGCGGCCCAAACCGGCATGAGATCCATCAGCGATCCCGCGCGCCAGAGCGCGATCACCAGCGTGTATCCCGCGATCCAGTCAATGAAGAGCGACTCGCGCGCGAGCGCCCAACTGTTCGGCCGACCCTGCCAGAGAATTCTCTCGTCTTCGGGAAGCCGTTCCGGCAGACCGTAGGGACGGTCTACCGTTCCGCGACCGATCGTGTTTTCGTCGGTCGGATCGTTGTTCATGGACGCCGCGCTCACGCCGTCCATGTGCCGTCCCCGAAGCTTGACCGGCTGAGGACCGGCCCGTCCCAGATTTGCTCGTAAGCCGAGAAGGAATCCGGTGTCGGGTCGTCTGCTTCCTTGGACTCCGGTGGCAGGAAGGTGCCGAGGAAGTAGAGCGCGTAGATGAACACGACCGGGCCGAAGACCACGAACGCCGCCACCGCCGCACCCTTGGCCATCTGTCCGACGATGATCATCGAGAGCATCGTCGGCTCCTTTGTTATCATCTGATTTGTGCCTTCGTCTTGGTTGGTCATTGGATCATGCCTTCTCACTCATCGAGGGGTGCGAAGCCGCGGATCTGCGCCCATTCGTACCAGTTGTCCACGACGGTACCGGACAGCAGGATTCCGATACCTCCGGTGATGGGTGTCAGGATCGCGAACCACCACGCCCAGCGGTGAATGCCTTCCATCGTGGCGTTGAAGCCCATCGTCCAGCGCCAGAACAAGGCTGCGCGCTCGGAGGCGGTGCCCCGGTCGGCGATCTGTTCGAGTTCGCGGTCGCCACCGAAGCGCGAGACCGCGAGGATCGTCGCACCGTGCATGGCGAACAGCAGCGTTGAGCCGTAGAGGAACGCGATCGAGAGTGCATGGAACGGGTTGTAGAACAGGTTTCCGTGCACGACCGAGAACGTCAGCGTCCAGTCAAGGTGAGTGAAGATCCCGTAAGGCACGGCTTCGGACCAGCTGCCCACGAGTACCGGCCGGAAGAGGCCGAGCACGAGGAACAGCCAGATCGCGGCGCCGAACGCCCAGAAGACGTGCTTGCCCATGCGCAGTTGCTTGGCCAGCACCCAGGACCGCGCCCACCAGGCAAGCACGGACACCAGAAGGAAGAAGCTTGCGATCAACCACAACCCGCCCTCGCGCATCGGCGGCATGCTGAGCCCGTATTCAGCGGGCGGCGGATCGAGCGAGAGGTAGAACAGGTCGCGCATGAAGACGCCCGGGCTGAATCCAGCCTGCTCCCAGAAGGCAAAGCCGACGAGGACGAACCAGATCGCGCCGGTTGCCAGCGACACCACACCGAACGATCCCAGATAGATCGGGCCGAACTGAGCGTTGCCGAACCAGCCGGTGAGCCTGGAGAACGTCGCGCCCTTGGTGCGCTCACCCAGATCGGCGTCTTCGACCATGCCCATTTCAGGCGGTCCCTCGACCTGGATCTGGTTGAAGATGTTTTGATACTCAGCCATTGGGACCTCCTTCGAGATCGGCCCAGAAGGGCAAGTCGACATACCAGAACCACCAGTCGGCCCAGGCGTCGAACCAGACGGTTCCCGAGATCACGATGCAGACCGCCGACCAGAAACCGGCATTCAGAGCCAGTAGCAGACCGAGGCGGTGGATGCCGAGCGGCCCGATCGAATAGCCGATGAAGTCACGGAAGAACGTGTCCTCATGCTCGGGCGTGCGCATTTCCTCGCCCTTCTCCGGGTTCGCGGCCGAAAGGATCAGCGACCCGTGCAAGGCCAGCGCCAGCGTCGTCGTGAAGAAGAACGTGATGGCGATCATGTGGGCTGGATTGTAGTGGAAGTTGCCGTAGGCGTAGCCGACGTTGTTCACCCAATCGAGATGGCTGAAGATGCCGTACGGGAAGCCGTGCGCCCAGGCGCCCATCAGGACGGGCCGAATGACGACCAGCGTGGTGTAGGCGAAGATCGCGAAGCCGAACGCGATCGGGACATGGTAGCCCATGCCGAGCTTCCGGCAGATCTCGATTTCACGCAGCATCCAGCTGATGAACGCGCCGTGCGCGCAGATCGTGATCAGCTGCCAGAGCCCGCCCTCCTGAAGCGGCGCAAAGCCGAGGCCGACCTCAAGCTCAGGCGGTTCGATGGAGATCAGCCAGGGATTCCAGGTGTCGCCAAGAGAGGCGCCATAAAATATCAGTATCGTGCCCAGTGCAGCCCAGAAGATCGTCGTCACGCCGAAGAACCCGACATAGAAGGGGCCGACCCAGAAATCGAAGAGATCGCCTCCGATCAGTGTGCCACCGGGTACCCGGTATTTTCTTTCAAAGCTCAGCAGCGCCATGATCCGTATCCGTCTGCCTGTCCGCTGTTGCGGACCGTTAGGTTAGTAGGGTTGCTGCGGGCGAAGCATGTCGCCCGCAGCTTTCTTCCGACGATTGGTCAGCTGCCTTTTGCAGCCACTTCCGCAGCAGCTTCCGCCCCGGCAATCTCGAACCAGTTGTAGTGGTCCGTGCTGAGCAGGACGAGATGGATCATCGCTGCCAGCAGGAAGAGGAACACACCCTGCGCCACGAAAACGCGACGCGGGTCGAAGATCAGCCAGATCTTGTAGAACTTGCTCATCGTTCAGTCCCCCTTACGAGTAGAACCAAGGGCGCCAGATGAACACGGCGAGATGAGCCAGAAGTGCGACTGCCACGAACAGCCACATCCCGCTCAGGTACACCGCGTGCAATTCCTGGGCCTCTTCGTCGGTGAGACCTGTAAAAGACAGGCCGCTCGGTTCAGCCATGTTATCCTCCGGATCGCTTGACTGATGCCGTGCCGAAGCACGGCGACACACCGGGTGGAAGGGTTCCCGCCCGGCGATCTTCCCACCCGAAGGCGGGAGAGATCTGGGTAGAAGGGGTCACGCCGAGAAGATCAGCGGAGTGATGACCGATGCCTGGTGCCAGGCGCGGCCAATGAACCCCTTGCCTGCGACGTCTTCGTCATCCGGCCGTGCCAGGCCGAGCGCCCAGGACACGAATGCCCACGGCAGCGAGATGAGAAAGATGATCGCGAAATAGAGCTTGTATTCGATACCTGGGGTCTTGCTTTGCGGGCTGACCTGATTGGTTGTGAAGTCGGTCATGCGACCCTCCCTTCGGTACGTGTCGGTTGTTGTCTTTCGCCTGTCGGACGCAGGCGTTCGATTAGGATGCGATCGACGCGTTCGGCGCCGTCTTCCTGGGCGATCCGCTCGGCCTCGTCGCGCAGCGTCTTGGCGGCGGAGATCCGCGTCAGCACCGGGTGTTGCGAGACGATTTCGTCGAGGATCAGCTGTGCATCGGGATCCCAGGGCATGTCCCTGGTCAGGCGCGTCGGCGTCGCCTCGGCGGCATCCATCGCAGCGCCCAGCGGCAGGATGTGGAACAGTGCATCGAAGAGACCGTTACAGACTTCCTGCAGGAGATAGGTCGCCCCGGCATAGCCCATGAAGGGCGTTCCGATCGCGCGCCGGATCGCGGCACCCGGGAAGCTCGCGGGGATGAAGGCCGGCTTGGGACCGTGCCCGCCCTGCATCTCGGCCAGGTACATCTTCTCGTTGATGGAGCCCATCAGGATCAGCGGACGGGTCTCGTTCAGGCGTGCGCGAACGTCATCGTTGTCAGTCTTTGCACCGGCCTTGCGGGAAATCGCGAACGCGCAGGGCAGGCCGAGGTCTTCCTCGAGGAACAGCCGGATTCCGCGCGTGTAGGTCTCGTTTGCGACGATCCCGAAACTGGCCGTCGAGAAGAAATCCTGCGTGACAGAGCGCCAGAGATCCCAGACCGGCTTGATGGTCGAGTGCTTCTCGCGCTCGATGAAGGGTTCCGGGTCCAGTTCGAGCATCTGTCCGAGCGTCCGCAGGAAGCTCGTCGTGGACTCGATCCCGATCGGAGCCTGCAGATAGGGCTTGCCAAGGAGTTCCGCGAGGCCGCGGCCGAACTCGCGGTACATCACGATGTTGGCGTCGGCGCTGACGAGGTTGCGCATCTCGGCCAGATGCGCGCCGAGCGGCATCACCATGTTCACCTCGGCGCCAATGCCTTCGACCAGTCGGCGAATTTCGGCGAGATCGGATGGCATGTTGAAGGTGCCGTACATCGGACCGAGTATGTTCACGCGTGGCTTGCCGCCGGGCTTGCGCTTGTCCGAGGGCATCCGGCCCTTGGTCATGCCGTATTCGGTGAAGATCCAGGTCATCGCCCGGTCGGCGGCCTGCCACTGGTCCTCGTCGATCGTGCGCGGCAGGAAGCGCTGGATGTTGGTGCCCTGCGGGGTCACGCCGCCACCGATCATCTCGGCAATCGAGCCGGTGACGACGACGGCCGGCAGGGCCGGGTCGAGCGTCTTCCAGGCGCGCTTCATCGCGCCTTCGGTTCCGTCCCGGCCGAGCTCCTCTTCGCCGAGCCCCGTCACCACGATCGGCAACTCGTGCGGTGGCAAGGCATCAGTGTAATGCAGGACCGATGTGACCGGCAGGTTTTCGCATCCAACGGGACCGTCGATGACCACTTGCAGGCCCTTGACGGCGCAGAACGCATAGACCGCGCCCCAGTATCCGCCAGCCCTGTCGTGGTCCTGGATCAGCATCAGATCATCTCCGCCGCTTTGGCGGCGCGCGCCTTCTTCTCGAGCTTCTTCTGGTGCAGTGCGCGGAAGTCGGGCCGGAGGTTCGGGTCGCCTTCCCAGACACCTGCGGTATCGCCCTCGCCGACATCGTCGAAGAACGCCTTCATCCGCGCCATGCGGTCCTTGTTGCCCATCGCCGCGTTGACGACCTGCTGCAAAGAGCCGGCACCGGCAGGACCCATCAGCGGGCGCGCCGAGATCAGGTTGGTGAAGTAGAGGCTCGGGATGCCCAGTTCCTTGCCCTTCTGGACCACCGGGGTCGTCCCGACAGCAAGGTCAGGCTTGATCGCCTCCATCGCGGCGAGATCGTCTTCGAGCGATGCGCGATACTTGATCGACACGCCTTGCGCCTCGAGCCACTCCGCATCGACGCGGGAATGGGGGGTCTTCGGACAGGCCGTTCCCACATAGGCGACGTCTGCACCGGACTCGACCAGGAGACGGGCGACCAGCAACTCGGAACCCTCGTAACCTGACAGCGTAATCGTCCCGTCGATACGAGAGCCAAATAGTGCGCCCTTGATTGCGGGAAGGAATGCGTTCTGTGCGGCGGCGACCTTGTCTGCGGCGATGCCGAAGGTTTCTCCGAGCGCAGCAAGCCAGTCCGCCGTTCCGTCATGGCCGACCGGCCCGGAGCCAAGGATCGGCCGTCCTGCAGCCTCGAACTCGCGGATCGCTGCCGTGTAGAACGGGTGGATCGCCGCCACCGCGCCACCGTCGAGTGCGGAGTAAAGCTCGCGCCACTCGCGGCACGGCACGACCGGTCCGGCAGCGAGGCCAAGAGGTGCGAGCATTGCGCCGATCATCACCGGATCCGCCGGGAACATCTCGCCGAGCAGCGTGATCGTGGGACGTCCGTCGCGTCCTGCCACGGGCGCCTGGACCGGCCCCGCTTCAATTTCCTGCCGGGCGTAGTGCAGCATCGCACCTGCCAGAACATCCTTGGCTTCGGCATGCGTCGGCACGCCAAACCCGGGCACATCGATACCGATGATGCGAACCCCGTTGATCTGATCGGGCAGCAGGCGGAGCGGCACACCGGAAGCAGTCGGCACGCAGAGATTGGTGACAACGATCGCGTCGTAGCGCTCCGGGTCGGCCATTTGATGGACGGAGTCGCGGATGTCTTCGAACAGCTTGCCGGTGACGAGCGTCTCGGAGTTGAATGGCACGTAGCCGACCGAGCGCCGGGCGCCGTAGAAGTGGCTGACGAAGGTCAAACCGTAGACGCAACAGGCCGATCCGGACAGAACCGTCGCCACGCGCCGCATCCGCAGGCCGACGCGCAGAGACCCGAATGCCGGACACATCGACTGCGGCTTGTCATGCGGGCCTTGCGGATAGTCCTTGGCGAACTGATCGAGGATGTCGGACTTGCCTGCGGCCCTCGCGGCCGCCTCCATCTGATCGGAGCCAGCGTGACAACCCAGGCCATCCTGAAGATCAGGTGCGTCGGGCGTCGGCCGCGTATGTCCGAGATCGTCGGTCATTCGGCAGCGATGCGTGCAAGGTGCGGGCAGCGCGGGGCAGGGGTCGATCGCGCGATTTCCTGCGCCAACGGCGAGAGATCGACCGCTTCGCCGTGTTCGCCGGTCAATTCGGCAAGGGCATCGTCGAGCAGCGTGAGGGCATCGAGATCAAGCATCGTCATCCTCCGGCTCGCCCCAGGCCCGCGCAGCCAAGGACTCGGCACGCGCCTTGGATCCTTCGTCCAAGCGCTTGTCGTCGTCGCGCGCTTCCGCAGAGCGCCTGCTCTGACGGAACTTGCCGCCGAGACGACGGATGTCGGCCTCATGCATGGTCATAGATGACCTCGAGGCTGATCTTCGGCGCCGCATTCTTGCCGCGCATGTCCTCGTCGGTGGCCGGCTCCAGCACGAAATCGGCGCCCGTGTCCTTGCCGTCGAAAAGCGCCAGCAATCCGTCCTGCGTCAGAGGTTCCGGATGACCTGGAGGTGCTCCTGCCACTGCCTCGGCCAGCTCCGAGAACAGGCCTCCCCACTGGGTCTCGTCCGTGCCGACGATCTGGTAATTCGCTGATTTCTTGCGCAGATCGTCGTCCTGCGGGATCGATGCGAGCACCGGGATATCGACTGCCTTGGCGAAAGCCTGTGCCTCGCCCGAGCCGTCATCCTTGTTGATCACCAGCCCCGCGACGCCGACGTTGCCGCCGAGCTTGCGGAAGTACTGCACGGCCGAGCAGACGTTGTTCGCGACATAAAGCGATTGCAGATCGTTCGAGCCGACAACGATCACCTTCTGAGCCATGTCGCGCGCGATCGGCAGTCCGAAACCGCCGCAGACCACGTCGCCGAGGAAATCGAGCAGCACGTAGTCGAAGTCCCAGTCGTGGAAGCCGAGTTTCTCGAGCAGTTCAAACCCGTGGATGATGCCGCGCCCGCCGCAGCCACGTCCGACTTCCGGGCCGCCAAGCTCCATGGCGAATACGCCGTTGCGCTTGAAGCAGACGTCGCCGATCTTCACTTCCTCGCCGGCGAGCTTCTTCTTGGTCGAGGTCTCGATGATCGTCGGACAGGCCTTGCCGCCGAACAGCAGGCTGGTCGTGTCGGATTTCGGATCGCAGCCAATCAGCAGAACGCGCTTGCCCTGCTCGGCCATCATGTGGCTGAGATTGGCCAGCGTGAACGACTTGCCGATGCCGCCCTTGCCGTAGATCGCGATGATCTGCGTGTCCTTGGTGACTTCCGTCGCGACGGGGTCGGGTTCGACCGCAGCTTCCGCTTTCAACCGGGCAAAGCCGTTTTCCGTGATGATCGGTGCGTCCGCGCCGTCGGGTGTCATGCCGTGCCCCCCCAGTCCAGGATCATTTTCAGGCAGGCCTTGTCCGAAAACGCCGTTGGATATGCTGTCTCGGCTTCGTCAGCCGGAACGCAGTGAGTGATCAGGTCGTCGAGCCGCAGACGGCCGTCGGCCACGAGGGCGACGGTCGCGTCCATGTCTTCGCGCGTCCATTCGGCCGCGATGCGCAGGCGCGCCTCTTTCATGAACGCCATCGGGAAGGCAAAGCTGACCGAACCCGGGTAGAAGCCTGCGAGGACGATTTCTCCGCCTTTCGTGAGATGTCGGATCAGCGTGTTAAGCAGCGAGGGATCTCCCGTGGCGTCGACGATGCAGGCATAGTCGCGCAGGGAACGGTAGTCCCGCGGCTGGTCGTAGGCCGGATCGAGCACGTCGTAGCCATGCGTTCCGGCACGTCGCCCGGGGTCGGTTTCCCAGACAACCGGGTTGCCTCCGTGGAGCACTGTAAGACGAGCCAAGAGGCGACCGAGGACGCCATGTCCGACGATCAGATCCGGCAGCACCCCGGTGGCAAGGACATGCTGCGCAGTCGCGGCCAGGGCGAGCAGCGCGCCTTCGGGACCGATGCCGCCGTCGAGCCGGACGAGCCGGTCGGCGCTGGTCGACACCGTTGAACACGCGCCGCCGAAGAGACCGCGGATGTCTCCGAAGCAGCTTGCGCCGGGCACGAAGACCTTGTCGCCCGTCGAGATCTGGCTGTTGCGAGGGGCTTCCACGACCTCGCCCATGGCTTCGTAGCCGGGAACCAGCGGGTAGCCCATGCCGGGGAAGGGAGGCATCTCGCCGGACCACAGGAGCTTTTCGGTGCCCGTTGAAATTCCAGAGAAATGGATATCGACCAGAACGTCGTCTTTGCTCGCCGCTGTCAACGGTACCGAGCGCAGCGCGAGGTCACCTGGACCTTGCATGACGACGGCCTTGGTTTCCATTCCTCTCCCTTTTTTTTGTCTCTTGGAGTCGGCCAACGGATCGACCAAGACTCGGGCTATTAGACTGTCAGTCTAATTTGACATCTTTTGTTGTCAACCAGATTAGACAGCAAAGATTTCGGTCAGGCCGCCTTCCGGGCGGTGACCACGCTGGTGAGCATCGGCTGGTTGGTCGCGTTGTGCCGCGTCTCGGTGAAACCGGCCTCGCGCAGCAGTTCGATGTGCCGGTCGGCGCTGCGCACGCGTCCGGTCGTCATCGCGGTCGTGTAGAATCCGAAATAGGAATCGCCGGCCCTGCAGGGGTTGGCTCCGCCTGACATCGGCTCGGAAACGATCAGTCTTCCGCCGGGCGGCAGGGCGTCACGCGCGCGTGACAGGAGTGTGCGGATAGTGTGATCCTGATGATCGTAGAGCACGCGTATGAGCGAGATTGCATCGCTGCCTTGCGGAAGCGGATCGGACAGGAAGCTGCCTGGGCAGAGATCGAGCCTGCGATCTTCTCCAAGCCGATCGCGGGCTGCGTCTATCACGGCAGGCAGGTCGAACAGTTTGAGCGCCATTTGCGGGTAGCGTTCGGCAACGTGGCCGAGAAACGCTCCGGTTCCGCCGCCGATATCGGTGAGACAGGACACGCCCGAGAGGTCGACCGCGTCGAGCGTCTCGCGCGCCACCAGAGCTTGCGATGTCGCCATGATGTGAGAGTAGTCGGCGGCGATAGATCGATCTTCAGCCGCCTGTTCGCCTCGAACGTACGACCAGAAGGCCGACAGTTCCGGCTCGGTCTCCCCTTTCAGCAGGGCCACCGGATCGGCAAGGTCCCGATAAAACACCTGATGGTGCCGGATCATGACCGCCAAGCCGGGCACTCCGAGCGCTGCCGCGCCCAACCGTCCGAGCCGATAGGTTCCGTCACGACGTCGTTTCAGAATGCCGATCGCCGCAGCCGACTGACAGAGAACTTCCATGCGTTGCGTGGGCAGGCCGGCATGATCCGCCAGATCTTCGACGCTGCGCGCCCGATGTCGAAGGGCCTCAAGGATCTCCAGCTCGACGCATGCGAGCAGCGTCTGGGTGTAGACGAAGCCCGACATCAGATCGAAGAGCGCCGCAGAGTCCTGCCGCACAAACGGCCGGGTCAGCCGGAACGCGGCGGCCCAACGCTGGAAGTCGGGCGACGCGATTTTGCGCAACTGCCACTGCTGAAGCTGATCGACCAGCCGGCGCCATGACCAGCCTGGCCGGGAGTAACCGATATCGGTCATTCGGGCATGTCCGGTCAGACGGTGACGGGATGGAACGCCATCGGTGTCAGACGTTCCGCCTGTTTGCGAACCAGCGCGCAGAGCTGCGCCTCGCCCGGACAGGCGGGAATCGAGGTGATCGCGGCGGAGAGCGAATCGTTCAGTTTCTTGGCAGCACCCTTAATGCCGAATTCCGTGACGGCGTTTGGCCGATCGTGCACGGCGTCCTGTCCCGCCGGTTTGCCGAGTTCGTCCTCGTCGAGCAGTGCGTCACGCAGATCGTCCGCGACCTGATAGGCCTCACCGATCCGGGCACCGAGCTCTTCCCATTCGTGGGGGTCTGCCCCCGCAGCGACCGCCCCCATGCGCGTGGCCGCCGTGAAGAGTGCCCCGGTCTTCGCCCGGTGATAGGCGGCCAGATCCACTTTCGGCTCGCTCTCCCAAGCCTGACCCGCACAAATCCCGTCCGGTGAACCGGAACTGGTTGCGAGCGCCTGAATCAATCCCGCAGCGCGCGCGCAATCGTCCGCGGCCTGAAGGGCGATCGTCTCAAAGGCCAGAATGATCAGCGTATCACCAGCGAGGACGGCGATTTCCTCGCCGAAGGCCTTGTGCACCGAGGCTTTGCCGCGCCGGATGTCCGCGTCGTCGAAACAGGGAAGGTCGTCGTGCACGAGAGAGGCGCAGTGAATGAGTTCGAGCGCAGTCGCGGCAGCGGCGCTGAGCCGGGGACGATCGTCGCCGCAGGCCAGCGCGACAGAGAGGCAGAGCATCGGCCGGACACGCGCCCCTCCGGGAAGAACCGCATAGTCCAGGGCAGCGGCGAGCTTCGGAGGTGCCGGGCGTCGCTGCGCCCGATGAAGCGCGCTGTTCACGGAGATTTCGATCCGGTCCTGGGGTGTCATCTCGCCCTCCCTGAGGCAGATCACTGAGTGTCAGATTATTCAGACACTTTTTAAGACCAATAAAGTGGACACTCTCCGGGAGCAATGTCAATATGAGTTTACATGCAGTGGAGGATCGATGAGGCGTCCGGCTCATCACGACGAAATTCTTGTGATAGGAGCGGGAATAGGAGGCCTTGCCGCTGCCCTGCGCCTTACGGCTGACGGCCATGCGGTGCGCGTGATCGAAGCGGCGGATGAGCCCGGCGGGAAGCTGCGCACAGTACCTAGCTCCGCGGGTCCTGTGGATGCCGGTCCTACCGTGATGACCCTGCGCCCAGTCTTTGAAGAGATCTTTGCCGAAGCCAATCTGCGCCTGTCAGACTTCGTGACAACGATCGAGGAGCCTTTGCTCGCGCGTCACTGGTGGCCTGATGGCGCGTCTCTGGATCTGTTTGCAGACGTCGAGGCCAGCGCGTCGGCCGTGCGCGGATTCGGCGGTAAACGCGCCGAAGCGGACTTCCGGCTGTTCCACGAGAGAACGCGCGACGTCTTTCGAGCCTTCGAGCAACCTGTGATGAAGTCGCCCAAGATCAACGTCGCGGGCATCCTTTCCGCTTGCGTCGAGAATCCGCGAATTCTTCGGGCGCTCCTGCCCGGGGTCAGCCTTTGGCGGTCGCTGACCTCCGCATTCGGGGACGCGAGGCTTCGCCAGCTCTTCGCGCGCTATGCCACCTATGTCGGAGGCTCGCCGTTCCAATCCCCTGCGCTGCTCTCGCTGATCTGGCAGGCGGAAGCAGGCGGTGTCTGGCGTGTCGACGGCGGAATGGCCGCATTGGCGAAAGGTTTCGAGCGAGCCGCCGAGAAACTTGGGGTGGTCTTCGAATACGGGCAGCCCGTTGCCCGCATCGGGTGCGAAGGCGACGATTTCAACGTGACACTATCCGACGGTTCCGTGCGGTCCGCAGATTGCATCGTGTTCAACGGCGATCCGGCAGCGCTTCAACAGGGATTGCTGGGGCAGGAAGTGAGCGGCGCTGTCCGACCGAATGGCGTCTCACGGCGGTCCCTGTCAGCCTATGTCTGGTCGTTCGCGGCCCGGCCGTCGGGGCGCGACCTTACCCATCACAACGTCTTCTTCAACACGGACTACCGCGCCGAATTTGAAGCCATCGCGCGGGACGCGATGCCGAGCGACGCAACGCTGTATGTGTGCGCTCAAGACCGCGGAGACGGTCTGGAAACGCATGGCGCCGAGCGTTTCGAAATCATCATGAATGCCGCGCCTGTCGATGCAAAGCGCCCATCCGATCCAGAGGAGTACGAGGAATGTCTGACGCGAGTCTTCACGGCTCTGTCCCGGCACGGGTTGGATTTCGACGCTCGACCGGAGCGCAGCAATCTGACGACACCTCGGGACTTCGCGGCGCGGTTTCCCGGGTCGGGCGGATCCCTCTACGGGCGGAGCCCACACGGGATGATGGCGGCATTTCAGAGACCGGGCGTCAGATCGAGAATCCCGGGCCTTTACCTGGCGGGGGGCGGCGTGAACCCGGGAGCAGGGCTGCCGATGGCGGCCACCTCCGGCAGGCTCGCGGCCGAGGCGATCTTGACGGACCGTGCTTCGACATCGCGGTTCCGCCGAACGGTTATGCCTGGTGGTATGTCGATGGGCTATCGGACGACGGCCGGTACGGCGTCTCGGTCATCGCCTTCATAGGCTCGGTTTTCTCGCCCTGGTATCGTTGGGCCGGGCGTCGCAGACCGCACAACCATGTCTGCATAAACGTCGCGCTCTATGGTCCGGGCGGGCGGTTCACGATGACGGAGCGCGGCGAAGGCGCGCTTTCGCAGAGCGTTCAGCGTTTTCAGGTGGGCCCGTCCTCTCTGGAGTGGCGCAATGGCACGCTGGTCATCGATGTGGATGAGCTGTCGAACCCGATCGTGAGCCGGGTTCGGGGGCAGATCCGGCTGACACCTGCGAATGTCACCACATCAGAGGTGCCGCTCACCCGGGATGGCGGTCATGTCTGGCGTCCGTTCGCGCCGACGGCGCGGATCGAGGTCGATCTCGACAGGTCGCACTGGAAGTGGTCCGGTCACGGCTATTTCGATGCAAACTTCGGGACGCGCGCGCTGGAGGATGACTTCAGCTACTGGACATGGGGGCGCTTCCCGGTCGGTAACGAGACACTGGCGTTTTACGATGTCGACCGACGCGACGGGACAGCGCTCAGCTTCGGTGTCCGGATCGATGAGGCCGGTGAAGTACATCTCGTCGACACGCTGCCGCCAAAGACCCGGTTTCGACGCAACCCCTGGCTGGTCCGGCGCGAGATCAGGAGCGACGCCGGATATCGACCGCGCGAGGTGACTCCGATGTTGCATGCGCCCTTCTATGCACGCGCTGCGGTGCGCACGCAGATCGACGGCGTAGAGACCGTTGGCGTGCACGAAGCGCTCGATCTCGTGAGATTCAGGTCGCCGCTGTTGAAGCCGATGCTGGCGGTACGCGTGCCGCGCGTGCCAGACTGGGCGGCGTTTGCGCGCTAGCTCGGGCGATGCGCTACCTCACTCGCCCGGAGTGATCGGTCGGACCTGCGGATTGCGCCGCCACATCGAGATGTTCAGAGCTGAGGCGATCGTGCACCACAGCAGATACGGCGCGAACAGCCAGCCTGCGATCGGGTCAAGTTCCCAGAAGGTCAGCATGGTCGCGGCGACCGCCAACCATAACCCGACGACGACGATTATCGCCTGACCGAAGCGGCGAAGCCCGAAGAAGATCGGGGTCCAGAGGGTGTTGAGAGCGATCTGCAGGCCCCACAACGCCATCGGCATTCCTGACCCCTCCAATGGCGCGACCCGTGCAGCCGCGACGGACATGGCGACGTAAAGCACAGTCCATGCGACCGGGAAAAGCCAGTTGGGCGGCGTCCACGGCGGGCGATCAAGCGTCAGGTACCACTTTCCGGGCGGGAATGCCGCGCCAGTGGTCGCAGCGGCTCCGCAGGCAAGAAGGCAGATGCCGAACACGACGATGTCCATCACGCAGGTCTGCCGGAATGTGTCGCCTCGTCGACTCCCGCGGTTGCAAGATCGTGCTCACGCAGCCGGGTCAGTGTCGATACAAGGGTCTGCGTCGTCGACGCGCTCCAGGATGCAGGTTCGGCCGCAGGATCGGCTGCGGCGTCCACGAGGAACGCGGTCTC
This sequence comes from Pseudomonadota bacterium, assembly GCA_039184865.1. Taxonomy (GTDB): domain Bacteria; phylum Pseudomonadota; class Alphaproteobacteria; order Rhodobacterales; family Rhodobacteraceae; genus Thermohalobaculum. The sequence continues at coordinate 23,723 of JBCDAV010000007.1, read as the reverse complement.
GGCCAGCGGTGGCGCATAGAGCACAGGTGAGCGCGGCATTACGGCGTCGGCGGCAGCGGCCCCGAAGGACGCAACCGCGAGACCAATTTTCTCGGTCAGACCGGTGCGCGCCCGGCGCGTTACCGAGTCGAAACCGGCCGCTCTTATGTGACGCCCAATTCCGGCGTAAATGTACCGCGCGGCATAGATCCCCGGGCGGCAGCGTCTCGGCAATCTCGATATGCCGGCCTCGGATCGGTAGTAAAGGCGGTTCGCTTCAGCCAGCAGTCGTTGCGCCATACGTGTGACTTCGGGGCGCGGGCTTGGATCGGCAATGAACCCATCAACATCCAGACCCGCTTCGTCGAACCAGTTGATCGGTAGGTAGAGCCGACCGGCTTCCGCGTCCTCACCGATATCCCGCGCAATATTGGTCAGTTGCATGGCGACGCCGAGATCGCAGGCCCGCGCGAGCGCATCGTACTCACGCATTTTCATCAGGACCGACATCATCGCACCGACGGCCGATGCAACCCGCGCCGAATAGGCCCGGACATCCGATAACGTGCGATAGCGGAACTCCATCGCGTCCCAGTGAAACCCCTCGAGTAAGGCCTCGGGCAACGCCCGTGGCAAGTCGACCTCTGCGATCAACTCGGCAAAGGCGCGTTCAACAGGATCGTCCTTGGGTTTTCCGGCATAGGCACGTTCAAGACGCTCGCGCAGGTCTTCCACGGCCGCGAGCTTCGTGTCCACCAGATCGACGGCATCGTCAGCGAGCCTGCAAAAGGCATAGAGCACAAGTGCTGGATCGCGAACTCGCGCAGGCAGCAGCTTCGATGCCGCGTAAAAGGATTTAGAGCCGTGTTTGATCGTTTCGCGACAATGCGCGAGATCTGCCCCGCGCATCACTTCACCCTTTGAGCATCGGGGACGAGCTGAGCCAGCACTTCGGCGGATGCCACGACGCCAGGCAGCCCCGCGCCCGGATGCGTCCCGGCGCCCGTCAGATAGAGACCGGGAACCTCCTCCGACACGTTGTGCGGCCTGAACCAGGCGGACTGCAGGATCCTGGGCTCGATCGAGAAACCGCAACCGTGCGGGCTGAGATACCGGTCGCGGAAGTCGAGCGGCGTCATCACATGGCTGGCCGTGACTCGGTCGCGGAGACCCGGAAGCAGATTGCTCTCCAGGAATGCCTCGACCTTCTGTCGATACGGCTCCGCATTCGCCAGCCAGTCCACCGGTTTGTCGAACCCCAGGTGTGGCACGGGCGACAGGGCATAGAAGCTGTCGTCTCCGTCAGGTGCAGCATTCGGGTCCGTCGCCGAGGGGCGATGAATGTACAGGCTCATGTCTTCGGCGAGGTGGCCGTTCTGGAAGATGTCCTTAACGAGGCCTTGATAGCGTGGACCGTTGACGATCGTGTGGTGACCAACATCGCGCCACATCTCGCGGGTGCCGCGCGTGCCGAAGTACCAGACGAACAGTCCCATCGACCAGCGCGTCCGATGCAGGCGTGCATCATTCCAGCGACGTTTCGTCTGACTTCGCAACAACCGCGCATAGGTGTGCCCGGCATCTGCGTTGGAGACGATCACGTCGGCGTCGAGCCTCTGGCCGCCAAGTGTCAGAATCCCGGTCGCGCGCCCGTCGTCGACAACGATCTCATCGACTTCGACACCCGATGTCAGAGTGCCGCCTTTGCGCTCGATGACCTTGACCATGCCGTCCGCGAGCGCCTGGGCGCCGCCCATGACATAGTGAACACCGAACTGGCTCTCGAGATGATGCACGAGCGCATACATCGATGTCACATGGAACGGATCGCCGCCGATGAAGAGCGGGTGGAACGACATCGCCATGCGCAGGCGCGGGTCTCGCACCTTCCTTGCGACGTGGGCATGGATAGAGCGGTCTGCCCGGTACCAGCCGAAAATGTGCAGGACGATCACCAGATCCCAGAACTTGTTCATTGGGCGCCGCCCGAGATTCTCGAACCCGAAGTGATACCGGCGCTCGGCCGCGCGGATCAGCCAGTCGTAGCCTCGCAGGTCGTTTGGCGCGAGTGCTGCGACTTCCGCACGGGTTTTCTCCGGGTCGGCATGAGCGCGCAGCGACGAGCCGTCCTGCCAGCGAATCTCGTAGAACGGATCCATCGCATGCAGGTTTATATCGCTGTCGAAGTCCTCTCCCGCGCTGGCCCAGAGTTCCCGAAACACCTGCGGAGCCGTGACAATGGTCGGACCGAGATCGAACCGATAGCCATCTTGCTGCAAGGCCGATCCGCGCCCGCCCGGCGTCTCGAGGCGGTCGATCACATGGACGTTGTAGCCCTTTGCTGAGAGTCGGATCGCAGCAGCCAGGCCGCCGAAACCCGCACCGATCACGATTGCCCGCGGGCGCGGGTCGTCCGTCGGCGTTCTCAGGTCTGGCTCAACGCGTGTAAGCATTTCCGGACGGTAACAGTGTCCATCAAGATTGACAACTCTCGGCTGACACGTGAGATTGGTGATCTCAGGACCGGAACATGACCGAACAGACCCAGATCACCAGCTTGTCGGTTTTCCGCTTTGCCGGCCCGGGCGCCCGACTATGGGCGTTCTCTCAGATGTTGCTGGCACGCCCTGCGATGGCGCGGCTTCCTGATGTCGGTTTCTGGAAACTGTTCGGATCGGGCACGGGAGAGGGCTTCACGCCGGTGCCAAATACGGCCGTGTATGGGATCCTTGCGACGTGGCCGAATCTCGGATCAGCGCGAACAGGCGTAGAGGCGCCTATCTTCGAGCGATATCGCGCAAATTCCAAGGAAGACTGGACCGTGATGTTGCGAACGACTGCGGTGCGCGGGCGCTGGGACGGTCGTGCTCCGTTCGTCGGATCGGGAAAGTCGAGCGGGCCGCTCGCTGCATTGACACGGGCGACGCTTCGCCCCCGCACGATGCTGAAATTCTGGCAGCGCGTTCCGTCCATTTCCGCTGCAATCGGCTCGGATACGAACGTCGCGTTCAAGATTGGTCTCGGCGAAGTGCCGTGGCTGCATCAGGTCACGTTCTCGATCTGGCCGGACACGAACTCGATGGCCGACTTCGCCCGCCGCGACGGTCCTCATGCAAGGGCGATCCGGGCGGTCCGCGAGGGCGAGTGGTTTGCCGAGGAGCTCTACGCTCGCTTCGATATTGTCGGGTCATCCGGATCATGGAATGGTGCCGATCCCTTGCAGACTTTCGAGAGGCCCGAGCCCGCATGAGCATACCATTTCCGTTCTCGGCCATCGTCGGTCAGGACGAGATGAAGCACGCGCTGATGATCGCTGCCGTTGATCCGTCCGTCGGGGGCGTGCTGGTCTTCGGCGACCGCGGAACGGGAAAGTCGACCGCTGTTCGTGCACTGGCCGGGCTGTTGCCGCCGATCGCGGTCAGGCCGGATTGCCCCTACAATTCCTCGCCGGGAGATGTCGTGCCCGGACGCGACCCGAACGCGAAAGAGCAGCGCACCGTCAAGATCGCGACACCCGTTGTCGATCTGCCTCTGGGTGCGACCGAGGATCGTGTCGTTGGAACGCTCGATCTCGAGCGCGCCCTGTCCACTGGAGAAAAGCGCTTCGAACCCGGCCTGCTCGCCAAAGCCAATCGGGGGTTTCTCTATATCGACGAGGTGAATCTGCTCGAGGATCATCTGGTCGATCTGTTGCTCGACGTGGCCGCTTCTGGCGAGAACGTGGTCGAACGCGAGGGGCTTTCTGTCCGGCATCCGGCACGTTTCGTATTGGTCGGGTCTGGCAACCCGGAAGAGGGCGAACTCAGGCCGCAGTTGCTCGACCGTTTCGGACTGTCGGTGGAAATCGGCTCGCCTTCGGAGATCACGGACCGGGTCGAAGTCATCCGCCGGCGTGACACTTTCGATCGGGATCCGGACGGGTTTCTGGCCGACTGGCAGGCGAGCGAGGAAAAGGCACAGAAGCGGATCGTGTCCGCGCGCCGCGCGCTTCCTAAGATCGAGACGCCGGACGAGGTGATCGAGGCTGCCGCCCGGCTTTGTCAGGCGGTTGGCTCTGACGGACTGCGGGGTGAGTTGACACTGATCCGGACGGCCCGTGCTTCGGCGGCGCTGAACCGGCGCAAGAAGGTCAGAATTGACGATATCGCGCAGGTCGCCGCGCCGGCGCTCCGGCATCGCCTGCGTCGCGATCCGTTGGACGAAACCGGGTCGACCGCGCGGATCGCGCGTGCTGTGTCCGAGACTCTGGCGTTGTGACGGCGTCGAGCGATCGCTGGGCGCTTGCAAGTATCGCGGCGGCGGCTCTCGCGGTTGATCCGCAAGGGCTGCACGGCCTGACGATCCGCGACAGGCCCGGACCGATACGTGACGCACTGATTTCCATGTTGACTGACTTGCTGGACTTGCCTGTCGCGCGCCTGCCGGGAAGTCTGGATGCGACCGCGCTCGCGCCGAGCACCGATCTTGTCGAGACGATCCGGACCGGGCGTCGCGCAGAACGCGGCGGGCTGCTGACGCGTCAACGCGATACCATGATGCTGGTGCCAATGGCTGACCGGCTCGAGAGCGGCGCTGCTGCTCGAATTGCCGTCGCGATCGATGCCGGAGAAGCCCCGGCGCTCGTTCTGTTGGATGAAGGGGCGGAGCCGGACGAGGAGGCGCCCGCGGCGCTTACGGACCGACTGGCTATCACCCTGCTTATGGAGGGAATTCCGCGATCCGAGGTGCGTGGAGCAACATACACCCAAGACGATATTCGCGCTGCGCAGCGGCAACTGAAGCGCGGCATATCTGACGGCGACGCTCCCGAAGCCTTGCTTCATCTGGCGTCTGCGATGGCGATTGGTTCTTTGCGGGCGCCCCTGCTTGCATTGCGGCTGGCGCGGGTCCTGGCTGCCCTCGCCGGAAAGCGGGAAATCGGCGAAGCCGAGATCGTGACCGCAACGGCACTCTGTCTTGCGCCGAGAGCGCAGGCGCTGCCAACGGCCGACGACGCGCCCGACGAGCAGGCGCCAAATCAGGACCCGGAAGGCGACGGGCAATCAAAGTCGACTGAAGACGGTCAGCTCGAGGACAGGGTGCTGGAAGCTGTGGCGGCGCTTCTTCCGGAGCTCGGGCTATTAAGTGGTCAAAGCAGAGGGCAATCCCGGACGCGCGGGGCGGGCGACCGGCAAAGATCGGCTACGCACGGACGACCGGCCCGGTCCCGCCCCGGCAAACCAGAGGGCCGGCGCCTAGACGTGTTCGCGACGCTCTTGGCTGCAGCACCTTGGCAAAAGCTGCGCCAGCTGGCAGGGGCCGAGCGACGAGGGCTCATCGTCCAGCCCGACGACTTCCGGATAAAGCAATACGAACGGCCATCGGAAAGCGTCCTGATCTTTATGGTCGACGCGTCCGGGTCCCAGGCCGCCGCCCGCATGGCCGAAGCCAAGGGTGCCGTGGAACTGATGCTTGCCGAAGCCTACCGTCGGCGCGAGAAAGTCGCGCTGATCGCGTTTCGCGGGTCAGCCGCTGAGTTGTCATTGCCGCCGACGAGATCGCTTCTGCAGGCCAAGCGCCGCCTCGCGGTGTTGCCTGGCGGTGGGCCAACACCGCTCGCGGCCGCCTTGGTGGCAGGGCGCGAACTGGCTGTAAGGGTTCGGAGACAGGGCGCCACTCCGTATCTGATTCTCCTGACAGACGGTCGCGGCAACGTTGCACTGAATGGGGAACCCGGGCGGAAGCAGGCAGCAGAAGATGCAGCAATGGCGGCTCGGGCGATCTCGGCGGAGGGACTGACGGGGGTCCTGATCGATACCGCAAACCGCCCTCAGGCTGACGCGAAGGCGCTCGCCTTGTCGATGGGCGCACAATACCTGCCGCTGCCCCGCGCGGACGCAAAGGCGATAAGCCGGATGGTCCGGCACGCCGTCACGGAATGAAGGCCCCCGTCCATCCTGACTGGCCTCGACTTGGTCGGGATTGGCCGAACCACGAGGCGAGTGCTTTTGTCGAGGCGGGCAAGATCCGTTGGCACTATCAGAGGATGGGGCGCGGCCCCTCGCTTATCCTTCTTCACGGCGCTGGCGCCGCAACGCATAGCTGGCGTGATCTCATGCCGCTTCTGGCCGAGGAGTTCGACGTCATCGCGGTGGACTTGCCCGGCCATGGCTTTTCGCGAATCCAGTCGCGCCGTCAGTGTTCGTTGAAAGCCATGGCCGAAGGCGTAACGTCACTGCTGCAGGAATTGGACGTCGAACCGGATCTGTTGGTAGGTCACTCCGCAGGCGCGGCGATTGCTCTGCAGGCTGTGGTTTCCGAGCAGTTGTCGCCCAAGCTCGTGATCGGTCTCAATCCCGCACTCGCCCCGTTTCGCGGTTTGGCAGGCGCCGTATTTCCGCCCCTCGCTCGCGCCCTCGCACTGAACCCGTTCGTTCCTTGGATGTTTTCGAACTTCGCGAGCGCGCCGGGCCAGGTTCCGCGGCTGATCGGGTCGACCGGTTCCGACATCGGAAAAGAGGGCACGGATCTCTACGCGCGGATGATCACGAGATCCGAGCATGTGGATGGCGCGCTTTCGATGATGGCGCTCTGGGAGCTGGAGCCGCTGCTGAAAGCTATGCCTGCGGTCAAAATCCCCGTTCATCTCGTCATTGGGCAGGGCGACCGGACCGTTCCAACGGACGAAGCGCCGATGCTCGCGCGAAGGGTTCCGAGCATTCAAATCCACGAGGTCCCGGATCTCGGGCATCTGATGCACGAGGAGAAGCCCGGACTGTTTGCCGACATGATTGGTGAATTGGCCGCCCGGTACCTTGCAGCCGCTTGACCGGACTAGGCTCCGTCCTTCTCGAGCAATCCGAACCTGCGCAGTTTCACGTAAAGGCTTTGTCGGCTGAGCCCGAGCATCTCTGCGGCTGAGGCGCGGTTGTTTCCGGTCTTCTTGAGCGCCGCCTCGATGCACATCTTCTCGATTTCATCGGTCGACGCGCGCACGAGATCTTTCAACGGAACCGACCCGACCAGGTTCATCATATCGGACAGCGCTTCTTGGTTGCGTTCGGGCTTGCGCGCGGGGATCTGGTCGTAGCGGCTGATATCGCGCATCACGAATCCGATCATCGGACGCGGCTCGGACAACGCAGCCACCGAGATCTCGACGCGCGTCTCCGACCCGAACGCGCCGGTGATCACCGACGAAAACGCTCTCAGCCGCCCATGCTCGCGCGCGTTCTCGATGATGATGTCGATCTCGACGCCCGGGCGCCCAAGGAAACGTGCAAGGGGCTCGCCGTCGATCTGCGATTGCAGCGCAACTTCCGCCATGCCGAGGAATGCATCATTGCACCACTGGATCTCGCCCGATGCATCCGTCAGGACCATGGCATCCGGGATTCGAGCGACCATTCCGATGAGCAGGTCTTCTACGCCGCCGGCAAGCGCGCCCGCCTTGTCCCCGCGCGTGAGCGTACAAAGTATCATCGTCGAACTGGCAGCGCGGAAGATCGACAGGCTACACTCGATGTCATCGCCGGAGTGTTCGAGCCGACCCGTGAAAATGTCCTGCTGACCCGTCGTGTTGACGCTGTGAATCGCCTCGCGGAGCGCGGGCCAGGTATCGCTGACAAAGAGCCCCTCGAGCGCGTCGCCTTTCACGTCGCTTCGATCTTTCCCGAGGATCTGGGCCGCAGCAGAATTCGCATCCTCGACACGGCCCGTGGACGCGTCGACGACGAGCAGCGCTTCCGATGACGTCTGAAACAGCACGCGATACTGCGTCTCGAGCTGGCGCAGGCGGCTGTAATCTTCGTCGAGCGCCCTCTGAGCTTCGATCAGGCGTGTCTGAAGCGTCGCAATCGCCCGGATTTCGTGCCCGAGAAAGATAACCGAGTCGCCGGCGCCGACGGCACTGTAACGAACCGGAAATTCGTCCAACCCTTCGACGTTGTGGTTGATCTCGCGCTGGCGACCGCCCTGGTCAGGCCCCTCCGCGTTGAGCATCTCCGCGATCTTCGGATGGCACTCTTCAGTGACGATGTCGGTCAGCCGCTTGCCGAAAAGCGTCTTCGGATCGAAATCGTCGTGACCGTCGACATTCCAGATGAGATCGAGGATCACCCCGTCCCGGTCGGTGATGAACGATATGTCCGAGACCGATGAGATCAGCGCCACAAAGTTCTTCGGAAGGTCGATATCGAGAATGTCTTCCCGAAGGAAATGTGCGTTCATTGCCGACGCTCAAGGTCTTTTTTACTGCTCATCGCCAAGCTCAACAACGACGCCGTTCTGTCAACACTCAAGTGCTTCGGAGAGCAGCGAATAACAGGAAAACGGCGCTGTCGTGACCTCGGTGAATGCACCGTCCAGACCAAGACGGTCGACAAGATCGGGCTCCAAGCTAACGAGGTGACCGCCGAGAACGATCTTTGGCTGTGGCTGGACATTTCTGATGCGCGGAATGATCGACTCGAGATCCGGGATCACCGAGCGGCAGCCGGCTGAGAACCCGACCAGCTGGTATCGGCCCGCAATCACCATCTCGACGATGCGATCCGGGTCCTGGGCCATGTTCAGATCGACGGCCCAACCTGCGCGCCGGAAGAAGTCGGCAGCCATCGTCACGCCGAGGACATGCGTCTCTCCGGGCACGGGCGAAAACAATGCGGAGGCGTTTGGCAACTGCATCCGGTTGCGCGCAGCGAAGTCGTCCCGGAGCTGGCGCTGCAGCCCGTGCAGCCGTGTCAAACCGAGTGTGACCTCTAGAAAGCCAGCGTCGTCAGATACCCAACGGTCGCCGAGCCGCCGCGCGGCGGGAGCGATACACCGCAGACACAGCGACTCGAGCGTCCTGCCCCGCAAGCGGAGATCTTCGAAGATCACGCGGAATCGTCCCGAGTCGTCGCAGACCAGAGCATCGCAAAAACCGTCGAGATCTTCGTCCGAAAGTGTGTCGTCGTAGGCGGCGTAATCAGCGCTCTTGGGCAGTTTCCGATTCAGGCGGCTGACAAGTTCTCGAGTGATCGTCTCGAGCGCGTCGAACGGCAGGGCCGTGCGGTCCTGCGGCATCTCCGTTTCGAAGGGGCTGCGCTCGTGAGCGCTGGCTGTCTCGTGACCGTCCATGTCAACCCTTGCTGCCGACTCTGCACCGCGGTTGCGGATGGTGAGACCGGCTGTGCGAGGCGCGTGCGTGATGAAGAGCGCCCAGAGAAAAACAACCATGAATCGGCGTGACCGTCAAATAGAACTGACAGCTTGAGAGGCGAGTCGCGCAAAATGTCATGATTTGAGGTCAGATTTACCGAGATCTCCGTCAATCTGCCGGTGAGTTGCGCCGTCAGAGAGCGGAAATTGGCTCAGATCGGGCAACACGCCGAATCTCTGCAAGTTTGAGGTGACACATTTGCGTAAGTTTTGATTGACACTTTTTCGGTCGGAGCACTACTCTCGTTAAAAATCCTCGTGATCAGGGAGAGAGATAAGATGGCCGCGCAGGCTGCAATCGATCGCCGTTCCGTGCCGCTTTACACGCCGGAACAGCGTGTGCGCCGGGACGAGACTCCCTGGACGGTCGTGCAAGGGATTCTGGCGCCGCTGCAGTTCGGCGTTTTTCTGATTTCACTCGGATTGGTCGTGCGGTTCCTCGCGACCGGCGATGGGCTTTGGGAGGCGACCCTGTCCGTCGTGATCAAGACGATGTTCCTTTACCTGATCATGGTGACCGGCGCGATCTGGGAAAAAGTCGTTTTTGGTCAATATCTTCTGGCCCCGGCATTCTTCTGGGAAGACGTCTTTTCCTTTGTCGTGATCGCCCTGCACACGGCCTACATGATCTCCCTTTTTGCCGGTGTTGCCGCCGAAACTCAGATGTGGATCGCAGTCGCGGCATACGCGGCCTATGTCGTCAATGCCACGCAGTTCCTGCTGAAACTCAGGGCGGCACGACTGGACGCTGCCGGAGCTCCGGCATGAACCGGCCATTCATTCCAGACGGCTGTGGGCAGGCGCCAATTCTGAAGGAACGTGGCCAGCGGGAAGTCTTCTGCGGGTTGACGGGAATCATCTGGCTGCACCGCAAGATGCAGGACGCCTTCTTCCTGGTGGTCGGGTCGCGGACCTGCGCGCACCTGCTGCAGTCGGCGGCGGGCGTGATGATCTTTGCCGAACCGCGGTTCGGCACCGCGATCATGGAGGAGAAGGATCTCGCCGGACTGACCGACGCCAACGACGAACTGGACCGCGAGGTCGAGCGCCTACTCGAGCGCAGGCCGGACATTCGTCAACTCTTCCTCGTCGGCTCCTGCCCCTCAGAGGTCATCAAGCTTGATCTCTCCCGGGCCGCCGAGCGTCTGACGCAGAAACACGCTCCGCATGTGCGGGTTCTGAACTATTCGGGAAGCGGTATCGAGACCACGTTTACGGAAGGCGAGGACGCCTGCCTCGAAGCGATGGTCCCGACGCTTCCCGACTCCGCCGACAAGCAGTTGACGATCGTCGGGGCGCTCCCGGATGTGGTCGAAGATCAGTTCCTGCGGCTTTTCCGGGATATGGGCATCGATGCGGTAAGCTGCCTGCCGGCGCGCCGGCGCGACGATGTGCCGGGGATCGGGCCTGGAACCCACTACCTGCTGGCACAACCTTTCCTCGGCGCGACAGCCAAGGCGCTTGATCGCCGCGGAGCACAGCGCCTCTCCGCTCCGTTTCCGTTCGGCGAGGAAGGCACCACGCATTGGCTGCGAGCAGCGGCGCGCGCGTTCGGTGTGTCGGATGAACGTTTTCAGGCTGTGACGGAGTCGCCGCGCGCCCGTGCAAGAGACGCCGTGGCACGCGTTGCGACGACGCTGACGGACAAGTCGATCTTCTTCTTTCCTGACAGTCAGCTCGAGATTCCTTTGGCGCGGTTCCTCACCCGCGAATGCGGCATGACGCCGATCGAGGTCGGAGCCCCGTACATTCACAGCGAAATCATGGCGCCGGATCTCGCGATGCTGCCCTATGGCCCGGTGTTGTCGGAAGGGCAGGACGTCGACCGCCAGCTCGACAGATGCCGGGATCAGCGTCCCGATCTGACGGTGTGCGGCCTTGGCCTTGCAAATCCGCTCGAAGCAGAGGGACTGCGGACGAAGTGGGCGATCGAGCTCGTATTCTCGCCGGTGCATGGGTATGAGCAGGCCGCCGATCTAGCCGAACTGTTCGCCCGTCCGCTGCGCCGCACGGAAAGGCTGACGGTATGAAACTGAGCGTGTGGACATACGAGGGTCCGCCGCATGTAGGTGCGATGCGGATCGCGACCGGGATGAGCGGCCTCCACTACGTTCTGCATGCGCCGCAGGGGGATACCTACGCCGACCTGCTCTTCACGATGATCGAGCGGCGCGATCACCGCCCGCCGGTGACGTACACGACATTTCAGGCGCGCGATCTCGGCTCAGATACAGCGACGCTCTTCAAGGATGCCTGCCTTGATGCTTACGAGCGTTTCCAGCCCCAGGCCCTGATTGTCGGTGCATCCTGCACCGCCGAGTTGATCCAGGACGATCCGGGTGGACTCGCTGCCGCCCTTGGTCTTCCCGTTCCGGTGATTCCGTTGGAGCTGCCGTCCTATCAGCGCAAGGAGAACTGGGGCGCGGGCGAGACCTTCTATCAGATCGTTCGCCACATGGCCCTGCCGATGGAGCGCACGCCGGAATTGAGCTGCAACATCCTCGGACCGACGGCGCTCGGGTTCAGACACCGCGACGACGTGATGGAAGTCACGCGCATTCTGGAAAGCCTCGGGATCTCGATCAATGTCTGCGCGCCAATGGGTGCGGAACCGAACGATATCGGACGGCTCGCCGCGGCGCATTTCAACGTGGTTCTCTACCCCGAGATCGCAGACAGCGCCGCGCGCTGGCTCGAGAAAACATATAATCAGCCGAGGACGAAGGTCGTTCCGATGGGGGTCGGCGCGACCCGCGATTTCGTCGCGGAGATCAGCCGCATCATCGGGCGGACCGTCATCACGGATGAGAGCAATCTGCGGCTGCCCTGGTGGTCGCGCTCGGTCGACTCGACTTATCTGACCGGCAAACGGGTCTTCATTTTCGGTGACGCAACGCACGCGATCGCGGCGGCACGGATCTCGGCTCAGGAGATGGGTTTCGAGGTCGTCGGACTGGGGTGTTACAATCGCGAATTCGCCCGCGATCTGCGAACGGCTGCGAAGGAATACGGCGTCGAGCCGCTGATCACCGACGACTACCTCGATGTCGAAAAAGCCATTGAAGCGGCTCAGCCCGAAATGATCCTGGGCACTCAGATGGAACGCCACATGGCCAAGCGCCTGGGTATTCCATGTGCCGTGATCTCGGCGCCTGTCCACGTTCAGGACTACCCTGCGCGCTACTCGCCCGTCATGGGGTGGGAAGGTGCCAACGTCCTGTTCGACACGTTGATCCATCCGCTGGTTATGGGGCTCGAGGAGCATCTTCTCACGATGTTCCGCGAGGATTTCGAGTTTCACGATCATGCCGGTCCGTCGCATCTCGGCGGCCACGCTCCCTCGACGCAACCCGAGGAAGTTCCCGAAGTTCAACAGGCAGTCAGTGCGGAGAACACTGCTGCAGCGAATGTGAAGGGTGCCCCGAGCTGGCATCCGGATGCCGAAAAGGAACTTCGCAAGATCCCGTTTTTCGTGCGCGGCAAGGCCAGGCGCAACACAGAGAAGTTCGCGGTCGAGCAAGGTCGCGCCGTTATCGATGTCGAGACGCTCTACGATGCCAAAGCGCATTTCGCCCGCTGACGCGCCACCCGTCCGGGTGGTGATCGTCACGCTCGACAGCCATCTGGCTGCGCCGATCGAGCGCGCGCGCAAGGCACTGAAACGCGACATTCCGGGCCTGCAGCTCGATCTTCATGCGGCGGCGGAATGGTCCTCGGACCCCGCAGCGCTTGAGCGGTGCAAAGCGGATGTTGCCGAGGCGCACGTTATCGTGGCGACGATGCTGTTTCTGGATGAGCACATCCGCGCGATCCTTCCCGATCTCGAAGCGCGCGCGCCGCACTGCGATGCCTTCGTCGGTTGCATGGCGGCGGGTGAGGTTATCCGGCTGACGCGCCTCGGCCGGTTCAACATGGGCGCAAAGGAGTCCGCCGCGATCGCGCTCCTGAAGCGTTTGCGCGGATCAGGAAAGAAAAAGGTCTCCTCCGGCGCGCACCAGATGCGGATGCTCAAGCGTCTGCCGAAGATCCTCCGGTTCATCCCTGGCACGGCGCAGGATGTTCGCGCGTACTTCCTGTCGATGCAGTACTGGATGGCCGGTTCCGACGACAATATCGGGGCGCTGGTCCGGTTCCTGCTGGATCGCTACGTAGCTGGGCCGAGAGAACATCTGCGCGGACAGCTCAAGGCTCGGGCGCCTGTCGAATACCCCGAAGTCGGCTTGTACCATCCGGATCTCTCGGGCCGTCGGGTAACGACCAATCTCGGCGATCTTCCGGGAACGGGTGCGACCGGGACCGTGGGTGTTCTGCTGATGCGCGCCTACGTGCTCGCAGGGGACACTGCGCATTATGACGGCGTCATAAGGCAGTTGGAATCGCGCGGTCTGCGGGTGATCCCGGTCTTCGCGGCCGGGCTCGACTCCCGTCCGGCAATTGACGAGTTTCTTTGCGACCGCGGCAAACCACGGATAGATGCTTTGTTGAGCCTGACCGGGTTCTCGCTCGTCGGCGGCCCGGCATACAACGACACCAAGGCAGCGGAAGAAGCGCTCGCAGCGCTGGATGTGCCGTATGTCGCCGCGCACGCGTTGGAGTTTCAGACGCTTGAGGAATGGCGCCACGGCGCGCGTGGACTGTCCCCGGTTGAGGCGACCATGATGGTCGCGATCCCCGAGATCGACGGCGCAACCGGGCCGATGATATACGGTGGGCGCGTCGAAGGTGGGCGTTCGATGCGCTCCGATCCCGAACGCGCGGGCCGCCTGGCAGATCGCGTCGCGCGCCTGGTCAACCTGCGCAAGACCAAGATCGGCGATCGCAAGGTCGCGGTCGTTTTGTACGGATTCCCGCCCAATGCGGGCGCTGTCGGCACGGCGGCTCATCTCGGTGTGTTCGAGTCGCTGCACAACACTCTGAATGCGATGGCCGCCGAGGGATACGACGTCGAAGTTCCCGCGACCATCGACGACCTTCGCGATGCGATCCTGAAGGGGAATGCCGAGATCCTCGGCCAGCAATCCAATGTAGCGGCGCGCGTCTCGGCGGATTCCATTGTCGCACGCGACCGGTATCTGTCCGAGATCGAGGCTGCCTGGGGTCCGGTACCGGGCAAGCACCAGACCGATGGCCGCGACGTATTCATATTGGGCGCGCATTTCGGCAAGGTCTTCGTCGGCGTGCAACCGGCGTTCGGATACGAAGGCGATCCGATGCGCCTGCTGTTCGAGAAGGGTTTCGCACCGACGCACGCGTTCAGCGCTTTCTATCGCTGGCTGCGCGAGGATTTTGGCGCGGACGTGGCGCTGCATTTCGGCATGCACGGCGCGATGGAATTCATGCCCGGCAAGCAGGTCGGGCTCGGTCCGGATTGCTGGCCCGACCGGCTGATCGGCGATCTGCCGAATGTCTATCTCTACGCCATGAACAACCCCTCCGAGGGTGCCCTAGCCAAGCGGCGCGGCGCGGCGACCATTGTGACCCATCTGACACCTCCAGTCGCGAAAGCGGGTCTTTACAAGGGACTCGTCGAACTGAAGGCGTCGCTTGAACGGTGGCGCACCGGGGATCCGAGCGCGCCCGAGCGTGTTGAATTGCAGGAGATGATCCGCGCACAGGCCGAGGAACTCGATCTGAGTTGCAACGACATCGACGCGCTCTGGGTCGAGTTGCTGGAATACGAACAGTCGTTGATTCCCCACGGTCTTCATGTGGTGGGGAACCCGCTGAACGAGGATGTGCGCGCCGATCTGATTGCGACGATGGCCGAGGCCTTGCCAGAACACGATCTGAGCGAAGCCGAGCGTCATTTGCAGACGGATAGCGAGACGCCGGCGATCCTTCATGCGCTCAACGGCGGGTTCATTCGGCCTGTGCCGGGCGCGGACCTTATCCGGGCGCCGCAGGCGTTGCCGACCGGCCGGAACATGCATGCGTTCGATCCGTTCCGGATGCCGTCGACGTTCGCGCTTGAAGACGGTGCCCGGCAGGCCGAGCGCCTGCTGCAGCGCCATCTTGCGGAAGGACATTCCCTGCCGAGATCCGTCGCGCTGGTCTTGTGGGGGTCGGACAATCTGAAGACCGAAGGCGGCCCGATCGCGCAGGCCATGGCCTTGATGGGCGCTCGGCCGAGATTCGACAGCTACGGCCGGCTCTGCGGCGCGGAACTGATCCCGCTCGAGGAACTCCGGCGTCCGCGCATCGACGTGGTCATGACGCTGTCCGGGATTTTCCGCGACCTGCTGCCCCTCCAGACCCGGATGCTCGCCGAGGCGGCCTGGCTCGCCGCCGTCGCGGACGAGCCAGCTGAGATGAACCATGTGCGCGCCCACACGCTCGCGCACGCAGATGCGCATGACATCGACTTCGACACGGCAGCTCTCCGGGTCTTCTCCAATGCCGACGGTGCCTACGGGTCGAACGTCAATCAGATGGTCGATGCGGGCGCCTGGGACGATGAGGACGAACTGGCGGACACCTTCCAGAAGCGCAAGTGCTTCGCATATGGCCGCGATGGGAATCCCGCTGCGCAGCCGGATCTGATGAATGCGGTTCTCGCCGAGGTCGACTTTGCCTATCAGAACCTCGAATCGGTCGAACTGGGCGTGACCACCATCGACCACTATTTCGATACGCTCGGCGGCATTTCCCGCGCCGTTCGTCGGGCTCGCGGCGGCGCGGAAGCCCCCGTCTACATCTCGGATCAGACGCGCAGCGACGGCAAGGTCCGGACGTTGTCCGAGCAGGTCGCGCTCGAGACACGGACGCGCACGCTGAACCCGAAATGGTACGAAGGCATGCTGAACCATGGACACGAGGGCGTGCGTCAGATCGAGGCCCACGTGACCAACTCTGTCGGCTGGTCGGCGACCACCGGGCAGGTCGATCCATGGGTCTATCAGCGCATGACCGAGACATTCCTGCTCGATCCCGAAATGCGACGGCGTCTCGGCGATCTCAATCCGCAGGCAAGCGCCCGCCTGGCCAACCGGCTGATCGAGGCGCAGGAGCGTGACTACTGGAGTCCTGACGACGAGACGTTGGCTGCGATGCGCGCGGCAGGCGACGAACTGGAAGATCGGCTCGAGGGCATTCCCCTCGCTGCCGAATAGGAGGCGCTTATGAGCCCGCTCGACAACAAGCATTTGATGCGCAAGGCCGCCGGTATTCCGAACCTCAAGGGGTCGGACGGCGAAGGTTCGGTGCAGGTGCATCTGGACCCGACGATGCAGATCGAGACCGCCAAGGTGTTCTCGGTCTACGGCAAGGGCGGGATTGGGAAGTCGACGACATCGTCGAACCTCTCGGCAGCCTTCTCGAAGCTCGGCAAGCGCGTGCTGCAGATCGGCTGTGATCCGAAGCACGACTCGACCTTCACGCTAACCAAATCGCTCGTGCCGACCGTGATCGACACGCTGAAGGAGGTCGACTTCCACGCCGAAGAGCTGCGGCCCGAGGACTTTGTCTACGAGGGCTACAACGGCGTGATGTGCGTCGAGGCCGGCGGTCCGCCCGCGGGG
Organism: Pseudomonadota bacterium; assembly: GCA_039184865.1. GTDB lineage: Bacteria > Pseudomonadota > Alphaproteobacteria > Rhodobacterales > Rhodobacteraceae > Thermohalobaculum. The sequence goes on along the minus strand of JBCDAV010000007.1, from coordinate 7,047 downwards.
ACCGGCTGCGGCGGCTACGTCGTCGGCCAGACGGTGAAGCTGTTGAAAGAGCACCATCTTCTCGAAGAAACCGACATCGTGATCTTCGATGTGCTCGGGGACGTGGTCTGCGGTGGTTTCGCGGCACCCTTGCAGCATGCCGACAGGGCCGTCGTGGTGACCGCGAACGACTTCGATTCGATCTATGCGATGAACAGGATCATCGCGGCGGTTCAGGCGAAGTCGAAGAACTATCCCGTCCGGTTGGCCGGTTGCATCGCAAACCGCTCGAAGGACACGGATCAGGTCGACAAGTACTGCTCGCAGGTCGGCTTCAAGCGCATAGCACACATGCCGGATGTCGACGCGATCCGGCGCAGCCGCCTGAAGAAGTGCACCGTCTTCGAGATGCCCGAGGAAGAGGATATCGTCCACGTCCAGAAGGAGTACGTCCGCCTAGCCGAAACCCTCTGGAACGGAACCGAACCGCTGGCACCGGGCCCGATGGAAGATCGCGACATCTTCGAGCTGCTCGGGTTCGACTGATGACTGACACGTACTCTCATACGCGCGGCCGTCTCGAAGAATACTTCGACCGCACTGCGTCCGAGACATGGGAGCGTTTGACCTCGGATGCGCCGGTTTCGCGCATCCGACAGACTGTCCGTGCGGGCCGGGACCGGATGCGCGCCGCACTGCTTTACCGCCTGCCCAAGTCGCTCCATGGATGCCGCGTGCTGGATGCCGGATGCGGTGCTGGCCAGATGTCGGTCGAACTTGCCAAGCGTGGGGCCGACGTCGTCGCGGTGGATATCTCGGGAAGTCTGCTCGAGGTCGCTGAGGATCGTACGCCCGACGCCGTGGCTTCGCGCATTGATTATCAGGTCGGAGACATGCTGGACGACGCGCTCGGCCATTTCGACCATGTCGTCGCGATGGACAGCCTGATCCACTACGCACCCGATGATGTGGTCAACGCACTCGCCCGCCTTGCCCATCGGACCCGCAACTCGATCAATTTCACGCTCGCGCCGAGCACGCCGTTGCTCAGCGTCATGCACCTGACGGGGAAACTATTCCCAAGATCTGACCGCTCACCTGCAATTCATCCGGTCGCAGAACGAAAGCTGCGGCGGCTCTGTGCGTCCGAGGCGGCTTTTGCCCGTTGGCGCATGCCGCCGAGTGAGCGGATCAAGTCCGGATTCTACATCTCGCAAGCCATGAGGCTCGTCAGGTGATCATACCTAAGCAGGTCATAAAGCAGCTATCCGTGCGCTACCTGCCGTTCGCCGATGCCGGCAGCGAGGGCTTTCCGCTATCGCAGATCCTGCGCCTGTCGCTGTTCCAGATTTCGTGCGGGATGGCGACGGTCATGCTGCTCGGCACGCTGAACCGGGTGATGATCGTCGAGCTTGGGGTGCCGGCCTTCATGGTCGCGATTATGGTGGCGTTGCCGGTTCTGATCGCGCCGTTCCGGGCGCTGCTCGGTTTCCGGTCCGACACCTATCGGTCGGCCATCGGATGGCGCCGCGTGCCATACATCTGGTTCGGCTCCCTCTGGCAGATGGGTGGCCTCGCGGTGATGCCGTTTGCGATCCTTGTCCTGTCCGGAGATCAGAGCGTCGGCCCGGTCTGGGCCGGTGAGGCTCTCGCGGCGGCCGCGTTTCTGATGACCGGGCTTGGGCTCCACATGACGCAGACCGCCGGTCTGGCGCTGGCATCGGATCGGTCCGATGACGAGAACCGCCCCCGTGTCGTCGCCCTTCTCTACGTGATGTTCCTGGTTGGCATGATCATAGCCGCACTGATCATCGGGGCCTTGCTCACGGACTTCTCTAAGTTGCGCCTGGTGCAGGTCGTTCAAGGCACCGCGCTGGCGACGCTCCTGCTGAATCTTGTGGCACTCTGGAAGCAGGAGCGCGTGCGGCCGATGTCGAAGGCCGAGCGCGCGGCGCCACGTCCGAGCTTCGGTGACGCCTGGCGCGATCTCAAGGGCGGCGGCGAAGCGGGGCGGCTCCTGATGGTCGTCTTCCTCGGCACGATGGCCTTCCAGATGCAGGACGTGCTGCTTGAGCCTTACGGTGGCGAGATCCTCGGTCTGTCGGTCTCGGCCACCACGCTTCTGACTGCGATCTGGGCCGTCGGATCGCTCATCGCGTTCGCTCTCGCGGCCCGTTGGCTCGCGAAGGGTGTCGGTGCGTACTGGATGTGTGCGCGCGGTCTCCTGATCGGTCTCGCGGCATTCTCGGCCGTCATTCTCTCCGCTCCGATGGGATCGATAACGCTGTTCTTCTCCGGAGCGTTTCTGATCGGGCTGGGAGGGGGGCTTTTCGCGATCGCCACGCTGTTCGTTGCGATGACGCTCGCGACCGAGGGTCTCGCGGGACGCGGTCTGGCGCTCGGCGCGTGGGGTGCGGCCCAGGCCACTGCACTTGGTCTCGGTGCGGCCGTCGGTGGCGTAATGCGCGACGTCGTCGGATCTGCCGCCGAGGCAGGCGCACTTGGCCCCGCGCTCGTCGATCCTGTGACAGGCTACAGCGTCGTCTATCACACGGAACTCGGACTGTTGTTTTTCACGCTGATCGTGCTCGCCCCGCTGGTGCGGCGCAAGGCACGCTTGGTCAACACTCACGGAAAATCCGGGGTCGGCCTCGCCGAATTCCCGGCCTGATACGCTGAAGGAAGGAGCTGTCATGGAACATCTCATCATCGGGAACATCGATCTGGCGCAGGTCTCGCTTTACCTGTTCTGGCTGTTCTTCGCCGGATTGGTGATCTACCTGCAGCGCGAGAACATGCGCGAAGGTTATCCGTTGGAGGCCGATGACGGGTCTCCGTCGGGCAATGACGGTCCTTACCCGCTTCCCAGGCAGAAGACGTTCAAGCTGCCGCACAATCTGGGCGAGGTGACGGTCCCGAACGACAATCCCGTGGACGACCGTCCTTTGGCGCTGCAGCAGGCACCGTTGTCAGCGGGTTCGCCGTTTGAGCCGACCGGCGATCCGATGCTCGACGGTGTCGGTCCGGCGTCCTGGTGCATGCGCGCTGACGTGCCCGAGTATGACGGGCACGGGCATCCCAAGATCAAACCCATGCGTCTGCTCGAGGACTTCTCGATCGTCAGCTGGCGCGATTGCCGTGGCTTGCCCGTCGTGTCGCACGACCAGCAGGTCGTCGGAACAGTCTCGGACGTTTGGGTCGATGTCCCGGAGCAGTTGGTCCGGTATCTGGAAATCGATCTCAGCGATGAAGGCGGCAAGCGCCTGGCACCGATCCAGCTGGTTCGGATCACGTCCGACCGGGTCAAGGTACATGCACTCTATGCTGAGCACTTCGCCAACGTTCCGCAGACGGCCTCGGACGGTCAGGTTACGAAACTCGAGGAGGAGAAGATCTGCGGCTACTGGGCCGGCGGCAAGCTCTACGCTGCAGGGGACCGGGCCGAAGCACAGATTTGAGCCGGTAGATGGATCACGACACATCCAAGCCGTCCAAGCCGACGGGAGGTTCTCAGACGGAACCTCGGGAGGACGAGCGCATTCTTTGGCAAGGCAAGCCGGACTGGCTGGCGCTCGCCAATGATGCGCTCTTTCTGCGCTGGGTCGTCATCTATTTCGTAATGCTCGCCCTTTGGCGCGGTCTGGCCGGATGGCTGAACCATGATGTCGAGCGCGGGATCGCGTCTGCAACACTACTGATTGGCATAGGTGCCGTGTGCTGCGGGCTGATCGCGCTGTTTGCGTGGACGCAGGCCCGGGCGACGACCTACACTGTCACCAATCGGCGGATCGTCATGCACATCGGGGCCGTTCTGGGTATGGCCCTCAACATTCCGTATCGCCGGATCGTCAAAGCCAGCCTCAAATCGGGCGGTCACGCGGGCGGCACGATCATGTTCGATCTTTCGGGCGAGTCCGGGTTTTCCTACCTGGCCTGCTGGCCGCATGTGCGACCGTGGTACATCCGGAGAACGCAGCCGGCGTTCCGTTCCATTCCTGACGCCGAAGCCGTGATGCGTCTGATCGGCGCGCACTCGATCACCGAAGCCGACGAGCGGCCAGCCGAGCTGCAGACCGCGCCGATACCGGCTGAGTAGGAACCGAACTGCCGATGAGCAACCCCGCCAACATTAGGATCGAAATCTTGCCCCAAGGGTCTGGCCGCGCGGCGTCCAGGGCATTCGCGATCCATGCAACTGCTCTGGAAGCGCGGTCGCGGGCGGGTCGCGGCGGAGCGTACAGACGTGCCATCTCAACGGATTTCGGCACCGACGATTTTGCAGCATTCGCGAAGCTGCTTTCCACGAAAAATTCGCGAACGATGGAGGACTGAAGATGGGACTGTTCACCAGAAAACGCGAGACGGCACCCTGCACGGTCGAGGTCTCGCACTGTTTCGAAAGCCTGCACGCGCATGTGCGCTTCAACGACGGCTCCGTCGTCTATCCGGGCGACGAGGTCCACGTTCAGGGACCGGAGATCATGGCGCCGTTCGGCGAAGTTGTCCGCGAGGATCGCACCGCAGTGATCACGCGCGCGAGCGCTCTTGAGAGGCTTTGGACGCGGCTCACCGGCGACATCGAGGTCATGGAGCTTTGCGAATTCAGCTTCTCCGAGGAGGTGCGGCTATGAACGTCCAGAACATGCAGGCCCGCCACACCGCCGACGCGACGACCGTCGAGGAAGGGCTCGCGATCGCTGAGGAAATGGCGAAGTTCGACTCCGATGACGCAACGGCGCTGGCGATGCAGAACACACTGCTGACGCCGCGCTTTTACACGACGGATTTCGAGGCGCTTGATGAGCTCGATGTCGAGCCGGTCCGCAAGGAATGGGATGCACTGCTCGCCGAGATGGCGTCGGACCCGAACAAGGGGCACTTCAAGAAGAACGAGGACTGGGACACCGTCGACTGGGAGGGGATGGACCCGCTCCTCAAGAAGGAGATGATCGATTTTCTGGTGTCGTCCTGCACGGCGGAGTTCTCCGGCTGCGTCCTCTACAAGGAAATGAAGCGGCGCGGCTCGAATCATGAGATCGTGAAGCTCTTCCAGTACATGGCGCGCGACGAAGCACGCCACGCAGGCTTCATCAACGACGCACTGCGCGAGGCCGGCGTCGCCGTGAACCTCGGCTTCCTGACGCAGAAGAAGAAGTACACCTATTTCCGGCCGAAGTTCATCTACTACGCGACCTATCTGTCGGAGAAGATCGGCTACGCACGCTACATCACGATCTTCCGTCACCTTCAACGCAACCCGGAATACCGGTTCCACCCGATCTTCAAGTGGTTCGAGGAATGGTGCAACGACGAGTTCCGGCACGGCGAGGCGTTCAGTCTGATCATGCGCGCCGACCGCAAGACACTCGAAGGCCTGAACAAGCTCTGGATCCGGTTCTTCCTCGTCGCGGTCTTCGTGACGATGTGGATCCGCGATCATGTGCGTCATCGTTTCCACGAGGAACTCGGCGTCGATATCGACGAGTACGACAAGCAGGTGATCCGCCTGACGTCTGAGATCTCCCGCCAGTGTTTCCCGTTGGAGCTTGATCTCGACAACCCGACCTTCTGGAAACTCTGCGATGCAATGTCCCGGATCAACGTGGCGTTGGATGAGAGCCGAGCGAAGGGTGGCACGCTGCAATGGCTGCGCCGTGTCGGTCTGGCCGCGCGGGCAGGGGCAGTCTTCGCCCGGATCTACTTCCTGCCGGTCAAGTCCAATGAATTGCCCGATACGTCGCGGCTCGAACCGGTCTGGTAATCCATGACCCTGGCCATCCTCTTCGCATGTTTCGTCTGGTGGTTCTCCACCGGCGCGATCCTGTGGATGGTCAATCGCGGCGCGAGCAGGTCCGAATTGATCCTGACCGCGCCGATCGCGGCGGCCGCTCTCTACGCCTTGTACGCTTTCGCGCACCAGACTGGAGAGGCCGCTGCCTATGGCGGGTTCTGTTCGGCCATCGTGCTCTGGGGATGGTTCGAGCTCGCCTTTCTGACGGGCGTCATCACCGGTCCCAACCGCAAGCCGTGCCCCCTGGGACTGAAGGGAACCCGGCGTTTTCTCTTGGCCTGGGGCACGATTGCCCATCACGAGTTCGCGCTGCTGCTGGCGGCGTTGGGCCTCGGCTGGGCTGTTTCAAGCGCGCCTGAGCAAACGGGTTTCTGGACGTTCCTGATCCTTTTCTTCGCGCGGATCTCGGCCAAGCTGAACATCTATCTCGGCGTGCCCAACCTGAGCCACGAGATGATGCCGAGCGCGCTTGCCCACATGAAAACCTATTTTGCGCACCGGCGCATGAACTGGCTGTTCCCGGTCTCCATAACGGTGCTGACCTTCGCGATTGCCTGCTGGATCGAGCGCGCCGTTGCCGCAGAGGATGCCGGAACAGGGTTCGTACTGCTTGCCGCCCTGACGACACTGGCGCTGGTCGAACACTGGCTGATGGTTCTGCCGGTGCGGGACTCTGCGCTCTGGAGCTGGATAACAAAACGCGATGCACCCGGTCAGGGTGCTGAGCCTGCCGACTGAGGAGGACTATCATGGACTACGAGAAGCACTTTATGGATCGCCTCTCGGATCTGAAGTCGGAAGGCAATTACCGTGTGTTTGCGGATCTCGAGCGCCAGGTCGGTGAGTTCCCGAGGGCCAAGCGCCATGTCGGCGAGGGCGCGAACGCGGGCTGCCACGACGTCACGGTCTGGTGCTCGAACGACTATCTCGGCATGGGCCAGCACGAGGCAGTGCGCGAGGCCATGAAGGCGGCCATCGACACCTGCGGCGCGGGTGCCGGCGGCACGCGCAACATCTCGGGCACGAACATCCACCACGTCCGGCTGGAGAAGGAACTCGCCGACCTGCACGGCAAGGAAGCGGCTTTGCTGTTCACCTCGGGCTATGTATCGAACTTCGCCGCTCTCGGCACGCTCGGGGCGACCATGCCGGGCTGCGTGATCCTGTCGGACGCGCTGAACCACGCCTCGATGATCGAGGGCATCCGCCACTCCCGCGCCGAGAAGAAGATCTGGAAGCACAACGATGTCGAGGACCTCGACCGCAAGCTGGCCGAG
>JBCDAV010000006.1:0-215557 GCA_039184865.1 Pseudomonadota bacterium | reverse complement strand
TCTTGGCATCCCTTGGCCGACAAGAACCTCAACTTGCCGAAGCTTGCTGACGATCTCTTCCGGTTTCGCTCGCTTGTTCGCCATCTTTGATCCTCCGTTTTCCTATCAATAACGGTCGACCAACTCTTCTGGAGAGGCTCAGTTCAGCCAACGTCACATTGGTCGGGCTGGCCGCCACGCCGTCTTGAAAGCCAGCTGGCACCTCCCAGCCATGTTCCAGAAACAGCTCATGCGCGATCTGGTTCAGCTTACGCTTGAAGTGGGGTAGATTCTTCGCGGTCATTGTCTCTGGATCGATGCGGGACCAGACCGCGTGTGCGTGGCGGCGACCCTCCTTCTCATGGAAGATCACCACACGCGGCTGCCCCATCAACCCGTGCGCGGCTTCAATCCGATCAATGGCTGCGTCGAAACCACCAACATCAACCCCCGCAGTCGGCGGAGGTGAAAGTGACACCGAGAAGAACGGCTGTTTACACTGAGTCCCTTTGGCGATGGCTTCGATTTCCTTGAAGGCCCCGACCACATCGTCGCTGAGAAGTCCTCGGATCTCGTGCAATTCGACGAACTCGTTGTCGTCTTCACTGAGGAGGTGCAGTGCGAGTTGCTTCGCGCCAGCACGCTGGGCGCCTTTCAGGATCATTGCTCCGACGTCCCGAGCGCTGACATCAGAAGAGACTTGATCTCTGCAAGCTCAGTCGCGATGCGCTCCAGGGACCGATCTGCGGCCTCTGAGACCGGGATCGTGCCGTTGCGCATATCTGTCACGGCGCCCCGAAAGCTTTCGACCAGCGGTGACGTTCCGAGCTTCGCAAGGACTTGTGCGAGCGCAATGTGATCCTTGAGAAGGGCGCGCCGCGTTGCCTTGCGCTTCGTCACAGCTTCTTTGAGAACCATCTCCCGAATAAACGCTGCGAGAGGCTGACCAACCGCCTTCGATCTGACCAGCGCATACTCCTCCGGCGTGAACCGGATCGTGATGCGATGTTGGTCGGTATTGGACATTGATGCAGTCTCGGAAACAGAAAAATGCCCGCAGGCAGAGCCGTGCGGGCGGACAGGTTGAATGGAAATGGGAAGGTGCCCGGGCGCACCCCGGGCGCTATGTTTCAGCGGTTCATGGTTCTGGGCTGGGGACAGAAACTGACAGAAGCTGGCGACCGTCTTCACGCAATCGCCAACAACTAATAGGTTTTAAGTTAAAGCACTGAAACAATAAAGTTAATTCATTTCCAAGTCTTTTTGAAGGCTGTACTTGGGAACGATGGTGGGCGGTACTGGATTCGAACCAGTGACCCCAGCGATGTGAACACTGTGCTCTACCAACTGAGCTAACCGCCCGGAGGCGCGCCTGATACGCGAGCCCCGATCGGCAGTCAAGCAGTGGCTGCGGCAGGCACAAGGCGCCTCGCCACGCCCGGAAGCTCGGCATACCCATCGATAATCGCATCCGGCGCGAGGTCCTCAAGCGGCTCGGCTGCGAAACCGAACCGGGTAAGAACACAGGGTATTCCGGCGGCGCGTGCTGCGTTCAAGTCCGTGCTGGTGTCGCCGATCATCACGCAGCGCAAGGGATCGACGCCGCAGCGTTGCGCAGTCACCCGCACATGCTCCGGATCCGGTTTGCGGACGGTGAGCGTGTCCGCCCCGAGAAGCGCCTCGAAGCGGTTCAGAACGCCCAGTGCGTCGAGCACCGAGATGGCCATGCGCTCGGGCTTGTTCGTGCAGACGCCGAGCGCCCAGCCGTCTCCATCAAGCGCGTCGAGACATGCCTCGACGCCAGGGAAAAGCACAGTATGAACGGCAAGCGCTCCGACATAGGCTTCCAGCAGTTCCGGATAGATCGCGTCGGTCAACCGGACCCCTGCCTCGTCGTCGAGATCGATCCCGGCCAGTGTCATAGATCGGCGGATCATCGATCTGCCGCCGCGACCGGCATAGGCTCGATCATCCTCGAGGCTCAGGAGCGGAAGCCCGCGCGGTTCCAAAGCAGCGTTGGCGGCATTCAAAAGGTCGGCTGACGTATCCGCCAGAGTCCCGTCGAGATCGAAGATCGCACCACGCCTGCTCAAGTCTCTGCTCCCTGCCGGACCGCGTTCCGTATAGGGAGCGCGGCAATGATCTGAAATCTTTTCTGAAGCGCGCAGGGGTTTTTTTTACCCCTGACGGTCGATAAGGAAACGCCCGAGGCACGGAGCAGAACAAGCATGGCACGAGCAAGCGCAGTCGTGATCCTTGCCGCGGGCAAGGGCACACGCATGAAGTCCGACCTGCCCAAGGTCCTTCATCCCATCGGGAACGCGCCGATGCTGCACCATGCGATGCTCGCTGCGTCCGCTCTGACGCCGCTGCGGACGATTGTTGTCGTCGGCCACGGGGCCGAAGCCGTGGCAGAGGCGGCGCGGGCTTTCGATGCCACTGCACTGTCGGCAGTTCAGGTCGAACAACTCGGAACCGGTCACGCTGTGCTTGCCGCGCGAGACCATCTGCAAGAGTTCGACGGCGATCTGTTCGTCCTGTTCGGCGACACGCCGTTCATCAGTGCAGATACGCTTGGACGGATGCAAGCGGCGCGCGAAAGCTCAGATATCGTTGCCCTGGGCTTTGAGGCGGCGGATCCCGGAAAGTACGGACGCTTTGAGCTAGAGGGAGACGACACGCTGACGGCAATCGTCGAGGCGAAGGACGCCACAGCCGATCAGCTTTCGATCCGGATCTGCAATTCCGGTCTGATGTGTGGCGATTGCCAGACGATGCTGCGCCTGCTCGACAAGGTGCGAAACGACAACGCTCAGGCCGAATACTACCTGACCGATGTCATCGCCCTGGCGCAGGGTGAAGGCCTCACATGCCGCGCCGTTCTCTGCGATGAGGCCGAGACGCTGGGCATAAACGACCGGATACAGCTTGCAGAGGCCGAGGCGATCTTTCAGATGGCTGCGCGCCGACAAGCGATGGCCGAGGGCGCGACTCTGGTGGCACCCGATACCGTTTTCTTCAGCCTCGACACCGAGATCGGGCGAGATGTTCTCGTGCATCCCAACAACGTGTTCGGTCCGAAGGTCACGATCGGCGATCGCTGCGAGATCAAGCCGTTCTGCAATCTCAGCGACACCGTTCTGGACGCCGACGTTAAGATCGGCCCGTTTGCCCACGCGCGCGGCGGCAATCATCTGGCCGGCGGTGTGCGCATCGGCAACTTCGTGGAACTCAAGAAGACGAAGATGGGTGAGGGCACCAAGGCCGGGCATCTGAGCTATCTCGGCGACTCTGAGCTCGGCGCGAATGTCAACGTTGGGGCGGGGACGATCACGTGCAACTACAACGGCTTCGCAAAACAGAGCACCACCATTGGCCACAACGCGTTCGTTGGTGTTCAGACGGCACTGATCGCGCCGGTCACGGTCGGCGACGGCGCGTATATCGGAACCGGCACGACGGTCACAAAGGACGTCCCGGCCGATGCCCTGGCTTTGAGCCGAACCCCGCAGATCAATCGCGACGGGCTTGCGCCGCGAATGCGCGAAAAATTCCGGACGGAGGCGGAGCGCGCCAAGGCGCTCAAGAACGAGGCAGAATAAATGTGTGGAATCGTTGGCATTCTGGGACAGCTCGATGCTGCACCGCGCATTCTCGACGCGCTGAAACGCCTCGAATACCGCGGCTATGACAGTGCGGGCCTGACGACGCTGCAGAACGGTGCGGCCCTGCGCCGGCGTGCCGTCGGCAAGCTGGCCGAACTCACCAAGGTGGTGGCGGCGGACCCCGCCCCCGGGAGCGCCGGGATCGGACACACCCGCTGGGCGACCCACGGCGGACCGACGGTCGAGAACGCGCATCCGCACGCGGCCGGTCCGGTGCACGTCGTGCACAACGGGATCATCGAGAATTTCCGGGAGTTGCGGGAGGAACTCGCGCAGCATCAGGTGGCCTGCAACACGGAAACCGACACCGAGGTTGTCGCGCAATTCGTTGCGCACCTGATGTCGACCGGGCTTTCGCCTTTAGAGGCTGTCAACAAGACGCTGGAGAAGGTCGAAGGCGCGTTTGCTCTAGCCTTTCTTTTCGAGGGCGAGGAAAATCTCATGATTGCGGCGCGTTACGGCTCGCCGCTCGCAATCGGGTGGGGCGAGGACGAGATGTTCGTTGGCTCTGACGCGCTCGCGCTGTCGCCGATGACGCAGCAGATCACCTATCTCGAGGAAGGCGATCGCGCCGTCCTGACGCGGTCAGGTGCGAAGATCTACAATGCCAGCGGTCAACCGACGGACCGGCCGATCAAGGCCGTGTCGATCGAGGCCGGGATGGTCGACAAGGGCGAGTATCGCCACTTCATGGCCAAGGAGATCCACGAGCAGCCGACCGTGCTTGGATACGTGCTTGGGCGCTACATTTCGCCCGAGCGGGATCGCATCCTCTCGCCCGCCGAGAACATCGCTTGGGAGGATCTGAACCGGCTAATCATCGTGGCGTGCGGGACAGCTTCCTACGCAGGGCACGTGGCCAAGTACTGGTTCGAGCAGATCGCGCAGCTTCCGGTCGAGCTCGATATCGCGTCGGAGTTCCGGTACCGCGAGCCGCCGCTGAGCAAGGGCGATGCGGCTCTGTTCATCAGCCAGTCGGGTGAAACCGCGGATACGCTGGCGGCACTCAGGCACGTCTCGGGTCGGGTCGCGAAAACCATCGCGGTGGTGAATGTCGAGGAAAGCTCGATCGCGCGCGAGGTCGAAACGGTCCTCCCCACGCTTGCCGGGCGGGAAATCGGGGTCGCCTCGACGAAGGCGTTCACCTGCCAGCTCATGGTCCTGATGTGCACCGTAATCCTGGCGGCCCGCAGGCGCGGCGTGCTCGACGCGGCGCGCGAGCGCGATCTGATCAAGGCGCTCACCGAACTGCCGCGGATCATGAACGAAACGTTGGCACTGGAACCTCAAGTCGACCGGATAAGCCTTGAGATGTCGGTCGCCCGCGACATCCTCTATCTCGGGCGCGGTGCAATGTTTCCGATCGCTCTGGAAGGTGCGCTGAAACTCAAGGAAATCAGCTACATACATGCGGAAGGTTATGCGAGCGGTGAGCTGAAACACGGGCCCATCGCGCTGATCGACGACACCGTTCCCGTGGTCGTCATGGCGCCGCGCGACCGGCTTTTCGACAAGACAGTGTCTAACATGCAGGAGGTCATGGCGCGCGGCGGCAAGGTCGTGCTCGTGACCGACCGCGAGGGCGCTTCGATTGCAGGCGATGGGGTCTGGCACACGATCGTCCTTCCAGGCATCGATACCGATGTGGCGCCAATCCTCTATGCGATCCCGGCCCAGCAACTCGCCTATTTCACGGCACTGGCGAAGGGAACGGACGTCGATCAGCCTCGAAATCTCGCGAAATCGGTGACCGTGGAGTAGGCGCCGGGGCGCTGCACGCGGATCTGCGGATTTGTGATCCGGTCGATGCGACATCCGCTCGATAATCCGCTGGTTTTCCTGTAGCGTCCCGTTCAACGGACCAAGAAGCCGACACCGTGGGACAGGGGATTCGAATGCAACGGCTGCTCATTCTCGTCATGATCGCGACACTGGCGGCCTGCATGCCGCAATCGAAGAGACCGGTGAAGGCCGGCGACCCGCACGCAAAGAATCTGGTTCCGAACTGCTATACGGTCGATCTTTTCGATCCGTACTTCCTGCAATATCCGGACGAAAAGGTTTCGGCCGAGGCGCGCGAATTCCTCGGTGTCTGGCGTCAGGGTGCGTGGGGCGGCGACTGGTGCCACGATCTCTACGTGACGGCAGTTTATCCGGATGGCTCGGTCGATGTGCTCGATCTCTACGGGCCATTGTACGACGCGAACATCGAGGCTACGGTCTTCAAGCGGAAGGGCCAGATCCGGGACGGTCAGCTGATCATCAGCAGCATCGGGTTTGCCCAGGCGATCTATCGCCGCGAGGGCCGCTATCTCCTTGGAAAGCGGAGCGGAATCCACGGCGACTTCAACATCACAATGGTCCGCGAGGAGCGCGTGGCAGAGGTGCCGATCCCGCCGAGAAATCCACGGCGCAGCTGATCCTCAAGGACCGCACTTCCTGAGTTATCAGCCCATCGATGGATTCAGGTCCCGCACCTTGGCAGGTTTCGCCGAGACGCGCTTCGGAGTGACCGATGGACTTCTCGCTAACCGCTGATCAACGGAGCCTGCTTTCAGGCCTCGCCAACACGCTGGAGCCATTCGACGATGCCTACTGGCTGGCCTGCGATCGCGAAGCCCGGTTTCCAGATGCATTCGTGCGCGCGATGGCCGATGGCGGCTGGCTCGGCATCGCGCTGCCAGAGGAACATGGGGGATCGGGTCTCGGCGTGACCGAAGCCGCCCTTATGATGCTCGACGTCGCGAAAAAGGGCGGAATGTCAGCGGCTTCCGCCATTCACATGAACATTTTCGGGCCGCGATCGCTGGTCAAGTTCGGCAGTGCCGAGCAATGCGCGAGATGGCTACCGGACGTGATCTCTGGCACGACGCGGACGTGTTTTTCGGTGACGGAGCCGAACACCGGGCTCGACACGACGCGGCTCAAGACGCGCGCGGTCAGGCAGGGCGAGCGGTACACCGTCAACGGGCGCAAGATCTGGTGCTCGACCGCGCAGTCCGCAGACAAGATCATGCTGCTGGCCCGGACGGCCGATTACGACGCCGACAATCCGACCGGCGGGCTGAGCCTGTTCTTCACCGATCTCGACCGAAACGCCGTGGACGTGCGCGTGATCGACAAGATGGGTCGCGCTGCCGTCGACACGAACGAGCTGTTCATCGACAATTTCAACATCCCCGCCGAGGATCTCGTCGGCGAGGAGGGAATGGGATTTCGCTATATATTGCATAGCCTTAATCCCGAGCGCATCCTGATCGCGTCCGAGGCAGTTGGGATCGGGCTGTCGGCGCTCGAGCGTGCCACGCAATACGCCAAGGACCGCGAGGTCTTCGACCGGCCGATCGGTCAGAACCAGTCGATCCAGCACCCGTTGGCCGAGGCCTGGGCGAAGCTGGAAGCCGCGCGCCTGCTCTGCCTGAAGGCAGCGACGCTCTATGACACGGGCGAACCCTGCGGGGTCGAGGCCAATGCAGCAAAGTACCTGGCCGCGGAGACGGGGCTGGATGTATGCCGCCAGTCGATCGCGACCCATGGCGGCATGGGCTACGCCCGCGAATTCCACGTCGAGCGGCTGTTCCGCGAGATCATGGTGCCTTATCTCGCCCCGATCAGCCAACAGCTCGCCCTGAGCTACGTGGCCGAACGGGCGCTTGGACTGCCGAAATCCTACTGATCGGCGCTCTTTAGCCAGATTCGATGAAAATCCGGTTAAATTTCGCACCAAATCTCTGACAAGACGCTGATTTATCTGAGGAATTAACGACTTGAAGCTGGGATTTCAGGCGTATGGCTCGCGTATGGCATCTGTAGGGCTTGCGTATGGCTCGCGTATGTACAGAAAGTCGACCGGGCTGCGTTAACCCGGCCGACACGGTCATTGCAGTTTGCGTGCGACGACGAAGTGGCTCGGCGGCTTCGCCGGGTAATCGCCGGTCTCGACCATTTCGAAGCCCGCGTCACGGATCGCCTCTTCCAGTTCGGCAACGGTCAGGATCCGAACCGGCGGCGCGATGCCGACCTGACGCAGTGCCCAGATCAGCGGACGGAAGAACCACGCTCCGTCGCCGAGGCAGGGCGTCTTCGAGATGAAGAGCCCGCCGGGCCGGAGCAGTTCGCCCGCCCGCCGCACCGTTTTGTCAAGATCGGGGACGAGGTGCATCAGGTTGAAGTTCATCACCGCGTCGAAGCCGTCCTGCGCCCGATCGAAAGCGAGATCGTCCTCGACCACGAACGTCACGGTACCGGCGTCCTGCCCGGGCTGTTTCTCGCGCGCGATGGCGATCATTTCGGCGGAAACATCGGTCGCGACGTATTCCGCGACGTGGCCCGCCAGCTTGAGCGCCGTCGTCCCGGTGCCGCAGCCGGTCTCGAGCACGCGGTCCTGGGGCGAGAGGTACGTCCGCACGCGCTCCAGCGTGGCCTCGTAAGCTCCGGGATTGCGGACCGGGCTGGCGGCATATTTCCGCGCGGCGCGGTCCCAGAAAGCGGCGTTCGTGGTCATTTTTCTCATCCTTCGCTGTGTTGCAGCGCACATACGTATGCGCAAGACGCATTGGAATTGCCTGTTTCGGCAGAGCTGGTATGCGTATTTGCATGACACCGGAGATGGACAGGTTCGACTGGAGCCAGGTGCGCGCCTTCCTGGCCGCGGCCGAAACCGGATCGTTCTCCGCAGCCGCGCGGTCGCTGCGCCAGAGCCAGCCGACGCTGGGTCGTCAGGTCGCGGCACTGGAGCGCGACCTCGGCGTCACGCTGTTCCAGCGCGGCGGCCGGACACTGGTGCTGACCGATGCCGGGCTGGATCTGCTGGAGCACGCCCGCGCCATGCGGGACGCCGCAACCCACCTGGCGCTGGCCGCGACCGGTCAGGCGACGACGGTTGCGGGAAAGGTGACGATATCCTGCAGCGAGTTGATGTCGGTCCAGCATTTGCCGCCGGTGATCGCGGAGTTGAGCGAACTGGCGCCGGGCCTCGAGATCGAGATCATCGCCTCGGACGCGCTGAGTGATCTGCGCCGGCGCGAGGCGGATATCGCGATCCGCCACGTCCGCCCGGAACAGCCGGACCTGATTGCCAAGCTGGTGCAGGAGACGACGGCACATCTTTATGCCACGACCGCGTTTCTCGAGCGGCGCGGGCGCCCGGAGACAGCGGAGCAGGTGAGCGCCCTGCCCTTCATCGGCATCGACGAGCCCGAGCGGATCCTGCCCTATCTGAACAGCCGTGGGCTGACCCTGACCCGCGACAGCTTCCGGTGGCACTCGCAAAGCAGCGCGGTGATCTGGGCGCTGCTGAAACAGGATCTCGGCGTCTCGATCCTGACAGCGCGCTCGGTCGCGGACGAGCCCGATATCGAGATGGTCTGGCCGGAATTCGAGCCGATCCCGGTGCCGGTCTGGCTCGTCACCCATGCCGAGTTGAAGACCAGCCCGCGCATTCGGCTGGTGTTCGATCTGCTCGCAGAACGGTTGGCGGTCTGGTAAGGGAAGTCGAGCCGGGGATTCAAACTTTCAAAGGTCGTGGATCGCCGACATGCAGCCCAGACTGTCGATCGGGATTGTCCACGCGCTGCGGCCCGGTTGTCGTCGCCGGAAAGATCGCCTTCGATGAGTTCCCTCAACCCGTCAGATCAGCAAGCCGCGCTTCACGGCGGATCTGCCGTCCCCTCCCGGCGGGTCGAAGCCTCGACCCTGTTGCGGATCGCGGCGCCACTGGCGGCTGCGTACCTGGCCGAGCTGGCGATGTCGCTGACGACGAAATCCGTGGTCGGTCAGCTCGGATACCGGGAACTGGCGGCGATCGGCCTTGCGGCGGACACCGCGAGTGAGTTGATCGTCATTTTGTCGGGGCTGTTGTCCGTTGTCGGCGTGCTCGTCGCGCAGGCTGAGGGTGCCGGGCGCAAGGCCGATGCCGGGTTGGCGGCGCGGCAGGGTCTGATCGTCGCAACGGCACTTGGGGTTGGCGCGACCGTGCTGGTCTGGAAGCTGGATGCGCTGCTGGCCTTCACCGGGCAAGACCCCGAGATTCTTGCATTGATGGCGGGTTTCCTCGGACCGCTGTCCTTGTCGGTAATGCCGGTGCTGTGGTTCTTCGCGCTCCGGATCTTCGTCGCCTCGCTGGCCAAGACCTCCGCCGTGATGGCGATCACGGTCGCGGCGGTCGGACTGAACTACGTGCTGGCGCACGGTCTGGTCCACGGCGCGTTCGGTCTGCCGGCGCTGGGTCTGGCCGGGGCCGGCTGGGCGAAGACCATCGTCTCCGTCGCGATGTTCCTCTGCCTGCTGGCCTATGCCTACCGCACGCCGACCTTCCGCGGCTACGGGCTGTTTCGTGGGCGTTTGCGGCTGGATGCGGGCGTCTGCCGCGAGATCTTCCGGCTCGGCATTCCCGTGGCCGGGATCGTGATTCTGGAGGCCGGGCTGTTCTTCGCGGTCGCGATCTTCTCGGGTCAGCTCGGCGCCGTGCCGCTTGCGACCTATCAGGTCATCATCGCCTGGGTCGGGGTCGCGTTCATGACGGCGCACGGACTGGCCGAGGCCGGGATGATCCGGGTGGCCCACGGGATCGGGCGCACGAGCCTGTCGTCAGCGCGGCAGGCGGGGCTGCTGACCTTTGCGATGGGTGTAGTCTGGCTGGTGCTGCTGATCGCGGTTCCGTTGACCTTTCCCGAGCCGATGGTGCGGATCTTTCTACGGCCCAGCGATCCGGGGTTCGCCGAAGTTCTCGCGCTGACGACGCAGTTGCTGATCCTGGCGGCGTTCTTCCAGGTCTTCAACGGTCTGCAGGTGATGGCCGCCCTGGCCCTGCGCGGGCTCCAGGACACGATCGTGCCGCTCTGGTGCGCTGCAGCGGGGTACTGGGTGTTCGGCGTTCTGGGGGGCTGGGGTGCTGGCGTTCCCGATGGAGATGGGCGCGACGGGCCTGTGGTGGGGCATGGCGGCGGGCCTCACGATCACCGGGACGCTTCTGGCCGTGCGCTTCGCGGTGTTGACGAGGCCGCGATGATTTCTGTTCGGAGGCGGGACAAGCGCCCCGCACGCGGTCAGCGCAGGATCGAGCGCCCGGCGTAGATCGCCTGTGAGCCCAATTCCTCCTCGATGCGGATGAGCTGGTTGTACTTCGCCAGCCGGTCCGAGCGTGCGAGCGAGCCGGTCTTGATCTGCCCGCAGTTCGTACCGACGGCGAGGTCGGCGATTGTCGCGTCCTCGGTCTCGCCCGAGCGGTGGGACATAACCGCGGTGAAGCTGGCGGCGTGGGCCATGTTGACGGCGTCCAGCGTCTCGGAGAGCGAGCCGATCTGGTTGACCTTGACGAGGATCGAGTTGGCCGAGCCTTTCTCGATGCCCTGCGCGAGCCGCACCGGGTTGGTGACGAAGAGATCGTCGCCGACGAGCTGGCAGCGGTCGCCGATCTTGTCCGTGACCATTTTCCAGCCGTCCCAGTCGTCCTCGGCCATGCCGTCCTCGATCGAGATGATCGGGTAGTCGTCGACCAGTGCTGCGAGGTAATCAGCCATCTCGGCAGAGGAGAGCACCTTGCCCTCGCCCTTCAGGTTGTAGCTGCCATCGGAATAGAATTCGGTCGAGGCGGCATCCAACGCGAGCATCACGTCATCCCCGGGAGAGTACCCGGCCTTGCCGACCGCCTTTACGATGAAGTCGAGCGCTTCGCGGGTCGAGGCGATGTTCGGGGCGAAGCCGCCCTCGTCGCCGACATTCGTGTTGTGTCCCTCGGCCTTCAGTTCGGCCTTCAGCGTGTGGAAGATCTCGGAGCCGACGCGCACGGCCTCGGCAAGCGTGTCCGCGCCGACCGGCATGACCATGAATTCCTGGATGTCGATCGGATTGTCGGCGTGCTCGCCACCATTGATGATGTTCATCATCGGCACCGGCAAGGTGCGCGCGGCGACGCCGCCGACATAGCGGTAGAGCGGCAGGCCCGAGGCATCGGCCGCGGCCTTCGCGACGGCGAGCGACACGCCGAGGATGGCGTTGGCGCCGATCCGGCCCTTGTTCGCAGTGCCGTCGATCTCGATCAGCGTCTCGTCGATGGCGCGCTGTTCGGTGGCGTCGGCGCCGAGGAGCGCCTCGGCGATCTCTCCGTTCACCGCTTCGACCGCCTTCAGGACGCCCTTGCCCTTGTAGCGCTCGCCGCCATCGCGCAGTTCGACCGCTTCATGCGCGCCGGTCGAGGCACCCGAGGGCACGGCGGCGCGGCCCATCTCGCCATCTTCAAGGACCACGTCGACCTCGACGGTCGGATTGCCGCGGCTGTCCAGGATCTCGCGTCCGGTGATGTCGATGATGGCGGTCATGGCGGGCTGCTCCTGCGGCGGGGTTCGGATTGCCGCGTGGTTAATTGATCCGGGCAGCGAGGTAAATTCCCGCCACACGTTTGCGTTGTCGCAATGCGCGGGCGGCGGGTCTGCAACTCATGGTATAAATATCAAATAAACATTCATTTTGACATTTATAAACGAATCAGGAAAGGTGCTCTCGGGATCGGGATGAACCGGAGGGTGGTGAGCAACTGCCGAAGGAGGGTGACAACATGAAACGTCTGCTTGTGCTTCTGGTGTCCGGCGTCGCGGTCAGCGCGGCACTTGTCGCGGGGATGGCATTCGTCAAGACCTTCGCCCAGGTGGAACTGCCGATTCTCGTCGAACAGGAAGGCGATAATCGCGAGATCACGATCGGCGACATCAGGGCGCTGTTCCACTTCATCGAGGACGGCGCGGCACTTGAGCTGCACGTCATGATCGTCAACTCGGAGTATCCCGAGGATATCATGCAGACCCGCATGAAGCTGATGGACGGCCAGAGCTACACGGTGATGCTGCGCGAGGATCACATCGTCGAGGACCGCCCCGGTCACCGGCTGACGTTCACGCGCTCGGGGCGTTCGATCATCGCGCAGACGGTCGAGGCACCGCACGAGCCGATGATCGCCGGTTTCGACTGGTCGCTCGACTAGAGGCTTGAGTCAGCGCAGGCGGTGCGCGTGCAGGTGAAGGTAATGCGGCTGCATGCGCGCGTGAACATCGCGCACGCGGTCCGGTGCGGCGGAGATATCGACATAGGCGGTGCGGTCCTGCGGTCTGAGACCGTCTGAATTGCGCAGGTTGGCGTGGAAGGACCCGCCGTCCCACCAGCTCACCTCATCGCGCGCGCCGGGCTCCCATGACAGCGCCCCGGGCATGAACTCGATCCCGACGGCATCGCAGAAAAGCTCGACCATGCGGTGCGGATCTTCCAGCAGGTCGTCGCTGTCGAGCACCGGCGGCGGATGTCCGAGCCAGTCCGTGATCCGGTCGAAGAGAGCGCGCTGCTGCGGGAAGCCGACCTCGTCTTCATGGAAGTCCGGCCATTTCGCGAACATCGAGGTGATGGTCTTCGCCGGGTCGCGGATCAAGAAGGCGTGGGTGAAGAGCCCCTCCTTGCCTTGCAGGAAGCCACCGTCCCAGAGGTGGTCGACATAGTGCGGGAAGTCCTTGATGAAGACCGGCCCGCGCCTGCCCCGCGCGAGCAGATCGGCGTGGACGCTTTCGAGCGTCAGGCCCGGCGTGCGCAGGCTGTCGGCGGAGGCACGCGGCCAGAGCGGAGCCTCGCCCTGATACCACGCCTCGCCGTAGGGTTCGTGCAGGCAGTCCAGATCGCCGCGCTGGCGCATCATCCACTCGAACGCCGTCGAGGTCGAGCGCGGCACGGCCCAGAGCGCAAGGATTCTGTGCATCAGCCGTCATCCTTGAGCGAGGAGAGCAGCGAGCCCTGCTCGGTCACCGGCGCGATCCCGAGCGTCTTGAAGATCCGCCAGTAGAGCGCGTTGTCGTGGGTGATCACCGGTTTGCCGAGCATCGCCTCGAGCCCGATCTCGAGCGAGCAGAAGCGCTGGGCGAGACCGTCCGAGGCACGGCGGAAGTTGCACATGCCGTTGGCGAGGTAGGCATCGACGTTCGGGGCCTGCTCGGCGACAAAACGCATGGATTTCTCGGCGAGATCGCCGTCGAAGCACCAGATGCAGGCATTGACCTCGTCCTGCGTCTCGAACCAGCCCTGATCGACAAAGTTCCCGGCCCAGACGACATCGAAGCCCGCCTCTCGCAGGAAGTTCGCGGTGCCCTGCCACCAGGCGGGCCAGTGATAGACGCCGTTCAGCGCGACCTTCTCGACGTTTCGGTCGCGCAGGGCCTCGACCATCGCGTAGCCTGCCATGTGGAACGGCGTCTGGTAGCGGTCGGACAGCATCTCGCAGTGCCGGCGGATGCCCTCGACGCCGAGGCCGCTGGCATGCACCCAGTTCGAGCCGACCTGTCCACAAACGTCCGCCCCGTTGTTGGCCATACAGTGGACGAATTCTTCGAGCAGCCCGAACCGGTCTTTGCGTTGGTCGAGCTGGTGGCTGTATTCCGGCGCGTGCAGCATCCGGCCGTGCACGCCGACGGTCTCGGGCGCCATGCGCAGAAAGTCGCTGGGCGCGGCGTCGAAATCCTTGGGCGGACAGGTGAAACCGACCTGATACGGGAAAAGCTTGTTCTTAGCGACCGCCCAGTGCGCCGGTTTCTCGTAGTCCATGCGTCCCCCCTTGCACTGCGTCAGAGGCCGGCTTTCTCCGCCGCCTTCGCCTGATCCCAGAGCGCGTCCATTTCGGCGAGCGTGGCGTCCTCGGGCGTGCGGTTCTGGCCTTTAAGCGCCGTCTCGATGGCCCGAAAGCGACGCTCGAACTTGGCGTTGGCACGGCGCAGCGCGGTCTCGGGATCGACCTTCAGATGGCGGGCGAGATTGGCCATGACGAAGAGCAGATCGCCATACTCTTCCTCGGTCTTGTCCTGATCCTCGCCGATCTCGGCTACGAGTTCCGCCGTTTCCTCATGGATCTTGCCGAGCACGTCCTGCGGATCGGTCCAGTCGAAACCGACCTTGGCGGCGCGCTTCGTCAGCGTCGTGGCGCGGCTGAGCCCGGAGAGCGTGTGCGGCACGCCGTCGAAGATCGAGTCGCGCACCTCGCCCTTCTCGGCGCGTTCGGCGGCCTTCAAAGCCTGCCAGTTCACCTCTTCGGGCCGGGCGCGCGGGCCGCCCTGCTGATGGCCGAAGACGTGCGGGTGGCGTCGCAGCATCTTGTCGGACACCGCCCGGACAACATCCGCGAAGGAGAAAGCGCCCTCCTCCTCAGCGATCCGCGCATGATAGACGACCTGCAATTGCAGATCGCCCAGTTCCTCGCAAAGATCGCGCAGATTGCCCCGCTCGATCGCATCGGCGACCTCGCAGGCCTCCTCGATCGTGTAGGGCGCGATGCTGGCGTATGTCTGCTCGCGATCCCATGGGCAACCGTCGGGCGCGCGCAGGCGCTGCATGATCTCGAGCAATCGGTCGATCCCGGCTCCGCGATCGTAGACCAGGGCGTCCGAGGCGGTGCGGTCCGGGGTTTCGGTCATGCTCGGGCTCCGGGACGGCGCTGTTCCGCGCGCAGGTTGATGGTATTCGCGATCAGGATCAGGGCGGCGCCGAGGCCGACCGCGAGGGTCAGGGGTTCAAGATAGACCAGCCACCCGACAACCGCGATTATCGGCAGGCGCGCGAAGTCCATCGGGGCAACGACCGAGGCCGGTGCAAGCGTGAGCGCCTTGGTCAGCGAGATGTGGGCCGTCAAGCCGCAGATTCCGACGAGCACGACCCAGTGCAGGTTTGCGAGCGTCGGCAGTGTGACATCGCCGTCCCAACCGACGGCGATGGCGCCGTAGACCGCCTGGGTGACGCCGAGCCAGAACAGGATGCAGAACGTCGTCTCGGTGCGTGACAGCGCCTTGGTCAGCATGATCGAGCCGCAGAAGCCCAGGGTCGACAGCGCCGCCGTCAGGTGGCCGGCATTGAGCGGGGCGTAGCCCGGCTGCGCGATCACGAGGATCCCGGTGAAGCCGAGGACGGCCGCGATGACGCGCCAGCGGGTAAACGCCTCGCGCAAAAGCAACGGTGCGAGCAGCGCGATCCAGATCGGCGTGGTGAACTCGATGGCGAAAAGCTGCGCCAGCGGGATGAGGGCGACCGCGTAGAACCAGAGGTTCTGGCCCGCGAAATGGAAGAGATTGCGCACCACGTGGGTCGCGAAACGCTCGGTGCGGACCTCGTGCAATCGGGCGGTCGCGACGCCAAAGGGCACCAGGATCGCGACGGCGATCAGCGAGCGGCAGAGCATCAGCTCGAACGTGTCCAGTTCGCCCGCGACCTCGCGCCCGCCGACCGCCATGCACGAGAACGACGCGACCGCTCCGAGCATCCAGAGGGCGGCGCCGAGGGGCGAGGAAGGACGGTCTGCAGACAAGGCGGGCGATCTCTTTCCGGGGAGGGCTGACGGAGCGCAAGACCTGTGGCATAGCGTGACGAACATCATCAGCGGGTGCGGCATGTTGTGCCGCCGGGCCGGAGCGGAACATGATCACAGGGTTGAACTTCTCGCGGCGGATGGTGGGCGCTGCTGTCGTGCTGGTGGCCATGAGCGGTGCGGCCTGCGCGCAGCAGGGGCCGCAATCCGGTCTGCCCGAGATGACCGTCACCGCAGGGGATTGCCGGCTGGTGTTGGAGAAGGCGACCACGCCCGAAGCCTCGCAGATCGGTCTGATGAACCGGCCGTCGATGGCAGCCGACCGGGGCATGGTGTTTGCTATCCCGAAGGGGCGGAAGGCGGTCTTCTGGATGAAGAATACGCTGATTCCGCTGGATATCGCCTTCCTGTCCGAGGAGTGGCGCGTGCTGGCGATCAAGCAGATGCAGCCGCTGGACCTGACCAATGTTCCCGGGCCGGACGGGACGCGCATTGCAGTCGAGGTCAATGAGGGTCGCTTCGCCGAATGCGGCGTCGCCGTCGGGGATCAGATCACAGCGGCTGAATGACGCCGAGACTTTGTGTCGGGCGCGGCGCTTCGCATTGCGCGGGCGGAATTGCAGGCTAAAGACTCTGCCACCGCGAACATGAAGGTGAAGTCTGATTCATGACGCCGGTGTCGCGTGGAGTGCTGGAACGGTTGCGCGGTCATATCACCAGCCGGGCGCGGTCCGCGTCCGAGTATCCGATCGCGCCCAGAACCCACCACGCCCCGGCCTTGTAGAGATTGTATCCCCAGGCCGCGGTTTCGCGCAGAGTGATCGCGATCCGCATCGGCGTCGGCTCGTAGTGGAAGCTGCGCGCGGCACCGAGGCCCGCAGGTTCTCGACCGAGAAAGCGCGCCAGTTCGCGGGCGCGCGCGAGGTGATAGTCGTCGGAGACGATGGCGAACGTTTCCCAGCCGCGCTGGTCCATCATTTCAAACGAGAATCGCAAGTTTTCAAAAGTACTTCGCGCCCGTTCCTCAAGCAGGATCCTCGATCGATCCGCGCCGATCTCGACGGCGAAGTCCCGCATCTTCTCGGCGGCCGTCGCGGGCCGGTTGCGCATCGGACCGCCGGTCATGATCAGGTGGCGGGCGTTGCCCTCGATCAGATGATAGACGCCCATGCGCACGCGCAGCCGCGTCGGAAAGTCGAGAATCATGTCGGGCTTTGTCCCGCCACCGAGCACGATCGCGACGTCGACGGGCTCGGCGATCCCGCGCTCGCCGCCGAACTCGTCCTGGATTCGGGCCGAGGTCCAGAGCATCGCGACGCCGACCGCGACGAAGGCGAGAAAACCGAGGACGACCAGACGCTTGATCAGCCAGACCAGACGCCGGGCTACTCCCATTCGATGGTTCCCGGCGGTTTCGAGGTGACGTCGTAGGTCACGCGGTTGATCCCGCGCACCTCGTTGATGATCCGGTTTGCCGTGCGGCCGAGAAAGTCGTGGCTGAACGGGTAGTAGTCCGCCGTCATGCCGTCGACCGACGTGACGGCACGCAACGCGCAAACGTAGTCATAGGTGCGCCCGTCGCCCATCACGCCGACCGTGCGGACAGGCAGCAGGACCGCGAAGGCCTGCCAGATCTCGTCATAGAGCCCTGCCGAGCGGATTTCGTCGAGATAGATCGCGTCGGCCTGGCGCAGGATGTCGAGTTTGTCACCGGTGATTTCGCCGGGACAGCGGATCGCGAGGCCCGGCCCGGGGAACGGATGGCGTCCGACGAAGCTATCGGGCAGGCCGAGCTCGCGCCCGAGCGCCCGCACCTCGTCCTTGAAGAGCTCGCGCAGCGGTTCAACGAGTTCCATGTTCATCCGCTCGGGCAACCCGCCGACATTGTGGTGCGACTTGATTGTCACCGACGGCCCACCAGAGAACGAGACCGATTCGATCACGTCCGGATAGAGCGTGCCTTGAGCGAGGAACTTCGCGCCGCCGGTCTCGTTGGCGTGCTTTTCGAACACGTCGATGAACAGGCGCCCGATGGTCTTGCGCTTCTGTTCGGGATCGGTGACGCCCGCGAGTTCGCCGACGAAAAGCGCGCTCTCGTCGGCGTGGATCAGCGGGATGTTGTAGTGATCGCGGAAAAGGCCGACGACCTCCTCGGCCTCGCCTGCTCGCATCATGCCGGTGTCGACGAAAACGCAGGTGAGCTGATCGCCGATGGCTTCGTGGATCAGCACCGCGGCGACCGACGAATCGACACCGCCCGACAGCCCGCAGATGACTTTCTCCGATCCGACCTGAGTGCGGATCTGCTCGATCGCCTGATCCTTGTAGGCCGCCATGGTCCAGTCGCCGGACATCCCGGCGATACCGTGCGTGAAGTTCTTCAGGAGCCGCGCGCCAGCCGGCGTGTGGTGGACCTCCGGGTGAAACATGACGCCGTAGTAGCGCCGGTCCGGATCGGCCAGCACCGCGCACGGAGCGTTCGGAGACGCGCCCTGGACGTGAAATCCGGGCGGCAGTTCGGTGACGCGGTCGCCGTGGCTCATCCAGACCTCGGTCTCGGCCCCGGGCCCGGCGATGCCGTCGAGCAGATCGGAGGTCTCGTTCATGGTCACGAACGCCCGGCCGAACTCGCGATGATGCCCGCCCTCGGCCTTGCCGCCAAGCTGGTGCACCATGACCATCTGGCCGTAGCAGATGCCGAGCACCGGGCAGCCGTGAGCGAACACGGACTCGTCGGCGCGGGGCGAGCCCTCGTCCTCGACCGAGGCCGGACCGCCCGAAAGAATGATCGCCTTCGGATCCAGCCGTGCGATCAATCCGGCGTTGGCGTTCTGAAAGGGATGGATCTCGCAATAGATGCCACTTTCGCGCAGACGCCGTGCGATCAGCTGGGTCACCTGGCTGCCGAAATCGATGATCAGGCAGGTCTCGTGCAACGGGGTCTGGGTCATGCGCTCTCGTATTCGTTTCTGCCCGCGCCCGTCTATAGGGCGCGGCCGGGGCGCTGTCACCATGTCGGTTTCAAAGGGCTTAGGGGCGAAATTGACGGGACAGGCCAAGCGTTTGGTTGGTAACGCCGATGACAGGACATGTCCCTTGGTGAGAGGCGCCTGTGGCGCCGGGGAGACCGAAATGATCGAAGGCGAGAAGAACGTCGGAGCGCGGCGGCGCGGCCGGGGCGGCGGCGGGGCAGCGCGACGCGCCGAGCGCACCGCGCCAAAGCTCGAGGCAGCCCGGTTCATCGAACGCCGGATCCCGAACTTCGAGGTGCTCGACGACGAGGCGATCGAGATCATCGAGGCCAATGCGGAAACGGTTCTGGAGGAGATCGGCGTAAACTTCGTCGAGAACCCCGCAGCACTGCAACGCTGGCGCGATGCCGGCGCCGATGTGCAGGGCGAGCGCGTCCACATTCCACGCGGTCTGGCACGCCAGCTTTGCGCGACGGCCCCGTCGGCCTACACGCAACACGCCCGCAACCCGGAACGCTCCGTCGAGATCGGCGGCAAGTCTCTGGTCTTTGCGCCGGTCTACGGACCGCCTTTCGTGCGCGATATCGAGGGCGGCCGGCGCTATGCGACGATGGCCGATTTCGAGAAATTCGTGAAACTCGGCTACATGTCGAAATGGCTGCACCACTCCGGCGGCACGGTGTGCGAGCCGACCGACGTTGCCGTGAACAAGCGCCATCTCGACATGCTCTACGCGCACATGCGCTGGTCGGACAAACCCTACATGGGCTCGGTCACCGATCCCAAGCGGGCGGAGGATTCGGTCGCGATGTCCGAGATCCTGTTCGGCGGGCTGAACGACCGGACGGTGATGACATCGCTCATCAACATCAACTCGCCGCTGACCTTCGACGGCATCATGATGGGCGCGCTGGAGGCGTTCGCCAAGACGAACCAGGCTTCGATCGTCTCGCCGTTCATCGTCGGCGGCGCGATGGCGCCGGTGTCTGTCGCAGGCACGTTGACCCAGGTGCTGGCCGAGGTTCTGGCGGGTGTCGCTTACTCGCAGATCATCCGGGCAGGCTCCCCGGTGATCTTCGGCGCGTTCGTCACCTCGATCGACATGAATTCCGGGGCCCCGACCTTCGGCACGCCCGAGGCGACGAAGATCCTGCAGGGTGCGGGACAGCTTGCGCGCCGCCTCAACCTGCCGTTCCGGTCGGGCGGCGGTCTCTGCGGATCGAAGCTGCCGGACGCACAGGCCGCTTACGAGACGGCAAACACGCTCAATGCGGCGCTGCTCGGCGGCGTGAACTTCATGCTGCACTCCTGCGGCTGGCTCGAGGGCGGTCTGGTGTCGTCATTCGAGAAGTTCGTGATGGATGCCGATCAGCTCGGCACGCTGCACTCGCTGGCGGATGGCATCGACATGTCCGAGAATGCGCAGGCGATGGACGCGATCCGCGAGGTTGGCCCCGGCGGGCACTATCTGGGATCGGCCCACACGCAGGCCAATTTCAAGGAAGCGTTCTGGCGGTCGAATCTGCTCGACTATAAGCCATTCGAAACCTGGGCCGAGGAAGGCAGCCGCGACACCGTCACGCTGGCCGCCGCACGGATCGAGCGGATGATGACCGAGTATCAGGCCCCGGCGATCGATCCGGCCGTGGACGAAGCGCTGAAGGCGTTCGTCGCCGAGCGCAAGGCAGCCGAGCCCGACGCCTTCACCTGAAGTTTGGCGTCAGGCAGCGGACGGACCCGGCGGCAAGGTCTCATGCGCAGGAGGTCGGTGCGGATTCGGCCAAGAGTGCCGCGAGCACTTGGACGTGCCGGCCCGGTCGATAGGCGGCGGACTTGGCACGGCGCTCCATTTCGCACTTTTCCTCGGCGGCGATCAGGCGAGGGATGATCTTGCTGGCCGGCTGGCTGAGCAGCCCCGGAACGGCACCCGGAAGATCGCGGTCCCGGCGGTAGAAACGGGCGCCGATCTTTGCGGTGCGTACAAGGATGTTGGGTCGGCTCATGGTCAGCTTCTCCTGATCTGGGACGGCATTTCTGGCCATCGGGGTCTCCATCGGCTTGCGCGCCGATTATCGGCAACCCCAGATTGCGTTGCTTCAGAAATTCGCAGACCGCGCGGTCCACTCCCAGGATTCACAAACCGTTAACTTGTTGATTCGAAACATTTTTGAGATTTCATCCACAGATTAATCAACTGTTCAGAGTTCCCGCATAGAGAGAATTTGTTTCAAATTTGACTCGATCTGGAGCCAATCAACGTGACGACGACCAAGGACATTCTCGACGCTTTCTCCCGGCAGACACGGGAAGCGTTTCCCTCGGACCCATCCGGCAACACAGCGCGCGATGCGGCGTGGTATCTCGCGCATACCGAGGAAGGTGAAAGCATCCGCAGTCTCGCCCGGACGACCGGGACGCATCCATCGACGATCTCGCGTGCCGTGCGGAAAATCGAAAGTGCGCGTGACGATC
Organism: Pseudomonadota bacterium; assembly: GCA_039184865.1. Classification (GTDB taxonomy): domain Bacteria; phylum Pseudomonadota; class Alphaproteobacteria; order Rhodobacterales; family Rhodobacteraceae; genus Thermohalobaculum. Next base: position 194,147 of record JBCDAV010000006.1, on the reverse strand, counting down.
CGCTGTTCGACCGCTTGCTCAGCACCTTCGAGCGAAAATCGGCTCACATCGACCCGCCGGCCAATGCAAACCGCAGCCCGAAGCGGGCCAAGGCGGCGGCCGATCAGGCGGCGGACCTGCACAGCAATGCGCGCAAGTTTCTGCGGCGGTTGTCCGAGCCGGGGGCGTTCCTTCTGATCGCGCAGGGCACTGAGAAGGCCGGGATCTTCTGCTCGTCGAACGAACACAGCCGACCGATCGCGATGCTGCCCGTCGCGGCAGCGGTCGAATTCCTGCGACAGGACTGGATCAAGCCGGTGACGCGCGGCAAGCAGAGCATGCGCTACCGGATCACCGATGTCGGACGCAGCTACCTGAGGCGCACCCTGACGAACGAGGCGCGCGCGCCGGAAGTGGTCGAATCGGGGCTCGACGCCTTCCGCCGGCAGCACCGGATCGAGGGCGAACGCCTGTTCGTGAACCCGTTGACCGGCAAACCGGAAACTCAGCCCGTCAACTTTGGCGAGACGCCGATCGGATGGCTCGCGCGGCGCAAGGGCCCGGACGGCAAGCCGTTCCTAGCGCAGGTCGAGATCGATGCAGCGGAGAAACTGCGCTCGGATTTCGAGGCCGCACAGATCGGACCCTCAGTCGCCCAGGATTGGCGGAAGTTCCTGACGCCGGGCGACAGGCTGGCCGGATCGCCGGTGCCGCAGGACGCATCGGACGGGGCACTGATGGCACGGGATCGCTTCATGAACGCCCTGAGCAGTCTCGGACCGGGCCTCGCCGACGTGGCGCTGCGCACCTGCTGCTTTCTGGAAGGGCTCGAGGCCTGCGAGCGCCGGATGGGCTGGTCTGCGCGCTCCGGCAAGGTCGTGCTGCAACTGGCGCTTCAGCGCCTGGCGGATCACTACGGGCTGAACGTCTTCCGAAAGTAGCCGGTTCGGCCCCGCCGCGCGATTGACGCACGGGGCGGCTCTGCGCAAGGTCCGCGCATGAGCACGCGGATCATTCACACCGATGAGGACGTCGCCGAGGGCGCCGCCTGGTTGGCGGCGCGGGTGCCGGAGTTCGCCTCGGCACTGGAGCAGGTCGGGCCGTTGCCGCTGCGCCGGCGGTCCGGCGGCTTTCCGGCGATGCTGCAGGCGATCTGCGGACAGCAACTTTCCGTGGCTTCGGCCGCGGCAGTCTGGGGCCGATTGTGCGATGCCGGTCTGACCGAGCCAGACACCGTGCTGGACGCCGGAGAGGAGCGGTTGCGGGCCTGCGGCCTGTCCGGTCCGAAAATCCGCTATGCGGTCGCACTGGCCGAGGCGGGGATCGACTACCCAGCCCTTGCGAGCGTCCCCGAGGACGAGGCAATCGCGACGCTGACTGCGGTCAAGGGCATCGGCGTCTGGACAGCCGAGATCTATCTGAAGTTCGCGATCGGGCGCGCCGACGTGATCGCCGCCGGCGATCTCGCATTGCAGGAAGCGGCGCGCGATCTCTTCGGCCTGCCCGAACGGCCATCGGAAAAGGCGCTGCGCGAGCTCGCCGCACCGTGGTCGCCGTGGCGCGCGGTTGCGGCGCGAATTCTCTGGGCCTATTACCGTCTGCGCAAGAACCGCGAAGGCATCTCGGAGTGATCCCATGACAACCCTGTCCGGCCCGCGTGCCGCTGCGAAATCCGGCACGACGAAGTCGCTCGTGATCCTTCTGCACGGCTACGGCGCCGACGGGAACGATCTGTTCGGCCTCGCGGAACCGCTGTCGCAGCACATGCCCGACACGGCCTTCCGGTCGCCGAACGCGCCGCAGCGCAACACGATGAACCCCATGGGCTACCAGTGGTTTCCGATTCCGTGGTTGGACGGCTCGTCCGAGGAGGCGCGCGACCAGGGATTTCGCGAAGCCGTCGAGGCGTTGAACGAGTACATCGATGCGTCGATGGCCCAGGAAGGTGTTACGGCAGAGAACACGGCGTTCATCGGCTTCAGCCAGGGGACGATGATGAGCCTCTACGTCGCGCCGCGGCGTAGCGAATCGGTCGCCTGCGTGGTCGGCTTCTCCGGCCGCCTGATCCCGGGCGACGACCTGGCCAGCGAGGCGGTCGTCAAACCGCCGGTCCTGTTGATCCACGGCGACATGGACGAGATGATCAACGTGTCCGAGATGTCGGCGGCCGAAACCGCGCTGCGCGAAGCCGGATTTGACGTCATGAGCCATATCAGTCGCGGCATCGGGCACGGGATTGCCCCGGACGGGTTGTCGCTGGCGCTGGGCTTTCTGATGACCAACCTTGGCTATCAGGGCTGATCTGCGCTGCCGACAAACATCGGCACCTCCAGACACAGGTCTGACGTACCTGTCTGTTATCCACAGGGCAATTTACCGAGCACTCCACGATCTGGGGTCTTGAGGAATTCGAGCCTCCAGATATAGTGACTGCGGATCGGGGCGACGACCCACCAGACTTGCCTCGGCACGTCGAGCCCATCGACGGAAGACGAGGCAGTGTGATGGAAGCAGAATTCGCGAGCGCGTTCGTTAGGCAACCCGGGAGCCTGAGAGATAATCCGGCCCTGGTGCTGAACGCCGATTACCGGCCGCTCAGTTACTTTCCGCTCTCGCTCTGGACGTGGCAGGACGCGATTAAGGCGGCCTTTCTGGACCGCGTGTCGATCGTCGCGGAATACGATACCGAGGTGCACTCTCCGTCGATCGCGATGAAGCTGCCGTCGGTGGTGGTGCTGCGCGACTATGTGCGCCCGGCGCGCTATCCGGCTTTTACGCGGTTCAACCTTTTTTTGCGCGACGAGTTCAGCTGCCAGTACTGCGGCGCGAAGGGCGAGATGACCTTCGACCACGTCATCCCGCGTTCGCGCGGCGGCCGGACGACGTGGGAAAATGTCGTGGCTGCGTGCGGTAAGTGCAATCTGCGCAAGGGCAATCTGACCGTGCGCCAGGCGGGCATGTCGCTGAACCGGCTGCCGCAGCGCCCGACGACGCCCGATCTGCAGAACCGGGGCCGCAAGTTCCCGCCGAACCACCTCCACGAGAGCTGGATCGACTTCCTGTACTGGGACGCCGAACTCGAATCGTAGCTGACAAGTGGCCGGCCGGCCGCCATGGTTCTGAAGACCGCTCGGGGCCGAAATCATGGATCAGACCTTATCCGCCAGCGTCGAGACCTGCCATTGGGGCTGGTTTTCCGCTGACCTGTCGCCGCACCTCACGGTGGCGCAGGGCGAGCGCGTGACGATCGAGACGGTGTCGGGCGGGCCGGACATACTGCCCATAGGCGAATTCCATGTGCCTCCGGAGATGCGCGAGATCCACGAGCACGCTGAACGCATGCTGCCCGGGCACATCCTGACCGGGCCGGTCGCGATCGAAGGGGCGGAGCCGGGTGATCTGCTCGAGGTCCGCATCCACGAGGTCCGGTTGCGCCAGGACTGGGGCTGGAACTTCATTCGCCCGCTGGCCGGAACGCTCCCGGAGGACTTCCCCGATCCCTACCACACCAACATTCCGCTGGATTGCGGGACGATGACCGGACGCCTGCCCTGGGGCGGCACGATCCCGCTTCGACCGTTCTTCGGCGTCATGGGCGTGGCACCGCCGCCGAGCTGGGGCAGATGCACCTCGATCGTGCCGCGCCAGTTCGGCGGCAATCTCGACAACAGGGAATTGATCGCCGGAACAACGCTTTACCTGCCGGTGTTCGTGCAGGGCGCGCTATTCTCGTGCGGCGACGGTCACGGTGCGCAGGGCGATGGCGAGGTCAACGTCACCGCCATCGAGACCGCCCTGACCGGCGTCTTCGAGTTTCATCTCCACAAGGGCGCGGGCGAGAGCTGGCCGAGGGCGGAGACGCCGAGCCACCTGATCACCATGCACATGCACCCCGATCTCGACCGGTGCGCCGAGGAGGCGCTGCGCCGGATGATTGAGCTCATCGTCGCGCGGGCGGGCCTGAGCCGGGAGGACGCCTACACCCTCTGTTCGCTGGCCGCCGATCTCAGGATCACCCAGACGGTCAACGGCAACAAGGGCGTTCATTGCATGCTCGACAAGGCTCGGCTCGCCGTTGCATGACCTCGGCAAGGCCGCGTGGAAAGCCGTTGTCCAGCCTTGTGGCGCACGCTAGGGTCCGCGCCAAAGGGAGATCGGGATGCAGTGCTTCTTCGTGAACTTCAAGTGCCACCTTGGCCGCGCTTACGATGTCGCGAATGCGCTTGCGGACACGGAACTGGCATCTGAGATCTACTCGACATCCGGCGAGTGGGATCTGATGGCGAAGTTCTATGTGGGTCAGGAGATCGATATCGGGCGGTTCGTGAACACGAACCTGCACCAGATCGACGGTATCGAGCGAACGCTGACGACGCTCACCTTCAAGGCATTCTGAGAACAGGCAGGCGCCATGTATGGCAAACCGATTCCGTGCGACATAGGCTATTGCCTCGTCGATCCCGAGGCGGGCTTTGCCTTCTCGCCGCCGCGCACGGTTCTCTCGACCCGCAAGGCGCCGCTTGGCACGCGCGCGGTGCAGAACTGCCCCGCCGTGAATGGCCTGGAGCGTCAGCTTGTCGAGATCCCCTCGCCCATCGGTCTGCGACTGATGCTGAAGGTCCAGAACGGCGAGTTGAATCTGCAGATCAATCCGAAGGGGACGATCCCCGATCAGGAAGCGTTGGGCAAGGTTCTGTCGGTCGCTCCGAAGGAGCGCTGGCGCGATCAGAACAAGCCGATCATCCGCCTGAAGATCCCGTGGTTTTTCGTGACCGACGAGGCCTGCATGGTCTCGCTGATGCCGCCCTTTCTCGGGGCCGAGATGCGGCGATGGCCCGGCACCATGGTGACGGGGCGCTATCCGGTCACCGACTGGCCGCAGAACCTGACCTGGTCGCTGGAATGGGAAGACTTCGACGCCGAGTTGATCCTGCGTCAGGGTGAGCCGCTGGCCTATGCGAGCTTCGAATTCGACGACCCCAACAAGCGCCCGAAGCTGGTCGAGGCCGATCTGAGCGAAGACCTGCTGGAATATCGCGCCGGCATGGATGGCATCCACCACCTGACGGACCGGATCGAAGAGGTCTGGAGCAATGCGCGTGCACGCCGGCCGGCCCGCTTAATGGTCCCGATCTCGGAAGCGGGCGCGTGACTGAGCGGCGAGAGGTCCTGCTCGGCTGGCGCAACTCTTCGCCGCAAGCAGCACTTGCCTTCTTTCCACCGGAGCCGATCGGCGCGACAGATGCGGCAGGTTTGTTTCCGCCGGATGCTGGCGGATCGGGTCTGGCGGAACGCACTTTCGTCGTGCGCTGCCCCTGGAACCTCAAGATGAAACCAGTGCGAAATCCGCAGGGCCAGATCGCGTTTCAGCGTGCGAACATGCACGGCGGGCTGTCTCAGCAAGCATTCACTGGCCTCGGCGAACCGTTCATCCCGGACGCATGGCGCGTGGCGGAAAACCCGATCTTTCAGCTCAGCCTGAACCTGTTCTTCATCACGGACGAGCCGTGCTCGGTGCAGTTGATGCCGCCCTTCCTGTCGCCGCGCTTCAGGACCTGGCCCGGCACGCTGATTTGCGGACGCTTTCCGATCACCGACTGGCCGCGCCCGCTGAATGCCGCGCTCGAGTGGCAGGATGTGAGCGGCGAATGGGTCCTGAAACGCGGCGAGCCGATTGCCTATGTCCAGGTGATCTATCCAGATCCGAACGCCGTGCCGCGCCTCGTCGAGGCGAAGATGACGCGCGCTCTGAAACGCCACACCCGCAAGATCGACAATGTCGCGCAGTTCGCGCGCAATGTCGGCCCGATGTTCGAGCACGCGGCAGAGGCGCGGCCCGAGCGGCTGCTTTACCCGAAAGATCTGGCTGAAAGCTGAGCGCGGACGTCAGGTCGCCCGCTGGCGCGGCTGGTCGTTGAGCCAGTAGAGCATGTTGTCGGCGAAAACCGGATTGCTGGTGAGTTCGACATGTTCGCCCGGCAGAAGCAGGACCGTACGGTACTTGATCGGACGGACGAGGCCGCGCCCGTCATTTCCACCCTGACGCTCATCCGAAAGAGCGCTGGCCCGGAGGACAACGCTGTCGCCCTCCTCCTGAATCACGGGTTCGAGATCGCCGTTTTCCGGATCGACGACGACGCCCGCCGGAGTGTCGAGACCCGTCCCCACGACGAGGAAGAGATCCGTCGCCGGTGCGCGGACACGCCGGTCCATCGCCCGGTGGAACTGCTCGGCACGTTTCAGTACGCGGTCGAGATAGGCGAATGCGACGTCCTTGCGACGCGCCGGGTTCTTCACATCGGGCATCAGCATGGTCAGGTTCGGTTCCTGCAGCGGGTCCATCAGGCCCCAGCGCCGCTCAGCCCAGGTCTCGGCATTGAACAGACCCTTGACGATCTCGCCGTCCGGACCGCCGAGCCGGACGCGGTGATGCCGGTCGCGCGGCATCAATTGGTAGGTCGAGACGTGCGTCCCAAGCAGCGCGGGCGGATATTCCGGCTGCAAGGGCCCAAGCTTGCGGCCTTGCGTGAGGCTGGTGACAGCGCCGATCGAGCCGAGGTTGGGCGGCGCCACGAAGATCGCGCACGCCGCACGCTTCGAGCCAGCCCAGGTTATCTCCGGCAGGCTGCCGTCCTCGGGCAGATCCTGATCGCCGTACATCAGCCAGTACCGCAAAACGAGCGTTCCCATCGAGTGCGCGACGAAGTCGAAGCGCATCTTCTCGGCCGGCACGGCGTTGCCGTACCTCTCCGTGCGGACCCGCTCGATCTGCTTGGCCTTGCGCTCGACGAAGTCGTTCAGATCGCGCGCGGCCTCGACGATGTCTCGGCGCCAGTCGTATGGGAATTCCAGCGAGCCCGGATTGTTGCCGCTGCGCGCGCGCTCTTCCTCCACCGTGCGGCTGAACTCGTATCCACCGGCATTCAGCGCTTCGACAAGCCCGTCATAGATCGTCTCGACGACCGTCGTGCCGAGGATGCGGGCGTTTGCCCGGCGCAGCACGCCGGATGTGCGGACGCCGTCGCGAAGCGATTGCAGAGACTGCGTCCCATCCCCGAGCGGCAAAGCGAGCAGGCGCGCCGCGTCGGGATCTTCCGGGTCGAGCGACAACTGGTTCGGACCGCCCCAGAGGAAAGGTCCGTCCCGTCCGACGCGCAGGCGCGAACCAAGCGTTCCGGGTATCGTGACGATTGGACGGTGGGTCGCCGGATCTACGTGGGTAGAGTAGCGCTGGAGATCGCGGAATTCCGGAAGCCTCGGGACGACCCCGCAACCTCCGAGGAGAAGCGAGGATGCCAGGAACGCACGTCTATCCATGCCAGCCGTCGGATCGCGTCAGATGTCGCGATGCACCTTTTCGCGGCGCTCGTGCATCTCTTGCGCCTCGAGCGACAGGGTCGCGATCGGTCTTGCGTCAAGCCGCTTGAGCGAAATCGGCTCACCGGTCACTTCGCAATACCCGTAGGTGTCCTCATCGATCCGCCGCAGCGCCGCGTCGATCTTCGAGATCAGCTTGCGCTGGCGGTCCCGCGTGCGCAGTTCCAGCGCACGGTCGGTCTCGGCCGAAGCGCGGTCTGCGAGGTCCGGGATGTTGGTGGTGTCTTCCTGAAGCGTCTGAACCGTGTCGCGGCTCGCGTCTAGGATCGAATTCTTCCAGTCGTGCAGCTTTCTTCGGAAGTAGTCCTTGTGTGCGTCGCACATGAAAGGCTCGCCCTCGGACGGTACATATTCGGCTGTCACACTCGTTTCGACATTCATCTTCGTGCCCCGCTTGCAACGCGCATCGTCGATGTCGCACCCGTTCCCGACGCTATAATAAGCACGAAAGTGGTTGTCACGCCCTAAACCCGGGAGAGTTTTGCACCAGATGGGATTGTGATCGAGTATTTGCGCTTGGCGGCGAAAGCCGCTGACAGAGAACGACATTTTCCGATTCGGCGAAGGCGCGGGCGCGATCACTTCCGCTATGCGATGTTCACGAAAACAATTGCCGGCCCACCTTACACGACTGTTGCAATTGGGCTATGTCGACCGCGAGCAGCCAATCGGCACGGAACCAAAACATCGGATTGAGGCAATCTCATGCGCTTCGAGGGTACGAAGGACTATGTGGCAACGGAAGACCTGATGGTCGCGGTGAACGCCGCGATCACGCTGGAGCGTCCGTTGCTAGTGAAGGGTGAGCCGGGCACAGGCAAGACCGAACTGGCCCGGCAGGTTTCGTCTTCGCTCGGGCTGCGCCTGATCGAGTGGCACATCAAGTCGACGACCCGCGCGCAGCAGGGGCTGTACGAATATGACGCGGTTTCGCGACTGCGTGACAGCCAGCTTGGCGAGGAAAAGGTCAAGGACGTCCGCAATTACATCAAGCCCGGCAAGCTCTGGGAGGCGTTCGCCTCGGACGAGCGGCTGGTGCTGCTGATCGACGAAATCGACAAGGCCGATATCGAGTTTCCCAACGATCTGTTGCAGGAACTCGACCGCATGGAGTTCCACGTCTACGAGACCGGCGAGACGATCCAGGCCAAGCAGCGACCGATCGTGATCATCACGTCGAACAATGAAAAGGAACTGCCCGACGCATTTCTGCGCCGGTGCTTCTTCCACTTCATCTCGTTCCCGGACACCGACACGATGATGGACATCATCAAGGTCCACTTCCCGGACATCAAAAAGAAGCTCGTGCGCGAGGCGCTCACGCAGTTTTATGAGATCCGCGACACGCCGGGGCTGAAGAAGAAGCCGTCAACCTCCGAGGTGCTGGACTGGCTGAAGCTGCTGGTCGCCGACGATGTCGATCCGGCAACCCTGCGCGCCGATCCCAAGACGGCAATTCCGCCCCTGCATGGTGCGCTGCTCAAGAACGAGCAGGATGTGCACCTGTTCGAAAGGCTGGCATTTCTGGCGCGCCGTCAGAACTGACGGTCAGCAGCGAATGGCGGCCTATTGCGGCCGCTCGAGGTTCTCGAGTTGCGCCATGCCGATGGCGTGATACCCGCCGTCGACGAAAAGGACCTCGCCCGTGGTCGAGGCGCCCATGTCCGACAGCAGGTAGACCGCCGTCCCGCCCACGTGATCCAGGGCTGCATTGCTGCGCAGCGGCGCGTTGTCCTGCGTCGCCTTGTAGACCCGACGCGCCCCGCCGACGGCCGATCCGGCCAGCGTTCGCATCGGCCCCGGCGATATCGCGTTGACGCGAATCCCGTCCGGGCCGAGATCGTTTGCCAGGTAGCGGACCGACGCCTCGAGCGCGGCCTTGGCGACGCCCATTACATTGTAGTTCGGCATGACCCGTTGCGCGCCGAGATAGGTCATCGTCACCAACGCGCCGCCCTCGGTCATCATCGGTGCCGCACGGCGCGCGACATCGACGAACGAAAAGCACGAGATGTCCATCGAGTGCAGGAAATTCGCGCGCGTCGTGTCTGCGAACCGGCCCTGAAGTTCGTTCTTGTCGGAGAACGCGATGGCGTGCACGACGAAATCCAGCGTGCCCCAGCGGTCCTTAAGCGACGCGAATGCTGCGTCCATGCTCGCTTCGTCCGTCACATCGGCATCCATGACGATGTCGGAGCCGACCGACTCGGCGAGTGGCCGCACGCGCTTTTCAAACGCCTCGCCCTGGAAGGTGAACGCGAGTTCCGCGCCCTGTTCGGCCAGCGCCTGCGCACATCCCCACGCGATGGAGTGATTATTGGCGACCCCCATGACGAGGCCACGTTTGCCTTGCATCAAACCCATCACGCTCACCCGTGGAACCGGCTCATTGCCAGTGTCGCGTTGGTTCCGCCGAAGCCGAAGCTGTTGGACAGAACGGTGTCGAGACCGGCATTGTCGACGCGCTCCGTGACGATCTCTTCCGCGTTCAGAGCCGGGTCGAGATCCTGCACGTTGGCAGAGGCTGCGATAAAGTCGCCTTCGAGCATGAGCAGCGAATAGATCGCTTCCTGCACACCGGTGGCGCCGAGCGAATGCCCTGTCAGCGACTTGGTCGACGAAATCGGCGGCGTCGCATCGGGGAAGACTCGGCGAACAGCCTCGACCTCGACAACGTCCCCGGCAGGCGTCGACGTGCCGTGCGCGTTGACGTAGCTCACCTTGCGTTCGCCGAGGGTCTCGACGGCCAGTCGCATCGACCGCTCGCCGCCCTCACCCGAGGGTGCGACCATGTCATGGCCGTCCGAGGTGGCGCCGTATCCGGTCAGTTCCGCGTAGATCTTCGCGCCGCGCGCCTTTGCGTGTTCGAGTTCCTCGAGCACGACCACGCCGCCGCCACCGGCGATCACGAAACCGTCGCGGTTCGCGTCGAACGCCCGCGACGCGGTCTGCGGCGCGTCATTGTACTTCGAGGACATCGCACCCATCGCGTCGAAGAGGCACGAGAGTGTCCAGTCGAGTTCCTCGCCGCCGCCGGCAAAGACGATGTCCTGCTTGCCGAACTGGATCTGCTCCATCGCGTTGCCGATGCAGTGCGCGCTGGTCGAACAGGCAGATGTGATCGAGTAATTTACGCCCTTGATCTTGAACGGCGTCGCCAGGCAGGCCGAGTTGGTCGAGGACATGCAGCGCGTGACCATGAACGGCCCCATCCGCTTGGGCGCGCCCTTCTCCACGACGATCTGATGCGCATTGAAGAGATGCTTGGTCGATGGACCGCCAGAACCCATCACGAGACCGGTGCGCTCGTTCGAAACCTCGTTCTCCTCTAGCCCGCTATCGGCGATCGCCTGTTCCATCGCGATGTAGTTGTAGGCCGCACCGTCGCCCATGAATCGGAGCTGGCGCTTGTCGATCATCTCGGTGAGGTCGATCTGCGGAGCGCCATGCACCTGGCTGCGGAAGCCGTGCTCGGCATAGTCGTCGGCAAACACGATTCCCGATTTCCCCTCGCGCAGCGACGCGGTAACCTCCTGGGCATTGTTGCCGATCGAGGACACAATCCCGATCCCGGTGACGACGACTCGGCGCATGGGCGGGCTCCTTCTGAACGATGCTGACGCGGGACTTAAGCGGGTGCGGCGTCCGAGAAAAGACCGACGCGCATGTCCTTGGTGGTGTAGATGATCTCGCCGTCGACCTCGAGTTGCCCGTCGGCGATGCCCATCTTGAGCTTGCGATCGATCACGCGCTTCAGGTTAACGGTGTAGCGTACGATCTTGGCGGCCGGCGTGACCATGCCGGAAAACTTCACCTCGCCGACGCCGAGCGCGCGGCCCTTACCCGGCATGCCGAGCCAGCCGAGGAAGAAGCCAGTGAGCTGCCAGAGAGCATCGAGGCCAAGGCAGCCCGGCATCACCGGATCGCCCGGAAAGTGGCACTTGAAGAACCAGCTGTCCGGTTTGACTTCGAATTCGGCGACGACCTGGCCTTTCCCGTCAGGCCCGCCATCGACCGTGATCGACGTGATCCGGTCAACCATCAGCATCGGCGGTTCCGGCAGTTGAGCATTGCCGGGGCCAAACAGCTCTCCGCGCGCGCAGCGCAACAGATCATCAAGTTCGTAGTTGTTCGGTCTTCCGACCATGCTGCGCTTCTCCGGACTTTCACTCCCAATTTGCGCGTTCCCTAGCACCGAGGTCGGGCCGGGACAAGAACCCCTGCGCATGTGTGCGGCGCATCAGGCTTTGAAACTGGGAAATTTCTACTGTATATGAACTCTGGGCATGCTACGTAGCAAAAGACTTGTAAGCGATCGGAGCGCAAATAACCGTGCGGATCTATAGCGGCAATACACCTTCTGAACGGGCGGGTAACTGGCTGTCAGGGGCTGGTTTGCGTCCGACCCGTCAGCGTTTGGCGCTGGCCGAACTGCTTGTGGGTGACGGGCACGACCGCCACGTGACGGCCGAGCGACTGTTCGAAGCGGCGAACGCGGCAGGCGTTTCGGTGTCGCTGGCGACCATCTACAATACGTTGAGGTCGTTCACTGAGGCGGGTCTCCTCGCAGAAATCACGGTCGACGGGTCGCGCAGCTATTTCGACACACGTACAGACGAGCACGCCCACTTCTTCTGGGAGGATTCCGGCAAGCTCACGGATGCACCGAGGGACGCGGTTGCGTTCTCAAGGATGCCGGAAGCTCCTGAGGACGCTGAAATTGCCCGCATCGATGTCGTGATCCGGGTGCGTCGCAAGGACTAACCGTCCGGTCGCCTTAAGACCTGGATTTGAAGCGAAGAGCACGCGAGCGCGGCGCGCTTTGCGGCATTAAGCCATAATCTGTTCACGAATGGCCTGCGTCAGGCTCTGATCGGCCAAATCGCCGATGCCGCACCCCGTGGTCTGCGGGAGCTGTGTCATCTCAGTCAACGCGTCGGCCACGTCCTTCTCGTCGAGAACCGCCATCACGCCCGGGCGATCGGCGAATTTCTCGACCGTAGCTATCTGATGATCGTTGCGCTGTTCGCTGAGGACAGCGAGGCGCGGCAGTACGAGTATCGGCTTGTTGACCATCAGCGACGAGATGATCGTGCCCATGCCCGCATGCGCGACAATGTGGGTTGCCTTGTGAAAGCGTCGGGAAAATGTCTCCGGGTCCAGAAACTCGGTCCATTCGAAGTTCGATGGTCGATATGAGGTGCGCTGCAGGCCGCCGATCTGGCCGAAGATCTCGATATCCTGAGTCTTTTGTCTGCCCGCCCAAGCGTCTACGGCCCGCACCAGCCGGTCGAATGGCAGTTGTGTCCCGACGGTCAGGAAAAGGCTCACAGGATCGCTCCTTGGAAACGGGGTCCGGAGCCCGGCTTCACGGCAGGCTCGGCGAGATGTTCCCATTGCGTCAGCCACAGGCCGGCATAGCGCCCTGCCTTGCGGCCGGACAACGAGAGTTCCTGGCCGTTTGCGATGCTGTCGACCCAGACTGTTCGAGCGCCGATCATGCGGCCGATGCGCAGGGCGAAGTAGCCCGGAGCCGCGCCGGTCGTCACTATGGCATCGGGACGGACGCGCAGGACGATCATGAGGACGTGCAGTGCCTGCAAGACCAGCCGAAGCTTCGTTGTCATGTTGGCATCGGGAATCGCCTGGAATTCCGCACTGGGTTCGGTCTCGGCAACCTCTTGGCGATAGCCCGCGTTGGTGCAGACATAGGTCGTCCGGCAACCGTCCCATGCGGCGCGAAGGCGGCGCAGTTGGACCCAGTGCCCACCTTGCGAGGCGATCGCGAGCACTTTTCGCTGGTATATTCTTCCGGTTGTGTTCATGGCGATAATTTCACCCGAACGTGGTTAGCGAAAGCTGAATCTCGATCGCGTTTATTTGCCCTCGTCAGGCAAAATATCCGTGCAGGAACCAACCCGGGCGATGGGCTGCGGGCGTGTGGAACAGCCAGAGCCGCGGCCCTTCGCGCGTCTCGACATGCCAGTAGTCGCGCGGGCCGGATCGCCAGTCGGGATCGTCCCACCACCATTCCGGAGCAAGACGTTCGGCTCCGCTGGCAGCAACCAGTTCGTAGGACCGGCCAGCAATCCGGAAACTGGCGGGCGGGCGCTGCGAGGTGACGGAGACGTCTTCCGTCACGTCGACGGGCTGGGGCGCAAGGATTGAAATCGGCCTCGGCCGACCGGTCGGACCGCTCCGCACCCCCCAGTCCGCCGGAGCGCTGTAGGCCGCAGCCGCAGTGCTGAACGCGCGCTCGGGGATATGGCTGTCGGCCGGCAGCGCGCGGGTGACATTCTCGAAGCCGACCCTGTTGCCGATCTGCGAGATCAGGTCGGTCAGCTTCTGCTCGGCGGTCGCCCGGTGCGACTGCGTCACCTGCGCCGGTTTCAGGGGTTCGGTTGACACCGCCTCCAGCCTGAGAGCATCGATCCCGAACCCCGCCTGGATCTCGCTCACCTTGCGTTCGAAGAGATCCCGCAGCCGCATCGGGTCGCGGCCGGGTCGAGCCAGGGAAATCTCGGCATGCTGATCTGCGCGGTCGACCCGGCGCGCCGTCAACCGCAAGGTCCGCGCGCCCTGCTGGTGCTGTTCGAGCTTCTGGCACAACCGTTCCAGCAATCGGTCCAGTCCGGCCATGACGTCCGAGACCAGACCGATCGGCTCGGCCAATGTCATCCGGACCGAAAAGCCGGGCAGCGTGCGGGCCGGCGACACAGGCTCCGGCTCGGCCCCGAGCGCCTGATCGAGCCGTTGCATGCAGGCGATGCCGAAACGCCGCGCCAGAGCGCCGCGCGGCATGCGGGTCAGCGGCTCGACAGTCGTCAGACCGACCTGACCGAGGCGCTCGACGGTATCCGGATCAAGCCGCAGGGCGGCCACCGGGAGGCCCGCGATAGCTGGCCGGATGCGACCCTCGGGCGCCACGCCACCCTCCGAGAAATGCGCGAGCGCCCAGGCCGCGCCCTTGGTATCGGCGAGCGCTGCCCGCGCGGTCAACCCGAGCCCGGCAAGTTCGGCAAGAACCGCCGAGATCATGTCCTCCTCACCGCCAAAAAGATGGGCGCAACCGGACGCATCGATGACGAGCGCATCGCCCTGATCGCGGCCCGTGAGGGGGGAGAAGCGCTCCGCCCAGCGTGCCAGCGCGCAGACGAACGCCTGAAGCCGCTGCGGCCGCAGCATCGATGTCCGAAGATCCGGGCAGATCGCGCGGGCATCCGTGAGACCCATGCCCGTCGACAGCCCTTTCGCCGCCGCGGACGCATTGACACCGGCGAGGCGCTGCATGCCCGCGGCATGCTCGATCACCGCGAACGGCTCGGACAATCCTGTCTGCCCGTCGACACGAAGGTGATGCTCTGCTGCCAGAAAGGGCAGGCAGACCGAGATGACGCGCCGCCGCATGGATCGACCCTGAACCGAGTTTGTTCTTATTTTGTTCTTATCTCTATCAGAGTCAAGCGGCTGCCCCGCATTCAGCCACCGGGGCGAATGATCTCCCAGGCCTCTTCCGCGGTCTCGACAAATCGGAACAGATCGAGATCCTGCGGCGAGATCGTTCCGGCATCGGCCAGCGCTTCCCAGTTGACGATGCGCCGCCAGAACACCTCGCCGAACAGCAGGACCGGCACCCGCTCCATCCGTTCCGTCTGGATCAGGGTGAGCGTCTCGAACAGCTCGTCGAGGGTGCCGTAGCCGCCCGGGAAAGCAGCCACCGCGCGGGCGCGCATCAGGAAATGCATCTTGCGCAGCGCGAAATAGTGGAAATTGAAGCACAGCTCGGGCGTGACGAACGTGTTCGGCGCCTGCTCGTGCGGCAGGACGATGTTCAGCCCGATCGACTTCGCGCCGACCTCCCCCGCCCCGCGATTTCCCGCCTCCATGACACCCGGGCCGCCGCCCGTAACCACCACGTAGTCGCGTCCCTCGGTGGCGATCGACTCGCGTCCGGCAAGGTTGGCGAACTTGCGGGCCTCGTCGTAGTACCGCGACAGATCGGCAAGCGTTTCGGTGCGGGCCTGATCGCGATGCACCGGATCGGGTATCCGCGCCCCGCCGAACAGGACGACCGTCGACTCGATCCCGGCCTCGGCCATCATCAGTTCGGGCTTCAGGAGCTCGAGCTGGAACCGGATCGGCCGCATGTCCTCGCGACGCAGAAAATCGAGATCCTCGAATGCAAGCTGATAGGCCGGAGCCTTGGTCTGCGCCGTTTCGGGTACCCGCTGCGCCTTCTCGACATCCTGATTGGCGGACGGAAAAATCGAAACTCGATGTTCAGCCATGCTCAGGCTCCCCAATACGTTGCACCCCCGCCCGACCTTTTCGAAGCCTGCGCTGAAACACAAGCCTCGAACCCGGGCGCGCCTCGCGTGATCAGGTCCGGACGCGCACCAGATGCTTGTTAACGCGCCGGAACAGGTTCGCGCTCGCGTCCGCCGCGCGGGTGTTGGCCTGCGGTCCCGCTTCGATGGGAACCCCGCCGGTCTCCTCCAGCCTCTCGATCAGCTTGAAATGACCGCCAAGCGTCGAGGACAGCCCGGGCGCACCGCCAACGCCGTTCCAGAGATCCTGAAATTCCTTCTTGCTCTTGCCGCGCCCCGCCCGGACGAGGCTGTCAACCTGCGGATTGCTCGGGAACAGTTTCGAATCGCCCGTCAGGTAGTGCCACGGCTGCGTCGCAGACCCATCCGGGTTTGGGGAAAATCGCCAATCGCCCGGGTCGAACGGGCGTACGCTCTTGTTGAAGTCGGAGAGCCGCAGGACCTGCCCCGCGATCGCCCCTGCATCCGCGGCAATCGCACCGTCATCCACAGAAACCCTTGCGGGCTCGTTGTCGCGTTCGGGCAAGGACGGAACGAGGCCGGTGATCAGGGTCTCGAGCTGTTTCAGCGCCGTCCACCAGTCCCGCGGCGCGCTCTTCGGGCAGACGCGCTCGGGACGATCGCCAGGATCCGAGATGCGCTGCACGCCTTCCGGCCCGGAGAAACCGCCGAAGTACGGGCTGGCGCAGAGCTTGCCGATGTCCGCCAGCGCGATGTCCGCGCCGCCCGCCAACTTCTTGATCGTGTTCCGGTTGGCACCGATCGTCGGCATCGCCTCCAGCGCCGCCGCGGCGTCATTTCCGGATCCGCCCGCGTTTGTCTTTACGGCATGCGCGAGGACGCAGGCGATTGCGTAGTAATACCGAACCGGAAGTACGTGATGATAGACCCACCCGCCGGCGGCATCCGGCGTGCGCGAGTTCATCTTTTTTCTGGAGTTCAACTCAAGAAGCATCGACTCACCCCCTCAAACGACTGTCCAGTCGGAACGAGTCTACCAAAGGGCGAGTGACGGACAAAGCGTCGGCGCACCCGATTGCGCGACGAGACCGTTCTGTCTATAGGCACCGCGACAACAGATCCCGACAGGACAGGAGCCCGCCATGAGCCACGCCGATCTAGAGGCCGCCATCGAAGCAGCGTGGGATGCCCGCGACGGCATCAACGCGGGGACGACGGGCGAGGCGCGCGATGCCGTGGACGACGCGCTTTCAGCGATGGACACCGGCGCCCTGCGCGTCGCCGAGCGCAAGGATGACGGCACATGGCACGTCAATCAGTGGGCCAAGAAAGCGGTGCTTCTGTCGTTTCGCCTGAACGACATGGCGCCGATCGCCGGCGGCCCCGGCAACGCGACGTGGTGGGACAAGGTTCCTTCGAAATTCGACGGCTGGGGCGAGAACCAGTGGTCGTCTGCGGGGTTCCGCGCCGTGCCGAACTGTGTCGTGCGCCGGTCCGCCTATATCGCTCCGGGCGTCGTGTTGATGCCGTCCTTCGTCAATCTCGGGGCCTATGTCGACTCAGGCACGATGGTCGACACCTGGGCCACCGTCGGCTCGTGCGCGCAGATCGGCAAGAACGTGCATATCTCGGGCGGTGCGGGGATCGGCGGCGTGCTGGAACCCCTGCAGGCCGGGCCGGTGATCGTCGAGGACAACTGCTTCATCGGCGCACGCTCCGAAGTCGTCGAGGGCGTGATCGTCCGCGAAGGCTCGGTCCTGTCCATGGGCGTCTTCATCGGCGCCTCGACCAAGATCGTCGACCGCGTCACCGGCGCCGTCCATGTCGGCGAGATCCCGCCCTACTCGGTTGTCGTTCCTGGCTCACTGCCCGGCAAGCAGCTCCCGAACGGCGAACCCGGACCGAGCCTCTACTGCGCAGTCATCATCAAGACGGTCGACGAACGCACGCGGTCCAAGACCTCGATCAACGATCTTCTGCGCGATTGACCCACCCAACGGGCCCGGTGCGGCGCATCGGGCCTCTGGCACTTCGACCGGATCAGAAGGCGACGTGCTCCATCTCTGCGACCTCGGGAGGCTCCCGAAGCATCCCGACCAGCGCATCGATTTCACCGCGGCCCGTGCGCCATGCGAAATAGGCCTGCTGGCTCTCGATCTTGTCCCAGACCTCCCAGATCCGCACGGTCTTCTCGGCCGGATCGGCAGAGCACGAAATCAGCTCCGCCCCGTCGTATTTCGCCGTGTCGGGCAGGATGGCCTTCATCGTGCTGACAAGCGTGTCGTAGGTGTCGTCCTTGGCCTTGAGTGTGAGTTGTACGACGATGGACATGGTGTTCCTCCCGATCTTTTTTGGTCCGGGCCGAGCCTAGTCGGCGAGCGCCCGAAGGGCCATGGCCGACCGCGGTGAGAACGGACTTTTGCCTTGAAGTCAGGGAAGCGGAATAAACTCCGCCCGGTCGTTCGGCGGCAGTTGGAAACGGCCATGCTGCCAGTCACCCTCGCGCCATGCCTCCTTGGCCGCCTCGATCTTTTCATGCGAGGACGCGACGAAGTTCCACCAGATATAACGAGGCCCGTTCAGCGTCTCGCCGCCGAGGATCATCAGCCGCGCGTCGGTCAGCGCCCGGACCGTGATCCTATCGCCCGGACGGAACACCATCATCTGGCCCGATTCGAACGTGTCCGAGCCGATTTTGACTGTTCCCTCGATGACGTAGAGCCCTCTGTCTTCGTGGTCGTCCGGCAGGGGCAGCGCCGCACCGGCCTCCAGCGCGACATCTCCGTAGAACATGTCCGAGAATGTCTGGACGGGCGCCGTCTCGCCGTAAGCGCTGCCAAGGATCAGGCGCACCTGCTTGCCATCGCCCTCGATCACCGGGAGATCCGCCGAGGGGACATGCTGGAACAGCGGTGCCGTTTCCTCGGCCGCGTCGGGCAGCGCGACCCATGTCTGAATTCCAAAGAAGGGCATCGGTTCGACCTGTGTCTCATCATCGGTGCGCTCGGAATGGGTGATGCCGTTCCCGGCAACCATCCAGTTCACGGCCCCCGGTTCGATCCACTGGTCGGTCCCGAGCGAATCGCGGTGATGCATCCGGCCACGGTAGAGATAGCTGATCGTGGCGAGCCCTATATGCGGATGCGGGCGAACGCCGAGACCGCGTGTCGGCAGGAACTCGGCGGGCCCCATCTGATCGAAGAAGATGAACGGCCCGACCATCTGACGCTTCGGCGCCGGCAGCGCGCGGCGCACCTCGAACCCGCCGAGATCCCTGGCGCGCGGAATGATCAGGGTGTCGACGAGATCGACTTCTTCGCCGGTCGGGCAATGCGGATCGAGCGCGGGGCTCCAGCTCATGACAACCTCCTTTTCGGTTCGGAGGCAAAGGTAGAGCGTGCCGTGAGAAGCGGAAGCCGCATCAACACGAAAAGACTTTAACGTCCTTCGCAAGGATCATGCGCAGATCATCCGTGCGCGAGCGCGCAGGCCCGGCCCTCGAACAACCGACCCGGAAGCGAGAACGCGACGATCGCCCCCTTTCCGTTGCCTGCGTTCATCGCCGTCAGCGACCCCCCGCGCGCCCGGATGAGCCGCCGCACGCCGAGCAGTCCGAAGCCGCTGTCCGGAGAGAAGTCGCCACCACCGAGAAACTTCAGGGTCGAGCCGCTAAACCCCGCGCCACTGTCGCGGATCTGGATGTTGATCATCCCGTCCACGCCGGTCGTAGCGAGTACATTGAGTTGCACGGGTTGCGCAGGCTCACCCGACAGCGCGATCGCATCAGCGTTGGGCCGCGCATGCTTTAGGGCGTTGTCGATAAGATTGCGCAGGACGATCTGCGTCGCATTGCGGTCGCCGTAGATCCAGGTCTCCCCGACTTCACAGACACATTGATCGAGCGGATCGAGCATCACGAGCAGATCGCGGCAGAGTGCTGCAAGATCGAATTCCATGATCTGCTGGCGAGTCGACGTCGCCTGCGCATGGGAAAGGACATCGGAGATCAGTTCCATCGCCTTTGCGCCGACATCTTCAAGAAGGTCGATCAGTTCGATCTTGCCATCGCCGAGGTCCTTGAAATCTTCCCGCAAAAGATCGGCGATGGCATGCACCTGAGTGATCGGCGATCTCAGATCATGCGCTGCGAGGCTGACGAAATCCTCCATCTCCCGCGTCATCATGTCGAGATCGGTCTCGATCTCGCGCACGATGTCGCCGCCTGTCACATCCTCGGAACTGCCGACGAAGGCTGTGACACGGTTGCTCTCATCGCGGTAGGGTTCGAGCGTGGTGCAGATCCGCCGGGGCAACGAACTGATCGGCAACGACAGCTCGTAGCTTCGGGGCATCCCCGAGCGGAAGGCTTCGACGTGATGCTGATAGGCAATCTCACCGAGCCGACCGGAATAGATCTCACGCGCAGTCTTGCCGATCACCTCAGCCTCGTCGCGGCCGAGGACGTTACAGGCGAACTTGTTGAAACCACGATAGCGCGGGATTCCGTCTTCGTCTGCGACAAGCACGAAGACCGGATGCGCGACGAGATCGAACAGATGCCAGTCGGCGTCTCGCAAACCGGGCTCCCAGAACACTATCACATAGGCGAGTGATAGCCGGGAGGCGTGAAGAAATTCCTGCTTTGAACGAGGTTCAGCGCGGGATCACTTCGTAACCTGCTTCCTCCGGTTCATCGTCGAGCATTTCCGGCGGGAACCCGGGGGCCGTAATGTCGAGGCCGGTGGCGTCCTCGAGGCGCCTTATGATGTTCGGGCTCAGTTCGCGCGGACCGTAGCGGCCGATACCATCCTGAAAGATCTCGATCATCTTCGGGTTGAGTTCCAGCGGCACCCCGGCGCGGTCGGCAACCGCTTGAAACAGTCCGATGTCCTTGGCAACGAGATCCATGGTGAACGAGATGTCCCGTGAGCCGTTCAGGATTACCTGGCTTTCGGTTTCGTGCACGAAGGAGTTGCCCGACGAGATCCGGATCGCTTCGAAAGCCGTATTCAGATCCATTCCGGCGGCCTTTGAGACCACGAGGGCCTCGGCACAGCTGATCAGGTTGGCAGTTGCGAGATAGTTCGTGACGACCTTGAGAATCGAAGCCGACCCGAGCGGCCCGGTGTGCAGGATGCGTCGTCCCATCGTTGTCAGGACAGGCAGCATCCTCTCGAACGTCGCGCGCTCGCACCCGGCGAAAATTGAGATGTTGCCTGTCGCCGCACGGTGGCAACCGCCCGAAACCGGACAGTCAACCGGCTCACCGCACGCAGCGGTGACCTTTTCGCCGAGCCGGCGGACCTCGCTCTCGTCCGTTGTCGACATCTCGGCCCAGATCGTGCCCGGCGTGAGGCCGGCGAGGGCACCGTCCTCGGCTTCCATCACCGCCGCCGAAATCGCCGGCGAGGGCAGACAGGTGATCACGAGATCGCAGTCGCGCGCCATTGCCGCCGGGCTTTCGCCGCGGTGCGCGCCCTGATCCAGGAAACCTTGCAAAGCGGCCTCGTCGAGATCGCGAACCGTGAGATCGTGTCCGTTGCGCAGGAGCGAACCGGCCAGCTTGGCCCCGACATTCCCGAGGCCGATGAACCCTATCTTCATGCCGCGCGCTCGGCCGCTTGCGGCAATCCGAGCATTGCCTCGGCGAATGCGTCGAGATCGCCGTCCGACAGATCGCAGGGCGCGTTGCGCGCCATGCCGATGTTGTAATCGTTCTTCATGTGCTCGGCGAGATGCGCCGCAGAAATCGAGATGCACGCTGCCGGCAATTCCGACGGGATTCCGCAGTTGCGCATCAGCCGCGAAAACGCCTCGGGCAAGGACGCGGCGTAGCCAGCGCTTCCGAGAGCTGCCGCTGCACGGGCATAGTTCTCGCGGCCTTCCGGGCGCGAAATCAGCTCAGGCAGCGTGACTTCAAGCGCCAGCGCGCTGGCAAGACCGTGGTGGACCGGCGCCAGCGACCCTAGTGCGTGGCTGATGTTATGACCCATATGCGTATTGCAGTTGTGCAGGGCGAGACCGGCGAGGGTTGACGCCCAGAGAACCTTGGCGCGGACCTCTATATCCGCCCCGTCCTTGACGGCCTTCGGAAGAAACTCCGTCAGCATCTCCAGTGCCTGAATACCGTAGGCCTGCCCGACGGCATTGGACTTTCGCGAGGTCGTCGCCTCCAGCGCGTGGGCCACGGCATCCATCCCGGTCCAGGCCGTGACGTGCGGCGGAAGACTGACCGTCAGTTCCGGGTCGAGGACCGCGTGGGCGAACATCAGCTCTTCGCCCCAGTACCAGTACTTGTTGCCCTCGCGGGTCGAGACGATCGACGTGCGGGTCACCTCGGAGCCTGTTCCCGCCGTGGTCGGCACCGCGATCGCTGGCAGACGATCCACAGGATAGGGATTTGCGCAGAGCCCGTAATGAATCGCGGGCTCCTCGCTGCGGGCAATCGCCGCCACGAGCTTCGCCGTATCCATCGCCGCACCGCCGCCGAGCCCGACGACAACCCTTGCACTAAGCGCGCGCGCGCGCTCGGCTATCTCGTCAACCAGTGTATCCTTCGGCTCGCCGGAAACATCTGCGGCCGTCTCAAGCGCAATCCCGACCTCTTGGGCGGCCTTTTCCAGCCGGGCAGTCACGCCGAGATCCGCAAGGATCCTGTCGGAGATCACCAGAACCGGGCCGCCGCCGAGATTTTCAGCTATTCCGATAACGTCCCCGAGACGCCCGGCGCCAAAACTGATCGGCGGCACGCGTCCTGCGTCAAATGCCTGCATGTTACCCTCGCGCATTCACCCGGCGCCGCTATTTACACGACGTGGTGTTCAATAGACGTCCAAATGCGACGTCCAGAGGGGAACGTTACGTAACTTTCCTAGAAATCCGTTGGCGCGCCGCCCTCAGCTTTGCGGCGCTCGACGAACTCGGACAATTCCTCGGCAATCGCCGGATCCATCGCCGGCGCTTCGAACTCCGCGAGAATCTGCTTCCAGATCCTGTTCGCACGTTGGGGCGTGCGCTGCGATCCGGCGTTCTCCCAGGCCTGATAACTGTCCCAGTTCGACAGGAACGGTTTGTAGAAGGCGGTCTCGTAACGATCCATCGTGTGTTGCGCGCCGAGGAAATGGCGCTGCGCCTCGGGCATCGCGTCGACCTCGGCAATCGCGTCGACCGCCAGATCGTCCTCAGTGACCGAGACCGGGCGCATATAGCGCGACATCTGTTGCAGCGTCTCGCAATCCATCACGAATTTCTCGTAGGACGCGCACAGACCGCCCTCGAGCCAGCCTGCGGCATGGTAGACGATGTTCGTTCGCGACGAGACGCACGCCCAGAGCGAGAACGCCGACTCCCAGGCGGCCTGAGCGTCGGGCGCGTTTGCGGCACAGGCATTGGACGACCGGAGCGGCAGGGCGTAGTGGCGCGCCATCTGGCCGGACATCTGCGTCGCACGCATGTACTCCGGCGTCCCGAACGCGGGCGCACCGGACTTCATGTCGACGTTGGAGGTGAACGATCCCATCACGACAGGGCAGCCAGGTTTTATATGCTGGAGCAAAGCGATAGCGGCCAATGCTTCAGCCGTTTGTTGAGCGATCGCGCCGGCCAAAGTGACCGGCGCCATGGCCCCGGAAAGCGTAAATGGCGTCACGGTGACCATCTGGCCGCGTTCAGCCAGCCGCATGGCGCCGTCCAGCATCGGCCAGTCATGCTTCAGCGGTGATGTCGAGTTGATGTTGGTGTACATCCTCGGCGTCGCCTCGAATTCCTCATGGGTCAGGCCACCGCCAATCCGGATCATCTCCATCGTATCTTCGACCCGTTCGACACCCAGCGAATAGGTGTGGATCACCTTGTCGGTCAGAAGCAGCTTGTCGTGGATGCAGTCGAGATGGCGGATCGAGGGATGCACATCGACCGGCTCGACCGGATAGCCGCCGACGAGATGGATGCAGTTGAAGTACTGCGAGAGCTTGATGAGATCGCGAAAACTCTCGCGGTCGCCCGAACGCCGGCCCCGGTCGAGATCCGAACAGGATGGCGGCGACGACACGTTGACGTAGACCTGATGATTCCCGCCGATGGTCACCTGCCGCTCCGGATTGCGCGGCGTCAGCGTGAACTGTTCGGGGGCCTTCGCGACGAGATCCATGACCATCGCGCGGTCCATCCGGACGCGCTCCTCACCGTCGGTCACGTCAGCGCCGGCTTCCTTCAACCGCTTGCGGGCGCCGTCGTGGAGGAAATCGATGCCGATCTCTTCGAGAATTCGCATCGCCGCATCGTGGATCGCGGCGACGCCCTCTTCGGTCAGCGGCTCGGTCGGCGAATCGGAGATCTGCGGGATGTGCCAATCCAACTGGTCGATCGCCGAGCCGCCTCGCCGGACGTTCCCGGCCCTGCCGCCACCGCGCCGCCGCCTCGGAAGTGCTTCGTTCATCTCGCCGCGCTCCTGTTGACCCGACGGACAGACTGCGACCACGCGACCGACGGAGTCGCACCCCGAAGCGTCACCTGATGTCGCAAATCTGTCGTGCCCGCATGCGGCCGTCTACGCCTGACGCAAGGACGACAACAACTCGGGAAGAAGCGCGATGGATTCGATTACGTGGTCGGCATGGGGTTCGAGGTCCGCGCGTGCCGCCGGCCCCGTCAGCACGCCGATTGCCAGCGCCGCGTCGGATGACGCCTTGACCCCGAGATCGTGCGTGCTGTCGCCGATCATCGCGCACTCGGCGGGGTGCAGCCCGGTCTTGCGGCAAAAGGCGTGCATCATGCCTGGACCGGGCTTCAACCCGTGACCACTGTCGTAGCCTGCTATGAAATCGAAGAGATCGACCGCATCGTATTGCGAAAGCTGGACCAAGGTCGCGGCCTCTGAATCGTGGGTCGCGACACCGAGGAAGTACCCGGCTGCACGCAAGTCGCGCAGCAGTGCGGCCAGATCCGCTACCGCAGGCACGAGGTTTCCGCCCTCGACCGCGACATCGACAATTTCGTTGGCGAGTATCTCGATCCGTTCGGCCCCAAGGTCCGGGCGACGGCGTGCCCAGATCGCCGAAAACTCGTCGATGGCACCGGCCACGATTGGCGATCCCGGCACAAACGTTCGGGATCTCCGGTTGTATCCGACATCCGTCGCCATGCTGTCCGCTTCAGCCTCCGAACGCGAGACCGAGCGCAGGGTTTGCTCGACGACGACGGCCCAGCTCGCCGCGAAATCGAACAGCGTTCCGTCCTTGTCGAACAGCAGCCCGCGCAGTAACGATTCTGGCATCTGATGACTCCCTGAAATCGAGACTGTCCGATTTGTTGCCCGTTCAATCGTGCAAAAGGGAGAAATATCTGGCATTATGCCTGAAGAAATAGTCGGCGCTTCAACCGGACGTTGCTGAACTGGGAGATCTCTCCTCTCAATCTTGAAACTTTACCGAGTTTTCGCATTTTGGAAGCAAACAGCTTGATTGCTCAGCGGGTTGCGGAGTATGTTGCGCCCGCACATGATGGTGAGATCGGGGTAGATATGAACGAGAATGCGGCACGCGCAGCGTGGACGGCGCCTGAGTTGAAGAGTGTCAAGATCGCCACGACAGCCGGCAAGGATTCCGAATTTCCTTCGGAGCTTCCGGACGGGTTTGGCTTGAACGGCGGTCCTTCCTGAAAATAGGTCCGGCGGACAGCCGGCCTGATTTGCACGAAGTAGATACTTAATATCATTTGAGTTACGATCGTCACACCCGGAGCTGGAGTGACAATGCCTGAGCTGACACTGCAATCAATGGTCGGACGAGGATCCGAGCATGTTGAGACGCGTGTCGGGTCTCAAACCATGATGATGAGCGTCGAGCAGGGGAAATATTTCTCAGTCGATGCGTCTGCAAACCGGATCTGGGAATTGCTGGAGCAGCCGATGACGATCCAGGGGATCATCGACCGGCTTTTGCTGGAGTACGAAGTCGATCCTGCCGCTTGTCAGACGCAGGTCCTCTCGTTCGTGCGTGAGCTGCACGATAACGGACTTGTCGTGGAGCACTGACGTGCCGGACCGGCCGCGCCTCAGCCGATTTCTATCTGCCCCCGTCTCGCGCAAGCTTCTGTCCGTCGAAGCGGCCTTTGAGCTTGTCCTCGCCCGTCTCAATACGCTGGGATCCGCGCGTCATTTCACCCGTCTGATGGGCGAACTCGAGGGGCGCCCGATCGAGGCTCAGTCGGCGCAACAGGACCGCGCCGCCGCAATCGGACATGTCGTCGCGCTCACCGCAAGAATGATGCCGTTTCGTGCTGTCTGTCTCCAACAGGTCCTGGCGGTCCGCAGGATGCTGCGGCGGCGGCACATCCCGTCGACCGTCGTTCTCGGAGTGATCCCCGGAAAGAGCGCCCCGGATTCTGTCCTGGAGCAACCCGCCTCCCGCATCGGCTCGGATGGCATGACCGCGCACGCCTGGATCAAGACCGGCGATCGGGTCGTAAACGGCCAGACGCCCGATCTCGACTCGTATGTCGTGCTGGGCGTGTTCTCTTGAACTCGGCGCAGATCTCGCCCTGGCCGCGCGCCTTGCGGATGACCTGCGCCATCCTGTCGGACGATGACGCTGAAACGGAACGCCTGATCGCAGCGATGCGTCCCGCCGACTGGTCTGATTTTTTGAGTACGGTGATCGAGCGGCACAGGATCGCGCCAGCCATCGCAGATGCCATCGACCTGACGACATTCCCCGAAGCCACGCGGGAGGCGCTGAGCGCGGCGGTGCGGCGCAATGCGATGGACACGCTTCAGCACGTCGCGGAAACCCGCAGGATCGACAAGGCCCTGCGCGCCGAAGGCGTCAGACCCGTCTTCTTGAAGGGATGGCTGCTTGCGGAAAAGCTCTTCGGCAATGCCGCAGCCCGCCAGGCGCGGGATCTGGATCTTCTGGTGGCCGAAGCAGAGCGTTCCCAGGCCATATCAGCGCTGCAGGACCTCGGTTACCAACCGGAAGAAAGCCACAGCGACAGATATCTGGACCGGACACAAGAGGTGGTCTCAGCTGAACTGAACAACCTCGCCTTCCGCCACGCGGCGACCGGAATGTTGGTCGAGGTTCACTGGCGGAGCCATCAGTTCGCCGGCTGGCCCGACATCCTGGCCGATCCGGATCAGCACTGTGCGTTTCGCTCCTCCGCCGGCGAATTCCTGATCCCGAACGATCGGGCAAACCTGATCTACCTGTCGGTCCATGGCTCGCTGCACCGCTGGAGCCGTCTCAAATGGCTGCACGATATTGCGCAGATCGCTGGGCAACGCGGATCCGACCGTCTGATCGAAGACCTTGCAGCCGCAAACGAACTGGGCGTCGGCCGAGCCGTCAGGCTTGCGCTCGATCTTTCCCATCACGTTCTTGGCTCACCTAATGCCTGGGAACCGAAAGCCTCGCCATGGCTCGTCGCGCGCTGCCTAGAGGAAATCGCATCGGAGTCCGCCAATCCGACCGGTCTCCGCCAGCGCATGAAATTCTACGCGATGACGCTGTCGCTGGCGCAGGGATGGCGGCAGAAGGCGGGCGTTCTGCGCTACCGGATCTGGGGCAAACCCCGGATTGCGCTGGCCAGCCTCGGAAGGCCGGTGTGATCGACCGCGCTCTCGTCCGGCGCATCAGCAGGAGGATGAGACAACTGGGTGCCGAAGGATTCCCTTGGCACAATCCCGATCGCCGAAGCCCCGAACATGACCAGAGGCTTCGCCACCTTGCCCGGCGATTGATCTGGCGAGCCTGGCCCGCGCCCGCGCGCTTCATTGCGGCCCTTGCCGCCATCATCCTCTGGCCGATACGCAGCCGGGCCGATACGCGGCGGCTCATCAATGCGGCGAATGTGGACGCGCTGCCACCGGGGATGTTCTGGAGCGCGTGGGGGGCGGCCTTGCGCCACAATATTCCGCCCGCCGAGTTCGGCGGGTTCGGCATACCAGAGACAGCGCACACAGGCGCCGACCACTGGTTGTTCACGCGCGAGGCCTCTCTGCTGTCGGCGCATCTCACCTCGAAGAGCGTCTCCGACCTCTGCGGAGACAAGGTGCGTTTCGCCGAGTTCTGTTCCCGGAACGGATCACTTAGCGTTGTCTCGCCGCTGGCGGTTATCTCGGCTAACAAATTTTCCCAGGCATTCGATGGAGATACGCCACCGACGCGGGATCTTGTCGTCAAGCCGGTCCGGAACTCTCAGGGTCGCCGATGCGAACTCTGGACCTATCGCGACGGTGGGCATGTGAGGCAAAACGACGGAAAGACGTTTTTGGCCAATAACTTCATCGATCATCTTCGTGCGACATCTGACACCGATCCGGGTGGTCTCGTCGTACAAGCCTATGTTCCGCCCCATCCGGGTTTGTCACCTCTAGCCGAGCTTGGACCGCCCGTCGCGCGGATCGTGACAGGACGCTGGCCGGACCACCGGGTCGAGTTGATTGACGCGATGATCCAGAAACCCCGAGCCGATGGCTGGTTGACGCATGGCGGCCCGATCCGGCTGATCGATCACGAAACCGGACGGTTTTGCGATAGGCGGCCCGGCCCGCACGTCTTTCCGGATCTCACCGACGATCCGGTTTTCGACGGCCTAAAGCTAGAGAGGTGGAGCGATTGCGTACCGGGGCTTTGCGCATTGCATAAGATGATCCCGGATCAGGCGCCGCTGATCGGCTGGGACGTGATCTTCTCGCCCGATGGCCCTGTTGTACTCGAGGCGAACACGACGCTCGCACCGTTCTTCTTTCAGGTCGCACGACAGGCAACGGCCGCCGACGGGCGCTGGAGCGAACTTCTGGCGAGTTATCTGCCGTGACGTCGCTGATCGCGGGCATACTTTATCTGGACGGCTCGCAGGCTGAGGAGGCCGAAGTTCGTCGGATGCTCGCGGCCATGAGACCGGACGGCCTATCTGCCGTAGATTCTGTCGTGACATCCGGCCCCTTCTGCGGCGGCGTTCTCCGGATCGAGGCGCACGTCGATCGAGACAGACCCAACGGCGTTGTGCAGACCGAGAAGACAGTCACGATCGCAGACTTCACCGCATACGGCGGCTCCGCGCCCAGCGTGGCCAGGTTATCTGCCGACCTGACGCGCTCCGGCGCGAACGCGTTGGAAAACGCGAATGGCGATTTCGCAGTTGCGCACTGGGACGGGTCGCGCCTGATTCTGATCCGGGACCACCTGGGCGTCCGGCCGCTGCAATATGTCGTGAAACCCGGCAGGTACTGTGCCTTCGCGTCGCTTCCCTCGGCGCTGCTGCAGACGGGCCTCGCGGATCGGGTTCTCGATGCCGGATCGCTCGCCACCTATCCGCTCGCGGCCTGTGCGATCGGCGAGGCAACATGCTTCAAGCAGATCAAATCCGTGAGAGCCGCGCATTCCGTCCGCATCGCGAAAGACGGCCGCATTGATCAGGCACGGTATTGGCGGTTGCCGCTCGACCGCCTCATGTCGGCGCACACTGATCCGGACGAGATTGCCGAGGAACTGCGACGCCTGCTCGACCAAGCGGTGCGGCGTCGCCTGCCGGCGAAAGGCCCGGTTGCGAGCCATGTCAGTGCCGGGCTCGATTCCTCGGCGATAACCGTTCTCGCCGCACGCGCATTGGCGAGCCAGGACCAAAACGTGATCGGCTTCGGCTATAACGAGCCCGTCGATGAGTCCGGGATCAAGGCGGTCGACGAGTTCGATCAAGCTCGCTGCCTCGAAGAGGCCGAACCCAACCTCACAATGCACGGTGTGACGGCAGCGGATGCGCTTGATCAGCTCCGCAATCTGGATCCCGACACGATGCTCGCGATCTCTCCGGAAGACCCCGAGGAACAGGCATTGCGGCTTGCGTCGGACCATGGCGCCACGACCATGCTGTCTGGTTGGGGCGGCGATGAGGTCGTCACATGGCGGCGCTACGGAAATCTTGCGGAGCTTTTCTGGACCGGTCAGTGGCGCGCGCTCGACACGGCTCTGCGTCGGCGGTCTCAAAGCAGCGGGACCTCACGCCTGTCGATTGCCCGCAAAGCGATCCTGAGCGAAAGTCTTCCGCTCTGGCTGCGCGACCGGATCAGGAACCGTCGCGAGCCGTCGACCGCCGCGTGGCTTTCAGAGATCTGCGCGATGGTCCCGCCAGCGCATGCCGAGGCGATGCGCCACCTGCCGGGGCGCCCGACGCTGGCCGACAGCCGTAAGGAACGCCGCGGCTGGCTCGAGCACTGGTACCTGCCCGAGCGGCTCGAAGCCTTCGCGCAGCGCGGTGCCCGCCATGGAGTCCAGTATGCCTTCCCCATGCTCGATCTCGACCTACTGCGCTTTGCCGTCACGATCCCTTCGGTTCTGCTCCACGAGGACGGACGCAACCGCGCAATCTTCCGGCGCGCCATGCGCGGTGTCCTGCCCGATACGCTGCGTCTAAACATAGTAAAGATGAACCCACTGCCGCTGGAGACGTTGCGGCAGGCGCGTGCGAAGGCTGATCTGCTCGACGGACTGGATGCGATGCGGGGCAATGCGCTGATCGAGCGCTTCGTCGACATCGACGGTGTCGCGGCGTATATCGGCCGCATCCGCGATCCCGATGAGGTTGTCGAATGGGTGCGGGAATTCACGGAGCGCGGGGATCAGGTGGAACCTTTCGAACTCTACCACAAGCTCGCGGTCGCGCTCGCCTGGTACCTGCATGCGCACGGAACGACGGCTGAATGAGCGATCCGTACTGGTACCGCGCGTTCGGGATGCTCATCGGGTCGGAACTCGACCTGCCGGAATACTATCCGGCAGAGCCGGGACAGCCGGACGTGACGATCGAACTTGGTCAGGCTCCCCTCGACATCCGACTGGGACTCGAGGCCGAGGGCCGTGAATTCAAGGGCTTCGTATTGCTCGAGGACGGCAGATCGTTTCTCCACGTCGAACGTGTCGGCGATTTTCTGATCGAGGACGGCCGCGAGATCGTCATGGCCCCCCTGCAGGACGTCGAGCCCGGATTTCTGAGGCTCTATCTGACGGGATCGGCGATGGGGATGCTGTTCTATCAGCGCGGTCAGTTCGTTCTGCACGGCGCGGCGGTGCAGCAACCCAGCGGCATCAGCGTGGTTGTCGGACCGAGCGGCGCGGGCAAATCGACGCTGGCAGCGCATCTCGCACAGTCGGGGTACTTCATCCTGACCGACGACACGTTGCCTCTGACCGAGACCCCGGGCGGCTTCCTCGGCTGGCCAGGCGCGCGCCTGTTCAAACTGTGGGAAGACACGCTGACAAATCTGGACGAAGCGTCAGGCGCGCTGGAGATGATCAGCAACCGCTACGGGAAGTACTACGTGCCGAACAGATCGGTCCCGCCGCATGAATCGAGCGCGCTCCGCGAGATCATCGTGCTCGACATCGGTGACGAGATCTCGATCGAACAACTCTCCGGCATCGACGCCCTGAAGACCGTCAGTGACAACATGTACCGCCGCGAACTCATCCCGCATCTTGGGTTGGACGCGCACTACTTCCGGATGCTGTCGAGACTGTGTGCCGAAACCGAAGTCTGTCGTCTCACGCGCCCGATGGATCGCGCGGCGATCCCGGAAACGATCAGGGCGCTTGAAGCGCGTTGGCAGAGCGCCGGATCCTGACTTCTGCGCCTTTGGCGCAACCGAAGGCCGTTCAGGTTGCAGGAATGATCCGGCCGCGCCCGCGCAGGCTTTCCTGAATGAAGACGCGCTGTCCAACGGCGAGCAAAGGATCGGGGCCCTGCACCAACGTTAGCAGTTCGCCGCTCTCGGTGCGCACGATGTATTCGGCGGCCTGCTGACGCTTCACCTCCTGCTCGACAAGCGCACCCGCGAATGCGCCTGCAATCGCTCCACCTGCAATCGCCAATGCACGTCCCAGCCCGGCGCCAAAGCGCGCACCAGCGAAGCCGCCCGCGACGGATCCGAGCAGCTGTCCGGTCTTGTTGCCTTCCAGCGTGTCGCTCTCCTGGATCTCGACGATCCGGACGTTCTCGATCACAGCCTCGTAGGTCTGGAGCGTCTCGCCCGCATCGCGCCCGGTATGGACGTCAGGCGAGATCTGCCGGGCGCAACCCGCAACGATGAGCGACCCGGCAAGCACCACGGTGACCAAGCGAAAGGCTGATTTGCGAACCGTCATTCGAGAACTCCCAAGGCGACCTGTATCGGCATTGACTACAGCTGACTCGGCGATTTTACGAACTTGATCGGCAATTCCGTCGTTTTTATTGCGCGCCACCGCGCGGACCATTAGCACCCCCCGAAGCATTCGGGCAGGAGGCACCCATGTCGATTCCCCAGCAGGGCGGCGGCCCGATCGAAAGCCGTGATGATCTGGCCGGATACCTGGCCGCGGGCTGCAAGCCCAAGGATGACTGGCGCATCGGCACCGAGCACGAGAAGTTCGGCTACTGTCAGGATACACTCAAGCCCCTGCCCTATGACGGCGAGCGCTCGATCAGGGCGGTCCTCGAAGGCTTGCGCGACCGCTACGGCTGGGCGCCGCTCGAGGAAGCGGGCAACATCATCGGGCTGACGAAGAACGGCGCGAACGTGTCCCTGGAGCCGGGCGGGCAGCTCGAATTGTCGGGCGCGCCTTTGGAGACGATCCACGAGACCTGCGACGAAGTGAACGCCCATCTCGCGGAAGTGAAGTCGATCGCCGACGATATCGGCGTCCGGTTCATCGGGCTCGGCGCTGCACCGCACTGGACCCATGATGAAATGCCGATGATGCCCAAAGGACGCTACAAGCTGATGACCCGCTACATGGGCACAGTCGGCACCCACGGCACGCAGATGATGTACCGGACCTGCACCGTACAGGTGAACCTCGACTTCGCTTCGGAAGCCGATATGGTCCAGAAGATGCGCGTGGCGCTTGCGCTGCAACCGGTTGCGACGGCGCTGTTCGCCAACTCGCCGTTCTTCGAGGGCAAGCCGAACGGGCATCTCTCGTGGCGCTCGCGCATCTGGCGAGATCTCGACGCCGACCGCACCGGCATGCTGCCCTGGGTGTTCGAGGACGGCATGGGTTTCGAGCGCTGGGTCGACTACGCCCTCGATGTGCCTATGTACTTCGTCTACCGCGACGGCACGTATATCGACGCGCTCGGCCAGTCCTTCCGGGACTTCCTCGAGGGCAAGCTCCCTGCCCTGCCCGGCGAGGTGCCGACGCTCAGCGACTGGGCCGATCACCTGACGACGATCTTCCCGGAGGCAAGGGTCAAGAAGTTCATCGAGATGCGCGGCGCCGATGGCGGACCGTGGCGGCGGCTCTGCGCCCTGCCCGCCCTGTGGGTCGGTCTGCTCTACGATCAGGGGGCACTCGATGCCGCCTGGGATCTCTGCAAGGACTGGACGGTGGAGGAACGCGAGCAGCTTCGGGTAGATGCCTCGGTGCACGGTCTCAGGGCAGAACTGCGCGGTAGGTCGATGCAGGATCTCGCCCGCGATGTGCTCGCGATCTCGGATCAGGGCCTTCGCGCCCGCGGACGCGAGGGCGCGGGCGGCATGGTCCCGGACGAGCGGCACTTCCTGAACGCACTGCACGATACGATCGATCGCGGCGAGACGGCTGCCGACGAGCTGCTCAGACACTTTGAGGCGGACTGGAACGGCGACGTCACCCGGGTCTTTGCCGATTTCAGCTACTGAGCGCAACGCAGCCGCGTCGAGGGTTCCTGCTCGACGTACGTTACTCTGACCGGCTCTGCCGCGCTTCCTCGGTGAGACGTTCCTCATTCTCGTCGCGCGCCGCGTCGCCTGCCTCCTGCGCGATGCCGAGCGCGGCTTTCTCCTCGGCGGAAATGACCGGAGCCGACAGCACCGCTGCGCGCTCCTCGGCAAAGGCCGAGGCCACCGAAAGATCCGTCTGAGTGCGCTCGCCGGTTGCCGGATCGGGCACGCGCGCGGTGAACTCGCCCGGCGCCGGTGCCGGCGGCGTGTCGATCAACCGGGGCCACGCAGCCTCCGCCACCTCGGGCGATTGCGGCAGGTCATAAGCCCCGAAGAGCCCTACGGTTCCGCATCCCGAAAGCCCCAATGCTGCAACCACCGCGACGATTTGTGCAGTGCAACATAACTCTCTCGTGTGCGATCTGGGGATCAAGGCGTCGCTCGCTCTGTTCAGGTATGCTACCGTCGGCGGACCATACTTCGGAGCCAAGCCGAGCGCTAGCCCAAGCAAGCGGGCAAGGAGGAAATACCATGGCGGATCCGATCAGAACGGCAGCCCTCGCCGAGCGTATCGGCACACTTGTCGAACGTTCCAGCAGATTGTGGGCCGGCTCGCTCGACCGGTCGGTGGAAAGCGCCGGCAAGCGCCTGAAGCCCGATCCGCTGAACGCGGTGCCCGCCATGTCGAAGGTCGTCAACGATTACATGGAGCATCCTCAGAAGGTGTTCGATGCCTCGGCGCGTTACTGGGCCGAACAGATCGATCTCTGGTCGCGGATGATACAGTCGATGACAGGCGACAAGGTCGATCCGGCGATCTCGCCCGAGAAGAGCGACAAGCGCTTCAAGGACGCCGACTGGAGCGAGAACCCCTATTTCGACTATCTCAAGCAGGCCTACCTGCTGAACGCCCGCTTCCTGCGCGATGAGCTTGATCACGCCGAAGGTCTGAACCCGCAGGAGCGCAAGAAGCTGAACCTGCTGGCGCGGAACTTCATCCAGGCGATGTCGCCGACGAACTTCCCGGCAACCAACCCTGCAGTGATCCGCACGACGATCGAGGAAGAGGGCGAGAACCTTGCCCGCGGACTCGAGAACCTCGTGCGCGACATGGACCGCGGCCACGGCAACCTGCTGATCCGCCAGACCGACATGGACGCGTTCGAGGTCGGCCGCAACATGGCGGTGACGCCGGGCAAGGTGATCTTCGAGAACCGGCTGTTCCAACTGATCCAGTACACGCCGACGACCGACGAGGTGCATGAGACGCCTCTGCTGATCTGCCCGCCGTGGATCAACAAGTTCTACATTCTCGACCTGAACGAGAAAAAGTCGATGATCCGCTGGCTCGTCGAGCACGGCCACACGGTGTTCGTGCTGTCCTGGGTCAACCCCAATGACGACCACCGGGACGAAACCTGGGAAACCTACATGAAGGACGGGATCCTCACGGCACTCGACAAGGTGCTGGAGGAAACAGGTCAGCCGCAGACGAACATCGTCGGCTACTGCATCGGGGCGACACTGCTGGCGACCGTCATGGCGTGGATGGCCAAGAAGGGCGATGACCGGATCAAGTCCGCGACCTTCTTCACCGGACAGCTTGACTTCTCCGATGCAGGTGAACTGCAGGCCTTCGTCGATGACGAGGTGCTGGATACCGTCAGCCAGGCCGCGGAGGAGCACGGCTACCTCGCCGCCGAGAACATGTTCGGCGCGTTCAACAGTCTGCGCGCCAACGACCTCATATGGTCCTTCGTGGTGAACAACTATTTGATGGGCAGGGACAATTTCCCCTTCGACCTGCTCTACTGGAATTCCGACTCCACGTGCATGCCGGGCCGGGTCCACACGTTCTATCTCGACACGTTCTACAACAAGGACCTGCTGGCCAAAGGGGAACTGTCGCTGCTCGGCGAGACGCTCGACATGAAGGACGTCAAGTCGCCGTGCTACCACGTCGCCGCGGTCGAGGATCACATTGCGCCCGCCGCCTCGGCCTATCGCGCGGCAAAGCTCGTCGGCTCGACCAAGCAGAAATTCGTCCTCTCGGGGTCGGGCCACATCGCCGGCGTCGTCAACCCGCCGGTCCTCGGCAAATACCAGTACTGGACCCGTTCGGGCATCAAGCAGGCGGACGTCGAAAGCTGGCGCGAAGGCACCAAGGAAACCGCCGGCTCGTGGTGGCCGGACTGGGACAAGTGGCTGGCCAAGCACTCCTCGGCGAAGGTCCCAGCGCGCGAGCCCGGGAAAACCCTCGGCATGACCGAGGACGCACCCGGGCGCTATGTCAAGGACCGCTCCGACGCGCGCTGAGGCTCAACTGCCTTGACCCGACGAAGCGCGTCCGCATCATGGCGGCGTTTCCTTAGGTGCGCAGGTGGTCCCATGAAAATCGGTACAGTCGGAATCGCGCTCAGGTCCGTCGCCGGTCTGGCCCTGTTGCTCATCGGTCTTCTTCCCGCACCGCCCGCTCAGGCAAATTGCGAGATCGGCGGACAGGAAATCCCGTGCGAAACCCGAAACGGCCACTACCGCGTGCGCACGCCTGACGGGCCGGGACCGCATCCCGCCGTACTCTACCTCTACGGCTCGACCGGAAACTCCGCGCGCACGCTTGCATGGGACGGCTTCGTCCGGGCCTTCGTTGACCGCGGCTATGCCGTCATCGTGCCCGCCGGGTTGGACAAACGTTATGTCGGCGGCTTGGTCGACTCCGGCTGGTTCCTGCGCAACAGCCGTGCGCGGAAGAAGCGCGACGACACCGCCTTCGTAGCTGAGGTTCTGGCCGACGCGTCGGTGCGCCACCGGATCGACCTGGACCGCATTCTGATCGCCGGGATGTCCAATGGCGGGTTCCTGACCTGGGAGATCGCCTGCCACAACCCCGAGCTTGCAGCCGCCTTCGCACCGATCGCAGCGGGTTATCTCGGCGACATGCCGAGCCGGTGCCGCAAGGGCGTCAGGTTGCTGCACACCCACGGCCGCTCGGACCGGATCGTGCCGCTAAACCCCGACCGGGCCTGGCGCTCGGGCGGCGTCGAAATGATGCCGCTGGAACAGTCGCTCGACCGGATTGCCATGGCCGGCGGCTGCGTGAACCGCAACACGCCCGGCAAGCTCCGCGAATACGACCGGACAAATTGGGGTGGATGCGTGCCCGGCGCTTCGGTCGATCTGCTGCTGCACAATGGCGGACACACGATACCGCTGAGTTGGTATTCCGCCGTTGTCGACTGGTTCGAGGCAGGCCGCAGCAGATCGCCCAGCGTGACCGGAGGCGGCACGGCACGGTTTCAGGGCGTCGGCTCGCGCGATACGTCCCGGTTCAAGCGTGCGAAAGTGCCCGACGGCTGATCGCGGGCGCCATCACGCGTCGAGAAACCCCTCCCAATCGGGCCGCGTCCCGATGCGTGCCCTCGCGTAGTCGATGAAGGCGCGCGCCCGGGCCGACAGGTGGCGGGTTTGCGGGTAGATGATGTGGATCGTCACCGAGGGCCACGTCACGTCGGTCAGCAGCGGCACCAGCGAGCCCTCCTCGACCGCCCGGTGGATGATGAAGCTCGGCTCCAGCGCGAACCCGAGCCCGGCGACCGCCGCATCTCGCAGCAGATCGCCGTTGTTCGATCGCAGCACGGGTTGCAGCGAGATCGTCCCGTCAGAACCGTCGGCGCGCACAAAGGGCAGGCTCTCACCGCGATCGGAACCGGTGTAGAAGAGGAAGGGCAGCTTCTCGAGATCCTCCGGTTGCTCGGGTCGGCCCTGGGCCTTGATAAACCCGGGCGAGGCGCAGATCACGGTGCGCACTTCGGCCAGCCGACGTGCAATGAGGCTCGAATCGCGCAGATTGCCGATGCGCACCGCCAGATCCAGGCCCTCGCCGATCAGATCGACCATCCTGTCGGAGAGATCTACGTCCAGTTCAAGATCCGGGTGCTCGGTCGCGAAATCGATCAGGATCGGCGCCAGATGCGAGTGCCCGAACGACAGCGGCGCAGCGATGCGCAGGGTTCCACTGAGTGCGCGCGATTGATCGCCGGCCTCGGCCTCGGCCTCGTCGAGCGCCTGCAGGATCTCGACCGCGCGCCGATGAAATGTCTCGCCGCTCGCCGTCAGGCGCATCTGACGCGTCGTGCGTTGCAGCAACTGCGTTCCCAGACGCCCCTCCAGATCCTTGATCCGGCGGCTGACCGCCGAGGTTGCGACCTGCAGCACGTCGGCCGCTCTCGTCAGGCTACCGCTCTCGACCACCTGAACGAACGCCTTGAGATCCTCGAACCGGTCCATGACAACTCATTATGCTGTTTTCCAGAAAGGAGACTTGCTCATTGCCATATTTTTTCCAGCACCAGCAACAATATCTTCTCCGCTGAAGGCAGCACAGCAATCCACGGAGAAGTTCATGACACAGGTTCTACGCGTTGACGGATCGATGCGGACGGCGGGCTCTACCACGCGAACGTTGACAGATCGCGTGATCGAGAAGCTCGCACCGGCCAGGGTGGTGACCCGGGATCTGGCGGACGGGATCCCCTTCGTGAACGAGGACTGGATCAACGCCAATTTCACGGATCCGGCGGAGCGGACCGACGCGCAAAGGGCGGCTCTTGCACATTCGGACGCGCTTGTTGCTGAACTTAAGGCGGCCGACGTGCTTGTGATCGGGCTACCGATCTACAATTTCGGCCTTCCGGCCGCCGTGAAGGCCTGGGTCGACATGATCGCCCGCGCCCGCGAGACGTTCAAATACACCGAAACCGGCCCGGTCGGACTTCTCGACGGCAAGCGCGCCATCGTTGTCGTCGCCTCCGGGGGCACCGCGGTGGACAGCGAGATCGACTTCGCCACGCCCTACCTGCGCCACGCGCTGGCTTTCGTCGGCATCCATGACGTCACCGTCGTCAGCGCCGCTCGCCAGATGGTCGACGGTGAAGCTGCACTCAAGAGCGCCGAGGCTGAAATCGGAGCACTCGCGGCCTGAGGAGAGAATACCCGAGGCAGATGGGGCCTTCCCATCTGCCCTTTCCTTCAAACAGGGGCTTGCGCGCCCTGCTCACCCTTCGCGATAACCCGCAGCGTGAGACCCGCATTCCTGAACCCCGGCAAGGCCAACTTGAGGATTAACCGACGCGATGTGCTCGGCCTATGCGTCGCGGCCGTCGGCATCAATGCAATGCGCCTCGCCTCTGCAAATGACCGAACGATCCTCGTCTTCGCCGCGGCCAGCCTGAAGTCGGCCCTCGAAGACATCGCTACCGCCTACACGAAAGCGACGGGGACGCCGATCACGTTGTCCTTCGCCGCTTCGTCGGCGCTGGCACGGCAGATCGAGTTCGGCGCGCCTGCGGACATCTTCATCTCTGCCAACGTCGGCTGGATGGACAGGCTCGAGCGCGCAGGCCTGATCGATCCTGCCTCGCGTTCCAATCTGGCCGGCAACGAGCTTGTCCTTATCGCGCATGACCGGACGTTGCCGTCGGTTGATTTCTCCGCTGCACCGGACCTGAAGGCTCTGCTCGGCAATGGGCGGCTCGCCATGGCTCTGGTCGATGCGGTGCCGGCCGGGATCTACGGGAAAACGGCGCTCTCAGGGCTCGGACTTTGGGAGCCGCTGGCTGAACGGATCGCGCAAACCGACAATGTGCGCACTGCTCTCGCGCTCGTCGCGCGAGGTGAGGCGCCGCTCGGCATCGTATACGCCACCGACGCGCTGGCCGATGACCGGGTCCGCGTGATCGGTCAGTTCCCGCGTCTGAGCCATCCGCCAATCGTCTATCCAGCGGCGGCCATTGCGAGAAAAAAAGGGGATGGGCTCGCACTCGATTTTCTTCAATTTCTGAGCGGCCCCGAAGCGCAAGGCACTTTACGCGCGCGTGGCTTTCGCGTCCCGGCGGACTGATTGGGATGGGGTGGCTCGGCCCGGAGGAATGGCAGGCGGTCGCGCTATCTCTGAAGGTCGCGCTCTGGGCTACGTTCATCAGCTTGCCCTTCGGAATTCTGACCGCCTATGCAATTTCGCGCTGGTCGTTCGCTGGCAAGACCTTGCTCAACGGTCTGGTGCACCTGCCGCTGATTATGCCGCCCGTCGTGACCGGTTACCTGCTGTTGCTGGCGTTCGGCACCCGCGGCTGGATCGGCGGGGCGCTGCAGGAAGTCGGCATCGTCCTGGCGTTCCGCTGGACCGGCGCAGTGCTTGCCGCGGCGATCATGGCCTTCCCGCTGATGGTGCGCGCGATACGGCTGTCGCTCGATGCCGTCGATCCCAGGCTCGAGCAGGCGGCGGCCACCCTTGGCGCGTCGCGCATCTGGATCTTCCTCACAGTGACCTTGCCGCTGATCCTGCCGGGCGTGCTCGCAGGGGCGGTGCTCGCCTTCGCCAAGGCAATCGGCGAGTTCGGCGCGACAATCACCTTCGTGTCGAACATCCCGGGCCAAACCCAGACCGTTCCATCCGCGATCTATGCCTTCTTGCAGGTGCCGGGGGGAGAGGCCTCCGCCTTGCGCCTCGTCGCAATCGCCATCGCAATCGCAATGGCGGCCCTTCTGGCATCCGAGTGGATTTCGGTCCGTGTCGCGCGACGGGTCCGTGGCGCATGAGCCTTTCAGTCAACATCCGGCACGCGTTCGCGTCTTTCGGCATCGACGCGGCGTTCGATGCCCCGCCTGGCGTGACGATCCTGTTCGGGCGATCTGGATCCGGGAAGACGAGCATCGTGAACGCGGTCGCAGGGCTGCTAACGCCGGATCACGGTCGGATCGAGCTCGATGACGAGGTCCTGCTGGACACGGATGCCGAACGAAACCAACCGGTCAATCGTCGCAGGATCGGTTACATCTTTCAGGACGCGCGGCTTTTCCCGCATCTGACGGTTCGGCGCAACCTGCTCTACGGGCGCTGGTTCGCGCCTCGCGCGGCAAATCACGAAAGTCTGGACCGTATCGTCGAGATGCTCGGTCTCGGACCGTTGCTCGGCCGTCGTCCGGGCCATCTCTCGGGGGGCGAGCGCCAGCGCGTCGCTATCGGTCGTGCGCTCCTCTCAGCCCCGCGTCTGATTCTCGCTGACGAACCCCTCGCCTCGCTCGACGAGCCGCGCAAGGCCGAGATCCTCCCCTATTTCGAACGCCTGCGCGACGAGGTCTCGGTGCCGATCCTCTACGTCAGCCATTCCGGCTCCGAAGTGGCGCGGCTAGCGACCACCGTCGTGGCGCTCGAAGCCGGTCGCGTCACCCGGCAGGGCACCGCCGCCGAGGTGCTGGGCGATCCGATGGTCATGCCGCTTGGGGTCAGAGGCGCCGGCGCAGTCATCGAGGCAACCGTCGCCCGGCACCATCCGGACGGGCTGTCGGAACTCGATGCGGCAGGCATCCCGCTCTTCCTGCCGACCGTCCCGCATGGCGCCGGTGCGCAAATCCGCGTTCGCATCCCGGCACAGGACGTGATCCTGGCCCGCGAAACGCCGCGCGGTCTGTCCGCTCTCAACGTGATCCCCGCGACGGTCGACAGCATCCGCGAAGGCGGCGGACCCGGCGCGATCGTCTCGCTCTCGACATCGGCCGGGCGCGTACTGGCGCGCATCACGAAACGATCGGCCGAGGCCCTGGCGCTGTCCAACGGCAGCAGTGTTTTCGCAATTGTCAAAACCCTGTCGATCGCGCCTGAGGATGTTGGCGGCGAACGCTGAACTAGGGTAAGCGCCTGTTGGTTGTCTCAGTGCAGACCACATTGTGCAGCGACTTCAAACCACCGACGGCGCCACAATCGCGCGCCGATTCTCGATCACCCAG
Organism: Pseudomonadota bacterium; assembly: GCA_039184865.1. Lineage (GTDB taxonomy): Bacteria > Pseudomonadota > Alphaproteobacteria > Rhodobacterales > Rhodobacteraceae > Thermohalobaculum. The sequence continues at coordinate 153,041 of JBCDAV010000006.1, read as the reverse complement.
CGATTCGTATAGATCGACGGCTAAGACAGCTTCCAGAGATCGCGGTTTGGAACGCCTCAGAACGCTGCCGAGAGTTCTCCCTGTAGGTGGTTCGGCCGCTACCACGCATGTTTCCCTGTGGATAATCCTGCCGTTTTGTGCATTTGCTCCGTGCAAATGGATAACGCGCCGCAATGAATACTTTCTGGGACAGCCTTGCCGCTGCAGCTGGCCTAATTCTGACCTGGGACCCCGCCCTCGTCGAAATCATCTGGCTGTCGCTGCAGGTCACGCTCACCGCCGTACTGATCGGATGCATCATCGGCCTGCCGCTCGGCGCCGTCGTTGGCGCCTTCCGGTTTCCCGGCCGCCCGGTCATCATCGTGGCCCTGAACGCCCTGATGGGCCTGCCCCCGGTAGTGATCGGGCTGTTTGTCTACCTCGTCCTATCGGCATCGGGACCGCTCGGCCCGCTACAACTCCTTTACACGCCGACGGCCATGATCATCGCCCAGACCGTGCTCGTGACACCGATCGTCGCCGCATTGACAAGGCAGGTGGTCGAAGATCTGAACACCGAATATTCCGAGAGCTTCGCGTCACTGGGCGTCAGACGCGCCGACCGGATCGCCGCGCTCCTGTGGGATGCGCGCTACAGCCTGCTGACCGTCATGCTCGCGGGCTTCGGACGCGCGATCGCGGAAGTCGGCGCGGTTATCATCGTCGGCGGCAACATAAATCACGTCACGCGCGTGATGACGACGGCGATCGCGCTGGAGACGTCGAAAGGCAATCTCGAACTCGCGCTCGCCTTGGGCATGGTGTTGCTCTCGCTCGCATTCGTCGTAAACGCCGCGGTGATGGCGCTCAGGGCGTCCGCCGTCCGGGCTGCATATGCTTGAGCGAGCCGAACCCGTGGCCGGCGACCGCGAGCGGCTTGCGCATCGAGGCGACGCAATCCTCTCTGGGCGCGAGTTGACCTACGGCACCGGACGCGAAACGCATCTCGGGCCGCTCGATGTCGATATCCGGACCGGAGCCTGCACTGTGATCATGGGAGCGAACGGTGCCGGCAAAAGCGTGCTTGTCCGGCTGCTGCACGGTCTGGTGAAACCAAGCGGCGGCAAGGTTCTCTGGCGCGGCGGAGACATGACGGCGTCTGACCGGCAACGCCAGGCGATGGTCTTCCAACGACCTGTGCTCCTGCGCCGCTCGGTCCTCGCAAATCTGCGCTTTGTGTTGCGCGTCCGGGGCATCGAGCCGACAGAACGTGCCGCCCTCGAGCAGGCAGCTCTGGATGCTGCACAACTTGGCCACGCGGCACACCGTCCCGCTCGGCGTCTTTCCGCCGGAGAGCAGCAGCGCCTTGCCGTCGCTCAGGCCCTCGCAACCGCTCCTGAGGTTCTGTTTCTCGATGAGCCGACTGCCAGCCTCGACCCGGCCTCGACCCTTGCGATCGAGGCCCAGATCGCAGCAGCGCGGGTGCGCGGCGTCACCATCGTCCTCGTCACGCATGACATCGCACAGGCGCGTCGCCTCGGCGAGGACGTAATCTTCCTAGCCGACGGCGGCGTGGCAGAACAGGGGCGCGCGACCGAGGTGCTCACTGCGCCGAACTCGCAGGACGTGCGCGCATGGCTCACAGGCGACCTGCACCTGATAGCAGGCGGGCAGACAAAAAATTGACCGGTATGTTGACGCACCTGCATCGCTTGGTGGCGACGGCCGTGCTCGCCCTGGTCCTGCTGTGCTGGAGTGCAGGTGCGGCAGACCGTTTCATCATCCTGCAGTCGACCACGTCCACCCAGAATTCGGGCCTGTTTGAACACCTTTTACCGATCTTCCGCGCGAAGACCGGCATCGAGGTCCGCACAGTCGCGGTCGGCACCGGTCAGGCGATCCGCAACGCCATGAACGGCGACGGCGACGTCCTGCTGGTTCACGCAACAGCGGCCGAGGAGCGCTTCGTTGCTGAAGGCCACGGCACCATCCGCCACGACGTGATGTACAATGACTTCGTGATCGTCGGCCCGCCGTCAGATCCGGCGGGGATTGCCGGCATGGACGACGCGGTGGCGGCACTCTCACGGATCGCGCGCGCTGCCGAACCCTTCGTCTCCCGCGGCGATGACAGCGGCACGCACAAAGCGGAGTTGGCGCTTTGGCAGAGCACTGCAGTCAATGTCGCCGCTGCGTCGGGCACCTGGTATCGTGAAACGGGTTCTGGGATGGGCGCCACCCTGAACATTGGCATCGGAATGAATGCCTACGCGCTGACGGACCGGGCCACCTGGATCACGTTCGGCAACAAGCGCGGCCATCGCATCCTGGTCGAGGGCGACCGAAGGCTGCTCAACCAGTACGGCATCGTTGCTATCAATCCGGACCGGCACCCCAACGCAAAATCGGATGATGCGCAGGTTTTCATCGACTGGATTCTATCCGTCGAGGGACAAACCGCGATTGGAGAATTCAGGATCCACGGACAACAACTCTTTGTCCCCAACGCTTCGACGCCGTAGCAGCGGCGACAACGACGACCCCAAAATTTCAAGCCAAGAGGCTCGACCGCCGCCAAGCCTTTTTTCACATCTGAAAGCGCTCCGGCATCTCCAGTCAACCGACGCGCCGTCTGGGTGTCGTAGGCATTTCAACCTTTTCTTTGTGGCGATGAATGAGTATGCCGCTGCGGGTCGGAGAGGTGGCAGAGTGGTCGATTGCGGCGGTCTTGAAAACCGTTGAACCGAGAGGTTCCGTGGGTTCGAATCCCACCCTCTCCGCCACTCAGTCCTAATAGTTCACTGAACTCCGCCGTCTTGTCGTAAATGTCCGATGTTTCCGGGGGTTAGCAGTGGAGACGTGCGAGCTGGGACCGGGCTGTCAGATCTAACCGGCTGATCGTCGGCCGTCGTCTCAAAACACTGATTTGACGGGTCCGTTTGGGGGAAGGCGGGTGTTTAAGGCGTCTGGGAGTCGGTCACCTGCACCAACGTTGCGCGTTGTTCACTCCAGTGCGTCGGTTTCTGTGACTTGATCAACCGTTCCGATGTCACTTCGACGGGCTGACGCCCTTCGACGACGCGCCGCACGATGTCCGGGGCGAGAAAAACGAGATCGATGATCGCTGTAACGCGCTGACGGGTGACACCCTCACCCTTGACGATTTCTCGGACCGTCGTTCCGCCCTTGATCTCATCGAACCACGCATAGGCTTTCGCGACGTTGCGCAGCAACATTGGGTCGACTTGCGGCGCGTCATCATTGAAAACCAGCTTCGCCTCAATGCCGCGGCGGCGGAGACTGAGGCTGCAATCCAACTTAAGATTCTCGGGGTCAATGCGGTCGGGTGCGACGGCGAGCTGCTCGGAAAAAGCGCCTGGATCGAGGATGAGACGCAGTCCCCCCGGCCCGATTGTTCCTCTTGCGGTCAAGTCGGCGAACAGGTCGCCACCTTCGTCTTGTTCAAACCTATCCACAAGGCCTGATAACTTTGCGAACGGCCTCGCCGCATCCCGATAAATGCGAGAAACCTCTTCCAGTTTGCGTCAGAGCGCTCGCAGTCTGGCAAAAGATGTGTGAGCTACCAGAACCGGGGGCGCCAAGCCTCAGGCGTCGGTGGTCTCCAGGATGCCGAGCAGCCACGGCACCGCAATGTCCTCAGGCATATCGGGCGACGAGGAGTCAAACAAACCGCGTTCGCCGACCATGGTCGCCTTGCACGCCAGCATCTGCGTCATCAGCTTCTCGGAACCCTGATTGTAGGTCTCGCCAAACGTCGTGTCGCCCAGCCCAAAAACCGCAAAGCGCACATGGCTGAGATCCGGAGACTGCTTCTGCAGCTTCTCGTAGAAGTCGACCGCCGTGCCCGGCACGTCGCCGCTGCCGAAGGTCGAGGACACCAGCACGTAGAACGTGGAGCTGTCGAGGGTCGTGGGATCGACCGTCTCCATGCTCGAAACGGTCCCGGAGCAGCCGTCCGGCAGCGCATTGCTCAGATCTTCGCAGAGAAATTCCGCGGTGCTGGTCTCGGTGCCGTAGACGAAATGTACCTGCATTGTCTGCTCCGCCAGGTTCAAAATCCGATACTGACTGACGACACATAGGGCGAGCGGCCCGCCTGCCAAAAGAGTACATGCCGCCGCACGTGAAGGTTCATGGTTGCAGCATCATGCGAAGCGGATGGGCCGCGCGCACCGCCTCGGGTGTCATTGGCACCTGCACCAGCCTGCCCGTGCGCCAGAGCGGCACCTGATCCGAGAAGGCCGGGCTTCCGATCCAGCCGTCCTGCCCGCCGAACAGAACGAAGTGGTTCGCGTCCGGATCGGCCATGTCAGAGACGTGCCGGGCCTGCGCGCCGAACGTCGCCACATGCGGCGCATCCGACGGCGAATGCGCGGTCTTGAAGATCGTCTCCTTGGCGCCCGGCACGGGCACCAGGCGCTCGAGATAGGGTTCGCCGAGATACGGGATGCGTGAGAGCACGTGGCCGACCGCGATGCGGTGAATGTCGCCCCAGCGCGTGCCCTCGGCCGCAACCTCGGCCGCCGCCGGCAGCGATGCCGCCAGTGCTGCACCCCACCCGGCATCGTCGAGATCCGGCAAATCATCCAGCAACAGTCGCCGCGCTCGGCTGAATCGCAGATAGATCCCTGCCTCCTCCGCCCGGCCCAGCCCGTCATAGGCAGCGCGCACGAAGCGCTCGGCAAAGGCCTCGAATACGGGTGCAGCACGCGAGTCGACCGCGTAGTCTCCATCCCAGTTCACGATCAGTTCGACCGCTTCCGAAAAGGCAGGATCGGCCTGCCCCGCCGCAATCAGCCGCTCACGCACGGCTGCGATCAGTTCGCGGCTCAGCGGCGAAACCGCATCCATCTGTACAGCCGCGAGGTCCTCGGCCGTCCAGTCCGAGCGGGCCTGAAGAATTTCGACGATCCGGCGCACGCGCTCGTCCTGCGGAAAGGTGCCGCCGTAGGGCGTGCTTTCGTCGGCCGTGGGGCGGTTGTTGGCCGAGGCAAGGAAGCCCTCCGGCGGGTTGACCTCAAACGGCAACTGATCGCCCGAGACCACCCGCTGCCAGTGCCGCTCGGTCCGCTCCGGCGAGGCGATGACCCGCAGCGGATCGTTCTCCGGCCGCGCCGGCACCCCGGTCGCGATCATGCTGGCGATCGTGCCGTCGCGTGTGGCGACCAGAAAGGTCTGCGACGGCAGCGCGAAGTCCTTCATCGCAGTGCGAAAGTCCTCGAACCCGCGTGCCTTCATGGCGCCGAGCAGCGCCGTCGTCTCGTCCGTGACACGGTGTCCGACCCAGTTGATCGCGAAATCCGGCGTCTCGCCGAACAGCTCGGTGATGCCCGACATGATCGGCCCGTATTTCGTGCGGCGCGTCTGCCAGTGCTCGTCGAACCAGAAACGTACGCCAATATCGTGATCGATCGTCTCGATCGCATCCGGCGGCAGATCGCTGACATCGACCAGCTCCGACGTCGTCGCACGCAGGTTGGTCCCGCCCCACGCCAGATGCGGCGTCCGCCCAAACCCGAAGACCGGCGTGCCCGGCACCATCATCCCGACCACCTCGTAGGACGGCGAGCGCAGGCCGGCGATCAGCCAGACATTCGGGATGAAGAACCCCAGGTGCGGATCGTTGGCGATCAGCGCCGCACCCGAGGCACTGCGTTCCGGCGACAGCACGAAACTGTTCGAGCCGGATTTTCCTGTCGCCGTGCCGAGCTCAACGATCTGCTCGAACGGCTCGAGCCCCGCGAAGCGCCGGTCGCTGTCGCCGAAGGTCGCCCGCCCGTCGCGCGACAGGCCGACCAGGCGGCCCAACGCCCGCTCGCGCAATGCGGAGTCTTCTATTTGCAACAAGCTGATCCAGACACCCCAGTTGATGTCGATGCCCGAAGCCCGCCCGAGCCTGATCGTATCCTCCGCCGTCCACGGCTCCCAGTCGAGCCCGCCAACGGCGAACTCATGCGGCCATGCATCGTCGGGGATCCGGTCGGCATAGAAGTTGATGCCCTCGACATAGCGGTCCATCCAGGTCCGCGTCTCCGGCGGCATTGCGGCGAGGATCTCCGGCGCGGCCCGCCCAAAGTCGAACGCGCGCAATGCCGCATCGATATCCGTTGTGAACGGCCCGGCCATCTCGCTGATCCGGCCCTGTGTCACCTGCCGGGCAATCGCCATCTGGCCGAGCCTGAGATGCGCGTGCACCAGTCCCAGCGCGAAGGCCGCATCGCCGTCCGTCTCGGCGGTGATGAACGGCACCATCCGGTCGCTCCAGCGGATCTCGACCGGGCGCTCGACCGGCAGCCCCTGCGTCGGCAGGGCGCTTAGCCGCGCGTCGGCCGTCACGGGACCCGGCGGTCCCTGCAGGATCGCACATCCACCGAGAACGAGCGCAACGGCGAAAGTGACGAGGCTGAGCGGAATGTGCCCCGGGTACAGGCGCATCATGGAAAATCTCCGGAGAAGCATCAGGACGCGTGGTGTGTTGCCGCAGACATAGCGCGCCGGACGAAATCGACACAGCGCCGCCGATCAAATTTGCGGATGTTTCTCCGGCACCGGCTCAGGCCGGGCGCGTCGCCTCGACGTCGATCACCGGGTCTTCGGGCCGGAACAGGAAGCAATCGCCCTTGAAGGCGAACGAGGTGCAACCGCGCGTGTGCACGCCCGGCCACCAGCCGTGGAAATCAATCCGGGTGTGCCCGGTCTCGGCCGTCACTTCGTGAAACTTGTTGGACTGCGCGTTGTCGAAGATCATCACGCCGTCATCGGTCAGCATGCTCACCGTCATCAGCGCAGCCTCGCGGCGCAGGTGCCCGTCGACCACGATCACGTCGAAATGGTCCACCCCCGAACTTTCGATCGCCGCGCGCACCTTGCTGACATCGCGGGTTTCTCGATCGATCGGCACGTGGTGCACATCGACATTGGCACCGACCGCCGATTTAAGCTCGTTCGCCCAGGTCTCGTTCGGTTCGATCGTGACGACACGGTCGGCACGCGCCGACCACCAGCGCGTCGACTGGCCGCCGCCAAACTCCAATACCTTGCGCCCAGAGAAGTTTTTGTACTGGACCGCGTCAATGGCCGGGTAGGTGTACCAGGGCAGCGGCTTGCCATCGCGGTCGATGGCGCGCGCGGCGAGGCAACTGCGGAAGTGCCCCATGCCGAAGCTGAACCGGAACGGCGTAAGCACGGCCGAGCCAACCCGGCGGATATAGCTCCAAACGGCGCCCGGGAGAACGGCCTTCAGTTTCTCGCCCATGGGCGACCAGGCGGTTTTCGACATCAACTGCCTCCAGACAGCGGGCTTCCTGCGGTGAGGGCGTCTTCTACCAGAGGCCGCCCCGCCGCAAATCTGTCGTTTCGCCGCGCCGAAGCCGGTTTTGCAAGCGCGCGCGAGCGATCCCTGACGCGGTACAGCGAAATCGTTGACCGAGGATTTCCAGCGATCAATTTCCTGCGCCCCGGGGGCCGGATCGCTGAACGACCTATCCGGGATCGCACCACAGACCGTCGCGGTCTAAGATCGTGTGACGCGCAGAACGCCCTCGACTAAGGAAACGAAACGCCGTTCACGGAGAAACCCTCCTGGCCAAACCGCACTTCGGAGGTCCGAGTGGCCGGATCGTCCGAGGGACGCGTCAGCACCTGCAAAAGCTCTGCCACATCGGATGCAGCGTCATCTGTCAGCGGAGCATCACTCGTCAGAACCTGTATGCCCGCCGCCTCGTAAAGCGGACGCAAAGGCCCCGTGCGTTCCAGCCCGTCGAAAAAGCCCGCGCGGCCGAGACCGCCGATCACCGCGTCCATTCCGGTGAGGCGCAGGTCCAGCGCGCCGACCGGAAGGTTCACGGGCTGCACGAGTTCGATATCTCCGGACAGGCGCACCTTGCCACCCAGCGCCGAGACCGACGCGTCATTGACGCTGATATTCGACAGCTCGAACGGAGGACCACCGGCCAATCCCGCGGCGCCGTCGGATCCGGTAACCTTCACCGTGGCCTCGATATCCAGCAAAACCTCTGCCGCCGACCGATCCAGAACCTTATCAGGATCAGCGAAGACCCAGAACACGTCGTCGCCCTTCAGGTCGATTGCAGCCAGTCGCAACTGAGCCGCCTCTGGTGCCGGCGTCGGGGCGATCGGCAGCGCGTAGAGCGTCTGGATTGCCTCGGCCTGGATCGATCCGCGCAAGCTGGTAGCGGCATCCGACGGATCGAGCGTGAAGACCGGCTGGCGCCGCTCTGCACGAACCTCGGCACGTCCCTCGCCAAGCGAAATGACTCCCGTTCCGGCCGAGGCCGCATACCCGTAACGCCACCCCGGATCCTGCGAGGTTCCGGCAAGCTCGGCCAGCGCATCTATCTGGCCGGTCTGGTAGGCGACCTCCAGCATTCCATCGGTGCCGCGCAATAGGGCTTCCCAGCCGCCTTCGCCGACATCCCTGCTCGTCGCTGTCAGGCTCAGATCCTCGATGTCGAGCTCCATCCGCGCCGCCTGCCCGCCATCCTCACCCTCGACGCGCAGCCCAAGGCGCCCGAAGACGAGGCTCGATGATTGCATCTCGCCCCGGTCGGTCAGTCCACTCTCGACGCGCTCGAGTTCCAGAAACAGGCGGTTTGGAAAGTCGTCCTGCTCGACGCGCCAGTCCGACCGGTCGGCGACAAGCTTGCCGGTGCGTGTCACGCCGGAGAGATCCTCAATCACCAGACGCAGGCCTTCGTTCTCGCCAACCAGTTTCAAGACCGGCGGCAGCCGCGGGTCAGTCTGGCGCGTCTCTTCCGTGATCGGCATGTCGATACGGATCTCGCCCAGCAGCATGGCGTCGAGCCGCACAATCGACGAGGCATCGATGCGGGAGCGCACTTCGGGGATGCGCACGAGCGTGCCGGTCTCGGCGTCTGTCACCGCGACGCCGGTCAGAATCAGGTCATAGCCTGCCGGAAACCCATTGATGGTCCTGTCCGTCCACGTGATCGTCCGGCCCTGCGCCTCGGCGCGCGACACCTCCAGATCGATCCGCTTTTCCAGTTCGGACCGGCCCTGGAACCAGAGCGCCGACCAACCGGCGGCGGCCAAAGCCAGAATGCCGACACCCCAGAACAGAAACTTCTTCATTGCCGGCCCCGCCTGCTCGCTGCTTCGTGGGCTTCATACTCGATTGGCGGCGCGACACAATCGTAACACAACCGCGATTACGCGATTGCAAAACGCTATTCTCAACCCATGGATTAATCACTTGTTAACCATAGGCTCAGAACGCTTTGCCAATGGTCGCGACACCCAAGCGTTTCTACCTACTCGATATCATTCGCGCTCTCGCCGCGTTCGTTATCGTCCTGATGCATCTGAAGTATTTCTATCTGCTGCCGGGCGGCGCCATCCCGGCCGGGTTTTCCGTCGAAGACCAGATTTTCTACGGCGTGCTCTTCCCGATCTATGAATACGGCGCGACGGCGGTCCAAGTGTTCTTCTGCATGTCGGGCTTCGTGTTCTTCTGGCTCTATCGCGACAGCATCGGGTCCGGGCGGACGACAGCCTGGGAGTTCTTCGTCTACCGCTTCTCCCGGCTCTATCCGCTGCATTTCGCGACGCTGATCTTCGTTGCCGTGGCGCAGTGGTGGTTTTCCGACGCCTCGGGCGGCCACATCGTCTTCGGACCGAACACCTCCGAGCAGTTCGTCCTCCAGCTCTTCCTCGCCAGCGAATGGGGAATCGGCGCCCCGTCTTCCTTCAACGGGCCGATCTGGACGGTCTCGGGCGAGGCCGCAGCCTACGCGCTGTTCTTTGCGATGGCAGCACTGCGCTTCACGACACCGCGTCACATCGTGCTGGCGCTCCTGCTCGCGGGACTGGTGCACGAGATCAACCACAGGCTCGGCCACGCACTGTTCTTCTTCTTCACCGGCGGGCTGATCTGCGCGGCCTGGGACCTGGCGCGCATCCGCTTCTCGCGCCGGACATTCGCGCGGATCTTTCTGCCGGTGTCCGTGGCAGCCCTCGTCACCGCCTGCGCCATCGTCCCGTCGCTGCCCGAATTCGACGGCGTGATGCTCCTCTGGTTTGTCGTCGCCCCGCTCTGCATCGTCGTGCCGGTCCTCGTGCAGACCTGCTGGCCGCATTTCGGGCGCCGGTTCGCCGCCGTGGGAGACCTCACCTACGGCACCTACCTGCTGCACTTCCCGATCCAGCTCGTGATCATCGGCATCGCCTGGCAACACGGTCACGCGGTCGAGGTCACGCCCGTGCTGTTCTTCGCCTATCTCACCGCGGTCACGGTTGGCGCGGCACTTGTCTTCCGCTTTCTCGAGCGCCCATGCCAGCGCGCCCTGCGCACCGCCTGGCTGAAGCCGCGCGCACCCGCACCGACACACCCGGACCCCCGCCCGGCCCCCGTCTCCTAGGCGGGTGTCTCCGCCGCCGCCCCCAACGGTTCATCCGGCTTCGAGATCATCGACCGCGTCACCCAATGCAGCCGCTCCTCGGCCCGCGTGATCGCCACATAGGCCAGCCGCTTCCAGAGCTGGATGCCGGCTTCTTCATTGCCCGACCACGCCGCCGCCGACAGATCCTGCGCGAACACCTGCACGTCCGGCCACTGCGAGCCCTGTGCCTTGTGGATCGTACACGCCGCCCCGTGCAGGAATAGCGCCCCCGACCGCGCCGCCGAGATCACCACCGGTTCCTCCTGATCCGGCCCCTCGATCTGGATGATCGACGCCACCGAAATCCCGGGCTCCTCGGTCCCCGCGATGTTCACCCGCGCGAACCCGGGCTTGCGCCCCGGCCCCAGATAAGTCGCCTGCGCCCCCTTGATCAGCCCGCGCGCCTCCAGATCCATCCGCTGCTTGCGCTGGCGCATCGGCAGCTCGAGCCCGTCGCAGATCAAGGGCTCGCCGGGCACCATCACCTGCTCCGGGATCCGGTGCGCCGCCCGGAACGCCTTGATCAGCCGCATCCGCGTCTTGTTGCGCCAGACCAGCATCGGGCTCAGCTTCATCAAATCCGCATCCGCCCGCTGCGCCACCACGACCCGCTCATCACGCGCCGCCGCCTCGCGCACCGCCTCCTCGAAATCCTCGAACGCCAGCGCATCCCGCCCCAGCAGATGCGCCAGATCCAGGATCGGATTGTCCGCCGCCTGCCGGTGCACCCGCGCCAGTGACTTCACCCGCCCCGCGGGCAGCGTGTCGAACAGCATCCGCCCCTTCGCATTTACCGGAGCCAACTGTGCCGGATCCCCGAACAGCACGATCTGCCCGAAGATCTCGCTCAGATCCTCCAATGCCGCCTCATCCAGCATCGAGCCTTCATCGACAAGTGCTATATCCAGCGGCGCATCCCGCCGCTTCCAGCCCGTGATGAAGTCCGCCCCGCGCAAGCCGATCGCCGCGAACGCCGCAGGCACGCTCGGCTGCTCCTTGAAGAACGCCGCCGCCCGGTCCAGCGCATCCTCGGCCAGCCCCTCGACCTCGGGCCGCTCGGCGCGCTCGCCCTCCAGCCACTCGGCCAGCTTCTCGTATTCCGGATCGTATTGCGGCGTGTAGATGATCCGGTGGATCGTCGTCGCCGGGACGCCCTTGTTTCGCAGGACCGAGGCCGCCTTGTTCGTCGGCGCCAGCACCGCGAACGAGCGCTTGTTGGCCTTGCGCGCAGGCTCCCAGTCGGGCCGGATCACCGCGAGCCCCGCCTCCTCCAGCCGGTGCGCGATCTCGGCCAGCAGCACCGTCTTGCCCGAGCCCGCCTTGCCCGTGATCGCGATCACGTCAGTGCGGGCGGGCCCCTCGTTGCGCGGCTCGACCTCACCGGTCTCCAGATCCACGCCATTGACCTGCAACCGCTCCAGCACCACTGCCCAGGCGGCCTGCTGATCCTCGGAAAAATCGACGTGGACATGGGCGGGTTCGAACATCGCCCACACCTAGCGGGACGCGAGCGGCCGCGCCAGCGGATAGTTACCCCGTAGGATGGGCCCCTGGCCCATCCTTGGCTGCGATCGGCCGCTGCGCATCGAGGATCTGCATCTGACCCGGAGGTTCCTCCCCCCGCTCCCGCCACGCGATCGCCCGCGCGGCACAATCCAGACCAAGCCGCTTCTGCAGCTCCGGATCGAGACCATAAGCCTGGCACAAGGCCGCTGCCCGCGCCGGATCGGCCTCGGCCTCGCCAAGCGCCTCAAAACACCAATGCGCCTGGGCAAGCCAACCCGCCGTGTTCACCCGATCCGGATGCCGCGGCAGATCGGCAAAAGCATCCTCCCGGATCGCCAGTGCCTGCTCCAGCAGATCCAGCGCGCTCTCGCCTGTGGCCTCCACCCGAACCCGCCCGGATAGCAGCAACTGACCGCCCAGGTTGTTCAGGCTTGTCGCAAGCGTCGGATCGCCCGCATCCAGCACCTTGCGCAGTATCGTCAGCGCCTCGCCAGAGGCCTCAAGCGCCTTCTCCCAAAGCCCCTGCAAGGCCCAAAGGTCGGCCAGATTGATAAGGCTTTTCGCGACCTCGGCGCTCTCGCGGCCATGCAAGCGCTCATCAATCTCTAACGCCTCGTCATAGCGCCGCCGCGCCAACGCCAGCATTTCCTCCCGCGCCGAGCCCTCCAGCCTGCGCGACAGGTGGTTTGCCATCAGCCCATGGTTCGATAGCCAGATCGCAGATTGCGCCTCATCGCAGTCTTCCAAAGCCTCAGAAATCTCGACGGCCCGCGCAGCATGTTGCTCAGCCTCCTCAAATCGACCAAACCGCTCGAACTGCAAAGACAGGTTGTTGTACCCGGTCGCGACCTTTTCATGAGCCTCGCCCAGCCGCGCGACCTTCAGACCCAGGGATTTCTCCGAGTAGCTTAGCGCCAATTCATCCCGCCGCTGCACATCCAGATAGATCGATGCCTGGTTCAGCAGGTAGTCCATCGCTGCCGTTGCGGGCGGGTCGCGCATCAATGCCGCGATGTGCGGGTTCAGCCGGGCGCAGGTTGGCCAGTGTTCACGGAAATCGCTGTCATACGGATATCCAGCCGCGACCATTGCCGAGGCAACCGCGCGCCAATCCGACTGATCGCTGAAGACGAAGATGGCAGAGGTTTCGGCGAAGGCGCTTTCCCGTTCCGTTTCTTCCGGGCTCGGTCCCGGACTTGATCCGGGACCTCTATCCGTTGCTCCGCGAGGCCCCGAGACTCCGCCCGGGGCCGAACCATTGGCGGAACCAGCAAGCAAACTCCGCTGCACCTCTTGCGTCAGCCGATGCAGACGCCAGCGATCCCCCTCGTCATGCTCCAGCAATGACCTATCGCGCAAATCGGCAAAGGCCCGATCCACGCGAGATGCATCCCGCGCCAGCGCCCAAAGTACATCGGGCACTGGTTTCCAATAATCATGCCCATCTTCATGCTCTTGCAACTTGGACGCCAACGCCGTCACCAGCGCTGGCCAGAGGTCATCCGGCGACAGCCAGCAGAACACCTTCATCAGCAGCGCGGCGTCATTCGACAGCTTGTCCAGGCTCAGCTTGACCCCGCCGAACACCGGGTCCGGATAATCCGTCATGCCTTTGGGTTTGTGCTTGATCCGCTCGGCCAGTTTCTCCTGATAATCGGCAAAGCTCTCGGACGGCGCATCCTTCAACCAAGCCCCTGCCGCAACGATGGCGAGCGGCAAAAAATCCAGTGCCTCGACTAGCGCGAGCGCGCCGTTCGGATCATCCTCCCGCTTCGATTCCTGGCGCAGCAGGGCGACGGCTTTCTCCGGGTCCAGCGCATCCGCCGCCTGGATGGTGAAGCGGTCGGGCCACTCGCCCTCGCGGCTGGTCAGTAGCAGGTGGATCTTGCCGCCCTCGGGCAGCCAGTCGCGCAGATCCTCCATCGTCTCGGCATTGTCATAGACCAGCAGCCACGGATCGGTCTGGCTCTGCAGATGCACCAGTACCTGCTTGGCCCGCTGTTCGGGAGCGCTGTCGGCTTCGCCAACGCCCAGCGTCGCCGCCAGATCCGCGAGATCCTCGATCACCGTCTGCTGAGCCTGCGCCCGCAGCCACCAGATGCCGTGATAGCTCTCCCGGTACTTGGCGATATAGAACTTGGCCAGCGTCGTCTTGCCGAGTCCGCCGCGCCCCTTGACAACCGCTCCGGCCGAGGTGCCGGCCGTCACGGCCACAGCACTCGATTTGGTTAAGGTCTCGCGCAGCCTGCGAACATCTTCTTCTCGACCAATGACGTCTCGATCCAATGCCACGCCGACAGGTGGCACCACCGGCCACGTCGGTTTGGCGTTGGCCTTCGCTTCTTTTTCACGGTCGAGCAGTTTCTGATATTCGTCGCTTGCACGCTGCTCCTCCGCAGTTCGCGCCTGACGCCGCGTGTAGTAGAACGCGCCAAGAGCTGCGAATGCTGCAATCGCAGCCCAGACCCAACCATCACTGAAGAACGCATCCATGCACGCCCCCTCCACACCAATTGCGGGAGGTTACCGAAATCTTCTCGCCTCAGAAAGCGGTTAACCCGTTCGGGTCGACTTTGGCGGGCGTACAGATACCATACGCGAGCCATACAGATGCCATACGCGAGCCATACGCCTGTTTTGCCAGCGCCGGTCCGGTTAATGCGCTGAAAATTTGTGTCTCAGTTTCACCACGTACCCGCTTGACGCAAGAAAATTGCAGCGCTATGGACAGCCATCGAAACCGGAGATGACATGAACGTCGTACTCGTAATCGTTGCGCGCTGGGGTGTGATGGCCTGAAGATCATCACACTTGTTGCGCGCGTGGGCCCCGAAAGGGGCTTTTTTTATGCCCGATCGCCAGCGCGGCGGCGGGGAAACCGGAGTCAAGGGAGAGACCAATGTCCGGTGATGGCACGACCACGATGGAGGCGGAAAACGCCATAGATTCCAATACCATGACGGGGGCCGAGATGGTCGTCCGGGCGCTCAAGGACCAGGGCGTCGAAGTGGTTTTCGGCTACCCCGGCGGGGCCGTGCTCCCGATTTACGACGCGATCTTCCAGCAGAACGATATCCGCCATATCTTGGTCCGCCACGAGCAGGGTGCCACCCATATGGCCGAGGGCTATGCGCGGTCCACCGGCAAGCCCGGCGTCGTTCTGGTCACCTCCGGCCCCGGCGCCACCAATGCCGTCACCGGCCTCGCGGACGCCCTGATGGACAGCATCCCGATCATCGTCATGTCCGGTCAGGTGCCGACCTTCATGATCGGCAATGACGCCTTTCAGGAGGCGGATACTGTCGGAATTACAAGGCCTTGCACCAAGCACAACTGGCTCGTCAAGGACACCGATGAGCTGTCCGACGTCATGCACCAGGCGTTCCACGTCGCCACCACGGGGCGCCCGGGACCGGTGCTGGTGGACATCCCGAAGGACGTCCAGTTCGCCGACGGCACCTACACCCCGCCGGACGAGGCCAACATCTCGCGCTACCAGCCGCGCCTGAAGGGTGACAGCGATCAGATCCTGCGTGCCGTCGAAATCCTGGAAACGTCAGAGAAGCCAATCCTTTACTCGGGCGGCGGCGTCATCAACTCGGGCCCGCGCGCGTCCGAACTGCTGCGTGAACTGGTGGCCGAGACCGGCTTCCCGATCACCTCGACCCTGATGGGGCTGGGCTGCTATCCGGCCTCGGGCGAGCACTGGATGGGCATGCTCGGGATGCACGGCACGTACGAGGCCAACATGGCGATGCATGATTGCGACGGCATGATCTGCATCGGTGCGCGCTTCGACGACCGGATCACCGGCCGAACCGACGCATTCAGCCCGGGCTCGCGCAAGGTCCACATCGACATCGACCCGTCCTCGATCAACAAGAACATCCACGTTGACGTGCCGATCGTCGGCGATATTGCCCACGTTCTCGAGGAGATCCTGACCGTTTGGCGGGCGCGCGGTTCGAAGACCCGCGACATCACCGGTTGGCGGCAGGTCATCGACAAGTGGAAGGCCGTGAAGTGCCTCAGCTATGCGAACTCCGATCGGTTCATCAAGCCGCAATACGCGCTCGAACGTCTTGAGGCGCTGACCAAGGA
This sequence comes from Pseudomonadota bacterium, assembly GCA_039184865.1. Classification (GTDB taxonomy): domain Bacteria; phylum Pseudomonadota; class Alphaproteobacteria; order Rhodobacterales; family Rhodobacteraceae; genus Thermohalobaculum. Next base: position 137,016 of record JBCDAV010000006.1, on the reverse strand, counting down.
CAAGGATCGCTACGTAACGACCGAAGTCGGCCAGCACCAGATGTGGGCCGCGCAGTTCATGGGGTTCGAGGATCCGAACCGCTGGATGACCTCCGGGGGCCTGGGCACCATGGGTTATGGCCTGCCGGCGTCCATCGGCGTGCAGGTCGCGCATCCCGAAAGCCTGGTGATCAACGTTGCCGGTGAGGCGTCCTGGATGATGGTCATGCAGGAGATGTCGACCGCGGTGCAGTATCGCCTGCCGATCAAGCAGTTCATCCTGAACAACGAGCGCCTCGGCATGGTGCGTCAGTGGCAGGAACTGCTGCACGGTGAGCGGTACTCGAACAGCTACTCGGAAGCCCTGCCCGACTTCGTGAAGCTCGCGGAGGCGTTCGGCTGCAAGGGGATCAAGATCGACGACCCGACTGATCTGGACGCCGCAATCGAGGAGATGCTGGCCTATGACGGGCCGGTGATCGTCGATTGCATGGTGGAAAAGCACGCCAACTGCTTCCCGATGATCCCGTCGGGCAAGGCGCACAACGAGATGCTGCTGGGCGAGGCGTCGACCGAGGGCGCAATCGAGAGCACGGGCGCTGTTCTGGTCTGAGCCGGACGCAACCTATCGCATGGCCCGCTTTGAGGATCGCATGAAGCGGGCCATGCGCGCGGCAAAGGTCGCGAGATCGTTGCGATGCGAGATCTTCGGACAATGCTCGTCAATGAACTCACGAAACTCGGCGTACCAGTCGGCAGCATCCGCGCCGCTAAGTTCCGTCTCGTACCGGGATCGCAGGCCCTGATTGAACTGCGTGAAATGCCTGTTGGCGGCCCAGATATCCCGCAAGGCTGCCGGGCGAACGCCCAGATGGCCGGCGATACTCCCGGCCGCCTGCGCGCCTTTAAAGGCCACATGCTCGTAGTCGAGACGCAGCACGTTGGGCAACGCAGCCCAACGCAGATACCGGTTCACATGCCGCCGAAGCCGTGGGCGCGCATCATCGGGAATTGCTATCCTGTGTCCCGGCCCGGCTTTTCCCCAGGCATCGCCGCGGTGCGACGCGTCAAGCATCGAGAGCGCGACATCCCGCGGGTCGCGACAGATCGCCTGAGCCCTGACATCGCCGCGTTCAATCTCGGCGACGATGTCGTCGGGCGGTGGCGCGTGGGTCTTCACAACGACCAGACGTCGGTCCCTCTCACGCGCCGCGCGCAGCAGGTCGGCAAACACTTCGGGCTCTCGCGCACCGAAGTCGTTGGACTCGCCGACGAGCGGCGATTGGTCAAAGCCAGATCGCCGGGCCGCGGCACAGGTCAGTTGAAACGCCAGCGTCGAGCCCGATTTTGGCATACCGTAGCAGAGGTAAAGCCGTGGCGGCGTGTTTTCCATCGCGGGTGAGCCCGCCCTGTTCTTGATGCGCCGGATGCGACGATATAAGAGCGCTGTCCGAGAGGGAGCAAGACATGAACCTGACACTCAAGCCCGGATCGTCGCGCAAGAGCGCGTACAACCTGCGCAATCCGATCGCAGAGGGCGAGGAGCGTCATACGCTCGTGGTGCTGGTCGACAACGAGGCGGGCGTTCTGGCGCGCGTCATCGGTCTGTTCTCGGGTCGCGGATACAACATCGAGAGCCTCACCGTGGCCGAGATCGACCACACGGGACACCGTTCACGCATCACGATTGTGACCACGGGCACACCTGCAGTGATCAACCAGATCCACGCCCAACTCGAGCGCATGGTTCCGGTTCACTCGGTCCACGATCTCACGACTGAAGCACCGCATATCGAGCGCGAACTCGCGCTCTTCAAGGTGACATCGACCGGCGACCGGCGGGTCGAGGCCCTGCGCATGGCCGAGATCATGGGCGCGCGCGTCGTCGACGTGACGCCGACCTCGTTCATCTTCGAGCTTGCCGAGACGTCGGAACAGATCGAGGCCTTCGCCAATCTGATGATCCCGCTCGGCCTGGTCGAGCTGACGCGCACGGGCATTGCCGCAATGAGCCGTGGCGGAGAGGAAATGTCGTGACCCTACGCGCTGCTTTGATCCTGCTGACTGGTCTTGGCCTCGCTGCGTGCGAGCAGCCGGGTGGGTCCGCACCGCCGCAACCGGAAACGTCGGCACCGGCGGAGACATCTCCGTCTTCGGATACGGCGCAGAACGATCTGGCAGCCACCCTGCCCGCCCCAGGCGATCAGTCACGCATACCGCTGGCCGCCGACGTGCCGCATGTCTACATGGCGCTGCAGCCGGACACGGCGTCCGGCCCGACATCCGTCGTCTTCACGATCGACCGCAGCCGCGACAACTCCCCGGAGGACGATCCCGCGATCCGCATCACGCCGGAAGACGGGAAGTGCAATCCACAGGAATTGCGCCGGTTCGAGTTTCCGCAGGCCTCCGCGCAACGTCCGATCTTCGGACCCGAGGAAGCAAGACGCGGGATCACGGCGCGCGATCTGCCGAATTTCATGGCGATGATGGTCACGGGCGAGATGATGCGCCAGGGCATGGTTGTGGATCCCGAAGCGTCGAAGCCTCATAACGTCTGCACACGCAAGCTGTGGGAACGGCTGATCGTCAACCAGAGTGCACAGGGCACTGGACAAGGATGATCCGCTGGCCTAACCCGCCCGCCAATCAACAAAGAACCTGAAAACAAACCGAGAGGGACCCGAGGATGCGCGTCTATTACGATCGCGATTGCGACATTAATCTGATCAAGGACAAGAACGTGGCCGTGGTCGGCTACGGCTCTCAGGGCCACGCCCACGCGCTCAACATGCGCGACAGCGGCGTGAAGAATGTCGCCGCGGCACTGCGTCCGGGATCCTCGTCGGCTGCGAAGGCCGAGGCCGAGGGTCTTCAGGTCATGGGCATCGCCGAAGCGGCCGCCTGGGCGGATGTCATCATGATGGCCATGCCCGATGAATTGCAGGCCGAGACTTACTACGCGCACATCCATGACAATCTGCGTGAGGGCTCTGCCATCGCCTTCGCCCATGGTCTGAACGTTCACTTCGGGCTGATCGAGGCCAAGGCCGGCGTCGACGTGATCATGATGGCGCCGAAGGGTCCGGGCCACACGGTGCGCGGCGAGTTCGTCAAGGGCGGCGGCGTGCCGTGCCTGGTGGCGGTCCACAACGACGCCTCAGGCCGCGCACTGGAGATCGGCCTTTCGTACTGCTCGGCCATCGGCGGCGGGCGTTCGGGCATCATCGAGACCGACTTCAAGGAAGAGTGCGAGACCGACCTGTTCGGCGAGCAGGCGGTTCTGTGCGGCGGTCTGGTCGAGTTGATCCGCATGGGCTTCGAGACGCTGGTCGAGGCCGGTTACGAGCCGGAGATGGCCTATTTCGAGTGTCTGCACGAGGTGAAGCTGATCGTTGACCTGATTTACGAAGGCGGCATCGCGAACATGAACTACTCGATCTCGAACACGGCCGAGTTCGGCGAGTATCACTCTGGCCCGCAGATCCTGCCGCGCGAGGAGACCAAGGCCCGCATGAAGGCGGTGCTGAAGGACATCCAGGACGGCCGCTTCGTCAGCGAATGGATGCGCGAGTTCAAGGCTGGGCTGCCGATGTTCAAGGCGATCCGCCGCAACAACGATGCCCACCAGATCGAGGAAGTCGGCGCCAAGCTGCGCGCGATGATGCCCTGGATCGAGGCCGGCAAGATGGTCGACAAGTCGAAGAACTGATTGCACAGACTGACTACCCAGCGATGCCTCCTGCCATAAGCGGGGGGCATTTTTCGTTTCACAGGCTCATGTGACGTTGCGTTAACTATCATTGTGACATTTATTTGCCGCAATCCGAGCCATCTTCTGCCACGCATCCCCGCCAGATAGCCTCCCAAAGATACGTCAGAGACGCTTACGTATTGAGGAGAGAGACATGGCGACCGCATTCCTCGAGGACTTCGAGACCGACGGCAACGGCACGCGCTACACGACTTCGATCGCCGAATACATTGGCGGCACGAACCGCGCGCAGAACAATGACTTCGTGACACGCACCGACGACAGCGGCACGACGGCGATTGCCGGGCGGTTCACCAATACCGATGGCTTCTGGTTCGGCGTGAGCGACTTCGACGGCGCCGGCAACGCGACCCAGTCGATGACGCTCGATTTCGAGGGCATCGACATCGCGGGCCTTACGGATCTTTCGTTCAGCGGCCTCTTCGCCGAATTCGATCCGAACTCCGGGCGTGACCACTGGGACGCGAATACGCAGGTCTTCATCGAGGTGTCGATCGACGGCGCCGCGTTCACCAAGATCATGCAGTTCGCGTCAGACAGCGCGCGCGGCCGCAACAATCCAGCGGCCCAGGACACCGATTTCGACGGAGTCGGCGATGGAACAGTATTGTCACGCGACTTCACGGCGTTCGACGCGGACATCGCCGGAACCGGCTCCTCGCTGGATCTTCGCATCACGTTCGAGAACCTGACGCAGGGCAATGAGGACTTCCATCTCGACAACCTGAGCATCACCGGGACGGAAACCGGCCCTCAGGCGACGGCAGACGCGTTCACAGTAACCGAAGGCGCCGGTCTGTTCGTGGATCTCCTCGGAAACGACTCTGATCCACAGAGCGACGCGCTTTCGATCATCAGCGGCGCCGGCGGGGGTATCGGCCTGCCGATATCGGTGACCTCGGCGGGCGGACGCGACGCGGTGGTGATCTTCGCGCCGGGCGGCGCCCTGAACTTCGCCGTCGATCAGCTTGGAAACTTCGATGATCTCGACGGCGGAGAGACGGACACGATCGAGGTTGCCTACACGATCAGCGACGGCTCGGGCGGAACGGACAGTTCCAGCGTCACCGTGACAATCGAGGGCGAGTCGAACGCGCTGCAGGGCAACGAGCTTCCCAACCGTCTGATCGGCACCGATGGAGACGACGAGCTCATCGGCAACGAGGGCAACGACGTGCTCGACGGCGAGGCCGGTGCGGACACCATGGATGGCGGGCTCGGCAACGACATCTTCTTTGTCGACAATGCAGGCGACGTGGTGATTGAAGCCGTGGGCGAGGGCTATGACCGGGTGAACACGACCGTCTCGCGGACGCTCGCCGAGAATGTCGAGATGGGAACTGCCCTCGGCACTGCAGACATCGATCTGACCGGGAACGCTGGAAACAACTGGCTGAACGGCAACGCGGGCGCGAATTCGCTCTCGGGGCTCGACGGCGCAGATCGCTTGCACGGCGGGGACGGAAGCGATGTCCTAAACGGCGGCGCCGGGAACGACAATCTCTACGGCGACGGCGGGGTCGATCGCTTCGTCTTCAACGACAACGGCGGGATCGACGTGATCCGCGATCTCGAAGTCGGCGAGACAATTGATCTTTCCGGAACGTCTGCCGCGGACTTTGCCTCCTTGAGCATCAGCGACCATTCGAGCGGCTCGGCCGTCGACTACGGCTCGGGTCTGATCATTCTCACTGGCATTGCTGTTGCCGACGTGACCGAGGACTACTTCGCCTTCTAGCTCTCCGCGGATCCCTGTTCGTCCAAGCCCATGCAGCGGCCCCCAACAGGGCGCTGGCAACGGGCACACATCACTGCTTCAGGACGTGGGAGCGGGCGGATGACCAGCTCCCCGGCACGCTTGAAAGGTGCCGGTCTGTTGCCTATAGCGACCGCTCATGGATCGCGACGGCGCGTCTTGGCTGCAATCCCGTGCGGGCTACGTCGTCGATCCCAGAAGAGTGCCAGTCGCCGTTCGTGGCGATCAGATCCGAGAGCCAGGAATGCCGACCTTTCTAAGCACCCAGGATCCGAGTTTCGACAAGGATTTCGAGGCGTTTCTCAATCTCAAACGCGATGTCGAGGAGGACGTCGATCGCGTTGTTGCGGATATCATATCGGACGTCCGCGACCGCGGGATTGCAGCCGTACTCGAACTGACGGAGCGCTACGATCGGCTCTCGCTCTCGCCGGAGAAGGTGGCATTCAGCGACGACGAGATATCGGCGGCCGTCGCGACCGTGAGCGATGCGGAGAGGTCGGCGCTCGAATTGGCCGCGGATCGCATTCGCTGCTATCACGAACGTCAGGTCCCGCAGGATCTGCGCTGGACCGAACCGAACGGTGCGTCGCTCGGATGGCGTTGGACACCGGTCGATGCCGCTGGCCTCTACGTGCCGGGCGGGCTCGCGAGTTACCCGTCGTCGGTCCTGATGAATGCCATTCCGGCGCAGGTGGCGGGCGTAGACCGTCTTGTAATCTGCGCGCCGACACCGGACGGGCAGGCAAATCCGCTGGTCCTCCTCGCGGCACGGCTTTCCGGCGTCGACGCCGTCTACCGGATCGGAGGTGCCCAAGCGATCGCGGCGCTCGCCTACGGTGCCGGTCCGATCATGCCCGTCGACAAAATCACCGGTCCCGGCAACGCCTATGTCGCCGCCGCCAAGCGACGGGTCTTCGGCCATGTCGGGATCGACATGATCGCCGGGCCATCCGAGGTTTTGATCATCGCCGACGCGGACAACGATCCGGACTGGATCGCTCTGGACCTGCTCGCACAAGCGGAGCACGACGCCAATGCGCAGTCGATCCTCGTCACCGATGACCGCGCCTTCGGGGATGCTGTGTCGCGCGCGGTCGATGACCGCTTGGCGACGCTGTCACGACGCGAGATCGCCGGCGAAAGCTGGCGCGACTTCGGAGCCGTGATCCACGTCCACAACATGGACGCTGCCTGCGACGTGTCCAACAGGATCGCCCCCGAGCATCTCGAGATTCAAACAGCCGATCCCGAAGCGGTCGCGGCTGGCATCCGTCATGCCGGCGCGATCTTTCTTGGTGCGCACACGCCGGAGGCCATCGGCGACTATGTCGGCGGGCCGAACCATGTCCTACCAACCTCAGGTTCCGCGCGGTTCTCGTCCGGCCTCTCGGTGCTCGACTTCATGAAACGCACGACGATCGCGTCGATGACGCCGGCGGCGCTCAAGGAAATCGGTCCGGCTGCCGAGACGCTCGCCACATCGGAGAACCTCGAAGCGCACGGCCTGTCCGTGTCCGCACGATTGGAGCGCCTGAATTGACCCAGTTTCACGCTACCGACCGGATCGAAAAGGTCGAGCTCATCGAGGAACGCCCGCGCGCCCGTACGCCCGAGATCCAGCAGGAACTGGACGTGGCGATATTCGATCTCGTCGAGGACAACCAATTTAGGGTGACGCCACGCGACGGCCAGGCACCTGTCCCCGGACCGTACAGGCTTGGCATCGGCATGGCCGAACGGATGCTCCTGATGCGCATCCACACCGCGCAGGCGGAACCGACGGAGTTGCGGCTGTCCCTGTCTCCGCTACGCGGCGTCATCAAGGATTACTTCGCGATCTGCGAGCAGTACTTCGACGCGGTGAAACGCCTGCCGCCCTCGAAGATCGAGGCCATCGACATGGGTCGGCGCGGCATCCACAACGAGGGTGCCGAGATCCTTTTGGAGCGCCTCGACGGCAAGATCGCGACGGACCTGCAAACCACGAGGCGCCTGTTCACCGTCATCTGTGCCCTGCAGTTTCAGGCTTGAACGATGTCCCTGCCCGGATCGGTGCTGTTCTGCTGCGATCACAACGCAGTCAGATCACCGATGGCCGAGGGGATATTGAAGCACGATCACGGCCGGCGGATCTTCGTGCAATCGGCGGGCGTGCACGACGATCTGGAGATCGACGGGTTCATGATCACGGTTGCGGCGGAGATCGGCGTCAATATTGCCGCACACCGGGCGCGCAGTTTCGAGAAGATGAAGGAGTGGGGGGACGATATTCGCGCCTTCGACCGGATCATCGCGCTTTCGCCCGCAGCACAGCGCCATGCGCTGGAAAACACGCGGGATTTCCACGTCGAGGTGTCGTACTGGCCGACGCTCGACCCGACCGGCCTCGGCGAGACCCGCGAGGACAAGCTCTCGGCCTATCGGCAAACACGCGATCAGATTCTAGAGAAAATCAGACAGGAATTTCCGGTTGACCAGGATTGAATATCAGGGCCCGCGCGGCGCTTGCGCCCGCCAACTACCAAACATAGGCAAAGGCGATGTCGAAGAGCCCGTTTGAAAACCGAATCGCGCTTGTCACGGGAGCCTCGCGCGGGCTTGGCTATGCCATCGCCAGAGAACTCGGCACGCAGGGTGCTCACATTTTGGCGCTTGCACGAACGGTCGGCGGGTTGGAGGCGCTTGACGAGGAGATCAAGGCTGCTGGCGGCGCTGCAACGCTCGTGCCCCTAGACGTCACCGACGATCCCGGGCTTGAAAGGCTTGGTGCCGCTATCCACGAACGATGGGGGCACCTGGATCTCTGGGTGCACACGGCGACCGCAGCCGTTCCGCTCGCGCCCGCCGAGCACATCGACAACAAGGACCTCGCAAAGATCCTCTCGATCAACATCCGCAGCACGCAGAGGCTGATCCGCGTTCTCGATCCTCTGTTGCGGCAGGCCGAGGCGGGTCAGGCGATCTATTTCTCCGATCCCAGCGCTGACGGCCGACCGTTCCACGGAGGCTACCGTGCAGGCAAGGCGGCGACTGCGGAACTCTTCGAGACATGGGCGACCGAACTGGCGCCCGTAAGCAAGGTCTCGGTTCGATGCGCGGCTGCACCACCGATGAAAACGGCCCTGCGCCTGCGGTTCCATCCTGGAGAAGACCCGGCGCAGCTTGCAGAGACCTCTGTCATCGCGCGGCGTTTGGTGGCAAAATTAAGCGATGTTGATGCTGAGGCATTCGATTTGCGCGCGGATTGAGGTCGAATACGATGGTTGAAATCGTGCCGGGCCGAAGCTGTGAAGGCTGCGGTATGTGCTGCAATCTCCTGCGGATCGACAGCCTGCGAAAGCCCGCGGGCAAGTGGTGTGACCATTGTTCGACGCGAACAGGCTGCGATATCCACGGCTCGCACCCGGACGAATGCCGGAATTTCCACTGCGGCTGGCTGACCGTCGACGCGCTGGGTGAGGAATGGAAGCCGTCAAAGTCCCGGATCATCATGACGGCCGAACTGGGCGGCCAGAGGATCACGGCAGTCGTCGACCCGACCAGACCGGGCGCCTGGCGCAAATCGCCCTACTACGACCAGCTCAAAGCCTGGGCGCACGCCGCGGTCCAGTACAATGGACAGGTCGTCGTCCGCCTCGGCGAGCGATATTGGGTCATCCTGCCTGACCGCGATGTCGACATCGGCATTGTCCAATCCGACGAGTTGATCATCACCGAGATCACACGTGACGGCAGCGGGACGCGTCTGAATGCCCTCAAGATCCACAAGGACGATCCGAGGGTCGCCCACCTGGCCTGATCACGGGTTCGGCACGGATTTCAGACTGATTTCGGCACGAGATCGACGCCCAGCGGATCATCGAACGAGGCACGGAATCGTTCCCGCAGGAACTTAACCGTCCTGATGGAGTAGTCGATTGCCATCACCGTAATAGCGATCTTGATCCAGCCGCCGATATAGGCGCCGACGATGTTACTCTCGACCCAGAGCGCGCTCTTCACGATCAGCGGGCTTACGATGAAGATGCCGCCATGGGTCCAGCCATGTCGTCGGAAGAGAAACCATTTCCACGAGAACCAACCGAGCATCAGGCCGATGTAGCTCGACACGATCACGACGCCCATCCAGCCCTCGTTCCAGTACGCCTCGGCCGGGAAACCGATCGCAAGAGAAGAAAATATATCCCAGTCCCGCCAGATGGCATCGAACTGCTTGCCGGGATTTATGATCGGCTTTTCCGGCCACATGATCCTGGGCACCAGCACCACGAACGCATTGTCGAGCGAGTCGCCCGGAAAGTTGTTGTCGTAGGACGCGATGAAATGCGCCGAAAATTGCGTGGGCGAGAAGCGCGCAAGGAGCGAGTTCTCGGTGTCTTCGATCTCGCGTTCATCGAGCGTCACCATGATGTCGGCGACGATAACGACGCGGTCGGCAATCGTATTGGTCCGCGGCTCGTATAGGATGTGCGAGCGCATGTGCGGCACGACTGACGACAGCAGCGCGACGTAGAGCGTTACACCGAAGAACGCCGTGATGATCGCAGCAAAGCGATGGCGCTCGCTGATCCAGAGGCCGAGCGAGAGCGCGAGGAACGGCATGATCACGGCGACCTTGCGGGCACTGAGCAAGCCTTCACTCGCGGTCAGCACGATCAGGACGACGAGCCATGCGCGATTGAAGCGTCTGAGCCTGTGCCAGACCGCGCCGCCAAGAAAGAGTGCGAAGGCGGGCAGAATCTCGAGGAGCGCCATGAACGACGCGAAGGTCTTGTTCGTGATTGCAGGAAAGGTGAGCCACTCGATCAACGAGACACCTGCGGCGGCGGCAAGAATGAAGTGAAAATACGGAAGCAGGTAATCGACCTTGTCCTGAAGCGTACCGGCGAGTTCCTTACCGTGTCGGCGTCGCAGAACGAAAATTCCTGCGGCGATCGTCGCGCAGAAAATTGCAAGCGCATTCACAAGGTTCACCTGCGGAAGAAGATGGGTCTGCTGGCCTTCGGTGAAGTAGAGGCTCGAGCGGATCTCCGTGACCGAGAAGTAGGTTCCCATCCCGAAGAAGACGGCCGTCCCGATCAGAAAGTACGGCAGCGGCGCCATTCCACCCCCGCCGACGATCATCACGGCGGCTGCGGTGAGAATGAGCAGCGCATATCCCAGAGCCACGAGGCCACTGACCATCGCAGGCACCGACGACATCCCGAAGAGCACGAACGAGACGCAGAGGAACAGCGTCACAACGCCCAAGGCCAACAGATATCCTGAATTCCAATCCGGACTGAAGCGCCAGCTTTGCTGGTCTATTAGGATGTCGTTTCTCATCGTTTCCCCAGACGACCGGGACACTCAACGCTCGATTCGCGCCAAGTCGGCCGTGCAGGCAACTCTAGTGCATACGACCGCGCGCGAAAACAACCTTGGATAGATATTTCAATGCGACGAGGGTTAACCGATGGTTAACTGCCAGCCCGGCCTGACAGGCGCTTCGTCGAAAGGTCACGATCCACGCTGGGACTCTATCGGCCAGAGAACAGAAGGTCGGGCAACCAAAGGGCGATCCCGGGGAACAGGACGATGATGAAGAGCCCGGTCAGTTCCACGACTGTGTATGGCCCGACCGACCAGTAGATATCCTTCATCGTCACGTCCGGCGGCGCCACGGATCGCAAGTAGAACAGATTGAAGCCGAACGGCGGCGTCATGTAGCTGATCTCCATCATCACGACGAAGAGGATCCCGAACCAGATCGGATCGAAGCCGTGCGCTTTGACCAGCGGCAGGAACACCGGCAGCGTGATCAGCATGATGCCGACCGGGTCCAGCACCATGCCAAGCAGGAACAGCACGAACATCATGAAGGCGAGCGCGCCCCATTTCCCGCCAGGAATCTGCTGTGTCAGACCGGTGATGAAGCTTTCCGCCCCCATCGCGGTGTACGCGGTCGAATAGGCATGGGCCGCAAAGACGATCCAGGTGATCACCGTCGTCAGTCGGAAGGTCCTGATCGAGGCTTCCTTGACCAGCGTCCAACTCAGTTTCCGGTTCACTGCACTTGCAATGAGCGCGCCGAGCACGCCGACCGCAGCGGCCTCGGTCACGGTCGCGAGCCCGCTGAAAATCGCCCCGAGCACCATCACGATGATGAGCACCGGCAGCAGCACGGCCCTGAGCGCGTCGAGCTTCTCGGCCCAGTTGCCACGTTCCTCCGGCGGCAGCGCCGGGCCGAGGTTCGGCTGGAAATAGCAGCGCACCCCGATATAGATCGAGACCAGAGCAAACAGCAGCAAGCCCGGCCCGACGCCCGCGGCGAACAGCTTGCCGACCGAAACCTCGGTGATCAGCGCATAGATGACCATGAGAATCGACGGTGGGATCAGGATGCCCCATCCGCCACCGGCATTGATCGCGCCCAGTGCCAGTTGCTTGTCATAGCCCCGGCTCAGCATTTGCGGCAGCGCGATGGTGCCCATCGTCACCACGGCCGCGCCGGAGATTCCCGACATCGCCGCGAAGATCGTGCAGATCAGCACCGTGCCGATCGCGAGACCTCCGCGCAAACCTCCCCACCAGAGATGCATCATCCGGTAGAGGTCGTGCGCGACGCCCGATCGCTCGAGGATCATCGCCATGAACACATAGAGTGGGATGGCGATCAGCGCCGACGTCTCCATCAGATCCCACATCTTCGAGGCGACCAGATAGAAGCCGATGCTGCCCATCTCGAAGTAGATGAAGATCACGCTCAACCCGCCGAGCACGAAGGTCAGCGGCACACCGAGCATGATGAACAGGAACAGCAGGCCGAAGAACAGGACCGTCAGCAGCTCAATTGACAACGCGTCATACATCGATGCCGCCCCCGGCCGCGTCCTTCAGCGGCCCGTAGGCGGCCTCGTCGACATCGATCCCCAGCAGGATCATGACATCGGCGATCAGCTTTACGATCCCCTGCAGCAGAAGCAGCGCCGCCGCGACGACGATCATACATTTCGACGGCCAGAGCGGGGCCTTCCAGATCGCCAGGTGATCGACCTCCCAACGCGACACGCTGTCGGCGGCGAGAGACCAGCTCTCGACCAAAAGCACGTAGAGCATCAGGAAGAACAGGATCGAGGTGATCACATCGACCAGCGCCTGCTTGCGCCGCGAGAAATTGCCGTAGAACAGATCGACGTTCACATGTTCGCGCCGGGCAAGCAGGTAGCCACCGCCGAGGATCGCGTAGACGCCGAACAGAAGCCGCGAAAGCTGCTGAGACCACTGGATCGGGCTCTGCGCGAAATAGCGCATCAGCACATCGCCCAGCAGCAGCAGGAACAGCGCCAGCACCACCCAGTGCATGACCCGCGCGACCCAGACATTGGTCCCGGTCACGATCCGGGCAAAGGCCGTCATTGCGCCCATGCGGTCTCCTGATGGGGATGGGTGGGAAGAGGTGCAGGGCGGGCCTCAAACCCGCCCTGCGCTTGCATCACGCGTATCCGAGAACCTTGAGGAAGTCGACGAGCATGTCGGCCCCCTTCTCGGCATTGCCGCCCTTCGCGCGCTCGGCGTCGAGGATTGCACCTGTGGCCTCGGCGAACTTGTCCAGCACCGCCTGCGGGAACTGCTTCACCTCGACATTCTGCTCGGCAATACCCGCCGCCAGCGCCGTCATCTCCTTGTACTGATACTCGGCGCAGCGCTTCCAGAACCGGGTCTCGAGGTGCTGCATGAGCACGAAACGCAGATCCTCGGGCAGAGCGTCGATCGCGCCCTGGTTCATGATCAGCGTGTCCATGGCGAGACCCATGGTCGGCTTCATGTGGTACTTCGCGACCTCCCAGAGCGACATCGACTTCGCACCTTGCGCAGCACCCCAGTGGGCGCCATCGACGACGCCCGATGCGAGCGACTGGTAAAGCTCGGGACCGGCGATGTACTGTGGTGCCGCACCCGCAGCCTCGAGATATTTCAGGTAAGACCCCGACGACCGCAGCTTCATGGCAGCGAAATCATTGGCCGCGTTGACCTCTTTCGACACGACGAGCTCGGTCGGATAGACCTTCTCGGCCATGCTGACCACGCCGTGCACGGCGAGATCCTCGTTGAACAGGGCCTCGCCGCCCATGTTCTTGAGGTAGTACTGGAATTCCCAAGGGGCCCGGAAGGTGCCCGGCACACCCAGGGCAAGACCCGCCATCGGCGCTTCACCGAGGATATAACCCGGTGAGATCGTTCCCATTTCCACCACACCGCGCCGAACGATGTTGAAGATCTCGGCGCCCTTGGCGAACTCGCCCGCACCGAAGAGCTCGAGCGTGAAGCGCCCGCCGGTGATCTCCTTCAGCTCGTCTGCGATGACCTGGAGGCTGTCACCGTAGGAGGCCGATGCCTTGGGCCAGTGCGACTGCACCTTCCATGTCACGCTGTTCGCCGCCTTGGCAGAGCCGAGCACCGTGAACCCGGCGCCTACGGCGAGACCACCGAGGGCCCCACGGCGCGAAATCCTTGCAGAAGTCTTGTCCATGTCAGTTCTCCCTTACGATTACGTCCGGTCTTGGCCGGGTTACGGTGTATAGCGTGCGAGGCGACGTCCCCTTGCGTCAAGGGTGCACGTCGAGAGGCTGCCCACGCGGATGCACTCATCACATCGCTGGGAGACGGCAGGCTTGACGGTTTTGCCCGCGCGAAAAAGGGTGTCGACCCGGAACGCAATGCGCAGGACGACACCTCATGCTTCACGACACGCGTGCACCTCAGGTCGACGACGGGCTGCGCAGGCTGATGCAGCCGCGCACGATTGCGATCATCGGCGCTTCGGACCGTCCGGGCTCGTTCGGGCAGAGGACGCAGGAGAACCTCGCGCAGTTCGACGGGGACATCTGGCCGGTGAACCCCAAGCGTGATCAAATCGGCGGATTGCAGGCTTATCCCTCGATCGCGGACCTGCCCGGCTCACCCGATTGCGCGATCATTGCCACGCCCAAGGAGGCCGTCGAGGGTCTGGTGGACCAATGCATCGAGAAGCAGGCGGGCGGTTGCCTCGTCTACGCTTCAGGTTTTGCCGAAATCGGCGATGCCGATCTGACGGCGCAACAGGCACGGATCGGTGCGAAAGGTCGTGCTGCCGGGACCCGCGTGATCGGGCCGAACGCGATCGGGTTCGTGAACTTTTCCAACGGCGCCGGGGCCACGTTTCTCGACAATCTCCATCTCGATCTGGGGTTCGCGGCCCCTGCATCGGCCCGCCGCATCGGACTGGTCTCGCAATCCGGTGCCCTTGGCCTCGCGCTGACGCAAGGCATGATGCTGGGCTACTTCTTCAGCCACGTCTTCGCCTGCGGAAACTCTTGCGACGTGGATGTGGCGGATTGCATCGCCTATCTCGCGGAGGACGAAAACTGCCGGGTCATCACCGTGAACTTCGAGGGCCACAGCGATCCCCGCCGTGTCGCTGCCGCCTGCCTGAAAGCCTCGGAAGCAGGCAAGCCCGTGGTCATCTACAAGATGGCCAAGGGCGAAAGCGGCGCGGCAGCAGCGGCCTCTCACACGGGATCGCTTGCCGGTTCGCACGACGCCTACCGTTCGCTCTTTGAACATGCCGGTGCTGTGCTGGTCGAGGATTATGAGGCGCTGCTCGAGACCTCGGCCTTTTTCTCCAAGGTGACGCCGAACAAGGGGCACGGGATGGCGGTTGTCGCCACGTCGGGCGGAGCCGGGATCATGGCGGCGGACGCGGCCGAGGCCAATGGAGTCCCCCTGCCCCAGCCCGAAGGCGACTTTGAACGCCGCCTCGCCGAGATCGTTCCGGAATTCGGGTCCACGGCCAATCCGACGGACGTGACAGCACAGGTCATGAACAACATGGAAATGCTGGTCGAGGTCACCGAGGGCTTCCTCGAGCGCGAAGAATACGGTGCGTTCATGCTGCCCCATCTCTTTGCCTTCGAATCGTCGCTCTGGCGGATCAAGGCGCTCGATGAACTCGCCGGTCGGTACAACAAGGTCATCTGCTCGGTCTGGATCTCGGCATTGCAGGAGGGCGTGGGTTGCCGAGAGACCATCGCAGGTCCCAACACCGCGCTCTTCCGGACGATGGATCGTTGTTTCTGGGCGTTCGCGGCATGGCGGCGCTGGCTCGACCGGGGAAAGCTCACGGAAGCGGCTCCGGACGCTACGCGTGCTCGCGACGACGTCGCAAAGATGATAGACGCAGCAAACGGTCAGGTGATGACGGAGCGCACGGCAAAACCCGTCCTTGCCGCATACGGGATCGATATCATCGACGAACGGTCCGCCGATACGGCCGATGCCGCGGCGCACGCCGGCGACGAGATCGGCTATCCGGTCGTGCTCAAGCTCGACATGCCCGGTCTCGCCCACAAGACCGAGATCGGCGGCGTCGCCCTTGACCTCAAAGACGAAGACGCCGTCCGACAGGCGGCGAGCGAGATGCTTGCCACCGGCGCGGGCGTTGCGTCAGGCGATGCACAGGCATCCTTGCTGGTCCAGCGCATGGCGCCGAAAGGTGTCGAGATCGTCATCGGCGGCAAGGTCGATCCGGTCTTCGGCCCACTGGTCGTCGTCGGTCTTGGCGGCATTCTCGTCGAAGTGCTCCGCGATACGGTGACGGCCCCTGCCCCGGTTACGCCTGCTCAGGCGCAACGGATGCTGGCCCGGCTGAAGCACAGCGCGGTTCTGGACGGGGTGCGGAACCTGCCGGCGGCGGATCGCACGGCGCTGGCGGATGTCATCGTCCGTGTCTCGGAACTGCTGACGGATCACGCCGACAGGATCGCCGAACTCGACATCAATCCGCTGATCGTGCGCGGCTCAGAGATCATCGCGGTCGATGCGCTGATCCTCCCGGCCTCGTGAAATTCATGCGAAAGTAACGCTCTTGTCAGATTGACCACTGCATGATCCAATTCGTTTGGGGATCAAGGCAGGGTGAACGCATTGGCTGTTCTGACGGCTCGAGTTTTGCGTAGCATCTCGAAAGCGACCGCGAAGAGACCGGGCGGCGTGTCGTGACCGACGTCTTCGTCAGCTATTCCCGCAAGGACCGGCCCCAGGTCTCCGAACTCGTCGATGCGATCGAGGCCGCAGGCTTTACGGTTTGGTGGGACAAGGCGATCAGTGCCGGCGCCGAGTTCGACCGCGAGATCGATACCGCACTCGGCCGGGCCCGTGTCGTGCTTGTCGTCTGGTCCGAGTCCTCGGTGCAAAGCCGGTGGGTGCGCGAAGAAGCAGACGACGGTCTCGAACGGCAGATCCTCATCCCGGTGACATTCGACGGCACCGAACCGCCGCGCGGCTTCAAACTGCTGCAAGTGCTGGATTTATCGCGGTTCCATCCGGACCGCCCAAGCTCCGCGATGGACGAACTCCTGTCGCGCATCGGAGAGGTCGCGCAACGCAGCCCGGAGCCGCCGCAGCGCAAACGCGAGAAAACGATCGCGCCCAGCGGACGCCCGATGACGACCCGCGCGAAGCCGAAACCTCAAAAGAGCGCGAAGATGAAAATCGCGGCGGCGGCCATCTTGGCGGTCGTGCTCGCTGCGGCAGCAGCGGGCGGATACTTCTGGACAGCACAACCGGCACCTTCTCCAGCGCTCGAAAGCACCTTGCCGACGGTGGTCGGGATCTATCCGTCGAACGCCTTCGGACCCTCGCAGCGTCAGGGCCTGCACGCAGCGCTGGAATCCGAGGCGCACGAACTGCGTCTGATCGACCTGGAAGCGCCGCTCGGTGACATGAAGACCCAGAAGGCCGACAAGGTGCTGGCGGATCTGGATCAGCTCCTTGCTTCGGGTGCGGTCTCGGCGATTGTCGGCCCGCCGATCACCGAATTCATCGGACAGGTCCTTGATGTGGTCGAGGATCATCCCAACCCGCCAGCGGTGTTCCTCACGACCGCTGCGTCGCGGTCGGCCGTCGACTGGGACAACCGCGATCTCAACATCTTTCGCGTCGGCTCAGGCGTGAATGAGCGTGCCCAGGACTTCGCCGATCTCGCCCGGCTGGTCGTGGCGAGCGGATTGAAGATGACGTTCCTTGTGGAACGCGTCGCGGGCGAGACCCACGCGTCCTACGGCGAGATCTTCTTCAACTCGATCGTTGCGGAACTGCCGGACTGGCCGAACTGGGTCGAGGCCGGGATCATCTCGCGCCTCGACTACGACCGCGGCGACATCGTCACCCGGCTGCGCACCGCCGATACGACAGTGTTGTTCGATCAACCGCGCCTTGTCTTCGTGCTCGGGCTCGGCGGTGACTACAAGACGCTGATCACGGAGTACTTCAAGGCCGAAGACCCGCCGCGCTCCGCCCTTCTGGCAAGCTGGATGACGGGCTACGCGATCGACAAGCCGTTCGCCGAAGAGCGCTACCAGTACCGCCAGATTGTCGATCTCTCGGATGTCGGGGCCGTCAGCATATCGACCAATCTCGCCCCCGACGTGCACCGTTTCCTGGAGCTCTTCGGGGAAATCCGGCCGTCGATGCGCGACATCGCGCTGACCTATGACACCGGACGGGTGATCGTCCACGCCGTCCGCGCTGCCCGCAATGCCGAGGACATCAACACAATCTCAGACCTTTCCGAACAGGTCGCCACGGTCGTGCGAGACCGGGCGTTTCAGGGCGTCTTCGGAACGATCGCGTTCGAAGAGGACGGACAGAACCGCGGCGGCGGACGCGACCCGATCTACGTGATGATGTACGACCCCGGCAACGATGTTTGGCGGCAGGTCACCGATATGGGCCTGCTGGTCGGAAAACTCGTTTCGCAGTGAGCTTCACTCACGCGGAGTCGAGCTGCGTGAGCGCATACATCGGGAACGCGCCGTATCCCTTGGCGAGCGGAACCTGGCCGACATAGTCACAGCGGAAGCGATCGCTTGCCTCGACCGCCAGGGCAGCGGCGGCCGCATCCGTCACATAGATCTCGCCCTCCGGCGTGATCGGCTCGATCCTTGCGGCGCGGCTGACGTGAAATCCGAAGAAGTTCGACTGCTCGAGCACGGGGTCGCGGCGCTCGTAGACCGGCCCATAGTGCATTCCCAGCCGCAGTCCCAAAGTGTCCGGCAATCCCAGCGCTTCGAGATCGAGCTCGCGCAGTGACCTGCAAAGATCCAGTGCCGCCGACGCTGCGACCGTTACGTCGTCGAAGACGAGAAACAGACCGTCTCCCCATGTGTTGCGGAAAGCGAGATTCGCACGATACCGGCTCAATACCTCTGCAGCGGTGCCCAGAACGTTTTCGACGTAGATCGGAAGCAGCGCGTCGCTGAGCCTGCTGAACCCCTTGAAGTCTCCGAAAACCATGGTGCGCCGCCGCCGCGAGCCGGTCTCGTGCGGCTCGAACTCGGGCAAAGCGTCCAGTGAAACCGGTGTCGCCGAACGCGACGGGATGACGAACTGACGGACCCCCATGCCACGGCCTCGCGCCAGATCGAACACGGTCCCGGCACCAGCATCGGTCCGCGGAGGGGCACCATCCCAGACGGCAAGCTGCGCCAGCTCAGCCCCCAGCCGGTCGCTCCACAACCGGGCCAGCCCCAGCCCCAGATGAGACGCATAGTTGAACAACTCGTCGTCCCCGAGCCAGGCATCCTCGGTGACGTAGTGAACGGTATTGGCCGCGGCGAGGCATGTCTGGAAGCGTGCGACCCACTCGCCGCCGAACGGCGCGACCGAAACCTCGATGAATTCGTCGCGGTCGAACGGCAGCACGGCTTCGAAGCTCCCTCCGCTCGCGATTAAAGCTTCGGCGATCAGGATATCGGACCCCGCGGCCAGCGAGCCAACGCCGAACCGGATATCTTCGCGTCTCAGGGTCTCCGAGATCTCGGAGCGCACGCGCGGAATTTCGGATTTCGGAAAGCGACCGTCTTCGTCCTCAGTCGCGGGCATGTGCCCGCAGAAATGGATGACACGCGGCGGCGCAAACGGACCCAGCAATGCCTCGTCGATCTCAAGGTATCGGCACAGCCGTTGAAGCTGTCGCCGCGTCGAGCGCAGGGCGGCAAAGTCGCCGCGCCCCAGTTCGACGGCCTCCCCGATCAAGGTTTTTGCGCGCGCCGGATCCTGAAGCACGAGCGCTGCCTCGGCGCGCGTCGCGAGCCCGTAATAGCTTTGGTCATCGGCCGCGAGCGTCTCGGAACTGCGCGCCCAATCCGCGGCCCGCTCGTGCTCTCCCGCCAGCAGAAGAAGGCTCGCGACATTGATCGCGGAGTAGTACCCGCCATCGCCGGCCGCGTGCGCACGCTCATATGCGCCGGACGCCTCCCTGAGCGCATCGCCGCGCTTTTCGTGCGGCAGAGCAAATGCCGCGTCTTTCAGGAGGCGCGCCCAGAGACCAAGGATATCCTCGTCATCATCGACCGTATCGAGCCCGAAGCCCTTGAACGCTGCCTGGGCACGTTCGAGAGCCCCGGCCCGCGCAAGCGACAGCACGGCGCGATGCTGCAAGCGGCGAAAACCAGGAAACTGCTCCAGCGCCCGTCTCGCAGAATCGTATGCCTTGAGGAACTCGGAGGACCGCAGAAGTGCGTCG
The DNA here is from genome assembly GCA_039184865.1 of Pseudomonadota bacterium. GTDB lineage: Bacteria > Pseudomonadota > Alphaproteobacteria > Rhodobacterales > Rhodobacteraceae > Thermohalobaculum. Next base: position 116,958 of record JBCDAV010000006.1, on the reverse strand, counting down.
ACTTCGGAGATTACCATGTCCGCGGTTGTCATCGCCCCGTTCCTGTGTCGGCCGTAGTCAAGTTCAACAGGTCCGTTGCCGCAACACAATGCCGATCTCGATTGAAGGTCGCTCAGGAACGCTGGTCAGGCGCGCTCGCGCTGTCTAGAAGGCGTCATCCTGCAGTAACCCGACTATTCCCATGACTGACATCGATCTGACGCAACGCGCGAGTTTCCACCATTGGTCGCCGGTGACCATCAGGTTCGGCGACCAGGACTCTCTGGCGCACGTGAACAACGTCGCGCTGGCCCAGTATTTCGAGGTCTCGCGCACCGCCTTCATCTACGACATCATCCGCAAGGCAGGTCCGGAAGCGGTTGAAACGGTCGAATTCATCCTGGCCCGGGTCGTGATCGACTTCGTGCGCGAGCTTCACTATCCGGGCAAGGTCGATGTCGGCGCGCGCATCCTGAGACTTGGCAACAAGTCGATGACCTCGGGCTACGCCGTCTTCCAGGGATCGACCTGCATCGCGACATCGACCGCCGTGAACGTGTTCTACGACATGCAGTCACGATCCTCTATGGTGCCGCCAGAGGACGTGCGCGAAATCCTGCTCGCCGAGATCGACGCGCCGACGTTGCCGGGCGACGGGCCGATCACGCTCTAACGTGTTACCGAAGAGGGTTCATTCAGCGGCAAGCTCCGGCAAGCCCGAGCAGTCGAAATCCCGCATGATCGCCGGAAACTCCTTCGAGAACTGACGATATTCCTTCGTGGTAAGCTCGACCGTCAGAGAAACACCGGCGTCGTGGTCGGCACGATCCAGCACGTGCCCGTGCTCGTAGAGCCAGGCTACCGCCCGCCCGTCAGCATGGTCGATTCTCAGGTTTGACAGAAGGTTGACCGGGAATAGCTTCGAATCGATTTCGGACAGCAAGGCCTGCATTCCATCTCCCGACACCGCGGACAGGGAGAGCAGTCCGGGCGCGCGCGCGACGCGGTTCTCAACGGACGAGAGGTCTTCCGGGCACAGCAAGTCGGTCTTGTTCAGCACCTCGAGCATTCCGGCTAGCGCCTCGTCGCCGAGCCCCAGATCCTTGAGCACAGCATCGACATCGCTTTTCTGAGCGTCGGTCCGCGCATTGGCGATGTCCCTGACATGCACGACGAGATCCGCTTCCAGCACCTCTTCCAGCGTGGCCCTGAACGCCGCGATGAGCTGCGTCGGCAGGTCGGAGATGAACCCGACCGTGTCAGAAAGGATGACGGTCCGGCCCGATGGCAACACCAGTTGGCGCATCGTCGGATCGAGGGTCGCAAAGAGCATGTCCTCGGCCATCACGTTCGCCGCGGTAAGCTTATTGAACAGCGTCGACTTCCCGGCGTTCGTGTAGCCGACAAGGGCTACGACCGGGTAAGGAACCTTCTTGCGCGATGCCCGATGCAGCGACCGTGTCTTGACCACCTTTTCGAGCTGCCGCCTCAACGCATTGATCCGGTCGTCGATCTGGCGTCGGTCGGACTCGATCTGGCGTTCGCCCGGCCCGCCCATGAAGCCAGCACCGCCGCGCTGTCTCTCAAGGTGGGTCCAGGACCGGACGAGCCGCGACTTCTGGTAATTCAGATGGGCGAGATCGACCTGAAGGACGCCCTCGCGCGTTTGAGCGCGCTCGCCGAAGATCTCCAGGATCAGGCCTGTCCGGTCGAGCACCTTCGTCGACCACGCCTTTTCGAGATTGCGCTGCTGAACGGGCGTCAGCGGCCCGTTCACGACAACCAGTTCGATCTCGGCTCCGTTGATCCGTGCGGAAATCTCATCGACCTTGCCCGGCCCGAAAAGGGTCGCCGGATGCGGCGTCCGAAGCCAGGCGATTTCACTTTCGCGCAGGTCAAGGTCGAGAGCCCGGGTCAGGCTCTCAGCTTCGGCGAGCCGAGCACCGGCTTCGTCATTTTCGTGGGCGGTTGCGCGCTGCGCGGGATGAAGAACGATCGTTCGCGTCAAATGCAGAACTCTCCGGCTCCTGTCATCCGTCCCCGTCACCTTCATACAGCGAGAACGGTTGCGACGGCATTACCGTCGAGATCGCGTGTTTGTAAACGAGCTGGCTTTGGCCGTCGCGGCGCAACAGCACGCAGAAATTATCAAACCAGGTGATCACGCCCTGCAGCTTGACGCCGTTCACGAGAAACACCGTGACCGGGATCTTCTGCTTGCGGACATGATTGAGGAAGGAGTCTTGCAGGTTCTGTTTGTTTTCGCCGGCCATTTTCGATCGCCTTGTTCTTGCCTCCGGGCATCCGGTCCGGATCCCGTCAGATAACCTCGTACCGTATCGGTCAAGATGGGCTGATCGTCCGCGATTTTCCAGAAGAATTTTCGCGCGCCCCAGCGCCGCCAAACACACCGAGACTGAAAAGCGCAATGAATGCAAGGGTTTCAACGCGACCAAGCAACATTGCAGCTGCGAGAATTCCCTGTTGCACCGCACCAAAGTCCGAAAGCTTGCTCGTTCCCCCGGCGATCATCTCATAGGCAGGTCCAGTGTTCGAAAGGCTTGCGACCGCTGCGATCAGGGCATTTTCGAATCTGATGCCCGTCAGTGTCAGCCCGACAACAGTCGCCATCAGTGCAATGAGAAACAGCATCATGAATGCCCATGCGATGAAGGCGCCCTCGCGGCGCAGGGCGCGCGGCCCGGCGCCTAAACCCGCGACGCTGTGCGGCACTGCAATCCGGCCCAGTTCCCGCGCGCCGTGCCGGATCAACGCATATGCCCGGATCAGTTTGATACCGCCCGCCGTGGTGGCGGCGCCGCCTCCGATCATGCAGAGGCACAGCAGGATCAGGCCCGGATTGTCGAGACCGGACCAGCCGCGCGCGCTCTCCCAGGCGAAACTCTCGAACCCGGTCGTCGTCAGGTAAGAGAGCGACGTGAAAAGAGCGCCCCAGAACGCCGTGAACCCGTCGATACCTGAGACATCATCATCGATCGTCAGGACACCCACCCAGTGGCGCACGAACAAAAGAAACGTCGAGAGCAGCACCAGAGCCGCCATCATGCGCATTTCGGGCTCTTGGTGCCATTGCCACTTCCCGCCCGTTCGCGTCGCGCCCGCGTAGGCCAAGCGGGTCGCCGCGAGAACCAGAAACAGAAACGCGACGAGTTCGGACGGGAAACTGCGCCCGGCGGCGAAGCCTTCCGGAAGGGGTGTGATGCCGCTCGTCGATACGATCGACATGGCGTGCACGGCAGAAACCAGTCCCGGTTTGTCGAAAGCATTGAAGGCAATCGCCAGCAGACCCGTCGCTGCGAGGTAGTAGGGAAGGATGGTGCGGATTGCCCGGGTCACGCGGACTTGGATCGACACGTCGGCAATTCTCAGATCGATCGCACGCGGCCCGCTCACGCCGCGCGCTGCCGCCATGACCTCGAAACCGCCGAGACGTCTTGGCGCCAGGATCACAAAGGCTGCCACAAGGGTGAGGAGCCCCCCCATCCAGCCGACCAACCCGCGCCAGAGGTGAACCGCATGCGGCACCGCGTCGGCCCGGGGGTAGATCGTCCCGCCGGTGGTCGTGAACGCAGCCATCATCTCGAACCATGCGCCGACCAGACCGATCGAGGGCGTCAGCAGAACCAGCGGTACGGCGGCGAAAATCGGCAGGAGGATCCAGGCCAGAAGCAGCGTCAGCAATTCGTGCTGCGGTGTCTCCCTGCGGCGCATCGGGCGCAGCAGAACCGCGAGCGAGAGTGCCGCCAGAATGGTTGCGAGCGCCGGGTAGAGAAAGCCGCGTCCGCTGCGCCATTCGCCGACAGTCGCGGCCTGGATGCACGGAACCAGCATGGCAATGCCGAGCAGGCCAATGAGGATTGAAATGACCGGGACACGATCGAGCATTGGAGCCTAGAAGAAGTCCATGCTGACGCGGAAGAGCTGCTCGACCTTGGAAACCGTGTCGCGGACCGCGAAGACCACGAGCGAGTCTCCGACGTTGATCACCAGATCTCCGGTCGGCAACCGCAGCCGGTTGCCCGACATCACGGCACCCACGGTAGATCCCTTCGGAAATCCGATGTCTCTCAGGCGTCTTCCTGCAATGGGCGACGTCGCCATGACCTGAGCCTCGATCACCTCGGCCTCGCCGCCTCCGATCGAGTAGACGGCTCGCACCTTGCCCCGCCGGACATGGCGCAGGATGGACGAGACCGTGGTTGCGCGCGGGTTGATCAGCGCGTCGACGCCCAGGGCATCCGAAATGCGCTCGAACACCACGTCCTTGGAGAGCGCAATTCCAATTGGGCAACCTGCTTCGTGCGCCAGCGCACAGCTCAGGAGATTGGCGCGATCATCGTCGGTCAGCGCCACGATCGCATCGGCATCGGCGATCCGGGCTTCCTGTACGATCTCTGGATCGAGCGCATCTCCGTGCAGCACGATGGTCCGTTCCAGGTTGTCGGCGGCAAACTCCGCGCGGGTCCGGTCCCGTTCGATCACACGGGCGCGGAGATGACCCGATGCCTCTGCCGTCTGGGCCACGCGCAACCCGATGTTTCCGCCCCCGACGATGACGATCCGCTCCGCGATCAGGTTCTTGCGCCCGAAGATTCCGAACGTTCGCTGCACATCCTCGCGAGCAGCGACGAAATAGATCTGGTCCCCGGCGAAGACCTGATCATCCCCGCGCACGGCAAAGATCCGGTCGTCCCGCCGGATTGCCACGACGACGCAGCGCAGGGTCGAGAACAGCTCGGTCAACTGCCGCAGCGGCGTATTGATCACCGGGCAGTCTTCGTCGATGTCGAGGCCGACGAACTCCGCCGCGCCGTCGATGAAGGGCTCGACATCGAAAGCGGCAGTGGCCGCCAGACGGCGCATGGTCACCTTTGCGACCTCTGCCTCAGGCGAGATGATCACGTCGATCGGCATGTGATCGCGCCGGAACAGGTCGGACCACTCGGCCTCCAGATAGCTGTCGCTGCGCACGCGCGCGATCTTCACCGGCACCTCGAACACCGAATGTGCCACCTGGCAGGCGACCATGTTGACCTCGTCCATCGAGGTCGCGGCGATCAGCATGTCGCAGTCGTGCGCCCCGGCCCGGGCGAGGATATCGGGATGCGAGGCAAAGCCGACGACGCCGGACACGTCCAGCGAGTCGGTGACCTGACGTACCAGCGCTCCGTCGCGGTCGATCACCGTGACCGCATTGCCTTCGTCCGAGAGGTGACGCGCAATCTGGTACCCAACCTGCCCTGCGCCGCAGACAATCAGCTTCATCGGAGCATTGTCCCTTCCGGCGCAGTCGGCGCCTTCCACGGGACGAGGCTATCGGCCCGCTTTGCCGGGGTCAAAGGCCCATTCGCAGCACCGAACCCGCTCCGAACACAAAGAGGCGCGTCGTCTGGGACCTGCGGCCCCGCACCAAGACGCGGCAGAGGTCCTGCGCGGATCACGTCTTTCGATGGCGCCATCATGAGCCGATCTTCGTGCAAAGGAAGGCGTTAACCGCGTCCGATGAACGGCATCTTGGTCGCCATGATCGTCATGAACTGCACGTTGCTCGCCAGCGGCAGTTCGACCATCTGCAAAAGTGCCTGGCCGACATGGGCGACATCCATGCGATCTTCGGCGGCCATCGATCCATCGGCCTGAGGCACCCCTTCCGCCATACGCACGGTCATCGGCGTCTCGGCATTGCCGATGTCGATCTGACCGCAGGCAATGTCATATGGCCGTCCGTCGAGGGAAAGCGTGCGCGTGAGGCCAGTGATCGCATGCTTCGTCGTCGTATACGGCACAGATCCTGGCCGAGGCACATGCGCCGAGATCGAACCATTGTTGACGATCCGGCCGCCCTGCGGAGATTGCCTGCGCATCTGGGCGAAGGCCGCGCGCGCGCAATAGAACGCTCCGTTCAGGTTGACGTTGACGACGGTTTGCCATGTCTCGAGCGGCGTTTCGTCGATCGTCTGGGGCGGCGAACTGGCGCCCGCGTTGTTGAACAGCGCATCCAACCTGCCATGCTGCGATACGACCTCGGCGAAAGCAGCTTCGACGGCATCATGATCGGCCACGTCGCACGCGATGACCATAGCGTTCGCAGGCGCGGACGACTGGCATTTCGTTTCCTCCAACGCATCCCGACGCCGCCCGATCAGGCCGACAGCCCAGCCGGCATCGAGACATGCCAACGCGGCGGCCCGTCCGACGCCGGATCCGGCGCCCGTCACGATGATGGTCTTCATGATGTCCCCCCTCCCGCGCAACCGGTCGGAAGCAGGCTGCCCGATGCTGTCATCAGCTGTTGTAGTAATAGGATCCGTAGTAGCCGATCGACTTGCCGATGTTCATCCGGTTGAAGACCATGGCGATGCGTTTCGGCTTGGTCATCGCCAGGGCCGACAGTCCCGCGCGGACCAGCCGACGCTTGGTGCGCTTGTAGGTTACCGAGAACAGCAGCATGTCGGTGTGGCCGGAGATGACGCGGACATCGGTCAGTGCCAGAACCGGCGGCGTGTCGATCACGATGAAATCGTAGCGCTGGCGTACCTCGCGGATCAGGTCGGCGAACTTCTGCGACGCGAAGATGTCGGCGGTGATCTTCGGCGACTTGTCGGCAAAGATCACGTCGAACTCGGCCGTGTCGACCCGGTGGATGATCTCGTCGATCGTCTTCGTTCCGCTGAAATAGGCAATGATACCCGGCATGCCGCGCCCGCCCAGAGCAGCCGTCAGTCGGCGGCGACGCAGGTCGCAGTCAAGCACCAGCACCTTGCGGTTGGCCTGCGTCGCGCTGGAATGGCCGAGCGACAGGCAGAGCGAAGTCTTGCCCTCTCCCTCGGTCGATGACGCGAGCGCGACGACCTGAACGTCTCCATCGACGCCCGACAACTGCACGGACGTTCGGAGATTCCTGATCGCCTCGACAAAGGGCGATGTTGGCCTCGATATCGCGTATTTCAGGATATTCGACCGCGCTGTCACCGGCGCGTTCGGGATCAGACCGAGCAGCGGCAAGCCGGTGAAACGTTCCAACTCCTCGGGCGTCGAGAACGTCTGGTCCAGCGTCTCCAACAGGACGACGATTGCGCCTGAAACGAAGAGCCCGATGAAAAGTGCCGCGGAGAGCACGACGCGGTATCTCGGGAATGACCGGCTCTTGGGAATGCGCGCCTTGCTGATGACAATCGCGTCGGCCTTGTGGACACCCTGCTGCACCGTCGTCTCCTTCAGACGGCTCAGGAAGGTCTCGTAGATCAGGCTGGCGGCTTGCGCCTCGCGCTCGAGCTGGCGCAGCTTGACCATGTTGGTGGCCTGTTCGGATTGCCGGCTTTCGAGTTCCGAGACAGACGCCTGCAGCTTCGATGTGTTCTGCTCCGAAGATGCGATCTCGCGCTTCAGGCGGTTCAGAACCGCCTGCAGTTCGGCATTGAACCGGATCACCGCGGCACCGTTCGACGGCACGTCAGGACCACCGCGGTCATCGATGGCCTTGGCGAGGTTCTCCAGCCTGATCGATCCCGTCAGATCGGCGATCTCCTTGAATCGTTGTTCCTCGGCAAGCGCAGTAAGCTCGTCGAACCGCGCTTCAGCATCGCGGCCCGATTGGCTGACTTCCGCCAGCGTCGCACGCAGCCCGATGAGCCGCTGCGCCAGTTGATCGACCGCCTCCGTGCTCGTCAGTTCGTTCTCGGCGCGGTGATCGGCGATTTCCTCCTCCGCGGTCTCAAGCGCTTCCTTGAGTTCCGAGACGCGGTTCGAGAGCCAGCCCGCCGCCTGTTCGGTCGCCTGATACTTCACCTCGATCTGATTGAGGATGTATTGCTCGGCGATCATATCTGCGATGCGCGCGGACTTTTCCGGGTTCGTTGTCTGAACCGAGACGGTGAAGACAAACGAGAAGTGGACCGGCAGCACCGTCGTCCTTGCGAGCAGCGCATCGATTGCCCGGTCGCGTACCTCCGACGCCGGGGGCTCCACGGGCTTTGCGGTCGAGGCTTCGGGGAATATCCCGGCCTGGACGAGCCAATAACCGATGGAGAAATAGTTCGGCCCGGTGCTCTTGGGCTTCAGGCGCGAATTGAACTCCGGATCCTTGGTGAGCTCCATCACGTCGACGACCCGACCCAGCAACTGGCGGGAGCGGATGATCTGGAGCTGGCTGCGGACCTCGCGCGTATCGCCGGTGATGCCCGACACGACGCTTTCGATATCCGCGATCCCGGGCTGGTAGACGTCGAGCTTGAGCGTGGCGGATGCCGTGAAGCGCGGAGTCGCCGACTTCGCCCACATGTATCCAAGGCCAATTGCCAGCATCACGATGATGCCGATAAGGAACTTTCGCCGCCAAAGGATCGAAAGGACGTCCGTGGCCGTCGAACTTGCCGCTGCGGGCGACTCCACCAAGGCTGCGGCGGGCTGCGCCGCGACGGCGTAGTCTTTAGCTCTGAGTTCGTTCAAGGGGCGCCCCTTTTCACGTTCGCTGTCCCCCGTGTATTGACCTTAAACATCTAGGCCTCCGAGGTACAGACCTATGTATCCGGCTGGATAAAATGTCCGAGATCGCCGAACAGCGCCATCATATCGTAAGTCCGAACAGGTCCTTTGGTCGACGATTTGAAGTGACGGGCCGGAACTTGGCGCCTTTGCGCACAATTAATCGGCCGGGTCAACATCCATTGACAACACGACGACCATGTTTGGATCGATCACGCGCGGCTGGTTATCCATGAAAACGATTTGGACAAAGCGACGCACGGGTGCGCGCAAGGCCGCGATCAGGCCACGGCGCAGGCCCCGTTTCAGTCCAAGGCCGGTTACCGGATAAACGGGACCACGGATTTGCCGGGGACGCATGCCGGACGCGATGCAAAGCTGCCGGACGATCCCGGAACCGATGTGGCTGCGATGGGTCATGTCGCCGTTCTGCATCCCGAACGAGAACGGGCTGTCACCGCTCGGGAACCGGGCGACCAGCCTGCCCTCCGGGGCCATAAGGGCGCGCGCCTGTTTCAGAAACGCGATGTTTTCATCCAGCGTGAGGTGCTCCATGACGTCGAAAGCCGCGATCACATCGAACTTGCGATCTCCGAAGAGCTTTACGAGATCCGGCTCCGCCAGCGAGACATCGAAGCCCTCGCTCGTTGCCCGTTCAACCAGTTCGGGGTCGATCTCGGTCCCCGAATAGGTCCATCCCTGATCACGGCAGAACGCCGCGAAGCCACCATTGCCAAAACCGATTTCGAGAACCGAAAGCCCGTCCCCCCATGCATCGGCGGTGCGCAGCTCGACCTCGTAGTACCGCCGGACTTCCGGCGGGAGCTTGGCAAAACTGTCCCTGTCCCACGCCTTCCAGTCGCGATATTCATCGACCATCTCCCGGGCGTCGGTCACGCAGCGGCCTCGCCCTGAGAGATCCCAAGCAACGTGTCGAAAACCTCGATAAAGGCCCGCGCGGTAGCGTCCTCACTGTAACGCTCGACAACCTTCCGACGCGCCTCAGCACGCATGCTGGCGTTCACTTCCGCGTCGTTGGTCACCCGGAAGAGCCGGTCGGCCAGAGCCGCGGCGTCGTCGCGGTCCACGAGAAACCCGTCCTTGCCGTCCGCAATGATGTCGTCAGGTCCGCCGGACCGGGTCGAAACCGGAGGTGTGCCGGAAGCCATTGCCTCGATCACGGTGACGCCGAAGCCCTCCTCGTCCGAGGCGAGCACGAAGGCGGAAGCATTGCGATACAAGGCGGCCAGATCAGGCTTGCTGGGGAAGATGTGCAGATCGATCTGGTCCCAAAGTCCGATCTCGCGCGCTTTCGCTTCGAATTCCGGCGTCGGACCGTTCGGTCCCGCCAGTGCGAGACGCGGTGGGGCCGGCATGCGCTCGCACAGCAACCTGTAGGCCTCGAGGAGCAGCATGTGACGCTTGCGCGGGTCGGACATACGACCCACGCTCACGATGTAGCCCGGCAGAGCGGGCGACTGATCGGCCGGACGGAACAGATCGGCATCCACGCCGGGCGCCGCGAAGCGCACATCGGAGCCGGACCGAGCAGCGTCGCGGCAATGATCCAGCATCCAGCTGTTTTCGACCTGCACCGCATCGACCGCGCGCAAAGCGATGTCATCGAGACGGCGCACCCGGCGCGTCATCTCGCGGCGCCACGCTCCGACCAGCCCCCGATGCAGCGTGTCCTTGTGGCGCCGTTCGACATCGATAAGTGTCGCCACCTGCAGCGACACCGGAATGCCGAGCCCGGTCACCGGATGCGCCCAGGCCGGAACGCCGGAGACGACCTGGATCAGATCGGCACCGGCAAGCTCTCGCACCAGACGGGCGCGAGGCAGAAAGCGCCGGACTTCGATTTCGGGCGCGACCGCCCCGACATGCGTGAACGCCTCGCCGCGAAAATCGCCCTCATGCGTCGTGACACCGCGCATCCATGTGGACGGATCGGTGATCAGAAGGCTGGAGGGATCGCGTGCGGCCATCGCAAGCGAAATCACGCGGTAATCGTGATCCGTGCGATCCCGGATCGCTCGGATGACGAACTCCGCGACGGACGCAACGCCGCCGCAATTCAGGATCGACGGAACGACAACGGCGATTGTCTTGCCACTCCCGGCCATTGCGCTCAGGCCTCGCCCGCGATGACCGACTTCATCAGGTCGAGAATCTCTCCCGCGCGGGCATCATGCGAGAACGCCGGAACGCCGCGTGAAAAGGCCGCCTTTGCGAAACTGCGGCGCTCGTCAGGGTGGTCGAGGAAGTGCAGCACTTTCTCCGCCAGTTCCGTGCCATCCGAGTACATAGGGACCTCGGAATGCTCGTCATAAAGCTCCATCGCCTCATCTGTTCGCGTGTGGATAAAGAAGACCCGAGCAGCCGCGCACTGGTACGTTCGCGCCGTGACCTGATCGCCCTGCTTGACGGCGCCGTTGACCTTCACACCCGTCATGACCGGCGCCAGGACGATCTTCCCGCGGCGCAGCCAATCCGTGTAGGCGCGACCGAACCTCTCACCGATGTTCTCGAACCCCTCGGGCAATCCGCCAGGATAGCGATCCCAGTTCGATCCGCCCAGCGCCACGCGGATCTTCCTGCCACCCAGAGCGGCATGAAACTCCTTGATCAGCTTGAAGTATTCGGGGCGGCCGGACGCAATGGATACGATGTCATAGTCCTGGGCGCTCTCATCCGGATCGGTATCGTAGAGGTGCAGATCGGCACAGTAACCGTGCGCAACGTGAAAGCACCGGTTGCTGTAACCGTAGTCGGAACGCCACATCCCGGGGTGATGGCGCTTGGTCGAAAAGACGGCGTCATAGGCGCCGACCGCCTCCTTGATCACCGGCCCAAAAGCGTGCGGCGACGGATCGGGCCAGCGGTTGAAAACCGGTGCGACGTCCTTCTGCAAGGAACGAACCGTCGCGGCATCGATCGCCGACCCCTTGGTCGTGATGATCGCATCGGGCTTTACATACTGCGCGCGGTCAATCAGCAGCTTGCGCAGATCGGCCATCTGCCACGGCCGGATCAGCTTGTAGGCCAGCCTCGTGCGAAAGCTCCGACCCTTCGGCATGAAGTTGTCCAGATCGAACTCGTCGATCTCGACATCCGCCTTTCGTGCGAGCGCGTCCTTCATCGAACGGCCGCTGTTGCCGCTCTTGAAGTGCCCAGCATATAGGATCTTCAAGCTTCAGGCCTCTCAAGGTACCAGTTCAGCCGCTGCGCCTTGGCAGAGTTTCGCTTGCTCACATACAGGCGCGCCGCATAGTCCACAAACGCGACAAACAGCATCAGCTTGACGACGCCGCCAACATATCCGCCGACGATGTTCGTCTCGACCCAGAGAGAGAACTGCAGGACCAGAGGCGCAAACAGGAAAATTCCGCAATAGGGCAGTCCGTGCTCGCAGAAGAGCTGCCAGCGCCGGGTGAGCCAGCCCATCTGCACGCCGATCATCGCCGATATCAGGATCACGCCGATCCAGCCGAGGTTCCAGTAAGCCTCGGCAATGAAGCCGATCGCGAGCGACGACTCGGCAATGTAGCCACGGAAGGTCACGTCGAATTCGGCACCGGGCGCGATGATAGGTTTGTCGGGCCAGATGACCCGCGGGACCAGCACATTGAAGAAATTGCGCAAGGAGTCGCCCGGCGCACCGGAGTCGTAGAGCGCAATGAAATGCGCTTCGAACGGTGCGATGGTCAGCCGTTGCGCCGCGACGCCGCGATAGGACAGCGAAGCCATGTCGCCAAGCCGCCCCGCCGTATCGGCTATGATCGACGCCCGGTCCAGAGGGGTGTTCAGAAACGGATCGAACGAGCCGTGCAAGCGCGAAAACTTCACCGTGTCTGAAAAGCCGTTGAAGTAGACCAGTGCGACGCCCAGCGCGATGATCCCCGCCGCCACGCGGGTCGGCCGGTTCAGCCAAAGACCCATGGAGAACGACAGGATCGGCAGGATCGTATAGAGCTTGCGCAGGCCGAGCAGTCCGTGCAGCGCGAGGCAGATGACCAGCACGAGGACGACCGCGCGCTGCGCCCCGTCAAGACGTCCCCAGACAGCGCCGCCAAGCAGGACCGTGAACAGCGGGATCCCGGAAAGCGGCTTCAAGAGACTGTGCACGATCAGATTGCTCGGGCGCGGGAAGGTGGCCCACATCAAGGCCACGACCGGGATCGAGATCATCAGCAGGATCGGCATAAGGCCCATCAGCCGGTCAATCACGTCGCGCAGGCCCGGCTCATCGACCGAACGCTGCGCTCGGGGTACGGAAAGGCTGAACGGCGCCGCGAAGATCACCACGATCGTGATCGCAACGATGTTGGCTGCGTTCACTTTCGCAAGCATCTCGCGCTGGACGTCAGTCGTGAACGAAATCTTGTACATCGACTCGGGGATCTGAGTGGCAATGAAGGTCCCGAGCCCGAAGAAAACGCCGCATCCGATCAGGAAATACGGCAGGGCGGCCAACGCCCCGCGCGAGGTCAGCATGGCAAAGGCGCTGCAGAAGAGCCCGATGGCAATGCCGAGCGCGATACCGCCGTTAATCGTGCTCGACCGGATTCCGAAGCCCCAGACGAGCAACGCCAGTGCCGTCATGGCAAGACACACCGACAGCGTCAGCGCATAAGCGCGGTACCAGTCCTGACCTTGATCGGACGTGTGCGTCAATCGCATTCAGCCTCACAGCGCCCGCAACGCGCGAACGCCACCCCTTACCATGTGCCACGGCACAAAGCTTCCCGTAGCACGACCCAATACCAGATAGGCCATAACAAAACATGATACAGCCTTGATCCAGATGTCCGGGGCCAGGATCAGCACCGTCAGAGAGGCGCAGATCACAAGCAGCACGGCCCCGAGCAGCTCGTATATAACACCGATCGACAGTTTAGCGTACCCCGCGCCGATCATCCAGAGCGGCATCGCGATCGCCAGCCCCATCAGGACGATGGCGCGGGCGAGTCCCGCTCCGAGCGCGTCGGCCCAGAGGATCAGCAGGCAGGCAAGACCGAGCAGGACGGCAGCAGCAACGACCACGGCGTTCCGGTTGAACCGTCCGTTGGAGAGATACTGCGTCGCCAGATTGACCGTTCCGACCCCGGCGACCGCTGCGCCCGGCGCAATGATGGCCAGGATTTCACCTGACCGCGCAAACTCGACCCCGAAGACCAGGATCGCAAGTTCCCGGCCACCCCAGGCCAGCACCAGTGCCGAACAGGTCGAGATCGCCAGTGTCAGTCGCGTGATGCCGGCGACGAAGGTTTCGAACTCGTCACCCGGTGCCTGCAGTTTGCGAGACAGATGCGGCGCGACGGCGCCCTGCAGCATCTGCGTCATGCGCCAGACCATCGCCATCAGCGTCATCGCCGCGCCGTAGATGCCAAGAGCGCGCTCATCCAGCATCGCCTCGATCACAAGGATCTCGCCACGCCCCCAGACAATGGCCGTGGTCAGCGATGTCAGCCAGACATTGGCGCCATAGACCAGCATTTCACGACGCTCAGGCAAGCCGGGCCGGTCGCTGCGCGGCGGCGCGGGCTTGGCGATGCCGAGCCAGAGCAAGACCACGGGCAGTGCCTGGATCGTAATCGTGATCGCAAGGACCGTGAAGGCCGTGAGAGGTTCCTCCGGGCGCACAAGCACGAGCGCCCCCACGACGATGGCGAAAGCACCCGCAGCGTTTGCCCAGGTGATCAGATCGAACCGCATGGCGCCTTGCAGTTTTGCCGCTCCGGCCGTCTGCACGACCGCAAGGATCGACCAGCCCGTGAACAAGAGCACGCCGTCCGACCCGAGTTCGATGACCCAGATCGCGACCAGCGGCGCTGCAAGCATGGACACAATACATGCCACCAGCAGCCAAATCGCCAGCATGCGCGCCAGCCCCGGCCGCTCGTCGAGCGATGCAAGCGTGGAGAACCGCGCGGTGGCTCCCGGCAACCCCGCAAGTGCGAGGAGCGCGATCAGGTCGATACAGAACACGCTGAACGTGAGCAGCCCGAAGCTCTCGACGCCGAGCGTTCGCGCAATGATGGCCATCGCCATGAACCGGCTGAGGGTCATGATCAACCCTGCGCCGGCGCTTTGTACCGTGTGTCGCAGGAACGACATGCGGGATCAGTCCGTTGCGGCGACGGGAACGTTAGCCGGATCGAAACGGAAGGCGCGGGCGTCGAGCGCCTCGACAAGGTCCGTCCTCAGCAGCACGAAATTCGCCATGACGTAGCGATCCAGTTCGAAATGCCAGCTATCGTAGATCTCGATCCCGTGGGGCGCGACCTTACCGACCCGGTAGTCCAGCCCGTCGACGAACTTGTAAATGTCGAGCAGCGAGAACCGGTTGTGCAGCCACAGATAATTGTACTCGAATTGCAGGCAGCCAATCCGTCCGGACGCGAGCGTCTCTTTCGCGCCGGTCAGCACGTTGGGGTCGTTGCCCTCGGTGTCGACCTTCACGAAGTCGACTTCCGCCAAGCCAAGATCGGACATGAGGGAGTCGAGCGTCCGCGTCTCGACCTCCACGATGTCTGCGCTCTCCGACGGCCTTCCGCCGGACGGCATCAGCCCGCTATTGCCCGTTGACTCACCGGTCAGAACGAATTCGGCCGTGCCGTTTTCGGCCGCGACCGCATACGGCAGAATATCGATCTGCCCGAATCCCGGCGCACCCTGAAGATTGACGCCGAGGCGTTCGCGTTGCCCCGGCCCCGGCTCGAAGGCCACGAGATGCGCCTCCTTGGCGCCTGCCGCGCGCAACGCTTCGCCGAACGGTCGCGACCAGCCGCCGAGGTTTGCGCCGATGTCGAGAATGACCGGCTGGCGATCCGATTTCGCGAGGTGCGCCGCCACGCGTTCCTGCAAGGCGTACTCGCCGTTTGCCGCGAGGTTCGAGGTGAACTCGCGCCGCGCCCCGCAATAGAGCCAGCGCCCAACGCGCCAGAGAAGCCCGCGCCCGAAAACGCGCTCCAGCATGAAATAGCTAGCCTGACTGCGGCTCATGCGCGGCGCTCCTCCAGCCCGAGCGAAAGGATTGCGGCCTGGAGAGCCCCCCCGTGCGCGCGTACCTGCGTCGCGCGCGAGATCCGGACCGACGCCTCCGACATGCGCCGATAAAGATCCTGATCCTTCAGCCGGGTCACGGCAGCAGACATTGCGTCAATATCTCCAAGATCGTGGACGAACCCATTCACACCGGGCTGCAAATCGTCCGAAGGCCCATAACTTCCGATGCGCTCCGAGACAATGGCCGGCGCACCGCAATACGTGCCTTCGGTCACCGAGAGCGGATGGCGATCGACCTCGGCAGGATGCATGTAGACATCCGTCGCCATGTAGAAGTCGATCAGTTCGACCGGCTGCACGAAACCGGCGAAGATCACGCCACCGGGGCCCTGAGAACCGGCGCGCTTCTTCAGCGCTGCCTCCTCCGGCCCCGATCCCGCGAGGATCACGGTCACGCCCTGCCCTCCCATCCGGCGTGCCAAATCCACCATGTCAGCGGGCCGCTTGCGTGGGATCAGCTTGCCGACCGACATCAGGACGAGGTGCTCCTGCGGGATGCCGAGTTCCGCGCGCAGTCGTTCGCGCCGGGCGGGCTTCTCCATAAAGGCTGCATCGAGCTTCGCCGTGTCGATCGGAAATCCCGAGCGGAAAAACTGACGATCCCGCGCGCCGTAGGCGCGATAATAGGCCTCGTTGCCGTCGCCGACCGTGAGGAACACGTCGATCTTCGCGATCCAGCGGCGGATCAGCACCTCCTTCGCCAGCCGCTTCCAGACCGGGCGCGGCGTGCGCAGTTCGGCATCCGAGATCATCGCGATCTTCACACCGCGGGCCGAGGCCCATCGGATCGCGCGCTGCTGCAACGGCACCGTGTACCCATAGATCACGACCATATCGGGTGCGAACGCATCCAGCGCCCCGTCCAATCCTTCGGCTTCGATCATCGTGGACGTCGTCCGGTCCTCGGCCCCCGGCAGGAACGCGTGCTCGAAATCCAGATCCAGCCCTTTCCACTGCACGTCCTGGCCGAAATCCGGATCGAAATACGCCTCCATACCGATCCGGGCCGCGAAGAAGACCTTCAGATCGATCCCCGGCAACTTCGACCAGCTCGCGTATTGCGGACAGAAGTGCTGGATCGGGTGCGATATGACCACGGCGACGCGCACGCTCATGGGCGTCCCCCCGCGACAGTCCCATCACCGCGCCGCGTCGCCTGCGTCACGATCAAGAACTGCCTCCGGCGCGCGCGGCTACCTCCGCCTCGACCGACAGGCGGCTGACCTCGAGGATTTCGTCCGCCGGAATGGGCGACGGCCCTCCGGTCCGGATCGCCTCGCAGAACGCCGCGACACACGCCGTCTGGCCCTTGTCCTGGCGCCAGAGCCGCTGCCGCGTGAAACCCGGCCAGCCCCAGCCGCGCAGGCTCCGGAAATTGTCCATCTGCAGCACCCGCCCGGCACAGAACACTTCGAGCCGCTCTTTCGGAAAACCCTTGTGTCCGTTGGCGAGGTAGAAAATCGTGCCCACAGATCCGTCGCCGAAGGTCAGCGTGATCTGCAAACGGTCTGCGCTTGTCGGCACCTCGCCATAGTTCAGCACATCCGTGCGCATCGCGACGACCGGCGAACCCGTAAGACACCGTAGCAGATCGATGAAATGGCAGCCCTCGCCGACCACGCGCCCGCCGCCGATCTCGGGATCGTGCAGCCAGCTATCGGCGGGAACGCTGCCCGCGTTGACCGTCATGATGAACGATTTCGGCTCGCTGACCTTGCTCAGCAGGTCCTGCATGGTGACAGTCAAAGGAGAGAACCGCCGGTTGAACCCGACGATCACCTTCAGGTTCGGCTTTTCCGCCATGGCACGTTCGATCGCGCCAAGATCCTCCAGGCTGAGGCAGATCGGCTTCTCGACGAACACGTGCTTGTCCGCCGCCAACGCGGCGAGGACCTGCTCGGCGTGCAGGTTGTGCCGGGTCGAGATCACGACGGCGTCGATCTCGGGATCCTGCATGGCCTCCGCCGCATCGGTCGAAACCTTGGCAATGCCGAGCTTCTTCGCGTGATGCGTCGCCGAGATGCCGCGTGCGCTCACGACCGCCTCGAGCCGCGCCCCCGCCTTCTCGAAGGCCGGCAGCAGGACGCGCCCGCCATAGTTCCCGGCACCGATAAAGGCGACGCGCGGGGCACCGCTGCCGGATGTGCCAGCCTCTCGACCGACCTGAACGAGGCGTTCGGGCGCCGCCGGGCTCTCCTCGACCGGATAGTCCAGCAGCACGCCCAGCGATGCGTCCAGATCGTCATAGGCGGACGGCGCTTCATCGAACGCGAACCTATGCGAGATCAGCGGATCGAGATCGAGCGCCCCCGCCGCCATCAGATCCAGCACCGCCTCGAAATTGCGCTGCTCGGTCCAGCGCACGAGACCGAACGGGTAGTCGTTGCCCTGATCCTCGTAGCTCGCGTCGTAGCGGCCCGGCCCGTAGGAGCAGGACACCTGGAACGTCAGTTCCTTCTCGTAGAAATCGGCGCGGCTGAGCTCGAGCCCTGTCACACCGACCAGAACGATCCGCCCGCGCTGGCGCGACATCTGTGCGGCCTGCGTGACCGGTTCATTGGAGGACGTCGCCGCGGTGATGAGCACCGCATCGACCCCGCGCCCGCGCGAGAACGCCTGTGCGGCGTCCAGAACCTCGGCGCGGTCGGACGCGGCAACCGTCTGCGCTCCGAATTTCCGGGCAAGCTCCAGCTTCGCGGGATCGAGATCGATCGCGAGCGCCCGGCACCCCTGCGCCCGCAGCATCTGCACGGTCAGCAACCCGATCAGGCCGAGACCGATCACCGCGACCGACTCGCCGAGTGTGGGTGCGGCAAGGCGGATGCCCTGCAGGCCGATCGCGCCGAGAACCGTAAAGGCCGCGTGATCGTCCGACACGGCCTCGGGCACGCGCGCCGAGAGGTTCTGCCCGACCGTTACGATCTCGGCATGATGCCCGTTGGACACCACCCGGTCTCCGGCTTCAATCCCGACGATCTCGTCGCCGGCCTCGATCACCGTGCCGACATTGCAATAACCGAGCGGAATAGGCTGATCGAGTTTCGCGCGCACCGCATCGACCGTCGCAGCCAGACCGTCCGTGCGCACCTTGTCCAGCGTTTGGCGGACCTTGTCCGGCTGCTGGCGCGCCTTGTTGATCCAGTTCGCCTTGCCGAATTCCAGAAGCATCCGCTCGGTCCCGACCGAAATCAGGCTGCGGCGGGTGCGGATCAGAAGTTCGCGCGAGCCGCAGAGCGGTGCCGGAACCTCGGCCAGTTCGACCGTGCCGTCCTTCAGGCTCTGAATGATTTGCTTCACAAACGGGCTCCGGTCGAAACTCGCGCGCGTCATACAGCGAGATGGGTTAAAGGTCTCCGAGGCGAGGGGCCGCATCCGGCAACCCTGTGACGCTTCGGCCTTTGACAAAACGCGGACCGCGCGCCTATCCAGCGGCGCAATCGCAACCGGCCGGATCGCTCCATGCGCGTGCTCACAGTTTTCGGGACCCGTCCCGAAGCCATAAAGATGGCGCCGGTCGTCCAGTCCCTCGGTTCAGCGCCGGGCATCGACAGCCGGGTCTGCGTCACCGGCCAGCACGCCGAGATGCTGAAACAGGTGCTCGACCTCTTCAGGATCGACCCCGACCATGACCTCCGGATCATGCGCGCCGGACAGGGTCTGACCTATGTCACGAATGCCGTTCTCACAGGCATGGAAGAGGTTCTGCGCACGGAGCAACCCGACGCCGTTCTCGTGCACGGCGACACGACCACGTCGATGGCCGCAGCGCTGGCATCTTTCTACGCGGGCGTGCCCGTCGGGCATGTCGAGGCGGGGCTGCGCACGCGCGATCTCTCGGCCCCCTGGCCGGAGGAGGCGAACCGCCAGATCACCGGGCGCCTCACGCGCTGGCATTTCGCGCCAACAGAGCGTGCGCGCACGAAC
Source organism: Pseudomonadota bacterium (assembly GCA_039184865.1). Taxonomy (GTDB): domain Bacteria; phylum Pseudomonadota; class Alphaproteobacteria; order Rhodobacterales; family Rhodobacteraceae; genus Thermohalobaculum. Next base: position 97,479 of record JBCDAV010000006.1, on the reverse strand, counting down.
CTGCTCGACGAGGCCGTTTCTGACGACACCATCCACGTCACCGGCAACACCGTGATCGATGCACTCATGCACATTCGCGGGACGGTGCTGGACACTGAAGCCACCCGGGCGGAAATGTCCGGGCGCTTCGAATTTCTCGACCCCGGGAAGCGGATGATCCTGGTCACCGGCCACCGGCGGGAGAACTTCGACGGCGGTCTTGAGAGGATGTGCGCGGCACTTGCCGATCTCGCCGGGCGCGGCGACTGTCAGATCGTCTATCCGGTCCACCTCAACCCGATCGTGCAGGAGGCAGCCGACAAGGTGCTCGCCGGTGCTGGAAACGTTCATCTGATCGAACCCCAACCCTATCTCCCCTTCCTCTGGCTGATGGCCCGAAGCACACTGATCATCACCGATTCAGGAGGTATTCAGGAAGAAGGGCCATCCTTCGGCAAACCGGTTCTGGTGACCCGCGACGTGACCGAACGCCCCGAAGCGGTCGAGGCCGGCACGGTCAGGCTCGTCGGCACAGATCGGGACAAGATCGTCGGTGAGGCGACACGTCTGCTGGACGACGAGGACGCATATTCCGCGATGTCGCGGGCCCACAATCCGTACGGTGACGGTAAGGCCGCGGGCCGCATCGCGCGGATACTAACCGGAGAGGCACCATGATCCGCTCTGCCACGGTCATCGGTCTGGGTTATGTCGGGCTTCCGACCGCAGCGGTGTTTGCCGAAGCCGGGATCGATATCATCGGCGTCGACGTGAATGAGGCCGCAGTCGAGTCGATCAATTCCGGACGGCCGCATATCGTCGAGCCGAACCTCGAAGCGCTGCTCCGCCGCGTGGTCGAGGCCGGCAAGCTGCGGGCCATGACTACACCGGAACGCGCCGACGTGCATGTCATCGCCGTGCCGACGCCGTTCACCGAGGGCAAGAAGCCCGACCTGAAATACATCCGCGACGCGGCAACCTCGCTAGCACCCGTTCTCGACAAGGGAACGCTGGTGATCCTCGAGTCGACCTCGCCTGTCGGCGCGACCGAGCAACTGGCCGCCTGGCTCGCCGCCGACCGCCCGGACCTCACCTTTCCGCTGGATGCCGGAGATCTCGCCGACATCCAGATCGCCCACTGCCCCGAACGTGTGCTGCCCGGCAAGGTTCTGCACGAAGTGGTCCACAACAGCCGCGTCATCGGCGGCATGACCCGCCACTGCGCCGCGCGCGCCGTCGCCTTCTACCAGATCGCCGTAAAAGGCGAATGCCACGTCACCGATGCCCGTACGGCCGAACTGGCCAAGCTGACCGAGAACGCCTTTCGCGACGTCAACATCGCCTTCGCGAACGAGTTGAGTGTGATCTGCAAGGATCTCGACATCGACCCGTGGGAGCTGGTCGCCATGGCGAACAAGCATCCGCGCGTGAATATCCTGAACCCGGGCCCCGGCGTCGGCGGGCACTGCATCGCCGTCGATCCGTGGTTCATCGTCGACTCCGCCCCCGAAAACGCACGCCTGATCCGCATGGCGCGCGAGGTCAACGACGCCAAGCCCGTCTGGGTCGTCGACCGGATCGCCGAGAAGGCCGCGCGGTTCAAATCGCCCGTGATCGCCTGCCTCGGCCTCGCCTACAAACCGGATGTCGACGATCTGCGCGAAAGCCCCTCGGTCGATGTCGTGCGCGAAACGGTTGCCCGCGGGATCGGCGAGGTCCTCGTGGTCGAACCCTACGTGTCCGAGCTTCCCTCCGAACTCGACGGCGCCGAACACGCCGATTTCGCCGATGCCGTCCGGCGCGCCGATATCATCGTCGTTCTGACCGGACATTCCGCTTTCCGCAGCGTGCGAATCTCGGATCTCGACGGCAAGGCGCTGATCGACAGCTGCGGCCTGTTCCGGGCGATGACGGGCTGAGAACGATGCGGGCGGTCCATATCGTCGCCCATGTCGGGAACGAGGCGAGCGGCCCGTCCTATTCCGTTCCGGCTCTCGGACGCGCGCTCGGGCGGCATGGCTGCGACGTGACGCTGCTGACCCAGATGCACGACGCGATCAATCCGTCCGATGGGTTCCGGAACCTTTCGTTCCCGGAATTTCCGGTCCCGCGCTCGCTGCGCTGGTCGCCTTGCCTTGGGCGCGCCTTGCGAGACCGCGCCGCCGAGTGCGACGTCATCCACAACAACGGCGCCTGGCTCGCGCCGAATTTCGTGCCGGGCTTCGTCGCACGGAAGAGCGGAAAACCGCTGATCATGGCGCCGAGGGGCACTCTGGCGACGGCGGCTCTGACGAAATCGCGCTGGAAAAAGAGCGTCGTCTGGCCGCTGCAGAAAGTCACCTTCCAGCAGGCCGACTGTTTTCACGCGACCGCCGACAAGGAATACGAGGAGATCCGCGCGTTCGGTCTGAAAGCCCCCGTCGCGGTCATCCCGAACGGCATCGACTTGCCCGACCCGCAGACCTCCACGCCCCGTGATACCCGGACGCTGCTGTTTCTCGGCCGCATTCACCCGATCAAGGGGCTCGATCTTCTGCTCGAAGTCTGGCGCGATCTTCCCGCTGAGGTTCGCCAGGGATGGCGGCTGCGCTTCGTCGGCAACGATCCCGACGGTCACCAGGCCGAGCTTGAGCGTTTCGTTGCCGAGCACGACCTGACGGATGTCGACTTCGCCGGACCAGCCTGGGATGTCGGCAAGATCGAGGAATATGCCGCCGCCGACCTCTATGTGCTCCCGACCAAGACGGAAAACTTCGGAATGACGGTCGCCGAGTCGCTCGCTTCGGGAACGCCCGTGATCACGACAAAGGGTGCACCGTGGTCTGGGCTGGAGTCGAACGGCTGCGGCTGGTGGATCGACCGGACCCATGACGCGCTCAGCGCCACGCTGACCGATGCGATGGCCCGCCCGCCAGAGGCGCTCTCGCAGATGGGCGCAGCGGGCCGCGCCTGGGTCCGCAAGGCGTTCGGGTGGGACGGCATCGCCGAGCAGATGCTCGACGTCTACCGCTGGGTCTCGGCAGGCAAGTCCGGCACCGCTCCGGACTGCGTGAGGCTCGACTGATGCCGCTGCCCCTCACGGTGCTGATGATCACGCTGAACGAGGCCCACAACATGCGGGCCGTGCTCGACGACATCGACGGATGGGCGGAGCAGGCGTTCGTGGTCGACAGCTTCTCCAGCGATGACACGGTCGACATCGCGCTCAGTCGCGGTGCTCACGTCGTGCAGCGCAAGTTCACCGGGTTCGGCGACCAGTGGAACTACGCGCTCAGCCTGCCGATCAAGACGCCGTGGACGATCAAGCTCGACCCGGACGAACGCCTGACCGACGCCCTCAAGAGCAGCATCGCACGGACCATCGAGACCGGCGACCGCACCGGTTACGAGATCAACCGCCGCCTCTGGTTCATGGGAAAGCCGATGCCGGTCGTGCGCGCCGACATGCGGCTCTGGAAGACCGGGTCGGCCAAATTCACCGACGTTCTTGTCAACGAACATCCGGTCATCGACGGCAGCACCGGACGGCTCGACGGCGAACTCCAGCACCACGACAGCCCGAACCTGCACCACTGGTTCCAGAAGCAGAACGCATACGGCACGTCGGAAGCGGTCTCACGGTTTCGCGACGCACCGCTCGCCGCCGAACCGAAGCTCGGCGGGACCTCCCTCGAACGACGGATGTGGCTGAAAAAACAGTTCTGGCGCATCCCGGGACGATACCATCTGATCTTCTGGTACCACCTGCTCGTTCAGGGCGCCTGGAAAGCCGGGCGCGTCGGCTGGATCTGGTCGCATCTCAGGACCGAGCATCGACGCAACCAGGAATTCAAGCTGACCGAGATGAAGCTGGCCGGCACGGAATACGCGCTGCCAGCCTCCGGGAACGGCCCGCCGCATCCGCAGGCCGTCCAAGCCGAAGACTAGCCCACGCGCCGCTACGAATTCGGCGGCGGCGTCCTGATCCACTGGGTCAGGCCCTTGCGCGTCGCGCTGTTCCGCGCGTTCCCGGCGAACGTCATGGTGTCGCCTGCCGTATCGATGGACACGACCTCCGACTCGCCATTCACGAGCACGCGGTCGGCATCCTGATCGATGAACAGGTAATCCCCGACCGCGACGTCGGTGTTGAGATAGGTCGAGAACCCGTCCGATCGCGCGACTGCAGTCGCCACGTTCGACCCGGCCGCGAAATCGCCGAGCGTCAGATAGCTCGGGGTGTAGAGGCGCGCGTTGATGAACTGCAAACCACCGCTTTCCGTCTCGAACGGCTCCAGGGTCACGAAAGTCCCGCCGCCGGTGTCGCGGTAATTGTTCTGCGCCTCGGCAATGACCGTCGTTCCGACACGCGAGCGAATGAAGAAGATCATCCCGGTGTTCCGGTCGCGGATGATGTCGCCCGGCAGAACACCGAACCGCATCGCTTCGTGATCGGACAGCGAGACGAATTCCAGCGTCAGCGTGCGTCCCGTGAGATCGACGCTTGAGAAATGGACGCCGCGCGTACGCTCGTAATAGTTGAAGCGCTTGCGGGTCGGCGGGCTGTACCGCTCCGACTGGCGGGCGAATTCCCAGATCGCGAGCGGAATGCACCTGTCGCGCCCGGTCGTCTGGTAGAACCCTTCCTCCGTTCCGATATCGTCGCCGATCACGCCCGTTTCCAGATCGACAAGGCTGAAGCGGATCTGCTGCGGCCGCAGGTTCAACGGATCGAGCACGACGCCGCCCGACGTCGCATTGTGCGCGAACGCCTCGAACAGCGGCACCGTCCCGTTGTCGCGATCAGACGGGCTGGCGCTGCACTGGATCATCGTCACGCGCGGCAGCTTGAACGAATAGACGGACGGCGCATTCACGAACCGGCAGCCGCGGAACACGATGTCCGAACTGTTGGTGTTCCCGATGATGTTCGCTGGATGGCCGCGGTCATCGTTGTGGCGGAATGAGAACAGGCAACTGTCGAAGGTCAGAGCGCCCTCCGAGGACGTGTCGCCGACCAGATCGCCGATCCTGTCCATGCTCTCGACATAGAGCGTCGTAAAGAGCGTGGTCCCGAGTTCCGTCGTCGAACCGAACTCGAAGACGCGCCCGATAAAACGCCCGAGCGAGACGTTCTCGATCGGACCGCCGAACCGCCCGCTCCGCCGGCCGTGGACGTCGTTGGCAAAGGTGACGAACATCCCCGCACCGAGAAGGTTGCGGATCTCGACATTGCGCGACTGTCCATTGCCGATCGAGATGCCGTATTTGCAGTCCTCGAAATTGCAGTTCACGACCTTGAGGAAGTCGCCGTTGGCGTCGTGATCGCCCGGTTGCAGCACCAGTGCAGTGTTCACCCGCCTGACGCCGATATTCTCGATCCGGATATCCGAAGAGAAAACCTTGTCATATTGCGGCTGCACGCCGAGAAAATCAGGATAGTTCGCGTCCGGGTAGGAGCCGACAGGGCGCGGGCCGGAAAACGCGTCGACCGATATCCCGGCGTATGGATTGTACCGGCCGTTGCCGCCAAGGGCATCCCACGTCGTCTCCAGCGTGATGCTGTAATCCTTGAAGTCGATCCCGGAGAAATCCAGCGCGCCTTCGATCCAGATGTCGCGCAACAGGCCACCGCGAATGCCCTGGAAATTGACAATCGGACGGTCGGTGAACGTGGCGATCAAAGCGGTGCCGACATAGACCGACTCGCCGCGCCGTTTGCGCCCGATCCCGCGCACATTCACGCCATGGATCGCCTCACCATAGCCGAGATGGATCGTGTCGGTGATCAGGCAGCGCGGTCCGAGGATCAGAACCTCGACCGGCTGGGCGCTGTTGGTCGGCGGATTCTCATAGATCGCGAAGTCGATCGCCATCTGGATTGCCTGCGTGTCGTCGGCAACGCCGTCACCGACACCGCCGGCCTGCTTCTCCGAGACGACCCCGTTCTCAGGCACGAACTCCCAGTGCGCGCCGTCGGCCGACTGGATCTTCATCCCGTGCGTGGGTTCGACATCGACCCGCACGTAAAGCGCGCTTCCGCCATCGCCGCGCTGGTTGTACCCGGCTGTCCGGATGAACGTGACGCCCGGATCGACCGAGGTGGCGGCAACCTGTGCGCGCGACTCGAAGTTCGACGGATCGACCGCGACCGTCGTGTTGGCCAGACCGTCCAGCTTCGTCTTGTCCGAGGCCGACATCAGACCGGCATCGAAGCCGGTCGCAGGTGGAAGGTCCGTCTCGATGCCCGAAGCGGTGACCAATGACAGGCTCGTGGCATCACGGGCAATGTCAAAGGCCCCCGACGATCCGCCGCCGCCACCGAAGCTCACCCTGACCGGCGCGCGGTCGATCCAATCCATCAGTTTCATGCGTCGCGTCCTCTGCGCCTGACTGCCACGAGCCCTGGATCAAACTGTGCGCGGAAGGTTCGAGATCAGATGACACGGCATGCCGGTGTTCTCACCCATCGCAAAACAGTCTCATCTGTCGATGGGCGTCTTTCCCAGAGCGGGGTTTTAGCCGCAGAAGGTTAAATTTGCGTTGAATTGTATCTAAAAGTCGCGGGGCGGGACGCGGGTGCGGATGGTAACGTTCCTTCCGCCTGCTTTCCACGAGACGTCATGACCTCCGCTGCAAACCGGATCCTGCTCCTTCTGCGCACAGTTGTCTGGCTGCGCCCGGTCCAGATCTACTGGCGCATCTGGCTGAAACTGAGCAGGCCGCGCCCGCGAGAGTTCTCCGACGTCGGGGTTATTCAACCACAGAACTCCTGGCATCCGACCGGTCGGACGCCGTCGATGACCGGACCGGATGAGTTTCGTTTCCTCAATCAGACCCATGCGATCCTGTCGGCCGCAGACTGGAATGCACCCGACCGCGCCAAGCTCTGGCTCTACAACGCGCACTATTTCGACGATCTGGTCGCCGACGGCGCAGCAGATCGCGAAGAATGGCACCGCGAATTGATCCGGCGCTGGATCGCCGAGAACCCGCCGGCGTCGGGAAACGGCTGGGAGCCCTACCCGACCTCGCTGCGCATCGTGAACTGGTGCAAGTGGCTCCTGATGGGTAACTCACCGGAAGAGGGGATGCTGGGCTCTCTTGCGACACAGGCCGACTGGCTGTCGCGTCGTCTCGAGTACCATCTTCTCGGAAATCATCTTTTTGCAAACGCGAAAGCGCTGACATTCGCCGGTGCGGTGCTGGATCACGAGGCCGCGCAGGGCTGGCTTGCGACAGGCTTGCGGATTCTCGAGCGCGAAGTCCCGGAACAGATTCTCTCCGATGGCGGGCACTTCGAGCGCTCCGTCATGTATCATGCGATCCTGACGGAGGATCTGCTCGACCTCGTGCAACTCGCGCAGATCTTGCCGGGCTCGATCCCCGCATCATCGGGACGCGTCTGGCAGGATGCCGCAAACCGTGCGATCCCCTATCTCAACGCCATGACGCACCTGGACGGCGGTATCGCTTTCTTCAACGACGGCGCCTTCGGGATCGCGCCGGAGACTTCGGCACTGAACAGACAGGCGATCCACCTTGGATGTGATGCCGACCCGGACGCAAGCGCGCTCGCCGTCTTTCCCGAAAGCGGCTACGCAAGGCTATCGACGGGAAACGCTGTCCTCATTGCGGACACGGCTCCAATCGGGCCAGGTTATCTGCCCGGACACGCCCACGCCGACACCCTGAGCTTCGAACTCTCAATCGGCTCACATCGCGTCTTCGTCAACGGCGGCACGTCGGTTTACGGCGGAGACGCCGACCGGCGGATGCTCGAACGCAGCACGCGGTACCACAACACCGTCGAAATCGACGGCGCAAATTCATCCGAGATCTGGGCGGAGTTCCGTGTCGCTCGGCGGGCGGAGGTGCTGGGGGTCGATCACGGATCGGACGGCGACACCATCTGGCTTCAAGCTAGCCACGATGGCTATCGCCGCATCAACGGGCCGATTCACACCCGGCGCTGGGAACTCTCACCAGGGCGCCTCACGATCAAAGACACCCTCGATCGGCCCGCGCAAACCGCAATCGCGCGTTTCCGCATTGCCCCCGGTTTCTCGGCCACGGCCGATACGCTCACGGGCGCAAAGGACATCTCGCTCACGGCAACAGGGGGAACCGTGACCGTCGAGCAGGGCACCTGGTCTCCGGAATTCGGCAAGGTGCTCCCGTGCGAGATCCTCGCGCTTGCGATAGACGACAGGTCGGCCTGCCTGACCCTGACCTGGGAGCCCTGAGTGCGGATCCTCTTTCTCACCGACAATTTCCCGCCCGAGACCAATGCACCGGCAACGCGCACATGGGAACACGTGCGCATCTGGGCGCAGAGCGGCCACGACATCACGGTGATCACGACCGCGCCGAACTTCCCCAAGGGCGTTGTGTTCGACGGCTATCGCAATTCCTGGCGCAGCGTCGAGGACCACGACGGCGTGCGCGTGGTCCGCGTCAAATCCTATATCGCTGCGAACGCCGGCACGCTCAAACGCATGCTGGACTACGTTTCGTTCATGCTCTCGGCATCCTTCCTCGGCCTGTTCGAGAAACGCCCCGACATCATCGTGGCCACATCGCCGCAATTCTTCACCGCCTGCGCCGGGTTCATCCTGTCGGTCCTGCGCTGGCGTCCCTGGGTGTTCGAACTGCGCGATCTCTGGCCCGACTCGATCATCGCCGTCGGCGCGATGAAACCGTCCCGGGCGCTCCGGGCGCTGGAGCGTCTCGAGCTCTTTCTCTACCGCCGGGCGTCTCTCGTGTTATCGGTAACAAATGCCTTCCGGGACAACTTGGTGTCGCGCGGGATCGACGGCGCGAAGATCGAGGTCGTCACGAACGGCGTCGATCCCTCGAAGTTTCAGCCGGTGCCGAGAGACATGGGACTCGCGGCCGACCTTGGTCTGACAGACAAGGTCGTCATCGGCTACGTCGGAACACACGGCATGGCACACGCACTGGACAAGGTGCTCGACGCGGCAGATCTCCTCCACGATCGGACCGATATCGCATTTCTCTTCGTCGGCGACGGCGCGGAACGGGCGAAATTGGAAGCCCGCGCCCGCGACATGGCGAATGTTCGATTGCTGGGTCTGCAGCCGCGCGACCGGATGGCGGCGGTCTGGTCGCTCTGCGACGTCGCACTCGTCCCCCTGCGCGACACGCCGACCTTCCGCACGGTGATTCCCTCGAAGATCTTCGAAGCGATGGCAATGGGCCTCTCGATTTTGATCTCGCTGCCGGACGGCGAGGCCACCGGGATCGTGAAAAGGACAGGCGCCGGCATCGCCGTCGAACCCGAAAACCCGGCCGACATGGCGCGCGCGATCACCACGCTCGCCGATGATGCTGCACTGCGGCAACAGCTTGGTTCAAAGGGTATTTCGGCGGTTCCGGACTACGACCGCGAGACCCTCGCCAAGACGATGCTGCATCATCTCGAGGACGCAGCATCGAGATAGCGCGCCGCCGGGAACGCGAGTTTTCCAGAAAATTTTTGTATTGCATTCCGGCAACTTCCGGGATTTCATCACGCTAGTGATGCCCGGAAAGAGGCGTCCTTTTCCAGATTCGGAGGAACGCCTGATGACCGACAAAATGGTCAAGTCCGCGGTTCGGGTTCTCGACATTTTCGAGGCTTTCGAAGCCGAACAACGCGCACTCACAATCTCGGAACTCGTCGACCTGCTGCAGATCCCGCAATCGTCGATGTCGACCCTGATCAAGAGCCTCGTCGCCCGCGGTTTCGTCGAGTACAATGCCGAGACGCGGCGCTACCGGCCATCGGTCAGGCTCGCCTTCGTCGGCAACTGGGTGCTCGGTTCGACCGATATCGTGGCGCGCCTGCACACGCTGGCGCAGCAGCTGCACGACGAAACCGGCGAGACCGTGCTTCTGGGCTCCGAAAACGGGCTCTACATGCAGTACCTCTCGCTCGTGCTCTCGCCGCACACGATGCGCCTGTCGCTTCATCCCGGCCTGAAGCGCGCGCTCCATCGGTCGGGCCTCGGCATCATGCTGCTCTCGCTCAAGACCGAAGGCGAGGTCGGCCGCATCGTTCGGCGCTACAATTCCGAGCTCACCGATCCGACCGAGGACCGCGCGGTGCCGAGCGAGGTCAACACCATGGTCGAGCAGGCGCGCTCGCAGGGCTGGTTCTACTCGTCCAACAATGTCGTGCGCGGCTACGGTTCAATCGCGACGCTGCTCCCGCTGCCGCAGGATCAGGGGATGCTCGCGATCGGCTTCGGCGCGTCGACGAACCACCTCAACGAGCGGGTGGACGAGTTGAAGGACGTGCTGATGCGCAACGTGGTCCGGTTCGAGAACGAGACGAACGGCGCGCCGAACGTGACCCTCGCGATGGCTGGCGAATAGGCGGGAAAGACCCCGCCTAGCCACCTTTGAATCCGGGGCTTCGCTTCTCGCGCATTGCGGCGAGGCCCTCGACAACGTCCTCGGAAAACGCGCACTTGCGAACGAGATCCTCGATCCGGTCCTGGTCCGGGGCTTCGCGCACGATCTCCTTCATGCCCGCAACCGACAGTGGCGCCAGAACGGCGGCACGCTCCGCCACGTCCCGTGCCGCACCCGGCAGATCTTCATGAGGCACGATAGCCGAGACGACGCCCTGCGCCGTGAGATCTTCCGCGACCAGTTCGCGGTTCAGGTAGAGCAGTTGAGCCGCCCGGGCCGGTCCCAGGGTCGCGGTGATCCGCCGTATCGATGCCGGGACATAGATGAAGCCGAAACGCGCCGCCGGGATCATGAACCGCACGCCGGGCACAGAGACCAGCGCATCGCAGATGACGGCCACATGCACGCCTCCGCCCATGCAATGACCGTTCAAGGCCCCGATGACCGGCACCGGCAGGCGCGCCCATTTCTCGAAGACATCCGAGAACCGGCTTTTCAGGAAGTTCTCGGGCCGGAAATCGCCGAGTTCCGCCAGATCGAAGCCCGAGGTGAACGCCTTGTCCCCCGCCCCGGTCAGGATAACGCACCGGATGTCGGAGCCGGCCGCGATCTCGTCGGCGAGACTGTCCAGCCTGTCCAGCGCCGCCGTTCCGATCGCGTTGCGCTTGCTCTCGTTGGCGATCGTCACGGTCATGATCGCGCCGTCGCGATCGACAAGGATCTGTTCGTTCGACATCTCGGCCTCCTTGGCTGCGGCGCAACCTATCGCCCACGCGATCCGCTTTCCATTTGCCCGCCATCGCAACGGCGATAATGTCGCGAACAAACGGAGGGAAAATGGGACGACTGGCAGGCAAGTGCGCGCTGATTCTGGGCGCGGGATCGGTCGGTGCCGGATGGGGCAACGGCCGCGCCACTGCGGCCGTTTTCCTGCGCGAGGGGACCCGGGTCTACGGTGTCGACCGCGATCAGGCATCGCTCGATGTCACCGCGGAAATGTGCGCCGAATTCGGCACCGAGTTCGTCTCGCGGACAGCGGACATCAACAACAGCCAGGAGGTCGACGCGCTCATCGCCGACTGCCACGCCCAATTCGGACGGATCGACATTCTGGTGAACAATGTCGGCGGCTCGGCCCCCGGCGACGTCGTCACGCTCGACCAGGACATCTGGGAACGCCAGCTCGACCACAACATCAACTACGTCTTCCACTCGATGAAGCGGGTGGTGCCGATCATGGTCGAACAGGGCGGCGGCGCGATCGTGAACCTCGCGTCGATTGCCGCCCTTCGCTTCTTCGGTCCGGACTGCGTGGCCTACGCCGCCGCAAAGGCCGGGCTGATCAAGATGGGCGAGGTCACCGCCGTGAAGTACGCCAAGGACCATGTGCGGGTGAACACGGTTATCCCGGGCCTGATGAACACGCCGCTGGTGACCGAACGCCTCGTCAAGCAGCGCGGCGACGGCAATGCCGAGCGGCTGATCGCGGCCCGCAATGCGCAGGTTCCGATGGGTCACATGGGCGATGCCTGGGATGTGGCCGAGGCGGTCGCCTTCCTCGCATCGGATGCGGCGCGCTACATCACGGCGACGGAACTTGTCGTCGATGGCGGACTGCAGGCGACCTGCGTCGCGCCCAACCCATCGGCGTGACATGGGCCGCTATCTGCGCGAGTTCAGCCTTGGCGAACGGTTCGAAACCCGCGCGCGCACCATAACCGAGCACGATATCCACCAGTTCGCCCAGTTCACCGGCGACTGGAACCCGGTCCATATCGACGCCGCGACAGCCGAGGCTCAGCATGGCGGGCGGATCGCCCACGGACCGATGTTCCCGGGCATCGCCTTCGGTCTGCTGAGCCAGTTCAACCTCGTCGAAGGCTCGGTCATCGCGCTCAAGGACATGGCCTGGGAGTTTCTGGCGCCAGTCCATATCGGCGACACCGTGCGCGTTGCGATGGAGGTGACCTCGATCTCACCGCATCCATCGCGTCCAGATCGGGGCCGTATCGGCATGCGGATCGACGTGCTGAGCCAGCGCGATGTTATCGTTAACAAAGGCACCGCGACCATCGTGGTGCAGACCGGAGAGGGGGAGACCCGGAATGGCTAAAACCGTGCAAATCCAAGCCTATGGCGATGCGAACCAGATGAACCTCGTCGATCTGGACGTCGGCGATCCCGGCCCCGGCCAGATTCGTATCCGGCATGAAGCCTGCGGTCTGAACTTCATCGATATCTACCAGCGTTCCGGTGTCTATGCCCTGCCCTTGCCGCTGACGCTGGGCATGGAAGGCGCGGGCGTTGTCGAGGCCGTGGGCGACGGCGTCACGCACCTCGCTGAAGGAGATCGGGCCGCCTATGCCGGTAATCCGCCGGGTTCGTACTGCCAGGAGCGCGTGATGCCAGCCACGCAGGTGTGCAAGCTGCCCGACGAGATCAGCTTCGAAACCGGTGCAGCAATGATGCTCAAGGGACTGACAACGCAGTACCTTTTGCGCTCGACCGGCAAGATATCGGAAGGCGACAGCGTGCTGTTCCACGCCGCAGCGGGAGGCGTTGGCCTGATTGCCTGCCAATGGGCGCGCGCGACCGGATTGCGCCTGATCGGCACGGCCGGAACGGACGAGAAGTGCCGTCTGGCCGAAAGCTTCGGCGCCGAGGTCTGCATCAACTACAATACCGAGGACTGGGTTGCCCGCGTGAAGGACCTGACCAACGGCAAAGGTGTGGACTTCGTTGCGGATTCGGTCGGGAAATCGACCTGGGACGGATCGCTCGACTGCCTGCGTCCGATGGGCATCATGGCGACCTTCGGAAACGCCAGCGGCAAACCGGATCCGGTTGATCCGCAGGTGCTCGCCGGCAAGGGATCGCTCTATCTCACGCGGCCGACGCTGTTCACGCACATCGCCACGCGCGAGGACTGCCAGGCCCGCGCCGACGATCTGTTCGATATGGTCGGTTCCGGCAAGGTGAAGATCGAGATCAACCAGCGATACGCACTGGATGATATCGCGCAGGCGCACACTGATCTGGAGGCTCGCAAGACCACTGGCGCAACGGTGATCCTGCCCTGACGTTTCGGATCTCCAGCTCTAATCCTGCAAACGGTCGCGTCTGATACCGCTTTCGGAACACTGCGGGGTCTCGGACCCGGGGCTCACAGTGCAAACACGAGCGTCACGCGCGCGTGACAAGACGTCTGCGTGACACGTCGCGCTCGGCGCCCGATTGAGCGCCAGGTAAGCCGAATGTGACAGCACCTGCCCGGAAGAATTCCGGGTAGGAGACCCAACCATGACGATCTACGAGTTCATTGCGTCCAGCGGTGGATCGCCGGACGACAACCCGGACGATTTCGATATCTTCCTCGCCGGATTGCGCATCACCTCGAACGCCAAGAGCTAATTCGTCGCATCTGCCGAGGACAACGTTTACCTGGGCGTGATGCTGCCAAGCGATGCAGCTTTCATCGCGCTCGCCCAGCAGCTTGGTTACTCGGGTGATGATGAACACGGCGCTATGGCCGCGCTGCTTCAGTATGGTCAACCGCAACTTAACGAGACCTTGGGACGGCAGCCAGACGACACGATCCTGGATGAAATCCTTTCGCTTCACTGGTTTCATGCGCTGTCTTCCGACGGCCCTGCCCCTTTTCAGGAGCACCAGGATTCAGGCAGCATTACCACGTTCTCAGGTACGATCCTGAACATCCTGGAGGGCGCTCTGGTCGATTTTGCCCCCAGCTTTCAGGATCCGCGGCTGCTTCCAGACGACATCGACGTGTCGAATGGCTTGGCTAAGGTGATCGATGCGGTTCTGTTGCCATTCGACGTTCCGGACCGCAGCGCGGTTGGACTAGGTGAGGTTCTGGTCGGCACAGACTCGCGCGATCGGTTGTTTGCCGGCGGCGGAAACGACCTGCTGGTCGACGGTGCAGGCCGCGACATGCTGCGCGGCGGCGCTAGTGCGGACACCTTCTTTCTGTCAGGGGACGGGTCACGGGACAAAGTCCTGGACTTCGAGCTTGGACAGGACGTGCTTGACCTGTCTAACTGGGACGTAGGGTATCTGAGTGAGCTCTACGTCAAACAACGCAGCGAAAGCTCGCTCTTGATCAGTGACGGGCAAAACAGTGTCGTGCTTCAGGCTGGCAACGAACAGATCCGGGTAGAGGATCTTGGCTCGGACAGCATCGTCTTTCCCGACACCGGTGGCATCTGGGTCGTTGGAACGGATGAGCGTGACCATCTCTATGGAACCGGCGGCGACGATCGTTTGTTGGGTGGGCAGGGCCGCGATTTCATGTTCGGCGGCAGAGGTGCTGACACCTTCTGGGCCGGTCAGGACGCGTTCGACGTCATCATGGATTTCGACGAAGACCTCGATCGAATTCTGCTTTGGGAATGGGGGGTGACAGAATTTCAGGAACTGGAGATCACCCAGTTTCGTCCCGGGACACTTCGAATGGTCGCCGGTGGGTCCGAGCTCCGAATACGCGCTGCAGATCGAGAGATTGCGGTGGAAGACCTGAGCGCCGACAATTTTATTCTCATCGGGTGAAGCTCACTTGTCCGCCGCTCCACGGTTGATCGCGCACGCCCGATCAGAATCTCTCGCCCTTTTTTTCTCTACGAAAGATCCGTCGCGCCGTTGGAACCACGCAGAGGGCGCAATCGGTGAGGTCATCATTCGGCTGATGGCCGGCGACAGCATCGCAACCCGATATCAGACCCCGGTGCGCTGACCGCCCTTGCGTTGGCGCATCCGCACAAGCACCCAGTGGATGACCTCGGTGATCACGCCGACAAGGGCCACGGCCCCGAGCGACACGGTCAGGAGCGGAATGTTCAGGATCTCCCCGAGCAGCGGATCGACCACCGAGCCGAAATGGGTGAGGAAATTGTCGAAGGTCCGCACGACGTTCGTGCGGATCGCTTGAACGATCTGAACGACCACGTAGAGAACGCCGGACAACAGGATCGACAGCACGCCGGCCCAAACGCCATTTGCGAAGGCCACGATGAAGCCCCAGCCCTGGCGAACCGAGAGATTCACGAAACCGATGAGTGCCCCGGCAAACG
The DNA here is from genome assembly GCA_039184865.1 of Pseudomonadota bacterium. Taxonomy (GTDB): domain Bacteria; phylum Pseudomonadota; class Alphaproteobacteria; order Rhodobacterales; family Rhodobacteraceae; genus Thermohalobaculum. The sequence continues at coordinate 82,015 of JBCDAV010000006.1, read as the reverse complement.
GCCCGAGCACCTCCATTTCCGGCAGCGTCTTTAGAAGCGGCTCGGCCTCGGGTCGTGCGAGCGACCAGTTGATGGCCCACGCCATCAGCACCGCACACACAATCCGGAAAATGATCATTGCGCTTTGTTCTCCGGCAAGGCCCCGGCGCAACCGTACCCCCCAGCCGCGCTACCTAAACGCGAACCTGCCCCATTCAGGCGGGTTTGCGCAAGGTCATTTGCGTCACATCGGTGGTACCTTGCGCAAAACAGGCAGCACAGGATGTAAGATAAAAGTTCCACATGCGCCGGAACCGCTCGTCGAAGCCGAGCACCGTCACCTCGTCCCACCGTGCGTTGAATGTGTCGAACCATTCGCGCAACGTCCGCGAGTAACTCTCGCCAAACTCCATCGATCCCGCGAAGTCGAGGCCGCTTGCCTCGGCCGAGCGACGCGCCTCGGTTGGCGATGCCAGCATGCCGCCGGGGAAGATGTACTTCTGAATGAAATCGGTCCCGCGGCGATAGCCTTCGAACAGGTGGTCGGCGATGGTGATCATCTGGATCGAAGCGTGCGCGCCCGGTTTCAGTCTCTCGCGCACGGTGTTGAAATAGGTCGGCCAGAATTTCTCGCCGACGGCCTCGAACATCTCAATCGACGCGATGCCGTCATAGCTGCCGCGCTCGTCGCGATAGTCCCGGATCACGATGTCGGCGCGCTCCGCCAGACCTGCCTCGAACAACCTTTTCTGCGTGAAGTCATGCTGTTCGCGGCTGAGTGTGAGGCCGGTCACACGAGCGCCGCGCTCGCGGATCGCGTACTCTGCGAAGCCGCCCCAGCCGCAGCCGATCTCGAGCACATGATCATCGCGCTGCAAATTCATGCGGTCACAGATCGAGGCGTACTTGTTCATTTGCGCTGCATACATCTCCTCGCCCTGCCCGGAATAGAGCGCCGACGAGTACGACATCGACGGGTCGAGCCAGAGCGCATAGAACTCGTTCCCGAGATCGTAGTGGTGCGAGATGTTCTTGCGGGAGCCGCGCTTGGTGTTGGAGCGCAGCCAATGGCGGAACCTCTCGAGCGCCCGGACGATCCCGCCGCCGGGAAATCCGCGCGCCACTGCCTCGTTGTTCATCAGCGAAACGTCGAGGAGCGCCTGAAGGTTCGGGCTGTCCCACCAGCCGTCCATGTACGCCTCGGCAAATCCCATCTCGCCGTCGCGCACCATCCGACCGAACAATCGCGTGTCGCGAACGTCGAAGTGACCGGCCGGTCCTGGCTCATCACCCGAAATGCCGAAGGTCCGGCCGTCTGGCAGCGAGAAGGATAAAGTCCCCTTCTCAATCCGGCTGATGATCGAAAAGACCGTTTCGGTCCAGCGTGGCAGATCCGACTGCCCGTTTGTCGTGTTCAGCATGCCGCTGATCCGTCCTCATTCCCCGTTGAGGCAGACTAATCGGAAACCCGGCGGCGGTTCCAGCCAAACATTGCGGCAACCCGCGCACGCAGTCCGGTTTCCGGCGCATCGGGATCGGGGTACGGGCCGCGGTAGGGAATGAAACGGGCACCCTTCAGCCAGAGTTTAAGCGCCTGCCAGTGGATGGCGGCGATGACCTTGAATGTCATCAGCGGATGGGTCAGCCAGAGTTTCAGCAAAACGGGATCTGAGAGCGTCCGCCGATCGCCGTTCTGCGTGGCCACAAGATAGGGACCGTTCGCGTCGTGCTGCCGGATCTGAACCGAAAGCCGCTCGTCCGGTCGGCGGAGCTGGAACCGGTAGGTCTGATCCATTTCGATGAAGGGCGAGACGAAGAAACCCTTGTCGTGCTCGTGCCGGAAGGCTCCGTCGGCATCGGCCTCGGCCTGCAGGACGTAGGCGTGCTGGTCGCCGAACGTGTTCTTCACCTGGTAGACGATTGCACTGATCCGCCCGCCCGCATCTTCGCAGAAATAGATCGCAAGCGGGTTGAACGCGTATCCGAGCAGGCGCGGAAAGCTGAGCAGCCAGATCCGCGATGGCGGCTCTATCCCCTCGGCGGCGAGTTCGGCCTCGACCCACGGTCGCAGATCCGATCCGTCGCGGTATCCATGATCGCGTCGATGAAACGACATCAGGCCCAGCCGGTCGAGGCTCAGCAGTCGCAACCGCCCGAGTGTTTCCTCGATCCGGTCGATATCGAGAAGCAGCGAAAACACCCGGTAGCGAAACTTGTGCACGAACGGGGTCAGGCGCATGTGCATGACGTGCCCCTGATAGAGGCAATCGATCGTCTGATCGGGCAGAGCTTCTGAGAGCGCCTGCGCCATCATTCGGCAGCGTGGACCAGCGGGCGCAGCAGCGGTTCGCCGGTGTCACGAACCCACTCGGGCCGCGCGCCGAGCGCTTCGGCCACCCGCAGGCCGGAGCGAAGGCCATCCTCATGGAAGCCGTACCCGAGCCAGGCTCCGGCATACCAGACGCCGCCAAGACCCTGGATCCGATTCATGGCGTTCTGCGCGTCGAAGCTCGCCCTATCGAACAGCGGATGATCGTAGCTGAACGTGCGGTGGACATGCGCCGGGTCGGGTTCGCGCTGCGGGTTCAGGCTGACGAAGAGCGGACGCTCATCGGGAATGCCCTGAAGGCGGTTCATCCAGTAGCTGACCTGAGCAGGCCGGTCGCCGTCCGCCTCGATCCCGTTCGAAAGGAAGTTCCAGCTCGACCAAACGCTGCGTCGTTGCGGCATCAGTGCCGGGTCCGAGTGCAGGACCACGTGGTTTGGCGAGGTCCTGAATGCCGAAAGGATCGAGTCCTGCTCTTCCGTCGGCTGGTTCAGCAGGCCCCGCGCGGTCGGCGCGTGGCAGGCGAGGATGACGTGATCGAACCGCTCGCGGCTGCCGTCAGCGAATGTGACGACCGGCAGCGGCCCGCTCTGATCGACCGATGTGGCCGCACGGTCCACGATCACACGCGGCCCGATCCGGGCAACGAGACGGCGCACATAAGCGCGCGATCCGCCTTCGACCGTGCGCCAGCGCTGTGCCGGGTCGAGCCCGGTCATCAGGTCGTGGTTCACGAAGAAGCGCACGAAGCTCTCGGCCGGAAAGTCGAGGATGTCGGTCACCGAGGTCGACCAGATCGCACCGCCCATCGGCAGCAGGAAGCGCTCGCGAAACCAGCGTGAGAACCTCCGATCGCCCAGCCAGTCGCCGAGGCTCAGCCCGGCCATCCGTCCGGACGCCAGATCCTTCGGCGCGATGCGGGTGAAGCGCAAAATCTCCGTGAAGGTCTTGACGAAGCGCGGGTCGAGGGCACGCCAGCGCTGCGCGAAGATCTTCGAGAGGTTGTCACAGGCGTATTCGCATGCGCCGTTGTTCAGGGAAAACCCGAAGGACATGTCCGACCAGCGGGTCGGCACGTTCAGTTCGTCAAAGAGCGATGTCAGATTCGGATAGTTTCGTTGGTTGAAGACGATGAACCCGGTGTCGACCCATTGTTCGCCGTCGGGAAACGCCACGTCGACGGTGTGTGCGTGGCCGCCGATCCGACCATCGCGCTCGAAGACACGGACGTCGTGAGTTTTTGACAGGGCAAAAGCCGCCCCGAGGCCGGAGATTCCCGCGCCGATCACTGCGATTTTCATCTTTGGTGTCTTACTCTCGTTCTGGTCGGCGTTATTGCCGTTCTTCTAGGCTCGCACTCTGTTTTCGTAGGCTTGCAGGGCGCGTGCGCGACCTTGAGCTAGCCCGATGATCGGCGATGGATAGGTGTCTTTTGGAGACAATTTCCATGATCTGGGCACGGCATCGAAGAAACTGATCGCATCCTCGTGAGGATGCAGCCGTCCTTCGGCAATGAAACGGTCACGATAGGCGCGACGGGGATCGAATTTCTCGGCCTGCGTATCGGGATTGTAGACCCGGAAATACGGCGCCGCGTCAGGTCCGCTGCCTGCCGTCCACTGCCACCCCATCGCGTTCGACGCCGGATCCCAGTCGATCAGACAGTCGCGAAACCAGGCCTCGCCGATCTTCCAATGGGTCATCAGGTGTTTCGTCAGAAAGCTTGCGACGAGCATGCGCGTCCGGTTGTGCATCGTCCCGGTGACGTACATCTCGCGCATCGCCGCGTCGACCATCTCGATGCCACTCATGCCCCGGCGCCACTGCTCGGCGTCGTCATTGTCCTCGCGCCACGGGAACGTGTCCCATTCCGCGCGCCAGTTGCCGGTCGCAATCGCGGGTGTGTGGAACAACAGGTGATAGGCGAACTCGCGCCAGACGACCTCTTTCCTGAAGTGTTCGGCCTCCGATGCCGCTTCGCCCAGATGCTCCTGCGATGCCAGCCCGGCCGCGTACATCTGATGCGGCGAGATTTCCCCGTAGGTCAGGTTTTCCGAGAGGCCGGAGGTCGCGTGTCGTTCCGGGAAATCGCGCTCCGAGCGGTATCGGTGGATTGCACCGTCGACAAACGTATTGAGCCTTGCGCGCGCGGCAGCCTCGCCGACATGGACATGGCGCAGAACGATCTCGGCACCGCGGTTCATGCCTGCGCCAAGGCACCAGGAGGACAGATCCTCGCTGCCGGGCCAGACCTGGGGCGGCTTCAGATCGCCCGGTTCCGGGATCGGCGGCCGGACGTCGCGCTGGGACACGGACTTCCAGAACGGCGTGTAGACCCGAAAGAACCCGCCGGTCTTGGTGGCGACCGTCCAGGGCTCGAACAGCAGCGAGCTGTTGACGCTTTCGACCTCGATGCCTTTGGCTTGCAGGCTGGTCTTCAGCGCCTTGTCGCGTGCTATGGCAGCGGGCTCGTACTGCCGGGACCAGAGTATACGCCGCGCGCCTGTCTCTGCGACAAGCGCATCGAGCACCTCATCCGCCGGTCCGCGACGCAGGATCAGCTTGCTGCCGCGTGCGGCAAGATCGCGCTCCAGCGCCGCAAGGCTCAGCCCCAGCCGCCATTTCGGCGCGGTCCCGAGGCTTTCTTCGATGACGGGGTCCAGGACGAAGACTGGTATGGTCGGCCCGGCGCCCTCCAGTGCCATTTGCCAGCCCGGGTGATCCGACAGCCGCAGGTCGCGGCGGAGCCAAAGGATCGTCGGAGCGGGAGAAGACACTTCGCAGGCTTTCCAAGCGGATGGGTTTTCACGAGATACGCCGGGAAATCTGCGTTGGATCACATTCTTTTCCAGAAACACTCCGTTAACCATTCCATTTCAGATTGGTTAAGTCAGCTTCTGTTAAGGGAACCGTACCATGTCTGCGAAAGTCATTGCGCTGCCCTCCGCGAACCGCCTCGTGGCCGATCCGTCGGCACTCGAAGACGACGAACGAACGACACTTGCCGAACTGCGCCGCGCCCGCATTCGCATTGCCCAGCTTGAAGCCAGTCTGACCGAAGCTATGCGCGACAGCCTCGCCAACTTCAACCGCGCACGCGACGCCGAACGCATGCTTGCCGAAGCCGGCAGCTGAACTGAAAGGGCGGCCGCGCCGCCGCTAGAACCGCTCGACCCAGGGACGAAGCTCGATTTCCCACGCCCAGGATGAGCGGTCCTGCTCAAGGAAGTGCCAGTAGCTCCGCGCGATCGCATCGGGGCAGAGCATCGAGTCCGGATTGTCCGCCGGGTCCATGCGTTCCGCGCGCTCGGGATTGCGAATTCCGCCATCGATCACAAAATGCCCAATGTGCACGCCGAGCGGATGCAGCTCGCGCGCCATGGACTGCGCGAGACCGCGCATCGCAAACTTGCCCATGGCAAAGCTCGCCGACTGCACATACCCTTTCACGCCAGCCGAGGCACCGGTGAACAGGATCGCACCGTGGTTGCTCGGCACCATGCGCTTGGCGGCTTCCTGGGCGGCAAAGAATGCGCCGACAGCGGTGATCTGGACGGCCTGTTGGACCGCATGCGGATCGATTTCGACAAACGGTCCCCGAACCCGCGCCGAAGGGTTGTAAACCAGAACGTCGGGTGAGCCGCTGGGGTGGGCATCGGCCTTTTGAAACGCCTCGACGACCTGCGCATGATCGGCTGCATCGCAGGCTTGGACATCCGCACCGGTTTCATCCGCCAGTGCCGAGAGCTTATCGACAGACCGCGCCGCCAGCGTCACGGCAAGGCCCTTTTCCGCGAACAGCCGCGCGAGCGAGGCCGACAGGCCCGAGCCTGCGCCGACGATCATTGCATGCCGGTAGTGGGGTGTCATTTCCGCCTCCGCGCCGTTAAACCCGCGCCAACATGCAACAGGGGCGGGTCATGACACAAACACTTCTGATCGCGGGCGCCAGCCGGGGTATTGGTTTGGAAATCGCCCGCCAGGCTGCCGCGCGGGGCGACAAGGTGATCGCTACGGTGCGAAGCGAGGTCTCGGCGAAGGCTCTCGATGGGATCGCGTCGAAAACCCTGATCGCCGACGTCACGGATGAAGCCTCGCTGATGCGCGCTGCCAGCGAACTCGATGTCACGCTCGACTTGGTCGTGTGCAATGCCGGGATCTACCGTGGGCGCGGCGGTATTGATGCGGACGATATGGGGGCCGACGCATGGCAATCGGTGCTGACGACCAACGTGGCAGGCCCGTTCTTCATATCGAAAGCGTTTCTGCCCAAGATCCCATCCCCCGGCGGCAAGGTCGCGATCATCTCGTCGGCGATGGGATCGTCGGCGCGCGCGCCGGGTGGGAGTTACATCTACCGCGCCTCCAAGGCCGGTGCGACCAATCTTGCCTGCAATCTCGCGGCCGAATTGCGCCCTCAGGGCATCGCTGTCGGTTCCTACCACCCGGGATGGGTTCGCACCGATATGGGTGGCGCATCCGCCGCGGTCAGCGTCGAGGACAGTGCGGCCGGTTTGCTTGAACGGTTCGACGCCCTCGACATGGAAACAACCGGTATCTTCGAGGACTATGCCGGAGACCCGATCGACTTTTAGCGCACTTCGAAGTTCAAACGGGGCTTGTCGGACTAACCGCCCGGCATGTGGCTGGCGCTGTAATGGCGCCTGACATGCGCCTCGACCAGCATCGCGATCACGAACGCGCCCAAGTACACGTAGATCGCGTAGGCAAGATCCGTGGTCCGCGCCGTGTAGTTCAGGAAGGCCGCCGCACGCCCGGCATCCAGAAGATGGAACAGCGGATTCCAGTCCATGAACGGCCGGATGTCGCTCGGCACCATGTTGGCGACGAAAAACTTGCCCGACGTGAAGAAACAGATCCGCACATAAGTGGTCTGCAGCAACCCGCCCCAGGTGAAATACCGGATCGCCGCGAGGAACACGATGCCCATGGCCACGCCGCCGAACCAGCAGAAGAAGATGACGATCACGAAGGTCAGCGCGTCCTGCATCTCCCAGACATCGCGCAGCAGGTAATTCAGCACCATCATGATGATCAGCGCCAGGATGTTCTTGTAACCGGAACTGATCGCCTTGACGCAGACCATCAGAAACGGCGTCATCCGGGCATGGTTCATCATGTCGGGCCTGAGCGATCCCGCCACCGCCCCGACTGTCCGGATGTGCATGAAAAAGATGATGAACCCGATCAAAACGAAGGTCAGGTTATCGCCACGCACCGCGCCGGCGCTGCCACCCATGAGCGAGATAAACGCGTAGAACACCAGACCGGCGACGAGCGGCTGCCCGATCGAGATCAGGATCCCGGCGGCGGCGTTCTTGTGCTCGGTTCGCAGATCGCGGACGACGAGCGAATACACCAGAGTGAGAAAGGCAACGGTCGCCACCCAGAAACTCTGACGGACCGTGTCCTTATCCGAGTCGTAGAAGCTCGAGTCAGCCATCGCCCTCAAAACCCGCCCGCCGCGGCGGAATGCCCGTTATCGCTTCGCTCGCCCGCCGGATAATCCAATGTGCAGGCAACGGCAGTTTTACCGCACATGGTGTATAGCCGGTGAACCACGAAAAACAAAATGAGGCAGCGCGATGATTGAGCAGGATCTCGACTCCCGGATGACCGATCTGGCGCTTGCCGCTGGTCGCGAGATCATGGCGATCTACGAAGAAGGCGACCTGAACACCGAGACAAAATCCGATGACAGTCCGGTGACCGCAGCCGATCTCGCGGCGGACAAGGTCATTCGCGAAGGGCTTGTCGAGAGCTTCCCGGAGATCCCTGCCATCACGGAAGAGGCGGCCGAGAGCCATGTGCAGCAGGCGCCCGAGCGTTTCTTTCTCGTCGACCCGCTCGATGGCACCAAGGAATTCATCCAGCGCCGCGGCGAATTCACGGTCAATATCGCGCTTATCGAAGGCGGCACTCCGGTCCGCGGCGTGGTTTATGCGCCCGCGATCGGGCGGCTGTTCGCGACCCGTTCAGATTTTGCGGTGGAACTGGGCATCGCCGATCGTAGCGTTCAGGCCGGTTCGGCCCGGCGGCTCCGGGTCTCGACGCCGGATAATGCGTCGCTCACGGTGATCGCCTCCAAATCACATCGCGATCAGGCGACGGACGATTACATCGCGCAGTATTCCGTGGCCGACTTCAAATCGGCCGGTTCGTCGCTGAAGTTCTGTCTTTTGGCTGCGGGTGAGGCTGATTTTTATCCCCGCCTCGGGCGCACGATGGAGTGGGATACAGCCGCCGGACACGCCGTCTTGCGGGCCGCCGGAGGCACTGTTCTTCGTCACGATGATCGCACGCAGTTGCTCTACGGAAAACCCGCCTGGGAGAACCCGTTTTTCCTAGCGATGGCGCCCGGGATCGATCTTCACTGAGCCCGGAAGCCGGATTCAGCGGGGCATTCACCGCCATTCAGCGCCGAAACGGCGGTGTAATTGAACGGCTCAAGCACTTGAACCACGGGTGAAAGTGCGCGATGCCGGCGTCATGAGCACGGCCATCCTGATACCTGCCCGCTATCAATCCTCACGCTTTCCCGGAAAACCACTTGCGCCCCTGCGCGGCGTCGGAGGCGTCTCGAAAACGCTGATCGAAAGAAGCTGGGACGCCGCCAAATCCGTCGCAAATGCCGATTTCTGCGCAGTCGCGACCGACGATGAGCGGATTGCCGAGGCCGTGCGCGCGTTCGGGGGCGAGATCATCATGACCTCGTCAGAAGCCCGGAACGGCACGGAGCGGTGCGCGGAAGCAGTCGCGCAGATGAGCCATCGCCCGGATATCGTCGTGAACCTGCAGGGCGATGCACCGCTGACGCCGCCATGGTTTGTCGAGGGCCTCGTGGCCGAAATGACCGAGCGGCCGGAGGTCATGGTCGCAACGCCGGTCCTGCGCTGCGACGAGGACGCTCTGGAGGGTTTCCTCACGGACCGACGCGAAGGACGGGTCGGCGCAACGACAGCGGTCTTCGGTCAGCAGGGCCAGGCGTTATATTTTTCGAAAGAGGTCATTCCATACACCGACGGGACACTGATCCATCAGGGAGCATGCCCGGTGTTTCATCATGTCGGCGTCTACGCCTACAGACCGGCAGCACTCGACGCCTACATGACGATGCAGCCGGGACCACTCGAGGCACTCGAAGGTCTCGAACAGCTTCGTTTTCTCGAACACGGCACTCCGGTCCATTGCGTCGAGGTCGAGGCCCCGGGCCGTGTATTCTGGGAGCTGAACAACCCGACGGATACGCCGCGAATCGAGGCCGCGCTGGCGCAATTGGGGATCGAATGACGGCGACGGCGTCCGAAGCCCTTCCAAACGTGACGGTCGCGATCGTGACCCGCGGCCGGGCGCAAGTGCTGGCGCGCGCGTTGATCGGCGTATCCCAGATCGATTATCCAACTTACGAGATCGTCGTCGTCGGCGACCTTCCTGCAATCAAGGACTGCGATGTGCCGGACTGGATCGCCCGGCAAGTCCGGTATGTGCGGTTTGATGAGGCAAACATCTGTGCTGCCCGGAACCATGCTATCCGCGTGGCTTCAGGCGAGATCATTGCCTTTCTGGACGATGACGCGGTGCCCGAGCCGACTTGGCTGCGCGAGCTTGTCCGACCGTTTTCCACCCCTGCCATCGCTGCGGTTTCCGGCTGCGTTCGCGATGTCGACGGGATCGCTTTCGAATGGTGTGGCGGCCTGTTCGACCGTTCCGCCGACGAATATCCACTGTCAGAAACGTCTGATATCGTCACACTTTCCGCATCGGACCAGACATCCGCGGATCGCTATCTCGCGCTGCGCGGCGTGAATGTCGCGTTTTGCCGCGACGCACTGATGGAGATCGGCGGGTTCGACGAGGCGATCCGCTACTATCTGGACGAAACGGATGTCGCGATCCGGCTCGCAGGCGCGGGACATCATGCGGCCTTCACTCGTCGCGCGGAGGTCCACCACCTCCGCATGCCGAATGCGCAACGCGGTCACCTGCAGATGCCAGGCAATCAACACGAGATCGGAGCTGCGAAGGGTTTCTTCTGCGCGCAGCACCTGAGCGAGAAGGACCGGCCCGCGGCGCTCCGGCGGTTCCGCGCGCGTCGCTGCGCGGAATTGGACCCTCAGATGCGGCTTGGGGTCGTCCGTACAAGCGACCGAGATCGAGTAGATGCAGAGCTTGCAGCCGGTTGGGCCGAGGGTGTGCAACGCAAATCTACGCGGCTGTCGGTGTCAGAGGCTCCAGCGGCAAAGTTCACGCCTTTCGACGCACCACCTCAGCGCCTGCGGATGGCTCTGACCACGGGATGGGGGGTCGCAGCGATCCGCAGAGCCCGCCGATTTGCAGCAGCACTCGCGCGGCTTGGACATGTGGTGAGTTGTTTCAGCCCAGTCTCGGGACCCTGGCCACAGCGTGTCGCGTTCGAGAATGGCGTCTGGATGCACACCGGTGGCACGTGGACACTGCCAGTCAGGGATACGGACGGCCTGATGGCGCTGGGCCGGGCAGCGCGCGCCCGGGCGGAAATGCAACGCGTCGCGGCGACGAGACCGCCGGATGTGGCGCTGACATCTTTATCTCGCGCGCGAAAAACCGAATGCACCGCCATTTCGGTGTCGCCATCCGGCGCGGCTCTCGCCTTGAGTCTGCGAGAGGAAAACGCCGCTCAGGAACGGCAGATCCGCGAATTGCTGCAATCCGTCGCAGAAAGTGACATAGAGGCAGCGTACCGAGCGAGTTCTGTTGATAGCGCGCAAGATGCACGGGTATAATCTCAGGAGCGAGTTAGGGCTGGAATGATCAGCCGACGGAGCGAACGGCCATCGGCGCAAAACGCCCGTCGATAAAGGCACGAAGACGGGCCAATTGGGTCCATTGAGACGAAGTAGGATTTAACATGACCATGAAAGTGCGAACTGCCGTGTTTCCCGTCGCAGGTATGGGAACCCGATTTTTGCCCGCGACCAAGTCCATCCCGAAGGAAATGCTGCCGCTCGTCGACCGCCCGCTGATTCAGTACGCAATCGATGAAGCCCGTGCCGCCGGCATCGAGGAGTTCATCTTCGTCACCGCGCGCGGGAAGTCTGCGCTGGAGGACTATTTTGACGCCGCGCCGTCGCTTGAGCGAAAACTGCGCGAGGACGGGAAGGCGTCGCTTCTGGCCGAGGTTGAAAAATCGACCATGCCGTCAGGTGCGATCGCCTATATCCGCCAGCAGGATGCGCTCGGGCTCGGGCACGCGGTCTGGTGCGCACAGCGCCTGATCGGCGACCAGCCGTTCGCGGTGATCCTGCCCGATGACGTGATCGCAGGGCAGACGCCATGCCTGAAGCAGATGGTCGATGCCTATGAGGAGATCGGCGGGAAGGGCTGCATGGTGGCGACCATGGAAGTTCCGCGTGACCGGACCTCGTCCTACGGTGTGATCGACCCGGACGGTCAGGCAGGCGTGCTCGTCCAAGCGCGCGGCCTCGTGGAGAAGCCGAAACCGGAGAACGCGCCGTCCAACCTCGCGGTGATCGGGCGCTATATCCTGTCGCCGGGCGTGATGTCGAGCCTCTCGCAAATGAAGCGCGGTGCGGGCGGCGAGATCCAATTGACCGATGCAATTGCCGAGCAGATCTCGACGGGCGATCCGGTCTATGGCTACCGCTTCGAAGGCAAACGTTTCGATTGCGGCTCCAAGGCCGGTTATCTTCAGGCAACGGTCGAGTTCGCTCTCGAGCGCGAGGACCTGGGCGACGAATTCCTGGCGTTCCTGCGCAGCATATCCTCGGTCTCCCAAGTGGCCGCCGAGTAAGCTCGCGGAGCCATGGCAAAGGTCCTCGTCACCGGCGGCGCAGGCTATGTCGGCAGCCACGCCTGCAAGGCCCTGCGCGCAGCCGGGCACGACCCGGTCGTTTTCGACAACTTCGCGACCGGCTGGCGCGACGCAGTCCGCTTCGGTGAGTATGTCGAAGGCGATCTCCTCACTAAGGCCGACCTTGCAAACGCGTTCGAGAACCATCGCCCCGACGCCGTGATGCATTTCGCCGCCTTCTCGAATGTCGGCGAGTCGATGGCGCAACCCGATCTCTACTGGCGCAACAATGTCACCGGGTCGCTCAACCTTCTTGAAGCCGCGCGCGGAGCCGGTGTCAGTTCCGTGGTGTTCTCATCGACCTGTGCCACCTATGGCGAAGCCAATGGCGCAAGCCTCAGCGAAGACGATGCGCAGCTGCCCGTGAACACGTACGGACGGACGAAGCTCGCCGTCGAGCATCTGCTGCATGACTTTCACGCCGCATTCGGCACCCGCTCGGTAATCTTTCGGTATTTCAACGCCGCTGGCGCCGATCCTGACCGGCGCATCGGCGAGGATCATCGCCCCGAGACGCATCTGATCCCGCTGGTTCTCGATGCGGCTTCCGGTCGTCGCGAGCGGATTTCGATCTTCGGCACCGACTATCCGACACCCGACGGCACCTGTATCCGCGATTACATCCACGTCGATGATCTCGCCTCGGCACACGTTCTTGGTCTGGAGTGGTTGCTGGACGGCGGGAAACCCATCGCACTCAATCTTGGCTCCGGTTCCGGCTATTCGGTCCGCGAGGTAATCGATACGGCCCGGCGGGTGACCGGAACCGCTATTCCCGAGGAGGCGGTCGGTCGCCGCCCGGGTGACCCGCCGCAACTCGTCTCAGGCTCGGCGTTGGCGCATGAAATTCTCGGTTGGGAGCCGAAGCGTTCAGACCTCGCGACGATGATCGACGACGCCTGGGGCTGGCACCAGATGCCGCGCTACGCCCGTTAAGGACACCTTGCTACAAGACGAGCCTAGGCCGGAGCGTAGTAATTGAACTCGATCATCAGACATCCGTCGCGGCTGAAGAACGGGCCGTGCGGAACACCGGCCGGACGCACGGCATAGGCCCCGGCGGACAGGAGGCGACTCTCCCGCTCAGGCGTCCCGATCGAGAGCGTGCCGGAGATCAGGAAGACCTCCTCACACCAGTCGTGAGTGACCACGTCTGAAACCTGCGCGCCCGGAGCCCAGCGCGACAGGCGCGTCACGGATCCTCGCCGACCGGCCGCATCCAACCGACCCGCCAGCTGCTTCGCTTCAACGCCGAGATATCCGTCAACCGGCACCCAACCGTCGTCCGAAAGCGCGTCGAAGAACTCGATATGGTCCTTGAGGAATGAGCCGAAGCCCGGATGTTCACCCAATTGTCTGCCTCCCGATCCGCGTCCAAGACGAAAACGCCGACAGGGAGTCCGATTGCGTCCGAGGTTGTCAACGATGATGGAATGAGCGCGCCGCATGCGCGCGAAACAACTCCGAAATGCACATCTGTCTCTTGCGCTCGGCTCGTTCCCGATGAAACCTCGCGCACCCGCCATCGGCGCCGTTACGCGCGCCTGCACCCGCCCGACCCTGCGAAGGATCACCGTGGACAAACGTTACTTCATCGTTCTGGGCGCCTGCATGACCCAGTTCATGGTCATCGGACTGCTCTTCTCGTTCGGATTGTTCTTCAGGGTTTTCGAAGAAGAGTTCGGATGGTCGCGCGCGCTGGTCTCCTCGGGCACCGCGCTGGCGATGTTCATGATGGGCGTTCTCGCAATCCCTTCCGGACGCTTGGGTGATCGCTTTGGCCCGCGCATCGTCCTCACGGTTTCCGGAGCACTCTTCGGCTTCGGCTACGCGATGATCAGCCAGATCTCGGAGCCGTGGCATCTGTTGCTGCTGCTCGGACTGTTCGTGGGCCTCGGCATGGCGACGCATGACGTGATCACGCTGTCCACCATCGGGCGGTGGTTTGAGCGGCGCCGGGGTATCATGACAGGGATCGTCAAGACCGGCACGGCAGCGGGCCAGGTCGCTCTGCCGCCGCTCTGCGCGTATCTCATCGCGACACACGACTGGCGCACAGCGGTCGTCATCCTCGGGGTGACGGCCGGAATAGCGCTGCTGATCGCGGCGCGTCTTGTGCGCCCGGCACCGAAACCGTCCGAGACTGCCGCGACCGATGCCGAGCCCCCCGGCCTGACGTTCAGCGAAGCGCGGCGCACTGCGCAATTCTGGAAGCTGTGCGCTCTGCAGTTCTGTTTCTTCCCGACGCTGACGTCCATCCCGCTCCATATCGCCGTTCACGGTGAGGATCAGGGCATGACCACCGCGATGGCCGCAACCCTGCTGGCAACTGTCGGAGGGGTCAGCGCCGCCGGGCGCCTGATCGTCGGCGCATTTTCCGACCGGATCGGCGGGCGCAACGCATACATGCTCTGCTTCATGCCGCTGATCTGCGCGCTGGTGCTGCTGACAACGATCACGGACCACACCGCAATGTTTGCGATCGCCGCACTCTACGGCTTCGCGCACGGCGGCTTCTTTACGGTGGTCTCTCCGACGATCGCCGAGTCCTTCGGGACAAAGGCGCTTGGAGCGATCTTCGGCGTGATCGTGTTTTGCGGGACGGTCGGCGGCGCAATCAGTCCGATCCTGCTCGGTCGGACCTATGACGTGCTGGGCTACTACGATCCGGGGTTCATCGCGCTCGCCTGCCTGGCAGGGCTCGGCCTCGTCCTCGCCTGGACCCTTGCGCGGGGACGCGTCCCCTTAGGATAAGCGCAGGTCTCGACTTTTCGTCACGGCTCGGTCAGTAACGCCGCCAGACTGCGAAAAACGGCGGCGGATCATGCATTCGAGATGGTGGAGACAGTTTGTTCCCTTCCCCCGCCGGAAGACCCTGCAACGCTGGTTTCCGTCTTTCGAGGCCCGCAAGACGACTGCGCTCATAAAGGCCTCCGGTGCCGAAACGGTCTTGGATATCGGTGCCAACACCGGCCAGTTCGCGGCACGCCTGCGCGCGACGGGGTGGAGTGGAAAGATCGTTTCGGTCGAACCGCTGCCAGATGAGCATGCTGAGATCAGTGCTGCAGCGAAAAGCGATGCGCGCTGGACCGTCGCGGACCGAACCGCACTGGGTGCCGAACGTGGAGAGATCATTCTCTATCGCTACGCGGACAGTTCGCTCACGTCGGCGCTTAAACCCTTGCAGGACAGCGCCCATTTCGGGGCCCCGACCGAAGTACCAACGCCCGTCACAACCCTGGATGAGCTTATGGGCTCTCTGGGCCTCGATCCGGCACGGACATTCGTGAAGATCGACGTGCAGGGTCTCGAGATGCAGGTGATCGCAGGCGGTGGTGGAACGCTTGCAAAGGCTCCCGGAGCAACCATCGAACTCGCGCTGAGCCGGATCTACGAGGGTGAACCCGGCTACCTCGATGTGCTGACGGCGCTGGATGCGCACGGGCTGGTGCCGGTCTATTTCTGCCACGTCACATCGCGCCGCCGGATGCAACCGGAAGCGCAGATGGACGCCATTCTTCTCAGGCGCTGATCGGTGGCGGATGTCTGCGTCATCATCGTGGCCTACAACAGCGCAGGGGTGCTGGCGGAGGCGGTTTCGTCCGTGCCGGACGGCATCCCGGTGATCGTGGTCGACAACGCCAGCACCGACGACTCGGCGAAGATCGCTGCAGCCGCAGGTGCGCGGGTGATCGATGCCGGCGGCAATCTCGGTTTCGGGGCCGGATGCAATCTCGGCGCGGCAGCGGCCGATACCGAGTTCCTGATGCTCCTCAACCCCGATGCGCGCCTCGAGCCATCGACGCTCGATTTGCTGATGGCTGAAATGCGCACCGATTCAGGTATCGCTGCGGCGGGACCGCTCTTGCTGAACGGCGAGGGCAAACCGGAGATGCCTAGAGCGCTGACCTTGCTGGACGAGGGTCAGGCGATGATGGAAGCGGTCCCCAGCGACGCGACCGACATCGGGTTTCTGTCCGGTGCGGCACTTCTGATCCGGCGTGACGTCTTCGAAGAAATCGGCGGCTTCGACGCGGAGATCTTCCTCTACCTTGAAGACGACGATCTTTGCCTGAGGCTGCGTCAGGCCGGGCACAGATTGCGGCTGGTCCCGGAGGCGCGGGTGATGCATCACGAAGCCACCTCGTCGCCCCCGTCGCGCCGTTCGCTCTGGTTGCGCAATCACCACACCATGGCGAGCCACGTCTATCTTGCGAGCAAGCACGGTATCGACGTCGATTTCGGACGACTGCGCCGCAAGGCCCGGCAGCGCCTGATCTTAGCCTGGATGCGCCTTGACCTGGACCGGGTGGCGATGAATCGCGGACGGATCTCCGGTCTGCGAGCGCATGGACCCGGCAGATTGACCTAGCCGTTCTCGGCCCGGCGTTTCAGCACCGCGGAAACCGGCGCGAACCAGACAGGCCGCCGGTCCTTCACCAGACCCCACCTCAGGATTGCCGTCAGTGCAGCACCGCTCGCCGTGACGTAGACAATCGCCGTACCCTTCTGGCGTGCCTGAAAGGCGGCGTTCTCAAGCGTTGTGAACACTTGCTCATCCGTCGCGTCCGAACCGACGAACCGATCGCTCTCGGCATAGGCGACGCCGGACGCCTCGGCCAGCTGCGCAGCCGAACTCCCCGCTCCAGACCGCAGGTCGATCCAGGCAAACCCGTGCTCCGCAAGTGGTTCGAGCACAGTTCGCATCGCCGAGGCGTCGCGCAGCATCAGGGCGCCGTCCGGCGACGTTGCACCGATCGCTTCCGGGAAGCTCGCGACATAGCGCTGAACACGGGCCAGCAGATCGTCTGGCGAAAGATCCGACCGCAGGACGTCCGCGTCTGCCTCGACCTCCGACCTGGCCATCGGCAATTGCGCCAGGACCTCGTGCCGCGCATCGCGCGCCGCGGCTGCCATTTCCCGGCTCGCAGACCCCTCGGGACGGATCGCCAGCGTCAGCGGCATCGTGAGCAAACCGAGCTTGTCCAGTTCGATTGAGCCGTTACCGGCGTCGTCCAGAACGACCGCGAGAAGCGGCGCGCTACCCGGCGCGTCGAAACTGCGCGAATTCACATCCAGAGCGGGTCCGGGCAGGTCCAATGGCGGCGGACCCAGCTCGGCGGGCTTCACGGCGGGTGAGATGGCGGCAATCTCGAACATCTCATCCGCGGTATCCTCAGCAGTCTCGGTCGCCCCCTGCTCTGCGCCCTCATCGGTCACGTCCGCTTCGAGCCCGCCCGTCGATTGTTCGACAGGCTCTGCCAATGCGGGCTCATCGGCCTCGGCAGTTGCGTCCCGCCCGTCCTCGCTGCTTGTCACTTCATCGGCCGCAGCGTCAGCTTGCGGATCGGACTCAGAAGCCGGTTCCGCGTCGGAAACCGCTGTCGTATCCGCCGGTCCGTCGTCATCCTCCGACGAAACCCTGGCGTCGTCACTGTCTCCGGTCTCGGCTTCTTGCGGCGAAGCTTCATCCGATGTCTCCTCCACGCCATCGTCATCGTCTACCGGCGAGAGCGGCTGCACGATCGCGACCTCGACAGCGTCGCCATCCGAAGCCGTCTGAGCGCCCTTCTCCGCACTCTCTACTTCTTCCTGTGTCGCAACGTCGGCGACCGGAGCATCGTCAGGGTCGTCATCTGCAACCTGAGCTTCGGACTGATCCGATGAGTCCGCCGATGCGACCGCTGGCACCTGCGCTGGTTGCTCGATCTCGACCGTCCCGACACCCGGCAGCCCCTCGGGCAGCGGATGGCTCAGCGTCACGCCGATCGCTGCGGCACCGCATGCGACGACACCGAGAAGGGTCCCGCGCACGAAGCTCCAGAAGGACGACCGAGGCCTCAGGCCTTCGATCTCTGCGTCCTCCACCAGCTCTTCGACCGTATTTTCAACCATGAATTTCCCCAAGGGCGCGCGGCACCGACGCGCTCGACCCGTGACGCCGGATGCTTGACGCAGCGCCGTCTCTCGGCGCATCTATAGCGCCAAGAAACCGGCGCCGCCAAGGGTGGATGCGCGCAAAACGGGTACTGGCGGCGCAGATGCTCCTTCTGATCGACAACTACGACAGCTTCACGTGGAATCTCGTCCACTACCTCGGCGAACTTGGCGCCGAAACACGGGTGGTCCGAAACGACGAGCTTTCGGTGGACGAGGCGCTCGACACGGGAGCGAAGGCCATCATTCTCTCGCCGGGACCATGCGATCCGCCGCGCGCCGGGATCTGCATGGAACTGGTGAGCCGCGCGCCCGAAAACATGCCGATTTTCGGTGTCTGTCTCGGGCATCAGTCGATCGGCGCGGCCCTCGGTGCGAGGGTCGAGCGCGGGCACGAAATCCTGCACGGCAAGCTCTCGACCATCACGCATCAGGACACCGACATCTTCGCCGGACTGCCGCAGGGGTTCGAGGCGACGCGCTATCATTCACTGGTCGTGGCGCCCGAAACAATTCCCGAAAGCCTGACCGTGACGGCCCGCTCGCAGTCCGGCGTGGTCATGGGCCTCGCGCACAAAACGCGCCCGGTCTACGGCGTGCAGTTCCACCCGGAGTCGATCCGCACGGAACACGGCCACGCAATGCTGAAAAACTTCCTCGACATCGCGGAGGCGGCATGAGCGACGATCTGAAGCCGTTGATCGGTGCGGCGGCCGAGGGGCCGCTGAGCCGCGAGCAGGCAATCCAGGCCTTCGAGATCATCATGTCGGGTGAGGCAACGCCCGCGCAGACCGGCGGGCTGCTGATGACGCTGCGCGCCCGCGGCGAGACCGTCGACGAAATCGCCGGAGCCGCGACCGTGATGCGCGCCAAGGCAGCGCCCGTGCAGGCGCCGGACGGCGCGATGGACATCGTCGGGACCGGCGGCGACGGCAAGGGCACGCTCAACATCTCGACCGCGACGGCCTTCGTCGTTGCTGGCTGCGGCGTGCCCGTCGCCAAGCACGGCAACCGGGCCCTCTCATCTCGATCTGGCGCGGCCGACGTGCTCGGCGAAATGGGCGTGAACTCGATGGTCGAGCCCGCGGTCGCCGAGGCCGCGCTCGCCGAATGCGGCATCTGCTTCATGATGGCGCCGATGCACCATTCTGCCATGCGCCATGTCGGGCCGGCGCGCGTTGAACTCGGCACGCGGACGGTCTTCAACATCCTCGGACCTTTGACAAACCCTGCCGGCGTGAAGCACCAGCTCACGGGTGCGTTTTCTCCCGATTTTCTGCGCCCGATGGCCGAAACGTTAGCGAAGCTGGGAACGGAGACTGCCTGGCTGGTCCATGGCTCGGATGGAACGGACGAGATCTCGATCTGCGGCACGACGCAGGTCGTGAAGCTGCGCGACGGCGAAGTCTCGGAGGCGTCCATACACCCCGAGGACGCCGGGCTTCCGGTCCACCCTTTCGAGTCGATCCTCGGCGGAACACCTGCAGAGAACGCAGGCGCCTTCCGCGATCTGATGGACGGCGCGCCGGGCGGATACCGGGATGCGGTTCTGCTCAACGCGGCCGCTGCGCTGACCGTTACCGGACGAGCGGAAGACATGAAAACGGGTGCGGAGATTGCGCGTGAAAGCCTCGACTCAGGCGCCGCGAAGGCGAAGATCGAGGCGCTCGCGGCGGCGACCAATCGCACGTGAGCAAAATCGCCTGAACTGAGCCGCAGATCTTCAACCATTCCGCCAAACGCCCCTTGACCGGATGGGACCACGCCGCCACGCCAATCGCGCAATCGCGCAATCGCTTGGCAGTCTCTGCGGTCCGAGGTAACAGACACGCGATGACAAACGTTCTCGACAAGATCAAAGCCTACAAGCTCGAGGAGATCGCGGCCCGCAAAGCCGCGCGCCGGGCTGACGAGGTCGAAGCCGCCGCGAAGGAGGCACCGCCTGTGCGGCCCTTCCTCGGCGCTCTGGAGCAGACGCAGGCATCCGGGCGCTATGCGCTGATCGCCGAAATCAAGAAAGCCAGTCCCTCGAAGGGCCTGATCCGCGAGGATTTCAATCCGCCGGAACTCGCGTCCGCTTACGAGGCGGGCGGGGCGACCTGCCTCTCGGTGCTGACAGACAGGCCGAGTTTTCAGGGGGCTGACGAATTCCTCACGCAGGCACGCAACGCCACATCGCGCCCATGTCTGCGCAAGGACTTTCTCTACGATCCGTATCAGGTCGCCGAGGCGCGCGCCCTCGGCGCCGACTGCATCCTGATCATCATGGCCTCGGTGTCGGATGCTCAGGCCGAGGAACTCGAAAGTGCGGCGCGTTCCTGGGGCATGGATGCGCTGATCGAGGTCCATGACGGCGAAGAACTCGACCGTGCGCTCATGCTGGAGTCGCGACTGATCGGCGTGAACAATCGAAACCTGAAGACCTTCGAGGTGTCTCTGACAACGACCGAGAACCTCGCACCGCGCATCCCCGACGACCGCATGATCGTGGCGGAGAGCGGTCTCTTCGAACCCCAGGATCTGGCGCGGCTTGCGCGGGTCGGCGCCCGCAGTTTCCTGATCGGCGAAAGCCTTATGCGACAGGCCGACGTCGCCGAGGCCACGCGCACCATTCTGGCAGACCCCGTCGCGGCATGAGCGGTTTCACGCATTTCGACGATGCCGGGAACGCCGTGATGGTCGATGTCGGTGACAAGGCGGTGACGCAGCGCACGGCAACCGCGAAGGGCGCTGTAGTGATGCTGCCGGAGACCCTGAACATGATCACCGAAAATCGCGCGAAGAAGGGCGACGCGCTGGCGGTTGCCCAACTCGCCGGGATCATGGCGGCCAAGAAAACCTCGGATCTGATCCCGCTCTGCCACCCGCTGGCGCTGTCAAAGGTCACGGTCGATTTGCAGCCTGTTCCGCCTGACCGCGTCGAAGTCTCTGCAACGGTGAAGCTTTCCGGGCAGACCGGCGTCGAGATGGAGGCACTCACCGCCGTGTCCGTCGCAGCGCTCACCATCTACGACATGTGCAAGGCGGCGGATCGCGCGATGCGGATCACCGACATTCGCCTCGTTCACAAGGACGGCGGCAAGTCGGGCGAGTTCCGCGCCGAATGATCCCGGTCTCAGAGGCACTTGCCCGGCTTTTCAGCCTTGTCCGCGTCACAGATGTCGAAACGGTGCCGCTGGCTGAGGCACACGGACGTGTTCTCGCCCGCGACGCGGTGGCGCGGCGGACACAACCGCCCTTCGACGCATCCGCCATGGACGGTTACGCCGTTCGCGCGGCCGAAGCCGGGCAAGGCGCAATGCTCAAGGTCGTCGGCGAGGCCGCTGCAGGCCACCGTTTCGACGGCGCACTGCCGCCGCAATCTGCAGTGCGCATCTTCACGGGGGCGCCCGTCCCCGAGGGCGCCGACAGCATCCTGATCCAGGAGAACGCGACTGCCGAGAACGGCGCGCTGCGCGTCGATGTATCGCCGTCGCCGGGCGAATACATCCGCCCGGCTGGTGGCGACTTCAAAGCGGGTGAGGCGCTCGGCGCGCCGTGTCGTCTGACCGCGCGCAACATTGCCCTTCTTGCCGCGATGAACATTGCCGAAGTCATCGTTCACAGGCGCCCGACAGTCGCGCTGATCCCGACCGGAGACGAACTGGTGATGCCGGGTGAGACACCCGGTCCGGACCAGATCGTGACCTCGAACAATTTCGGTCTGGCAGCGATGCTCGACGAAATGGGTGCGGTGCCGCGCCTCTGCCCGATCGCACGGGACACGCCGGACAGCCTCGTCAGCGCGCTGGACAGCGCCCGCGACGCCGACTTAATCGTGACGCTCGGCGGCGCCTCGGTCGGCGATCATGACCTCGTTGCCCGGGTCTTTGGTAACGAAGGGTTAACCTTGGATTTTTACAAAATCGCCATGCGACCTGGAAAACCCCTGATGGCCGGCCGGCTGGGCACCGCTTCGATGATCGGTCTGCCGGGAAATCCCGTCTCTGCGATGGTATGCGGCGAGATCTTTCTTAGACCCGCGGTTGAAGCGGCTATGGGGCTGCCTGCCAAACCGCGTGACACGATCAGCGCCGAAATCAGCCACGACCTGCCGGCAAACGGTCCGCGCGAACACTACATGCGCGCGGTTCTGGACAGCGACGGCTCCTGCACGGTGTTCGAAAATCAGGACTCCAGCCTCGTCATGACGCTATCGCGTGCAAATGCTCTGGTTGTTCGCGCTCCCCGGGACGATGCTGTTCCGCGCGGCAACCGTGTTCATTGTATTCCCCTGTAAGTTTCGCATGATGTTCTCGTGCAGCGACCACCGCGAGTTGACACAAAACCGGAACACATGTAGAACAATGTGAAAATCAAAGGGCCGCGGGGCGACGGGATGCTCACAAAGAAACAGTACGATCTTCTTCAGTTCATTCACAAGCGGGTGCAGCGCGACGGCGTCTCTCCGTCGTTCGACGAGATGAAGGCAGCGCTCGATCTCCGATCGAAATCCGGCATTCACCGCCTGATCACGGCGCTCGAGGAACGCGGCTTCATCCGGCGCCTTGCGCACAGGGCACGTGCGATCGAAATCCTGCGCCTTCCGGACAACATGGCCGACAGCGCGCCGCGCGGCGGCTTCCGCCCGTCCGTCATCGAAGGCGACCTCTCGGTGCAGGATCGCGCGGCGGAAACGCTGGCATCGCTCGGCGGACAGAAGATCTCGGCGGATCCTGAGTCCCAGACGGTGCCGCTGATCGGACGCATCGCGGCCGGCATCCCGATCGAGGCGTTGCAGCAGGGCCCGACGCAGATCGGCGTGCCCTCCATGATGATGGCCTCGTCCGGCGAGCATTACGCGCTCGAGGTCAAGGGCGACTCGATGATCGACGCGGGCATCCACGAAGGCGACGTGGTGGTCATAAAGCGCCAGGCGACGGCGAACAACGGCGATATCATCGTGGCCTTGATCGAAGATCACGAAGCGACACTGAAACGTCTGCGGCGCAAGGGCGGCGCGATCGCGCTCGAAGCTGCAAATCCTGCCTACGGAACCCGGCTTTACCGCTCGGATCAGGTCAAGATCCAGGGGCGCATGGTCGGCCTGATCCGCACCTATTGAGGCGACCAGAGCCGCTGGCGCGCGGGATCCCGCGCCAGCGTGATCTCGACTTCATCATCAGACAGGCGAATGGCAATTGCGCCGCTGCGCGCGAGCGACCGCGCCCCGAGATAGATGCAATCCCCTGAGAGATCGCCACCATGCCTGGCGATCAGGATGACACGCCGGTCGCAGAGATCGGCCAATTTGTCGTCTTTTATCTTGCGCGACCTGACGGCGTGGATAGTCCAGTCACCAATCCGAGACGCGAACGCACCCTTGGTGCGCTCAAGACCGGGTCTGCCCGCCGCAGTTTCCTGATCGAACGGATCGCCATCGCGACGGAGCCAACTCTTCGCGGCGAACCCCTGAGCCGTCGGGTGATCGAGCACCCGCCCATCCGGTCCCAAGACGCCAATCAACCTGGCGTTCGGCGCGATCAGGATATCCGGTCGCGGTTCCGCCGCATGCCAGAACCAGAACCCGGCAAGAACGATCAGCACGCCGGCGAAGCGCCAGCTTCCGCGCCAGATCAGAAACCAGAGACCGCCGAGCGCCACCAATGGCAGGACCAGCGCCGGTCCGGCCGGCACGTACCTGACCGCGCCGGGCAGGCTCGACACCCAATGGGCCACCCGCAGGACCTGCTCGATCCCTGCCCCCATGACTTGCAAGGCCGGTTCAGCGAGACCAATAGGCGCGAGAACAGCTGCAATGCAGGCGGACGGCGCGATCCAGAACCCCATGACGGGAAGAGCGAGCATGTTCGACAGCAGGCCGTAGGGAGCACTGCGGTTGAAGTGGTACGCAGCGAAGGGCGCCGTCGCGAGGCCCGCCAGAAGGCTGGACGCCAGAAGGCTCCCGATGAAGACCAGAACCGCTCGCAGAACCTTTGCTGCCAGGCCGTTCCCCAGGAATGCCCCTGTCTGGAACGTTCCGCGCATTTGTTCGAACCCGGCGACGAGTGCTGCCGTCGCTGCAAAACTCATCTGAAATCCGGCATCGAGCAGGCTGATCGGGCGCAGCATCAGCACGATGACAGCAGCGAGCGCCAGCGCCCGCAACGTGAGGGCCGGACGATCGACGAGCACAGCGGTGAATGCCACCGCCACCATGATGTAGGCGCGCTGCGTCGCCACTGTGCCACCGGACAGCGCGAGATAGCTGGCGCCGACCGCCAGTGCACCGATTGCCGCGATCTTACGTGTCGAGAGGCTCATGGCGATGAGCGGGATCGCCGCGAGCATCAGCCTCAGGGATGCGAATACCAGCCCCGTCAACATTCCCATGTGCAGGCCCGAGATCGCGAGGAGGTGAGCTAGGTTCGAGGCGCGGAGCGCTTCGGCATCTGCTTCGTCGATCTCGGCCCGGTCGCCGACGATGATCGCCGCGGCGAATGCACCCTGCCGACCCGGCAGCATCGTGCGCAAGGCGCGGGAAAGCGCGTCGCGCTGTCGTGCAATCCAGATCCAGGCAGCATCGAAAACGCCGATGCGATCTTCTTCGGGTATCGTCAGCAGGGCGCCTCTCACGAGGCCGATGGCACCAAGACGCTCGAAGAACGCCCGCCTGCGGAAGTCGAAGGCCCCGGGTTCCACCGGCTCTCCGGGCGGCAGCAACGTCGCATAGGTCCGAACGATAGTGCCGGGCCCAGGCATCTCTGAATGAACACCGTCCAGAACGGTGAGACGCACGCGCGCAGGGGTCTGTCCGGGCTCGAGCCCATAAACCGTGACATCATCCAGCAAAAGGCGCGGCGCGCCGGACGCCGAACGCGACACCCAGAGAACACGTCCCTCGACGGTCTCGCCGACCGGAAACCGGATCTGCGGTGCGTCCGCACGATGCGCCGACCACGACGCCATCGCGAACCCGAATGCCGCAACGGCACACAGCCCGCAGATGATCCGAGCAACGGCGAGAAGACCACGCAAGGGCAACAGGGCAAGCGTCAGAAATGGCAGCCAGATCCAGACCGTTCGCGGATCCGGTTCGTTCGGCAGCGCGAAGTAGATCCAGATCCCGATGCCCAGCAGAACCGGCAACCACAGGACGAACCTGCGGCTCTCAATTCGGTAGATTTCGAGAACGTGCGCGCCCAGGGCCACCTTGTCTGTCCGATCCTGATCGGCCATAACGGCCGCGATTTCGGACCACCCCGGTTCGCGCCCTACATCCACTGCCGCGCGCGTTTGCGCAAGGCAAAACCCTCCGGAGCGTCATGATGACCGAGGTTGTGACCCGTTTCCCGCCGTCTCCCACCGGGTTTCTTCACATCGGCGGCGCGCGCACCGCGCTGTTCAACTGGCTGTTCGCGCGGCACCACGAGGGCAGGTTCGTCTTGCGAATCGAGGACACCGACCGCGCGCGCTCGACACCGGAGGCGACTGAAGCGATCTTCGAGGGCTTGCGGTGGCTCGGGCTCGACTGGGACGGCAATGCTGTCAGCCAGTTCAGTCGGGCCGAACGGCACGCCGAGGTGGCGCGCCAGATGCTCGATGCAGGCACTGCGTATCGATGCTACGCGACCAAGGAAGAAATCGACGCTTTCCGTGAACAGGCGAGAGCCGAGAAGCGCCCGCCCCTGTTCCGCTCGCCCTGGCGCGACAAAGGCCCGGATGACTGGCCGGACGCCGAGTACACAGTTCGCCTGAGAGCGCCGCGCGAGGGCGAGATCACCATCTACGACAAGGTCCAGGGCGCCGTGACATGGCCCGCGGAGACGATGGACGATCTGATCCTCATGCGTTCAGACGGCACGCCGACCTACATGCTCGCGGTCGTGGTCGATGATCACGACATGGGCGTCACGCATGTGATCCGGGGCGACGATCACCTAACCAATGCCGCGCGGCAATCGCTGATCTGCAAAGCGGCGGGTTGGGACCTGCCCGTCTATGCGCACGTTCCGCTGATACACGGACCGGACGGCGCCAAGATGTCCAAGCGGCATGGTGCGACCAGTGTCACCGAGTACCGTGATATGGGCTACCTGCCGCAGGCGATGCGGAACTATCTCGCCCGCCTCGGATGGAGCCATGGTGACGATGAGTTCTTCACCGATGCCCAGATGATCGAGTGGTTCGGACTGGACGCGATCGGCAAGTCGGCGGCACGTTTCGACTTCAAGAAACTCGAGAATCTCAACGGCCAGCACATCCGGGCCGCCGATGACGAGGCCCTGATGAACGAGATCGACGGGCTTTTTGCAGCGCAACAGAAGCCGCCTGTTGCGGGCGACCGTCGCGCGATGTTGCACGGTGCGATGCCCGGCATCAAAGAGCGTGCAAAGACACTGCTCGAACTCATTGATTTATCTTACTATATCCTCGCAGATCGACCGCTGGAATTCGACGAGAAAGCTACAAAACTGATCACGTCCGAGACAGCGGAGATGCTCGCCAGATTGACTGAGCGGTTGCGAGATGCTAGCGGTTGGACAGCCGAACACATCGAAACGACTGTCCGCGAAGCTGCCGAGAGCGAAGACATAAAGCTCGGCAAAATGGCCCAACCCTTACGAGCCGCGTTGACTGGCAGGGCCATAAGCCCCAGCGTCTTTGACGTGATGGTAACACTCGGCCGGGAAGAAACACTGGCGCGTATGGGCGACGCCGTCCGGACGACCGGCTGAAGGCCGGCAAAGGGAAAACGGTGCGCCCTCGCCATAACACAGAGGGGATCTCATGAACGATACGCCCACCAAGACAGCGACTTTGACATTCGACGGAAAATCGATGGAATTTCCGGTCTACGACGCCGTGCACGGGCCGTCGGTGATCGACATCCGCCGTCTGTACGCAGAGATGGGTGTCTTCACCTACGATCCCGGCTTCACCTCGACCGGGTCCTGCCGGTCAACGATCACCTATATCGACGGCGACAAGGGCGAGTTGCTGTATCGCGGCTTCCCGATCGATCAGCTCGCCGAGAAGTCGCATTTTCTCGAAGTCTGCTACCTGCTGCTCTACGGCGAGTTGCCGACCGGTGCGCAGATGGAGGACTTCGAAGGCCGGGTCACCAAGCACACGATGCTGCACGAGCAGATGGTGAACTTCTACCGCGGATTCCGGCGCGATGCCCACCCGATGGCAATCGTCTGCGGCGTGGTTGGCGCGATGTCGGCCTTCTACCACGACTCGACGGATATCAATGACGCATGGCAGCGCGAGGTCGCCTCGATCCGGATGATCGCCAAATTGCCGACGATCTGCGCCTGGGCATACAAGTATTCGATTGGCCAGCCGTTCATCTATCCGCGCAACGATCTCGATTACGCGTCGAACTTCCTGCACATGTGCTTCGCCGTGCCGTGCGAGGAATATGTCGTCGACCCGATCCTGAGCCGCGCGATGGACCGGATCATGACGCTGCACGCCGATCACGAGCAAAATGCGTCGACGTCGACCGTGCGTCTCGCCGGATCGTCTCAGGCCAATCCGTTCGCCTGTATCGCCGCGGGCGTCGCCTCACTCTGGGGACCGGCCCATGGCGGCGCAAACCAGGCCTGTCTGGAGATGCTCAAGGAAATAGCGACGCCCGACCGTGTCGACGAGTATGTCGCGAAGGCGCAGGACAAGAACGACAGTTTCCGGCTGATGGGCTTCGGCCACCGGGTCTACAAGAACTACGACCCGCGCGCGACGGTGATGCAGGAAACAGCCAAGGAAGTGCTCGAACTGCTCGGCGTCGAGGACAACCCGATCCTGCAGGTCGCCCAGGCGCTGGAAAAGCGGGCGCTCGAGGACGAATACTTCATCTCGAAGAAGCTCTACCCGAACGTCGATTTCTACTCGGGCATCATCCTCGAAGCGATGGGCTTCCCGACCTCGATGTTCACCCCGATCTTCGCGCTTTCACGCACGGTTGGCTGGATCAGCCAGTGGAAGGAAATGATCGAGGACAAGGACGGCAAGATCGGACGGCCGCGGCAACTCTATATCGGGTCGGCTGCCCGGAACTACGTCGATGTCGAGTCGCGTTGACGTAGGCGCAGGTCTTTCCCATCGCGGCTTGCGCGCTGTCACGCGCAGCCACTCTGCGACCCGGCCCGACACCTCCCCCCCACAACCACCGCCGTGGCCTACGGCCACGCGATGGCGGCGAGGTCGGGCGGTCCGATTTAGGCTCATCTGCGGCCGTGGTGCCGTTCTCCCGGGCCGGGCGTTAAAGCCGCCGTCGCACGTTCCTGAGCGTCGGGTTTCGTGATCGCCCCGCTCAATACCGACAGGACCGAGTCCGCCGCGCGATCTGCGGGCGGCGGCCCACCCCGGCCCATGGCGTCCATGACGTGATCGAATGCACTGCGCTGCAGACCTGCCGCGTCCGGGTCGAGCAGCAGCGGCAGGACCGCCTGTTCCAGCGCGGCCGGCGTCGAGAATTCCTGCAGAAACTCCGGAACGACAGACTTGCCTGAGATCAGGTTGACGAGATTCGCGGTGTTCACCCGGATGACCCGTCGCACGATCTGCGACGTGAGCCACGTCGTGCGATAGGCGGCCGCCATCGGCGTGTCGGTTGCGGCCAGTTCGAGCGTGATCGTTCCAGACGCACAGAGGGCCGCATCGGCAGATGCGAACGCGAGGGTCTTCGAATCAAAAGCGCCCTGGGATGCAGCAGCCGCGCCGTGCACGGGAAAACACCGCTCGCCGATCTCGGCCAGCATCTCTGCAACTTCGGCGCGGACCGTTTCTGCGACAGGGCACAGAACTGCAAGATCGGGGATCGTCTGCCGCAG
The DNA here is from genome assembly GCA_039184865.1 of Pseudomonadota bacterium. Lineage (GTDB taxonomy): Bacteria > Pseudomonadota > Alphaproteobacteria > Rhodobacterales > Rhodobacteraceae > Thermohalobaculum. The sequence continues at coordinate 53,082 of JBCDAV010000006.1, read as the reverse complement.
GCGCGCGACGGCCTGTACGAAATCATCGCGCAGCCGCCGAACTTCGCCCCGGCGCGAGCCCGGTGCGAGCAGAAGAACTTTTTGTTCCGGGGTGATCCCGTACTCTGCGCGAAACGCCGAGATTTCCTCCGCCGACGGCTGCGGCGCACCCGCCACCGGATGCCCGACGAAATCGCAACTCATTCCCGCCGCCCGCATGTAAGGCGGCTCGAATGGCAAGAGCGCGAGCACGTGATCGACATGGCGGGCCATCTTGGCCGCGCGGCCGGGTCTCCAGGCCCAGACGGACGGCGCGACGTAGTGAATGACCTTCAGATCCGGCCGAGCCTTTCGGGCACGCGCCGCCACGCGCAGGCTGAAGTCGGGTGCATCGATCGTGATGAGCACGTCCGGACGAGCCTGTTCAATGTCGGCCACGGTCTCGCGCATCCGGCGCAGGATCAACGGGAGCCGCGGAAGCACCTCACCGAGCCCCATCACCGTAAGATCGGACATTCCGAAAAGGGACTCGAGCCCGGCCGCAATCATCTCCTCACCGCCGACACCTTGAAAACGGACATCGGCGCGCTGCGAAAGGGACCGCATCAACGCCCCACCCAACCGGTCTCCGGACGGCTCGCCCGCGATGATGTAGGCATTCAATGCCATGCCGGCCGGGCTTTCGGGTTCAGGACCACCGGGAGATCTCGCTTCTGCTTGCTCCATAGACAAAGACACCAGCGGCATCGGCCGCCGTCCGCGCCTCGTCGGCCTCGAGCAGCACCGTTTCGCCGGCAATGCCGACAATACCACGCAGCCCAGCCGTAGCCGCACCCCGGACCGTATCCGGTCCGATGGTCGGCATGTCGAGGCGCGGGTCCTGGCCGGGCTTCGGTCCCTTGAACAGAACGCCGGACGGCGGCGGCGCCGCGGCGCGACGTTCGACCGGCAAAGCGCCAACGCGCTCCAACATGAGATCCGTGCCCTCGATGGCTTCCACCGCGAGGCAAAGCCCGTTTGCGACGACGGCACCCTGCCCGACATCGTGAGGGCCAAGCGCCGTGACGATTGCCGCTGCGCGTGCTGCATCTGACTTCGACGCCGCATCCGGACCATGCCGCCCGAGGGTACCGGGCGGCATCGTCATGTCCTCGCCCAGCACGTCCTGCGGACCAAGCATACGAAACCCCTCGGCCTCGATCATCTCAGCATATCCTCGCAGCATGGCATCGTCGCCCTTGCGCAGCAGCCCGATCGCCTTGACGGCGACCGTGATCGTCTTGAGATCCAGCCGCCAGAGACGAATGCGCGGCCGGTTCATGGCACCGGCAAAGAGAACATGCGTCACGTGCCGCTGCCTGAGTTCGCCAAACAGTCGTCCCAGGCGCTCGAATTCGTGGCGACCATGCGGATATCCCGCCATCCAGTCTTCGAAACACTCAGGAAAGATCACGAGGTAGACGGGCAGTCCGAGTGCCTCGCGAGCCTCGGTTATACGGCGCGGCAGACCGCCCCGGCCGGCTACAATCGCGATGGGTGTCGCTGGCCCGCCGGGCTCAGGCATCGCGCGGCGTGCAGAAGTTCCGACCCGGATCGGCCAGAATGAACGAGGTGATCTCCTGGACCGCCTCGATCGACGCGTACCGGTCAGCCGCCTCCGCCGCACGGTCCATGAGATGCCCGTCGCCAGAGAAAATCTCGCGATAAGCGGAGCGCAATGCATGGATCGTGTCGCGGTCGAAGCCCCGGCGCTTGAGACCGATGAGGTTCAGGCCGCCCAGATGCGCCCGGTTTCCGATCACCGATCCGAACGGGATCACGTCCTTCTCGACACCACTCATGCCGCCGACCATGACATGCATTCCGATGCGGCTGAACTGCTGCACGGCGGACAGACCGCCCAGGATCGCGAAGTCGCCGATCTCGACATGGCCCGCCAGCGTCGCGTTGTTTGCCAGCACGCAACTGTCGCCGACCTGACAATCGTGCCCGACATGGCTGCCCATCATGAACAGATTGCCGTTCCCGACCCGAGTCACCAAACCGCCGCCTTCGGTCCCGGGGTTCAGCGTGACATGCTCGCGGATCATATTGCGCGCGCCGATCTCGAGATACGACTTCTCACCAGCGTATTTCAGATCCTGCGGCCGATGCCCGACCGAGGCGAACGGCCAGATCCGGGTCTCGTCACCGATCTTGGTGTGGCCGGCGACCACGACGTGGCTCATCAGTTCCACGCCGTCGCCGAGCACCACGTCCGGCCCGATCACCGAGTAAGGTCCGATCTTCACGTCGGCACCGAGCGTCGCACCGTCTTCGACGATTGCCGTGGGGTGGATCGTCACGAGGTCTTTCCGCGACGTCGTTCGTCGTCCTGCGTGATGATCATCGCCGAATACTCGGCTTCGGCGACCGTCTCCTCACCGACTTTGCCGACGCCCCAGAATTTCCAGATCTTGCCGCGGCCGCGAAGGATCTCGACGTGCAGTTCCAACACGTCGCCCGGCACCACCAGCCGCCGGAACCGCGTCTTGTCGAGCGTCATGAAATAAACCAGCAGTTCCTGATCGATCATGTCTAGGGTCTCGACGACCAGAACGCCCGCGGTCTGCGCCATCGCCTCGACAATCATTACCCCCGGCATGATCGGCTTGTCCGGGAAGTGCCCCTGAAAGTGCGGCTCGTTGTTGGTGACGTTCTTGATACCGATCGCCCGTTTGTTGCGGACAATCCGTTCGACGCGGTCGATCAGCAGGAACGGATACCGATGCGGGATCATCCGCTTGATGCGATCGAGGTCCGCCGTCGTTTCGACCTCTTGTTCTGCAGGGTCAGCCATCACCTCTCCCGAATTCCTGTAAACCGGTGACGCCTCGTTGCTTACCGCGCCCCGGATGCAGGTCAAGCCTCATTGCCAGGCCCCTATCCGTCATCACCGGCCGAGGTCACCAGGTCGCTGACCGGCAGCGTCAGATCGATATCGGGCACCGGCGGCCTCGGCCCCGTCCGGTCGAAAAGCTCGACCGCGCGTGCCGTCAGATCCAGCGACGGATCGGCGGCCAGAACCTGATCGGCATTCAGGATGACGTCGGCGCCAGCCTCGACGCGCAAACGTTCCATCAGGATCGGCAGCCCGGCAACGACGGCCGCACGCGCGTCCTGAAATCCCTTTTGCAATTCGGCCGCACGCGCCTGTGTCACCTGCCGCGCCTGGCGCATCCGCCGATCGAAATCCTGGATCCGCCGGTCGAGTTCCTCTTCCGGCAGGGTCTCGCGCAGCTCCGCGATCTCAGCTTCCTCGGCGGCAAGGGACAGCTTGGTCTCGTCGATCTGCGCCTGCAGACGCTCGGTCATGCGTTGCTCCGCTTCGCGCAGTTCGCGCGCGATCTGAACGTCGCGCAGCAGGCGTTCCCGTGAGATCGTTCGAATGGTACGGAATTGCGAGGCAGTGTCCTGGGCGAAGGCCGTCCCCGGTGAAACGATCGCACTGATGCCAGCCGCGAGGAAAGCTCTTCGCTCAAGCGTCATTTTGCGCCGATTAGAAGCGCGTTCCAACTGACAATCGGAACAACTCGGTATCGTCCTCGTCTTCTTTGACGAGTGGGAATCCGAAGCTCAATTCAAGCGGCCCGAAGGGTGTGGCAAGGAACAGCAAGCCTCCCGCCGCCACGCGCACATTGGCGCTGTCATCGATCTGGAGACCGCCAGAGCCATTCGTGTTGTCTAGTTCGAATAGCGTACCCGCATCTATGAATGCACCGCCGAAGATCCCGAGCTCATCCGGGAGCCCCAGCGGAAACGAAGCCTCGAGACTCGCGCGTAGCCGATAATTTCCGCCAAGAGAGTCGTTGGTAACGAGATCACGTGGCCCAACACCTTCGTCGGCAAATCCACGCAGATTTGCACCGCCCAAGAAGAAGCGTTCGTTGAACCGGATATCATCCCCGAAACCGACAACGCCGGCCGCCTCCAGTTCTAGACTGGTGACCAGTTCTTCATTGAAAAAGGACGTCCAGCCTTTGGCCGAGGCAACCGAACTCACATATCTCGCGTCGCCACCAAGACCCGCGAAGTCCTGCGCGGCGGAGAGAATGTATCCATCGGTCGGCTCGAGCGGGTCATTCCGTTCATCGTATGTGAGCGTGTAACCAACGCTTGAAGTGAACCGAACACCCTCGTCGCTTTGCAGAACCGCCGATGCTGTGTTGTCAACTTCGACGTCTTCGCGCACGAATTCATACCTCAGGCCCAGATTGGTTTTCTCCCCGAGCGGAAACCCGAAAGTCGGCCCAAATCCCAAACGAGCGATTTCGATGCTGGACTCGTCCGAGCGGTCATCGTCGATCAGGAAGGCTCGCAATCCCACCGACAAGTCCCGGTCAAGGAACGCTGGCTCGGTGAACGAGAAATCGTAGACCTGCGTGTCGCCCGCCGCAGTCACGGCGAGATTGATCTGCTGACCGCGACCGAGGAAGTTGCGCTCGGTGAGCGCGACGTTTCCGATAGGCCCGGCACTGGTCGAGAAACCGACGCCGAAAGAAAGCGAGCCGGTGGACTGCTCACGCACCTTTACCCTTAGCGTTGCGCGGTCTTCCGTTGCGCCTGGCTCGGTATCAACCTCGACAGAACTGAAGTATCGAAGTCCGCGGATTTTGCGCCTTGCTTCTCGGATCTTTCGAGCATCGAATGGGTCGCCCTCCACAAGGTCGATTTCGCGGCGGATAACGCTGTCAAGGGTCTGTTTATTGCCCTCGATCTCGATGCGCTCGATGAATACCCGCGGGCCTTCCTCGACCTGATAGACCAAATCGATGATCCGCTCTTCGGTGCTCTTCCGGACGCGCGGTCGCACCTGAACGAAAGCGAAACCCGCCTGACCGGCGATGTCCGTCAACTCGTTGCTGATCTCCTCGACTTCGGTCGCATCGTAGATCTCGCCTTCGAGATCGGGCACCGCGGCGACGAAGGCTTCGGGATCGAGGCCCTTCGCGTTGACCTCCACATCCATGGTTCCAAAGGTGTATTCCTCGCCTTCGCTCACCGTGAAGGTGATGAAGAAGCCGTCGCGGTCCGGGGAAAGCTCCGCCGTCGCGGAAAGCACCGTGAAGTCAGCGTAGCCGCGCTCGAAGTAGTACTGGCGCAACAATTCCTTGTCGAGTTCGAGGCGGTCCGGGTCATAGACGTCCGAGCTGAAGAACTGCGACAGGATGCCAGACTCCGCGGTCTCGATCACACCGCGCAAGCGGCGGTCCGAGAAAACGGTGTTGCCGACGAAATCGATCGCCGAGACGCCGGTCATCTCGCCCTCGGAAATCTCGAAGACGAGATCGACGCGGTTGTCGGAGCGTTCGATAATGACGGGCTCGACTTCGGCGCCGAAGCGACCGGTCCGCCGGTAGATCTCAATGATCGCCTGCGCATCGGCCTCGGCGGACGAGACGGTGAACGGCAGACGCGGGCGCAGCGAGATGATCCGCTCGAGGTCCTCGTCCGACAACGCGTCATTACCCTCGAAGGCGATCTCGTTGATCGACGGGTTCTCGATCACTTCGACAATCAATTCGTTTTCCGCGGGGATGATCTGTACGTCACGGAACAGCCCGGTGTCGAACAACCGCCGCACGGATCTGTTCAGATCCTCGGCGGTGACTGTCTGGCCCTGGCGCAAGTCCATGTAGGAGAGGATCGTCTCGGCCTCGATGCGCCGGTTTCCGCGCACCGTGACCGCCTGTTCACGCGGGGCCTGAGCAAGCAATTGGGCAGATGCAGAAGTAGGGACCGAGAGGTCCGCCAGAAGCGCCACCCCGGCGGTCAGGATGACCGCATACACCTTCGCGACCCGTCGCCACGGAAAGGAGGCACGTCTCATCTTCACTCCCCCCTGCCCTCCGGGCCCGTTGGCCGCTTTTCCCCGGACAGGTTCTCTGCTGCGTTGCTGCCTCAGTTCTGGGCTAGCCAGGCGCCCAGACCGAGGTCGTTATTAAAGGTCACGAAAACCATAAGCAACAACAGAAGGGAGAGACCGGCCACCGTTCCGTAGCGTACGATATGTTCGTTGGCCGGGCGGCCGCGAACGGCCTCTGCAGCGTAGAACATCAGGTGCCCGCCATCTAGAACGGGGATCGGGAACAGATTCATCAGGCCAATCGCAGTTGAGATGAACGCGATGAAGTGCACGAACGTCAGCCAGCCACCGCTCGCCGCGTTCGCGGAATGCTTCGCGATCCCGATCGGACCTGAAAGGTGATCGGTCGTCGCGCCCTTGAACAGCATCTGTTCGATGTAGTTGAGCGAGTCGGTGATGATCCGGACGACGCTGTCGACGCTGCTGATGGCCGCTTCCCCGAAAGAGCGGCTCTCCTCGAGCGGAAGAATGTTCAACTCGCCCAGTTGCACGCCCATGGTCGGCAGCGGGATGATCTCGCCGGTCTCGGGATGCGGGCGCTCGACGAAGCGCGGCGCGAAAGTGAATTCCCGGATGTCTCCGTCGCGGTCGACCCGCACCGTGATGTCCTTGCCGACCTCGAGATCGACACCGAGCAGGATCAGATGGCGACTCGAGGCGATTTCGACGTCATTGACGGCGAGGATCATGTCGCCGGGAACGATGCCCGCGGCGATCGCCGCCCCGTCGCTCGATACATTGGTCACCCGCGGACGGGTCAGGTAACGGAACTCGACGTCCATCTCCGCGCCGTCGCGCAGCACCTGAGCCGTCGAAAGCTCGCCATTGGTGCGGATCATCTCGGAGAAGACGCTCGGGAAATCCGGGGTCTCGGTACCGTTGACCGAAAGAACGCGATCGCCCTCGCGGAAATCGCTCAGCCCGACGATCTCGGGATCAATCGTGCCAATGACCGGCTCGTCCGAACCTTTTGGTGTCAGCAAAGCGATCGTGAAGAAGATAATGATCGACAGCAGGAAATTCGCGACCGGTCCGGCCAGGACCGTGAGCGTCCGCCTCCAGAGTGCTGCATTGTGGAATGCATGGGGCCGGTCTTCCGGTGCCACATCCTCATCCGAGGCGCGTCGCGAGCTCGACGGATCCATGTCGCCGACGAATTTGACGAACCCGCCCAGCGGCAGCAGCGCCAATTGCCAGACCGTGCCATGCCGGTCGCGCCGGGAGTACAGCACGCGCCCGAAGCCGACCGAGAACACCTCCGCCTTGATGCCGCACCAGCGCCCGACCATCAGATGGCCCAGTTCGTGGATCGCCACGACGATCGAAAGACAGATGATGAACGGGATCGCCGCGAGAAGAAACGGCCCGATGACGGGAATACTGCTGATCAGATCCATGCCGTACTGCCTAACCCATTCGCTTGACCAGTTGGTTACGGGCTTCGACCCGCGCCTGCGCGTCCATCGCAAAGACATCGTCCAGAGATGCCGCGCTTGGCGCACTACCTAATGCGGAAACTGTGTCTTCAACAAGACCGGCCATTTCGAGGAACCCGATCTGCCCCGCGATGAAGCCATCCAGCGCGATTTCGTGGGCTGCGTTCATGGCGCAACAGGTCAGGCCCCCGGCCGCCATGGCCTCGCGTGCAAGGCGCAGCGGCGGGAAACGCTCCTCGTCGGGCGCCTCGAAATCCAGCCGCGCAAGTTCCGCGAAATCCAGCCGATCCACCGGCAGTTCCGGGCGCTCGGGCCAGGCCAAGGCGTAACCGATGGCGACCCGCATGTCGGACGGGCCGAGATGGGCGAGGATCGAACCATCGCGATAGCCGATCATCGAATGAATGATCGACTGCGGGTGAACCACGACCTCGATCTGGTCCGGCGTGATGTCGAAGAGATGCCCGGCCTCGATCATCTCCAGTGCCTTGTTGAACATCGACGCCGAGTCGATCGAAATTCGCGCACCCATGGACCAGTTCGGGTGCGCGACCGCCTGTTTCGGGCTCGCGGCAGCCATCTGCTCGCGGGTCCACGTCCGGAACGGACCGCCGGAGGCCGTCAGCAGAAGGCGTTCGATTGGCGTTTTCTCGTGCGCGATCAACTGGAAGATCGCGTTGTGCTCGCTGTCGACCGGCAGCAGCTTCGATCCGGATTTCGCGATCTCGGCGAGGAACAGCTCTCCTGCAGCGACGAGCGTTTCCTTGTTGGCCAGCGCAATCGTCGCGCCCTGACGGACCGCGGAAAGCGTCGGGCGCAGACCGGCAGCGCCGACGATCGCAGACATGACCCAGTCGACCGGACGGGACGCCGCCTCGTCCAGCGCCTCGGGACCTGCCGCGACCTCGATCCCCGAGCCCGCGAGCGCGTCGCGCAGATCGCCCAACCTGCCCGGATCGGCGGTGACCGCGACCTTTGCCCGCAGCCGCTGCGCCGCATCGGCCAGACCCGTGATATTGCCGTGGCCAGTCACCGCGACCGTCTCGAACCGCTCGGCCCCGAGGCTCTCGATCACCGAAACGGTGTTCGCGCCGATCGATCCCGTGACGCCGAATATGCTAATCCGCTTGCCGCTCACGATCCCCGCCTCACCAGATGAACACGGCCTTGTCGCGCCATGCCGTGACAACGGCCGCGACAAGGATCGCAGCCATGTGCCCGTCCAGCCGGTCGAGGACGCCGCCGTGGCCCGGAATCAGCGTACCGGCATCCTTGACAGAAAAATGTCGCTTCAGCGCGGACTCCGCCAGATCGCCGCCTTGCGCCACGAGTGCAGCAATCATCGAGACAACGCAGACCTCATAGAAGTAGGTGCCGGTCGTCGACCACGAGAACAGCCCTCCGGCGAACGAGGCCAGCGCGACCGCGCCGCCCAGTCCGGCCCAGGTCTTTCGCGGGCTGATCGATGGCCAGAGCCGCGCACCGCCGATCAGGCGCCCGGCGAAGTAGCCTCCCACATCCGCTGCAACCACGGTCGCCGCCGCCCAGAGCACGGATAGCAAACCGTGCGGTGCCTCGTTGCGCAGCCAGACGAAGGCAAATCCGGCGAGCGTCACATAGGCGGCACAGAGCGCGAAGAAGACCCAGCCGCTGTCGGTCTGCGACGGGCGCATGATCTGCCAGAGCTCGCGCAGCATCGCGGCCACCGCGACGCCCGCCAGAAGTACCGCCCAGCCCCCGCCGAGCCAGAGGCAGGCCAGCGCCAACGCTCCGACGGCCAGCGACGAGACCAGCCGCACACCCAGATCAGCGAATTTGCTCTTCCATCCCGCGGCCGGCCTGCCCTCTGCCATGCCGCGCGCGGACCCTAGACTGCCTCAACAGCGCCGAACCGACGCTCACGCCCGCCGAAGCGCGCGATCTCCGCCGCCAGGTCCTCCGGCGTGAAATCCGGCCAGCACTTCTCGACAAAGCTGTATTCCGCATAGGCTGCCTGCCAGAGCAGGAAGTTCGACACCCGCATCTCGCCGGAGGTCCGGATCACGAGATCGGGGTCCGGCACGCCCGCCGTGTCGAGCGCGCCCGAGATCGCATCCTCGTCGATATCAGCGGGATCGAGCCTGCCCGTCGCCGCTTCCCCGGCCAGAACCCGCATCGCCTCGGTCAGCTCGGTCCGCGCACCGTAAGAGATCGCCACTTGCAGAGTGAGCCGCGTGTTGCCCGCGGTCCGGTCCTCCATCATCGCCATCAGGCGCTGCAGGTCCTGCGGCAGGCGCTCACGCTGTCCAATGAAACGCACGCGGACACCGCTGCTGTCGAGCTCGTCTACCTCGCGCACGACGTAGCGCCGGAACAGGCTCATCAGCACCTTGACCTCGTAGTCCGGCCGTCGCCAGTTCTCCGTCGAAAAGGCGTAAAGCGTCATCACCTCGACGCCCAGGTCGGGTGCCGCTTGCACGATCTCGCGCACGCGCTCGGCGCCGCGATGATGCCCGAACGTCCGGGGTCGACCGCGCTCCACGGCCCACCGGCCGTTGCCGTCCATAATGATGGCTACGTGACGCGGCCCCCGCGTCTCGGGTGGACTAGTTGTTTGCACGCTTTTTGACCCCGCTCGGTTCGCGTCATCCCGGCCTCCCCCGTGCCGGATCATCGCTCTTCAGACCTGCATAATCTCTTCTTGTTTGGTATCGAGAGCCGCATCGATCTTGCCGATAGCGGCATCCGTCAACTCTTGTATCTCGTCATTGTAAAGCTTTTGCTCATCCTCGGACATGCCGTCTGCCTTGGCCTTCTTGACCTGATCCATGCCATCGCGGCGCACGTTGCGGATCGCGACGCGCGCGTTCTCGGCATACTGGCCGGCAACCTTCGTCAGTTCGCGGCGGCGCTCCTCGTTCAGTTCCGGGATCGGCATCCTGAGCAGCGTGCCGTCGACCACCGGATTGATGCCCAGTCCGGACGAGCGGATCGCCTTATCGACCGCATTGACCAGCGACTTGTCCCACACGTTCAGCGTCACCATGCGCGGTTCGGGCACGTTGACCGTGCCGACCTGATTGACCGGCGTCGTGGCGCCGTAAGCCTCGACCGTGATGGCGTCCAGCATCGAGGCCGACGCCCGGCCCGTTCTCAGCGAGGCGAAATCGCTGCGCAACGAGGTCATAGCCCCGTCCATGCGGCGCTCAAGATCGTCCAGGTCGATTTCGATTTCTTCGTCGGACATAACCGTCAGCTTCTTTCGCTCTTGTTCTTGTTCCGGCCCTTTTAGACTAGGCGGCGACTTCGGTAAATCGTCCGCGGCCAAACAGGACTTCGGTCATTCCGCCCGGATCCGCGAGAGAGAAAACGATGATAGGCAGGTCGTTGTCACGCGCCAGAGCGATGGCCGAGGCATCCATGACCTTCAGGTTCTTGCGCAGCACCTCGTCATAGCTGACCCGGTCGTAGCGCACCGCCTCGGCGTTCAGCTTCGGATCGCTGTCATAGACGCCGTCGACCTGCGTGCCCTTGAAGAGCGCCTGGCACCCCATCTCGTTGGCCCGCAGTGTTGCCGCGGTATCGGTCGTGAAATAGGGGTTGCCGGTCCCTGCGGCGAAGATGACGATCCGCTTCTTCTCCAGATGCCGGATCGCCCGGCGCCTGAGATAGGGCTCGCACACGCTGTCCATCGGGATCGCCGACTGCACCCGGGTGTGGATGCCCTGCCCCTCCAGCGCGGATTGCATGCCGAGCGCATTCATCACGGTCGCCAGCATTCCCATGTAGTCGGCCTGCGCGCGTTCCATCCCCTGCGCCGCCCCGGAAAGGCCGCGGAAGATGTTGCCACCCCCGATCACCATGCAGATCTCGATTCCGAGATCGTGCGCTTTTCTGATCTCGCCGGCGATGCGCTGGACGGTCGGCGTGTGCAGGCCGAAGCCCTGGTCGCCCATCAGCGCCTCGCCGGAGATTTTCAGAAGGACACGGGAGAAGCGGGGCGTTGCGGCGGCTATTTCTGCGGCAACGGACATCGCGGCGCTCCCTTACGTGCTGGCTGGGCGGGTTATGTCGAAAACCGTGCACGCGCGCAAGGGCGGGACTGTGCGGAAAGCATGGCAATTTCGCGCATCGCGCCCCACGGTGGTTTCACCGCCCCGTCGCATCGGCCCAAAGTGCATAGGCATCCCGAAATGACGGCGCGGCAGAATGCCGGAAATGATGGAACTCGAACCAGTCGACCAGCGCTGCGGTCCGGCGCAGCGCCACGCCGTGCGCGCCCCGTCGGGCGTAGGACTGGCGCTGCACCTCGCTCTCCCACCCGCTGTAGGAGAACAGCATCCCGTCGAGCCTCCCGACCCGGGTGAAGACATTGCCCGGGCTCCGGCGGGCCTGACGCACCGCGAGAGCCGACAGCAAAAAGAACTCGGGCGCGCGACTCCAGTGCTTCAGCCGCCCGCCGCCGAAGGACAGCAGGATCGTACCAGTGTCGGGCGCGCTTCCATCCAGCATGGGCCGGCTCCTGCATCAGGTGCCGATGGAGATAGCGCGCAACCGGCACTTGCCAGCGGATATTCGGTCAAGCGATCCTGTTACCCGAAGGAACGGAGACCACGCCATGAGCGCATATCTGATTGTCCGGGCCGAGGTATCGCCAGCCGACCGCGACGCCTTCGAGGACTGGTACGAGCGCGAACACCTGCCCGACGCTCATCGCGCCTTCGGCACGCTGAGCGCGCAACGCGGCTGGAGCGCGGCCGAAACACCCGTCCACATTGCGATCTACGAATTTGCCGATATCGAGACGGCGCACCGGGTCACGTCCTCGGATGCGATCGCCAGTCTCATCGCAGAGTTCGACCGCGTCTGGCGCGGGAGGGTGACCCGTACCCGCGAGGTGGTCGGCATAAAGCAATCATTGTGAACTCCGGGCGCGCAGCCCACACCTGCGGGTCAGACCGCGTAGCTGACCTCCTGGCGGTACTCGGGTCGCATCCGCCAAGCGGAATATCTCGCGCGCAGATCGGCCGTGACCCGCCCGGGCGCACCGTTCGAGAATACCCGGTCGTCCACCTTTGTGACCGGCACCACGCCGCCGCCCGTCGTCGAGAGGAAGACCTCGTCCGCTTCGAAGAACTCGTCCAGCGGCAGCGGGCGCGACTCGGTGGCGAGACCGGCTTCCTCGGCCATCTCCAGCACGGTGCGCCGCGTGATCCCGTGCAGGACGCCGTGATCGGACGTCACGACCCGGTCGTCCTTGACGGCGAACACGTTGAACCCCGGCCCCTCGGTGACGTTGCCTGCATGATCGAGCAGCGCGACCGTCTCGAACCCGTGATCCTTCGCTTCGAACAGACCGGCGGTCATGTCGCCCCAGTGATAGTTCTTGGCCAGCGGATTGACGCTGTCCTCGGGGATGCGCCGCACGTCCTTGGCGATCCAGAGGCTCGCACCCTTCTCCGCGATCTCGGGCTTGATGACATGCACGTAAGGCACGGCCCAGGCGAAGAAATGATTGCCGCACTGGCGCGGGTCGCGGTTGCCGGGAATCAGCGGCGCACCGCGCGAGGCAACGAACGCCACATAGGCCGCGCGCAAGCCGGACCGGGCGACCATGTCGTGGCAGATCCGGCGGATGTCCTCGGCGCTCTGATCGATCTGCAACCGGGTCGCAGTGACTGACGCGACGAAGCGCTCAATGTGGGCATCGAGCCGGAAGAACCCGCCCTCCCAGACCGAGGCAACGTCATAAGTGATGTCCGAACGCGTCACGCCCCAGTCCATCACGCTGATCTTCGCCTCGGCAGCCGGGATCAGCCGCTCGTTCATCCACGCCGTGCCGCGCGACCAGTCGGCGCCCGCCTCGACCGGTGCGGCCCAGCGATAAGTGATGTCGGGCAGTCCTTCGTCATTTCTGCCGATATCGTCCCGGGCGATCTCGACAAAGCCGTGACGCTCGTAGAACCGGCGCGCGCCTTCGTTCTGCTGGAAACACTGCAGCGAGAGTTCCTCGCGACCTTGCCGCGCCGCTGCCAATAAAGCGGCGCCGACCCCCTGCCCCTGTCGGCCGGGTGCCACGTAAAGCGCCGGAACTTGCGCGCCCCTCGTGACAGCGATGAAGCCGATGGTTTCGCTCTCCGTCGCGGCGGCCCAAACTTCGGCCGACAGCAGCATCCCGGCGATGAACGCCGCGTCCTCGCCGGGCGAGTGCAACTCCGGCACGAAACCCAGCCCATCGATCGCTTTTCGCATGATGCCAGAGAGCGCATTTCGGTCTTCACGAGTGGCGGGCCTGACGATCCAATCCGACATGTGACGCTTCCTCAAATCTGTGGCGACGTGGAGCCTACGAGCCCCCGAGCGGCGCGCAAAGCTGAAATTGCGGGAGGACCGTTAACCAGCGCTCGGTCGATATTTTGTACGTAGGGAGGACATACGCGGGCCATACAGACGCCATAAGCCTGTTTCGCCAGCGTCAGGGCGTTAACTCTTCCGGTGCCATCAGGAGATGCAGCTCGTCGCCAGTATATGGCGTCGCGCGGGCAATCTCCGCATTGAACGTGATCCCCAGTCCCGGCTCGCGCGACGGGATGACATAGCCATCCGCCCAAACCATACCCGAGATGATCTCGCCATGGAAGCCGTCCCATCGCTCGATGCTCTCGAGGATCAGGAAGTTGGGAATGCAGGCGGCAAGCTGAGCGTTTGCTGCGCCCTCGACCGGGCCGCAATAGAGGTGCGGTGCCATTTGCGCGTAATGCGTCTCCGCCATCGCGGCGATCTTCTTGGCCTCGAGAATGCCGCCGACCCGTCCAAGAGCCGGTTGGAGAATGGATGCAGCACCACAGCTAAGCACCCGGGAAAACTCGTATTTCGTCGTCAGGCGCTCGCCTGTCGCGATGGGCACGGACGTGCTCCGCGCGACCTCGGCCATCTGCTCCGGCATCTCGGCAGCGACCGGTTCCTCGAACCAGAGCGGCTCGTACGGCTCAATACGCTTGGCGATCCGCTTGGCTCCGGATGTCGTAAATTGACCATGGGTACCGAAAAGCAAATCTGCTTTGGTTCCAACGGCTTGACGCAGGGCCTTGCAGAAATCTCCCGAGCGTTCGAGATCCTCCATCCGCGGCTGATGTGGGTCGTAAACCGTGTAAGGACCCGCCGGATCGAACTTCAGCGCGTTGAAGCCCATGGCGAGATAATCCAGGGCCCGCTCGGCCGCCATGTCCGGATTGGTGTAGATCGTATCGGCGTCGAACTCAGGATAGACGTCGCCATCCTCCGGGTACATGTAAGTGTAAGTCCTGATCTTTTCGCGACACTTCCCGCCGAGCAGATCGTAGACCGGTTTGCCCGCCGACTTGCCGAGGATATCCCAGCAGGCGATCTCAAGCCCCGACAGAACCCCCATCAGCGATGCGTCCGGACGCGCCGAATAGCCCGATCCATAGGTCAGCCGCCACAGATGCTCGATCCTGTGCGGGTCGGCACCGTCGAAGTACCGCGCGTAGACGTCCTCGACCATCTTCGCGACCGTGTGCGGCCCGAAGGTCGCGGCGTAGACCTCGCCCACGCCCGTAATCCCGTCATCGGTCGTGAGCTGGACGAAAATGAAGTACCTCCCGCCCTTGCGCGGTGGAGGGTTGCCGACGACAAAGACCTCGCAGTCTGTAAGTTTCATTGTAATTCCAGTAGTTTAAGCGTCTGCACCGATCATCACGATGTTCCGGATTCCCTCGCCGCGGCGCGTGGCATCCATCGCCTCGTTGACCTGATCGAACGAGAACCGGGCTGAGATCAACTCGTCCAGCTTCAGGTCACCGGCCTCGTATCGCGACACCAGCTTCGGGATCTCGTGCTTTATCGGCATATGCCCCATGACCGATCCGTGCACCTGCTGCGACAAGCTTATGAACGCCACCGGCGAGAACTGCGCGACGGTCTCGGCATGCGGCAGACCGACGAGAACGATGGCACCACCCGGCGCGCACATCCGGTAGCTCTGGTTGATCGCGACCTCTGAACCCACTGTAATAATGACATAATCCGCGCCGCGCTTGCCCGTCAGACCGCGCACTCCGCGGATTGCGTCGCTCTGCGATGCGTTCACACGGTCGGTGGCACCGAACGCCATCGCCGCCTCGAGGCGGTCCTCGGCAAGATCCACGGCGATGATCTGCCCGGCCTTGCTCGCCTTCGCGCCCTGGATCGCGTTCAGGCCAACGCCGCCGCATCCGACGACAGCGACTGTCGCACCTTCCTCGATTTCCGCCGTGTGCGTGGCCGCGCCGTACCCCGTGATCACACCGCAGGCGAGGAGCGCCGCCGCTTCCCACGAGATATCATCGCCGACCTTCACCACCTGGCTGGCGTGCACGACCGTCTCCTCGGCAAAAGCCGCCGTCTTGATGCCATGGGTCACCGGATCGCCGTTCAGCGAAAGCGGCGTGTTCGAGTCGCGCAGATGGGTCTCGCACGTCGCCATGAAACCCTTGTCACAGCACGGGCAGGAGCCGCAGTGCCGAACCAGGGTTACGGCAACCCTGTCGCCTGAGTTCAAATCCGTAACATCTTCGCCTACTTCGATTATTTCGCCTGAGGCCTCGTGGCCCAGGACCATCGGCAGCTCTCCGCCGAGTTCCCCGTCGGCGAAGTGAATGTCGGAGTGACAGACCGCGCAGGCCATGATGCGAACCCGGACCTCACCGGGGCCGGGTGGCGCCTGATCGAGATCCATCATTTCGAAGGGTTTTCCGAACTCCGTCAGAACCGCCGCGCGCATGAGCCACCTCCCGTCTTTGACGGCAGCTTTCAACGCCGATCGACGCCTTGGCAAGCCTTGATGTGGCCAGTCACCAGAAGCAATTGATGCCGGTTTCATTTGCCTTTTGCTAAGCTTCGCCCCGATAACAAACAGGTTGTTTCAGGAGCGGACAGAACGGCGACCCGTGCGGCTCTTCAAATCACTGCGGAACCGGGGCAAGGCGGATGGCGAGCGCCCCATGCCGAAGGTCAAGGCGACGCCGCAGCGCCCGCGTTTTCTGTGTATCGGCGCCGCCAAGGCCGGCACAAGCTGGTTTCATAAGATGTTCGGTCAGCACCCCGACGTATGGATGACGCTGCTCAAGGAGACGCACTACTTCGACGGCCGGTTCGGCGAGGCGGTCAAGGTTCCGGCCCGCGCGATCCGCAAACGCACGACCGCGCGCGCCGAGCAGGCTGCGCGCAGATCCGGCCCACTCTCGGCCAATGCGGTCTACTGGGAAGCGCTGACCCGCCAGATCTGGACGCCGGAGTGGTACGAGAACGCCTTCACTCACCCCGACGCCATGGGCCGCGTCTGCGGCGAGTCCACACCGGCCTACTGCGCGCTGCCGAACGACGGTATCCGCGCAATCTGGGAAGAATTGCCCGGCATCCGCCTGATTCACTTCATCCGGGATCCGGTCGCGCGCATGCTGTCGGGCATGCAGATGGACGCGTCGATGAAAGGCTACTCGCCCGACGATCCGCCCGAACCCGAGTGGTGGGAAAAGCGGGCTTTCGCCAAGGGCATGCTGGCGCGCGGCGACTACGCGGACCAGATCCCGCGCTGGCACGCGGTGTTCCCGGCGGAGCGCATCCTGTACGTGCCCTTCGGCGATCTGAAAACGGATCCTCTGGGGGTGCTGCGCCGGATCGAGAAACATCTCGATCTTCCGGCGGCTCAATATGACGTGCCGAAGATCAGCAAGCCGGTGCATGTCGGCACGCGGTATCATGTACCGACGCCAGTGAAAGACGCGTTGGAGGAACGGCTTGCACCGCAATGGGCGTTCCTGATGGATCATTTTCCACAGGAGTTCTGCAAACGCCTTTCCTGAGCGCGACGGGTCGCCTAAGCCCATTGTGAACACTGGGGGACATACATGATCCTGGCAGATGGCATATCGCGTCTGGGAACCGAGACGGCGTTCGAGGTGCTCGCGCGCGCGGCGGAGCTAGAGCGGCAAGGCCGCGACATCATCAATCTCGGCATCGGCCAACCGGACTTTCGCACGCCCGAACACATCGTCGAGGCAGGCGTCAAAGCGTTGCGGGACGGGCACCACGGGTACACGCCGAGCCAGGGTATCCTGCCGCTGCGCGAAGCGGTCGCCGCAGACATCGCCGCGCGTCGCGGAGTCGAGGTCAGCCCGGACAACATCTGCATCATGCCCGGCGGTAAGCCGACCATGTTCTTCGCGATCCTGATGTTCGGCGCGCCGGGAACGGAGATCATGTACCCTGATCCGGGCTTTCCGATCTATCGTTCGATGATCGAATATACCGGCGCGAAGCCCGTCCCGATCGTCCTGCGAGAGGAGAACGGTTTCTCCTTCTCCGCTGATGAAGTTCTTGCCGCGTTTACGCCGGCGACCCGGCTGATCATCGTCAATTCGCCCGGCAATCCGACTGGAGGCGTCACCCCGCGCGCCGAAGTGGAGAAACTGATTGCCGGGCTGCCGGATCACGTGACGGTTCTATCCGACGAGATCTATTCGCGGATGCTGTACCAAGATCGCGAGCACGTCTCATGGCTGGCGTACCCAGAGATCCGCGACCGGCTCATTTTGCTCGACGGCTGGTCCAAGACCTATGCGATGACGGGCTGGCGACTGGGATATTCGGTCTGGCCCGATGCGCTCATCGAGCCAATCAACCGCCTGTGCGTCAACAACCATTCCTGCGTGAATGCGGCGACGCAGTACGCCGGGATCGCAGCGCTCGAGGGCCCGCAAGACGCCGTAGACGAGATGATGCGCGCCTTCGATGAACGCCGACGGATCATCGTGCCGCTTCTCAATCAGCTCCCCGGGTTCGATTGCCTTGATCCAGGCGGTGCGTTTTACGTGTTCCCGAACATCTCCGGCACCGGCCTCGACGCGAAGTCCCTGCAGACGAAGCTGCTGGAAGAGGCAGGTGTCGCGACCATCGCCGGGCCAAGCTTCGGCGTTCACGCAAACGCTTACATCCGCTTTTCCTACGCCAACTCGGTCGAAAACATCCGCACGGCGGTCGATCGCATCCGCGAAGTCCTTCGCTAGGCCTGCAGTGCCCTGTGCAATTCGCGCAGGTGCTTGCGGCCGATCATCAGCAGGGCGCCGGCGCCGTCAAAGCTCAATTGGATGCGGTCTTCGACGGACTGGTTCGATGTGCCGATTTGCCCGCCCGGCTCCATCGCGAGGCCGTCGATCGGCCATCTTAGCCCCTCGGCGGCCAAACCCTGAACCGGACGCAGCGGATAAATCGAGACGGTCTCTCCTGCGCCGATCGTGAGGCTCAGAACGCGCGCCGGCGGGCACAGGGCAACCACTTCTTCCTCACCGATCAGGATGACGGATTTCTGCGACCATTGAAGCATCGCATTGAACACCGCGAGCGTGTGGTCCAGCCGTTTTCCCGTGAAGCCTGCTGCGACATATGTCGGAGCCTCCGTCGCGTAGAGGCACTTGGCAAAGTCGGTCGTCTCCTGCTCGGGCAGGTGCAGCAATGTCGTCGAAGTGTCCTGCCAGCGCGCCATGTCCGAGATCGAGTCCATGTCTCCGATGATCGCGTCCGGCATCAATCCCCAGTCCGAGAGCCGGTCGGCGGCCCCGTCCGCCGCGATCAGGCGTGGCGCGAGTGATTGTGCTTCATCGACCATTTCGCGCGTCAGCGCGCCGCCGCCCACAAGCGTGACGGCTTCGTCAAATTTAAGCACATCTGCCTTCATTTTTCCTCAATCTCCCCGCACGTATGACGCGAACCTACGATCGGCCGTTGCCTTGACCGCCATGGTCAAATCCGCCACGGTCCGACAGACGCTGCGCCGCGAAGACGGCACTGGGCTTGAGGGCAGAATGGCTGAAACTGGCAAGAAGGTCGAGGTTCGCTACGGCGCCTTTGCCTGCACGATCGAGGGCTACGACAACCCGGTCGAGCAATTGCGCGGAATCCTGGGCGAAATGCAGCAGATGATTGCTGCGACGCCGCAGTTGACCCCGATCAGCGATGGAACTGAAGCTGACGAGATCGAAGATGCGCTCGACTCCAGCGAGCAAGCCGAAGACGCATCGCCAGGTATTGTTGTCATCCGCGACGGCGGCACGGCACCAGCGTCAACTGCGCCGGCCGAATCCGACGCATCAGATGCAGAGGAAATCCGAGTACCCATAGCCGGAGCTGGTGACGTGGACGCCGCGGATAGGGCGGAGGCCGAGGCTGCTCATGACGACGGAACTGCCACATCCTTCGTTGAAGACGACGAACCGGACGCGCCAGATTCCGCCAAGGCTGAAGTCGAGCTCTCGGTTGACGATGTCGACCCGGCAGACCCGGAAGCCGAAGCTCTCGTAGAGACTGATTTTCCTGAAGCCGCTTCTGAGCCGCATGGGCAAGATGCAGAAGCTCTGGAAGACCCCGATGATGAACCTCCGATTGCCGCCGCGGCGACTGACGAGGAAGACGAAGCAGACGCGGACTCGGCGGGCGGCATTTCTCTTGCAGCCGCAGCCGCGGCCGGTCTCGCGGTCGGCGGCGCGCATCTCGCCGGTGCGTTCAGCGATGAGGACGATGAGCCCGACGAGAGCACAAGCGATGACGCGGCATCATCCGAGGAAGCTCTGGCGCTGGATGATGCCTGGTCAATTCCCGACGATGGCAGTTCCATCACGAGCGAGGCCGACCACGTCGGAACCGATGCAACGGACACAGCACCTGCAGAACCTGAGGAACCGAATATCTTCGCGGATCCAGACGCAGGATCAGAGGATGCCGAAGCCGCGACCACCCCGGAAGACTTCTCTGATCCCGACACTGAGATGGTGCGTGAGGCATCTGACACACCGAACATCTTTGCAGATCCGGGCGGAGGCTCGGAGCCTCCGGAGGACGCCGCTCCCGGCATCCACGAGGACACAAATGATACAGACGGACGCGAGGCTCAAGAAAGCGACGATCACACAGATGAGCCGGCCGACGCCGGCTCGATTGCAAACATCTTCGCAGCACCCCCCACCGCTTCGGAACCGGCCGAAGCTGAAGTTGCAACCGAGCATGGTGATCTGGACGAGAAGGAAAGCTTGCGCGACCCGACACCATCTCATGAGGAACCCTCGGAGATCTGGTCTCATCAAGCTGAACCGAGCGAAGGCTCGACGGATGAACGTGACACCGCAGGCGTAGATGAACATGTCGCCGACGAGGTGGCGGAAACTTATGCTGCGGATGTTCAGCCTAAGACGGCAGAGGACGTAAACATCTTTGCTACGCCGGAGAGCGATGCCCCGTCGCCTCTCAACATCTTTGCGGCTCCGTCCTCGTCCTCCGATCAAGACGACGAGACGGACACCGCAGAGGTAGAAATCGACGGAGCCGAAGCCGAAGCCGCGCCCGAAGAAAGCTCGCCCGAAGCCAGCCCGGGCGGCGTCAACATCTTCAGCGCTCCGCCAACCGATGGCGTGGCTGCTCCAATCGACACCAAGCCCGAACCAACCGCACCGGTCAACATCTTCGCCGCGGCGAAATCAGAGACTAGCGCGGAACCTGAACCTGCTCAGATCTGGGATCAGGCGACTGAGACCCTGGCCAAGGCAGCGCCTGAAAGCGTTCACGAAACCCTCGACGATCTGGGGAACACGGTTGCCCAGTATGCCGCGACCGCTCAAGAAGAGAGCGCGGATGCAGCACTCGCGCGCCATGCGAATTCAGACACCTCCTCTGATGTAACATCCCCGGCCCAGGAGCGCGGATCAGACGAACCGGGCGCGAGCCGCTTTCAGGCGCTTCTCGACAGTGTTCATGGAAATCAGATGGTGGCCGCACCGGGGGAACCCGGGACTCTGACCGCAGAGAACGAGAACGCCGTCAACGATGCCCCGGAACTGCCAAGCGGGATAAACTCACCCGATGCGCTGGCAACGCGAGCGGGCTGCGAGAGTGTCTCCGACCTGCTGGCGGCATCGGCAGCGTGGCTCACGCTTGCGAAAGGCAAAACGCGGTTTTCACGACGCGAGGTCATGGACGTTTTTGAGACCATCCCCGGCGATCATCCGCGCACGCTTGAGGCTCGGATTAAGGGTTACGGCCGCCTCGTGCGCTCGGGCATGCTCGTGCTTGTGGACGACGGCGTTTTCGCGATGGCTCAAACGGAACGCGACCGGTTCCAAACAATTCTCGACGGAAGCTGAGACCGAGGTACAGCCCTAGGATTGATTTTCCGGCGGTGCGTTGGGATCTTCCCGACCGATCCCACGAAAGAGGCCCCGGAACGGTAACGCCCACAGGACGCCCAACCCGACGTAGACGATGAGTTCGACGATGATCGACGGGCGATCGAACAGACTGATCACGTAGAGCGACAAGCCGATATAGACTGGCAGGCCGACGACGAGAACGACGAGGCTGAGCATCTTGCGCGTACGATAGGTCATCTGACTTCCTGCGTGTCCGTCCGGGTCTGTTCGGGATGCAAACTAGGTTCCTCGCACAAATTGTCCCGCAAGAACTGAAGGCTCAATCGGCAAACGGATCCGTGACGAGGATCGTGTCTTCACGCTCCGGGGATGTCGACAACAATGCGACCGGCGTCTCGATCAGTTCCTCGACGCGCTTTATGTACTTGATCGCTTCGGCCGGCAGGTCGAGCCATCTCCGGGCACGCTCTGTCGACCCGGACCAACCGGGCATCTCCTCATATATTGGCTCGACCCGCGCCTGTTGCGCCGCGGCGGTTGGGAGATAGTCGATCTCCTCGCCGTCCAGCCGGTAACCCGTGCAGATGCGGAGCGTTTCGAATCCGTCGAGCACGTCGAGTTTCGTCAGGGCGATACCGTTCACGCCGCTGACCGTGCAGGTCTGGCGCACGAGTGCGGCGTCGAACCAGCCGCAGCGGCGCTTGCGCCCGGTCGTCGTGCCGAACTCATGCCCACGCTCGCCGAGGCGCTGCCCGTCGCCATCGTCGAGTTCTGTCGGAAACGGACCCTCACCGACGCGGGTCGTGTAAGCCTTGACGATACCGAGGGTGAAATCGACGGCATCCGGACCCATACCGGTCCCGGTCGCCGCCATTCCAGCCATCGTGTTGGACGACGTGACGAACGGGTATGTCCCGAAATCGATATCGAGCAACGCGCCCTGGGCGCCTTCGAACAGGATGCGCGCGCCGTCCTTGCGCTGATGCGCGAGCGTCCGCCAGACAGGCGCCGCATAAGGCAGGATCTTAGGCGCGATCTCGAGCAATGCATTTTTGAGGCGCGCACGGTCGATGGGTTCTGCACCCAATCCGCGGCGCAGAGGGTCATGGTGCGCCGAAATGCGGTCGAGCCTCGCGTCCAGCGTGTCGCCATCTGCAAGATCCGCGACGCGAACCGAACGCCGGCCCACTTTGTCCTCGTAGGCCGGACCGATGCCACGCCCAGTCGTGCCGATCTTCGCAGTCGTGTTCGCCGTTTCGCGCATGCGGTCGAGTTCGCCGTGGAACGGCAGAATCAGCGGCGTGTTCTCGGCGATCTGCAGAGTTTCAGGCGAGATTTCGATGCCCTGCGCGCGTACTGTCTCGATTTCCTCGACAAGGTGCCATGGGTCCAGCACCACGCCGTTACCGATGATCGAAAGCTTGCCGCCGCGCACGACGCCCGACGGCAAGGCATGAAGCTTGTAAACCTCGCCGTCGATCACCAGCGTGTGGCCCGCATTGTGACCGCCCTGAAAGCGCGCGATCACGTCTGCGCGCTCGCTTAGCCAATCCACGATCTTGCCCTTGCCCTCGTCGCCCCACTGGGCGCCGACCACCACGACGTTAGCCATACATCCGGTCCTTTCGGGAAAACCGCTGCGTTATAGCCAGCGCCGCGCGGGCGTCAAACCCTCTGGTCGGTTTCTGGCAGGGACCGTGCGTGGGTGCGGCCTGGCAAGCGCTGTTACTGGCAGCTCGCAGTCAGAAACGGCAACTAAGCAAGGCTTCTGCCGGACTTGTGCGGACTGCTCACTAGACGAGGTGCTTGCCGCAAATGGTATGTGCCTTTTCGCTTGGCTCGCAGGGTCGTCCGCGCGGGCGCGGGAGCGACGCAGGGAGTACGGCGACGGACCAGTCCTACTTCAGAAAGCCAATGCCTTCGCCTGACGAACCTGCGGTAGCGTGGAGATTTCCGCGATTAGCTTTGGATCGAGAGGGTCATCGACCCCCAACAGTGCGATTGCCTCGCCGTCTTTCTCAGCCCTGCCAAGCGCAAACGTCGCGATGTTGATACCGAGATCGCCGGTCTTGGTGCCGAGCGCGCCGATATAGCCGGGTTGGTCAGTGTTGGTCGTGTAGAGCATGTAGGGCATCGGCTCCGCTTCTAGGTTGATCCCCTTGATCTGGATGAACCTCGGCCTCCCATCCGAGAAAACCGTCCCGGCCACCGAACGGCTTTGCGTCTCGGTGGTTACGATCAGACGGATGTAGCTGCCGTAAGCGCCCTGCGCATCCTTGCGGGTCTCGGAGATCTTCACGCCGCGTTCCCGGGCCACATAGGGCGCCGAGACCATGTTGACCCCGCCCTCGCCCATCAGTGGTTTGAGCAGCGCCGCGGTCAGCGTCGCCGTGAGCGGTGTCAGGTTCAGTTCGCCAACGGAACCGACGAACTCGATCTCAATGTCGCTGATCGCGCTCTCGGTCACCTGACCGGCAAAGGCACCGAGGATCTCGGCCACCTTGATCCACGGTCGCAGCAGCGGTGCTTCCTCGGCCGTGATCGATGGTGCGTTGATCGCGTTCTGGATGGCGCCATGGTTCAGATAGGCGCTCATCTGGTCGGCAATCTGCAGCGCGACATTCTCCTGCGCCTCGGTCGTTGCTGCGCCAAGATGCGGCGTCACCACGACGTTGGGCAGGCCGAAGAGCGGGTTCTCGTTAGCCGGCTCCTTGTCGAAAACATCGAATGCAGCTCCTGCAAGAGCACCGGACTTCAACGCCTCGGCAACCGCGGCTTCATCAACCAAGCCCCCCCGCGCGCAGTTGATAAGGCGCGCGCCGGGCTTCATCAATGCGATCCGCTCGGCATTCAGAAGACCGGCAGTCTTGTCGGTCTTTGGCAGATGCAGCGTCACGAAGTCCGCGCGAACGAGCAGGTCATCGACGTCCTCGATCTTCTCGACGCCGAGTTCCTGAGCGCGTTGCACCGAAAGAAAGGGATCGTAAGCCACGACCTTCATCTTGAGGCCGAGCGCCCGTGAAGCGACGACCGAACCGATATTACCGCAGCCGATGACCCCGAGTGTCTTGCCCGTGATCTCCGTCCCCATGAACCGGGACTTCTCCCATTTGCCGTCGTGCGTGGACTCGTTGGCCTGCGGGATCTGCCGTGCGACCGCGAACATCATTGCGATCGCGTGTTCGGCCGTGGTGATAGAATTGCCGAAGGGCGTGTTCATCACAACGATCCCCTTCGCAGAAGCGGACGGGATGTCGATGTTGTCGACGCCGATGCCAGCGCGACCAATGACCTTGAGATTGTCGGCCCGGGCGATGATCTCAGCCGTCGCCTTCGTGGCCGAACGTACCGCCAGACCGTCATAGTTGCAGATGATTTCGGCGAGCCTCTCCGGCTCCTTGCCGAGACCGGGCTGGAAATCGGCATCGATGCCGTTATCGGTGAAGATGCGAACGGCTTCTTCCGAAAGTTTGTCGGAAATCAGAACTTTAGGCATTTTCGTTTGTCCTTGTCTTCGCGCGGGGAGCGCGTCGGAGTACCCCGCAATTGCGCGCGGGGTTCATGTCCGATATTTTTAGGCTGTTTCGAGTTCGGCACGCGCGGCGGCAAAGGCCCAGTCGAGCCAAGGGCCCAGCGCCTCGATATCGGAGGTGTCCACTGTCGCGCCGCACCAGATCCTTAGCCCGGGCGGCGCGTCGCGGTAACCATTGATGTCATAGGCGACGCCTTCTGCGTCCAGCATACCGACCATTGCCTTGGTGAAGGCCCTCTGATCTGCCTCGGCCATCGCCGCGATCTCAGGTTCCGTGATTCTAAGACAGACGGACGTGTTCGACCGCACGACCGGGTCGGCGACGAGGTTCTCGATCCAGTCCGTGCGATCGACCCATGCCTGCAACGCCGTGAAATTGGCGTCCGCACGGGCATGAAGGCCCGCGATGCCGCCGATCGAGTCTGCCCAATCAAGGGCGTCCTCGTAATCTGCGACACAGAGCATCGAGGGCGTGTTGATCGTCTCGCCCTTGAAGACGCCCGCGATCAGATCGCCACCTTTGGTGAGACGGAAGATCTTCGGCAAGGGCCGGTCTGGAACGAAGGATTTAAGTCTTTCGACCGCACGGGGCGACAGGATCAGCATCCCGTGGGCACCTTCACCGCCGAGAACTTTCTGCCAGGAGAAAGTCACCACATCGAGTTTCGGCCAGTCCAGAGGCTGCGCAAACGCGGCCGATGTTGCATCGCAGATCGCGAGTCCTTCTCGATCACTGCTGATCCAGTCCGCATCGGGGACGCGGGCGCCGGAGGTCGTGCCGTTCCACGTGAAGACAAGATCGGCGTCGGGCCGAACATCTCCAAGATTTGGAAGCGCGCCATAGTCTGCTTCGATCACGCGGCAATCATCGAGTTTCAACTGCTTGACTGCGTCAGTTGCCCAGCCCTTGCCGAAACTCTCCCACACGAGCACGTCCACAGGTCGCAGGCCGAGCAGAGTCCACATCGCAATCTCGACCGCACCTGTATCCGAGCCAGGCACAATGCCGACCAAATAGTCATCCGGAACGCCCAGCATCGCAGCCGTCCGGTCGATAACTGATTTCAGTTGTGCTTTCGGACCGCCAGCGCGGTGCGATCGGCCCAGGAATGCCTTTTCGGCAACGACCGACGCTGACCATTCGGGATGCTTTGCACAGGGACCAGAGGAGAAATAGGGACGGGCCGGCCGCAAGCCGGGCTTGTCAGAGAACGTCATCGACGCGCTCCATCGTCAAGGGCGAGATTGCTGAGCCCGCCCCCGTTCGCCCTTTGCCAGGACCGCGCCCAAAGCCTCGCTAACGACTGGCCTATCGCGGGTCAAGCGCTTTGAGGAGTTGTGCCTGCGAGTTCGGCAGCACCGTTACCGGCAAGGCGGCGCCAAATACGTTTATCGTGCCGCCGCATCCACCGTGGAGCAGATCCTGTCCACGACCGCCTCGAGCAAGGCCGGGTCTTCGCTTTCACCCATCACGCGGATCACCGGCTCGGTGCCGGAAGCCCGGATGACCAGGCGGCCACTGGAACCGAGTGTCTTTTCCCCGTCGGTGATCGCGGCCTTGACGGTGCCATCCTCAAGCGGTCGTGCGGCCTGATTGAAGCGGACATTCTTCAGAAGCTGCGGGTAAGGCTCGAACAGGTCGCAGAGTTCCGAGGCGGGTTGATCGCCCTCGGTCAGGGCGGCAAGAACCTGAAGTGCCGCCAGCAATCCGTCGCCAGTCGTGACGTGATCTGTCATAACGATATGACCCGACTGCTCGCCACCCAGATTATATCCGCCGGCACGCATCGCCTCGACCACGTAGCGGTCCCCCACCCGCGTGCGGATCAAATTGACGCCGTGCTCCCCGAGCATGCGCTCGAGACCGAGGTTCGACATCACCGTCGTCACCAGCGTTCCCTTTGCAAGTTCGGCTTCCTTGAGCCAGCGCAGCGCAATCAGCGCCATGATCTGATCGCCGTCCACGACCCGCCCGGTCTCATCGATGATGTGGACCCGGTCGGCATCGCCATCGAGGGCAATCCCGAGATCTGCACCGTGATCAAGGACTGTCCTTTGGCAAAGCCCCGGATCCGTAGAGCCGCAGCCAAAGTTGATGTTCTCGCCGTTCGGCTCCACGCCAACACGGATTACGTCGGCGCCGAGCTCCCAGAGCACTTCGGGTGCCGTCCGGTAGGACGCGCCGTTGGCACAGTCGATCACGATCTTCAAGCCAGCAAGGCCGCGCCGGCGGGGAAACGTCGATTTTGCGAACTCGATATAGCGCCCGCGGCCGTCGTCCATCCGACTTGCACTGCCAATCTCGGCAGGTGCAGCCAGAACGGGTTCCTCATCCATCGCCTTTTCGAGAGCGGCCTCTTCATCGTCGGACAGTTTGAAGCCGTCCGGGCCGAACAGCTTGATACCGTTGTCCTCGAAAGGATTGTGGCTGGCCGAGATCATTACGCCGACATCAGCCCGCAGCGAACGGGTCAGCATCCCGACCGCCGGTGTCGGCACCGGCCCGAGGAAGTGCACGTCCATCCCCACCGAGAGGAAGCCCGTGGCGAGCGCGGTTTCGATCATGTAGCCGGACCGGCGCGTGTCCTTCCCGATCACGACGCGGTGGCGGTGGTTGCCAGCCTTGAAGCGATGGCCTGCAACCATGCCGAGGCGCATCGCGACACCTGCTGTCATCGGATAGGCATTCGCACGCCCGCGGACGCCGTCCGTCCCGAACAACTTGCGGCTCATGCTTCCATCTCCGTCTGATCGAGCTTGATCGCGGTCCAAACATCGAGCGCCTGTTTCATCTCTTTCACATCGTGAACACGCAGCATCTGCACGCC
Source organism: Pseudomonadota bacterium (assembly GCA_039184865.1). Classification (GTDB taxonomy): domain Bacteria; phylum Pseudomonadota; class Alphaproteobacteria; order Rhodobacterales; family Rhodobacteraceae; genus Thermohalobaculum. The sequence goes on along the minus strand of JBCDAV010000006.1, from coordinate 25,228 downwards.
CTCCTCAAGTCCTGCCAGCGCCGCCGCGATAGATCCAGGCACTCTTCGCGCTGCCTCCTTCTCTCCTGAAAGACGACGGATAAAGCCCTTGCGGGAAACACCCAGCAGCATGCCGCACCCGAGACCATGAAATAGAGATAATCTCCGAAGTAGGTCGAGATTGTGTTCCAGAGCTTTTCCAAACCCGATGCCTGGGTCAACGAGCAGTCGCTGGCGCGGGATCCCCGCCATCTCACAGGCAGAGATCCGGTATTCCAGAAAGTCGTAAACATCCAGCAGCACATTTTCGTATTGCGGGTCGTCCTGCATGGTTTGCGGATCGCCCTGCGCGTGCATCAGGCAGACGCCAGTCGCATCTCGCGCCGTATCTAAACTTGCCGGATCGTGCTGTAGGGCCGAAACATCATTGAAGATCCGCGCGCCAGCAGCGAGGGCGCGTCGGGCCACGCTTGCATTGCGCGTGTCGATCGAGATCGGGACTGCACATCCCGCCTCCTGCAACCCGGTGATCACCGGCAGGACCCGATCTGCCTCGGTTTCGGCATCGACCGGAAGTGCGCCAGGCCGGGTTGACTCGCCGCCAATATCGAGCACATCGGCACCTGCCGCAGCGAGCGAAAGGCCGTGATCCACCGCTTGCTCTAACGTCGAGAATTGCCCGCCATCGGAAAAACTGTCCGGCGTGACGTTGACGATACCCATCACGCGCGGACGTTCGAAGCCGATGCCCGAAAACGAGGCACGCGTCCGTGTGAACCGCTCCAATCCGTCAAGTTGGTCGGGAAACAGGGCCGGGGCGGCCTCTGCCGGGACAAGGCGTGGCGGTTCACTTCGCGACAGGATCTCGATCTCGCGGAAACCGAAAAGCCCGCCTCCGAGGCTGAATGCGCCAGGATACGAGCGATCGCACGGCACCGGCCTGAAGTAAGGTCTTTCGAGATCCCCCGTCATGCCCGAGCGGATATCCGACCCGTCAGACAAACTCAACGACATATAAAAACGATAGATTACGTGAAATTTATCGTGATCTAAAATATTGATGTAAAAATTTGAATTCCCGATTTCAGATCGTTATTTCTGTTTTGCTCGCAGAGTGTGGAGGGCCCTATGCCAAAGCAGAAGCACCCGATGATCCTGACGGCAAACAACCTCGTGGAGGGACATTCCGTCTTCCTGACGCCGGATGGCTGGCAACAGGACATCGCACGCGCCATGGTCGCAGTCACACCGGAGCAGGCTGAGGAACTCGAAGCGCTTGGCGCGCGCCATGTGGACGCGAACGAGATCGTCGGTCCTTACATCGTCGACGTTCAGCTCGGCGAGAATGGCCCGGTTCCCGTCAAACGTCGCGAGCAGATCCGCGCAACGGGCGTTCCGACGATCCCGGTCGGTCCGGTGGGAGAAACACCGATCGCTGCCTGAAGGACAGGCCAGAGCATTTCAGGCGCGCCTGTTCGAGCGATCCGTTCGTCTCAAGCAAATCGCGATTGCTCAATAGGGGCATTCGGTCGCCAGACGCCCGACAGGAGGATGCATGTACCGCTACGATGAATTCGACCGGCAGTTCGTTGCTGAACGCACGGCGGAATTTCGCGCTCAGGTCGCACGTCGCCTTGACGGCAGCTTGACCGAGGACGAGTTCAAGCCACTGCGGCTGATGAATGGTCTCTACCTGCAGCTTCATGCCTACATGCTGAGGGTCGCCATCCCCTACGGCACGCTGGATTCGAAACAGCTTCGCATGCTCGCCCACATCGCCGAGAAGTGGGATCGCGGTTACGGCCACTTCACGACACGACAGAACATCCAGTTCAACTGGCCGAAGCTCTCGGATGTCCCGGACATTCTCGATGCTCTCGCCGAAGTCGAGATGCATGCCATTCAGACATCAGGAAACTGCATCCGCAACACGACGTCAGACCCTTACGCGGGCGTCGCACCGAAAGAAGTGGAAGACCCAAGGATAACGGCCGAACTCATCCGGCAATGGTCCTCGCTGCACCCGGAATTCACGTTTCTGGGTCGGAAGTTCAAGATTGCGGTGACCGCCTCAAAAACCGATCGCGTGGCGCTGCGTCTGCACGACATCGGTGTTCAGATCGTCCGAAAAGACCGCGAGACCGGTTACCGGATCTTCGTCGGCGGCGGCATGGGGCGCACGCCGATGATCAGTCACGAACTTCGCAGCTTCCTGCCGAAGGAAGATCTTCTGCCATATCTCGAAGCGTGTCTGCGCGTGTACAATCTGCACGGACGGCGAGACAACAAGTACAAGGCGCGCATCAAGATCCTGATCCACGAAAAGGGCATCGGTGCTTATCGCGAAGAGGTCGAGGCGGATTTCGCGTCGATGGATCGCTCGACCATCGCGGCGCCGTCCGAGGAGGTCGCTAGGATCGCGGCTTATTTTGCTGCCCCGGACCTTGAGGATCGCAGCGCCGAGGATGTGTCTTATCATCGTGCGCTCAAGACCGATCCGGAATTCGCAATGTGGGTGGAGCGGAACAGCTTCGCGCACCGCGAGGCAGGATATGTCGCCACCACTGTTTCGCTGAAGCCGACGGGCGGGGTTCCGGGCGACGCGACTTCAGAGCAAATGCGCGCCATCGCCGATCTTGCGGAACGCTACAGCCAAGACGAACTCAGGATTACGCACGAGCAGAATATCGTGTTACCGCACGTGGCTCTCGGCGATCTTTATGCAGTCTATCGCGGACTTCGAGGCTCCGGCCTCGATGCGCCCAACAAGGGGCTTGTTACCGATATCATTGCGTGCCCCGGCCTCGACTACTGCGCCCTCGCGACGGCGCGTTCCATCCCGGTTGCGCAGGCGATATCCAACCGGTTCGCATCGACCCGGCGCCAGGCGGAAATAGGTCCGCTGGCGATCAAGATCTCCGGGTGCATCAACGCCTGCGGCCATCACCATGTCGGCGCGATCGGCATCCTCGGCCTCGATAAGGCTGGTGTCGAAAGCTACCAGATCACGCTCGGCGGTGACGCGACCGAGACGGCAGCGCTGGGCGAACGGACCGGCCCCGGCTTCGGGTACGACGAACTACCGGGGGTTGTGGAGAAGATCGTCGATACGTATATCGTCCAGAGAGACGGGGATCGAGAAACGTTCTTGCAAACCTATCGAAGAGTAGGGATGCAGCCGTTCAGGGAGGCCCTCTATGCTGCTTGATAAAAGCGGAGAGATCGAAGACCACTGGCCGCTCATTGCAGATAGCGACGAACTGCCGGACCAGGGTTACGCCCTCGTGCCATTGGCAAGACTTGACGAAGCGATCGAGCATGATCGCGTCTATCTTGGCGCCCGGATGCCGAACGACGCCGAGCCAAGAGATCTCATTCATTATTTCGGGCGCCTCGGCTTGATATCGGTCGATTTCCCAAGCTTTGCTGACGGACGCGGCTTTTCGATCGCGGCCCGGCTACGCGATCTTGGTTTCACCGGAAGGATGCGCGCAGAAGGCCCCGTGATCGCCGACCAGTTCGGGTACCTGCTTGCCTGTGGGTATGACGAGGTCGCGGTGCCCGATGATGTCGCCGTAAGGCAACCGGCTGACCAGTGGATCTCGCAGCTCAGTCGGGTCTCACTCGCCTATCAGCGCGGTCGTACCGGGCGTACATCGGTGCTCGATCAGCGTTTGAGCGCGGGGCACTGATCGAACTCAGGCGTGGGTCGGGAGTTCGCGCCACCAGGTGATGGCTGCCCATTTCTCGCCGGCCGTCACCGGCTCGCCCGCATGCATCGACAGGTTTGCGACATCGCATGATCCGGCCATCGTGTTGGCGAAGATCAGCAGACGGCCCGCTTTTGGAGCCACGGAGATTTCCAGCTCCGGGAACCCGGTTCCGCCACCGCTCTCCACATTGTTGAGATAAACGAGGGTCGAGAACAGCCGTTGACCGCCATTCTTTCGGAACTGGGCCACGCGCTCCGGCTCGGCGTCCAGCATGATCCCGTCGGAATGGGGTTTGAATTCCTGAGCCTCGACGTAGTGCAGCAGCATCGGCCCCTCCGCGTGCTGCACGGGCATCCGCAAAACCAGACCGAGCTTCATCAGCATCGGAAACACCTGCGGAAACTCGGCTGGCGGCAATGCACAATGGGCATTGGTGCGTGTCATCGAGACCATGCCCTGCCCCGACGTGCTGTCGACCGTCGCCCGGTGAAGACGCCCGGCGCCCAGATCGATCAACACCTGTCGCTCGTCCTCGCTGAGGAAGTCGTCAATAACCGCGATCAGCGGATTGACGTTCACAACCTTCGGATCGAGGTGGTTCAGCATCAGCGTCTCCGTTCAATCCCGCGAGCGCGTTGCGGGGAGGACAAGCACGACGAGCAGTGCGGCGACGATCAGTAAGAGTGCAAGCACTTCGGACGGTCCCACCGGTTCGCCTAGCAGCACTGCACTCGAGAAAACACCCACCACCGGCACCGCCAGCGTTCCGATTGCCGCAATCGCAGCGGGGAAAATCCGCACCACCGAGAAATAGGCCCACTGGCAATAGATCATCGGCAGCGCGAATAGGTAGATCAGCGCGAGAATGACGTCCGTGCTCCAGGTTGTCGGGTCCGGCAACGGCTCCAGCGCTGCCGCGCCGATGATCATGATCACGCCGCCGATTGCGAGTTGCCAGCCGATCAGCGAGATCACCGGCGAGGACCAGTCAAACTTCTTGAACAGAACGGTTCCGGTCGCCCAGGTAATCGCCGCGCCAAGCATGAATACGGCGCCGAGCGGTGCCTCGTCGAGAACCGCCAGATCCGGGCCGATCAACGCGCTCAGCCCTGCGAGCCCCAGAGCCAGACCAGCGATCTTATGGACCGTCATTCGTTCGCCAAGCAGCCAGACGGCGAGGATCGCAGCCCAGACCGGCATCGTGAAGGCGATGATCGATGCGCGCCCCGCTGGCATCAGCGACACGCCGTAACCGGTGAACAAGTGCCAACCAAGGATGTTGAACACCATGCAGATCAGAAGAGGTCGGATTTCGGCGCGTGCGGGGATCACTCTGGCGCCGGACAGCGCCGCAATTCCCAGCAAGCCAATTGCGCCCATGGCCACGCTCATGGCCCGGAACCACCAGATCGTAATCTCGCCAAGCGCGATCTTCATGCCCGGCCAGTTCAGCCCCCAGAAAAGGCCGAGCGAGGCGAGCATAAAGAAGCCAACCGCAGGCAACGGGGCATGCTGGCTGGCGGTGACTTGTGACAACGGGAACTCGCTCCGGCGTAAGGGACAGTTGCGAGCCTCTTAAGCCGAATTTCGTGTAGATACCACTTCAGGCAATGGACACGTTGTCCGTGCCGTATCAGGCCTAAGCGGACATCGGGAACGGACGCTGGCGCCACCAGCTGACTGCGGCCCATTTCTCACCTGCGGTGACCGGTTCGCCTGCATGGATCGCGCGCACGCTTGCATCGTCGTCGCCCGCGGGCGTGTTCGCAAAGATCAGCAAACGCCCAGGCATCGGGTCGACTGTGATGCCAAGTTTCGGGAAGGTCGTGCCGCCTCCGGCTTCGACTTCGTTGAGATAGACCATCGCGGTGAACAAGCGCTGCCCACCATCGGCCTTGAATTCGGCAACGGCGTCGGGGTTCGCCCCGGACCAGATCCCGTCCGCGTGGGGTTTGAATTCCTGCGCTGTCGCATAGTGCAGGACCGAAAGCCCCTCTCCGTGCGTTGCCGGCAGAGCGAGTAGGTCCGCGAATTTTTGCATCAACGACGCCACATCCGGCTCAAGCCTCGGATCGAGCGAGCAGTCGGAATTCGTGCGGTCTTCTGAAACCTCGAGCGCTGCCTCGTCGGTCCCGACCTCGGAGCGGCGCAGGCGATTTCGCGCGAGATCAATAATGCCCTCACAGGAATCCGCGCTCAGAAAGCCATCTGCGACCGCAACAAGCGGGTTTGCGCAGAGCAGCCGGCACTGAAACTGTTGCAACATCACCCGGGCTTAGTCCGTCGCGCCCTCTTCGGCGTCACCCTGATCGGCGATCCACGCGACCGAGACGACCTTCTCATCGTCACCGGTATTGAACACCTTGACCCCGCCGGCCGAGCGCGAGCGGAACGAGATCCCGCCGACCGGGCAGCGGATCGATTGGCCCGAGTCCGTGACCAGCATGATCTGATCGTCCTGCTCTACGGGGAACGAGGCGATGACCTCGCCGCCGCGCAGGCCCTTGTCGATGGCCTGAACGCCCTGCCCGCCGCGGCCGCGCACCGGATAATCATGGCTCGACGAGAGCTTGCCGAGGCCGCCTTCGGTAATGGTCAGCAGCAGATCCTCGGCCGCCGACATCTCGGCGTAGCGCTCCTGCGCCAGACCGATATCCTCGACGGCCTCTTCGTCATCGGTCTCGTCGATTTCGGTATCGCCCGAAACCGCGCGGCGCATCTTCAGGTACGCGGCTCGCTCTTCCGGAGAGGCCTCGAAGTGGCGGATCACCGACATCGAGACCACCGAGTCGCCTTTGGCCAGCCTGATCCCGCGAACGCCGGTCGACTCGCGGCTCTGGAATACGCGAACATCGGTCGTCGGGAAGCGGATCGCCTTGCCCATCGACGTCACCAGCATGATATCGTCCTGATCCGTGCAGATCCGCGCACCGATCATGCGAATATCGGAGTCTTCGGGGAACTTCATCGCGATCTTGCCGTTCCGCATGACGTTGGTGAAGTCCGAGAGCCGGTTCTGTCGCACATCGCCCTCTGAGGTCGCGAAGACGATCTGCAGCTTCTCCCAGTCGTCCTCGGGCACATCGACCGGCATCATCGCGGCGATCGACACGCCCTGAGTGACCGGTAGCACGTTGACGATCGCCTTACCGCGCGCATTCCGGCCGCCGAGCGGCAAACGCCAGGTCTTCAGCTTGTAGACGATGCCGTCGGTCGTGAAGAACAGGATCGGCGTGTGTGTGTTGGCAACGAACAGTCGCGTGACGAAATCCTCGTCCTTGGTCGCCATCCCGCTCAGACCCTTGCCGCCGCGTGCCTGCGATCGGAACTCGGTCAGCGGGGTGCGCTTGATATAACCGCCGTGGGTGACCGTGACGACCATGTCCTCCTGCTCGATCAGATCCTCGTCGTCGAGATCGCCCTCGTGCTCGGTGATCTCGGTCTTGCGCGGGGTGGCGAATTCCTCCTTCACCGCGATCAGTTCGTTCGAGATGATCTCCATGATCCGTGGCCGCGAGCGCAGGATTTCAAGGTAATCGGTGATCTTGCCCGCAAGCTCCTGAAGCTCTTCGGTGATCTCCGAGACACCCATGGCAGTCAGGCGCTGCAAGCGCAGATCGAGGATCGCGCGCGCCTGCGCATCTGACAGATAGTAGGTTCCGTCCTCGTTGATCTTGTGGCTCGGGTCGTCGATCAGCGCGATATATTCGGCGATCGCCTGCGCCGGCCATGCGCGGGATTTCAGACGCTCGCGGGCTTCGGAGGCATCTGCTGAGGAGCGGATCGTCTGCACGACCTCGTCCACGTTTTCGACGGCAACTGCGAGACCGCACAACAGGTGCGCCCGTTCCCGGGCTTTCTTGAGCAGGAAGGCGGTCCGCCGGGCGACGACCTCCTCGCGAAAAGCGATAAAGGCCTGCAGGAACGTCCGCAGGTCGAGTTGCTCCGGCTTGCCGCCGTTCAGCGCCAGGATGTTGCACCCGAACGACGTCTGCAGAGCCGTGAACCGATAGAGCTGGTTCAGAACGACGTCAGGCGTCGCGTCGCGCTTGAGCTCGATAACCACCCGGACGCCATGCCGGTCGGATTCGTCCTGAACGTGGGCGATGCCCTCGACCTTTCGTTCACGGGCAATCTCGGCGATGCGCTCCTGAAGAGTCGCCTTGTTCACCTGATAGGGGATTTCATCGACGATGATGGCGAAGCGGTCCTTGCGGATCTCCTCGATATGGGTCTTGGCGCGAATAATCACGCTGCCGCGGCCGGTGTGGTAAGCCTTGTTGGCACCGGACCGACCGAGGATCGTCGCACCTGTCGGGAAGTCGGGACCGGGCACGTAGTCCATCAGATCGGAGACCGTCAGTTCCGGATCCTCGATCAGAGCGAGCGTCGCGTCGATTACCTCGCCGAGATTGTGCGGCGGGATGTTGGTGGCCATTCCGACCGCGATGCCCTGCGTCCCATTGACCAGCAAGTTCGGAAATCTTGCAGGGAGAACAACGGGTTCCTGGAATTCGTTCGAGTAGTTCGGCTGAAAGTCGACCGTCTCGCGCTCGATGTCCTCGAGCAACATGGTCGCGACCTTGGCCATACGGACTTCGGTGTACCGCATGGCGGCCGGAGCATCACCATCCATCGAGCCGAAATTGCCCTGCCCGTCCGCGAGCGGCACGCGCATCGAGAAATCCTGCGCCATGCGCACCAGCGCGTCATAGATCGCGCTGTCGCCGTGCGGATGATACTTACCCATGACATCGCCGACCAGGCGTGCAGACTTCTTGTAGGGCTTGTTCCAGTCGTAGCCTCCCTCGTGCATGCCATAGAGAATGCGTCGGTGGACCGGCTTCAGCCCATCGCGCAGATCCGGGATCGCGCGGCTGACGATCACGCTCATGGCGTAATCGAGATAACTGCGCTTCATCTCCTCCTCGACCGTGATGGTCGGACCGTCGTGGGATTGGCGTTCTGGCTGGTCCGAGCCGTTTTCGGGCTCGTCGGGCGGGGTCTCGTCGCTCAACGCGAACTCCTGTGAATTTGTCTCTTCGACTTATAGGACAGGCCTACCAACGGTGCAATTGCACCGGTGGCATTGGCACCAGGATTTGTGGCTGATCGGTCTATAAACCGCAGCCGGTTGCGGTGATTGATCAATCCCAAGCGGAGAGGCCGCAACGCCCGCTTGGGAGTCGTCGGAAAACCGATCCACGGTCGATTACCGGGCAGTGTTCGAGGTGCAGCGGTCGGCAACTTTGTGACCACAGATCGAAGCTATCAGACCAAAGCGCGGCGCAGCAGGTTCAGACCCATGATCCCGAAGATGATCAGCACTGCGTTCCGGAAGCGGTCCGCATCGAGCCGCCTGCGGACCACCTCGCCAACCTGAAATCCGGCGAGCGCTGGAATTGTCATGGCAACCGAGACAAGCGCCAGCGATCCTGTCAGCATTCCGTTGACCCAGAACCCTGCGATCATCGGGATCGTGCCGATGAGGATCATGACCCCGGTGGCACGGACGAACTCGTCCTTCGGCGTTGCCCGCCCCACGAGATAGGTGACCATCGGCGGCGCCCAGATCCCGGTGAGACCGCCGAGCGTACCCGCAGCCGTGCCCGACAGAACCTGTCCGAGCCGATCATGCCGGGCCGGAATGTGCGGCGGCCGAAAGGTCAGGCTCATGATCGAGAACAGGCAGATCACAAGACCGAGCACCAGCATGAGGGTCTCGGTGGGGACGACTCCCGTGACAAAGATGGATAGAAGGAGAATGAGCGAGCAGAGCGTGCCGAGAAAGACCCTGTAGCGCCCAATCGCGCCGAAAAGATCGCCCATGCGCCAGACCTGCCACGCATTCGAAATCAGTGACGGGAACACCATGAGCGCGATGGCGACACGCGGGTCGATCACCTGGCTCATCATCCCGACCGAGGCCGTCGGCAGCCCGATCCCAATCAGGCCCTTGATGAGACCCGCGAGCAGGAAGACTGCAAATGCGATCAGCAGGACATCCGGGCCGAGGCCCGCAAAACTCATCGACGCACGGACGTGATCAGAACGGAATCTCGTCGTCCATGTCCCCGCCGCCCGCGGGAGGTCCGCCACGGTCGAAACCGCCCCCGCCGCTCGGCGGACCGCCTCGGTCGAAGCCGCCGCCCCCACCCTGAGCGCCATCGCGGCCATCGAGGAATGTCATCTCACCGCGATAGGGGCGCAGCACCACTTCGGTCGTGTAGCGGTCCTGGCCGCTCTGATCCTGCCACTTGCGGGTCTCGAGTTGCCCTTCGAGATAAACCTTGGAGCCTTTGCGCAGATATTGCTGCGCCAGCCTTACGAGGTTCTCGTTGAAGATCGCCACGCGGTGCCATTCGGTTTTCTCGCGGCGCTCGCCGGTGTTGCGGTCCTTCCAGTTCTCGGATGTCGCGACCGACAGATTGCAGACCTGCCCGCCATTCTGGAAGCTGCGCACTTCCGGATCCGCGCCGAGATTGCCGATCAGGATCACCTTGTTGACGCTGCCTGCCATGTCGCTTCCTCGCATGCTCCGATTCTGGATTGGCGCGCACCCTAGTGCGTCGCCCGGAACCACGCCACCCGGATCGTTACGTTTCCTTTAATTTCGTCCGGCGCGCTGTAGAGTGACGAGAAAGTGGAGACGGCGATGGCCAAGGACGCGCAAGATATACGGTCGTTCGAACTCGGGACGTACCCTTACTCCGAACGCATGAAGCGCAAGGCGTATGAGGCGACCCTTCAGCGTCTTCAGATCGAACTTCTGAAAGTCCAGCGTTGGACCAAGGAAACCGGACAGAGATTTCTGCTGATCTTCGAGGGACGCGATGCCGCCGGGAAGGGCGGCACGATCAAACGGTTCACCCAGCACCTAAACCCGCGTGGCGCGCGGGTCGTGGCTCTGGCCAAACCCTCAGATGTCGAGCGTACGCAATGGTACTTTCAGCGCTACGTGCCCCATCTGCCATCGGGCGGCGAAATCGTGTTCTTCGATCGCTCCTGGTACAACCGGGCGGGCGTCGAGCGCGTGATGGGCTTCTGCGAGTCCTCGGACTGGCAACGGTTCTTTCGCGAAGCGCCGCAGTTCGAGGACATGCTGGTCGAAAGCGGCATCAGGCTCACCAAGTTCTGGCTCACGGTGACTCAGAAAGAACAGCACCGGCGTTTTGAGGACCGCCGGAACGATCCACTCAAGCGCTGGAAACTCAGCCCAATCGACGAAGCGAGCCTCGACAAATGGGATGCCTATTCCGAAGCGCGCGAGGCGATGTTCGATCACACGGACACCGCGCGTGCCCCCTGGACCGTGGTGAAGACGGACGACAAACGGCGCGCGCGGATAGCCTGCATCTCTCACGTTCTGCGCGATCTGGAATATCCGGACAAGGACGCGGACGCGATCCCGGACGCCGACCCGCTGATCATCACGTCAGCCGCAAGCGCGCGGCGCGAAGTGTGAGAAATCGTACAAAAATCGCGTGACGATGGGCACATACGCCATACGGCGAATCCGTCATTCTGTCCTCAACAAGACGACACGGAGCGAGGAGAGAAGACATGACCAGCAACGAGCGCATTCCGCCGAAAACCAATCCCGAGCTGATCCCGGCGAACCAGACGACGCCGCCCAGTGATTTCGAGCCGGAGCGTGACGGCGCCCTTGCGTGGATGGCCATGCGGATGAGGCAGACTAACCCCGAGGAGGTCTGAGCGGCAGATCGAGCGCGCGGGCACGCCTAACCCGGTCAGCCCGCGAACTGCTCGCAAGCCGTGATCGGGAACGCGTGATCGGTCCAACCGGCGGATCTGTAGCGCCACTCCCGATCGGAGACGATCACGTAATTCCACGCGCCGACTGTTGCATGCGAGAACGTCACGCTGTCGCCGCGGCGAACCTCTCCCACAACGGTCGCCGCAGCCGAATGCCCACCGCGCAGCGGCAGCGGATCCTCGAGCCAGCCAATGCAGCCGCTCTCGTATTCGTCGCGCACGGGCAGGTCGATCAAGCGACGGCGCATGTCGAGATCCTCGAGGTCAATCACCGGTTGACCGGTATCCACACGACACTGGATCGACTGCTCGAGGTCCCGGATCTGCGACACCTGAGCCTGCGCGTCGGCAGACAGGCTAACCGATTTTCCGGTGCAATCCGCGTTATCGTAGACGCTCTGCCCAAGAATCGAGCCGAAGCAGTACCCGGCCCGATCCATGATCAGGTTCCGTGTGAACCAGAGATCGTTGCACACGTCGTCCGCATGCGCTGGCACGACGCTGAACACGAGCATCAGTGCGGCAAATGAAGTTCTGAAGATCATCGCGAAATGGTCTCAGAGCCGGCGAAAGCGATCAAGAGGTTCATTGACCGGTTGACGACGGATCGATCGCGTCCGGTCTTTGTTCGGCGTTCCGGCACCCTGCCCGGCGCTTCAACTGTAACGAATGCCACCAAAATCGCGTGAGGCTCGATACAGACCGCGAGTCGCGACCTCCCGTAGGCTCTCTCCATCGGCAGACAGGATGCCCGGAGGATAAAACCATGCTTGTCATCGACGCTATCGACACCAAGAGGGCGACCGACACAGAGGCTTGCGCCGTCGCCCCGGTCAATCTTTCCGAACCGCCAGATGGTTTCGATCCGGCCCGCGACGGTGCAGCCTTGTGGCTAGCGATGCGGATGAGATATCGGACGAGCAGCCGGGCCGTGAATTAGTGGATCCTCGAAGCGAAGCATTGGAGGGCACACACAACCAACCGGCTGCCCTGCCAAGCTCCTGCTTGCGTTTATCCTCGGGCGAACACGGTTGCGGTGACGTTTGTGAACGGCATGTCCGGTGTGTAATTGGGTCGCAAAGGAATCCGATGCTCTGCACGGATCGCGTTCTCGGACGGCACTTCGCCAGCATATGCGCCGAACCCGACCGTGCGCATCTCCTCTTCCATGATCCCGGTATTGCCGCCCTTCACAAGGCCGCCCCATGCAGCGCGATAACAGTTGCCGGTCACGAAGTGGTAGGCATGGACGAGTTCGTGCGCCAGCGCGATGTAGGTCGGCCTGCCGTCCAATCCCTTGTCTTCATGGCGTAAATTCACAACGGCTCCGGTCCCGGCACCATTGATGTAATCGCGCTTGCCCTCGTGTTCGTCGCCGGTGAACTGGACCATCAGGGCCGGGTTTTGCATCAGCTCCGCCGGATCCCACACTTCGTCGACCGGGCTGACGCGGTTCAGTTTCTTCCGGTTTTCCGGCGTTACCGGTTCCAGCGCCGCGCACGACGAGAACGTCCCCGAGTACTGGATCACGACACGCTTTGACTCGCTTCGCGTGCAGGCATCCGAGATGTCCTCGACAAGCTTTCGGCCGATCGGCTTCGTTATGATCGTATTGAGCGAGTCCTCGATCGAGCCCCGGAAGTCATCGGGAACCCAGGACGTTCCACGATACAGATCGTCGGCGATGTAGATGCCCGGGAACTCGGCGCTCCAAAGCGTGGGATTCCTCAACGCCGTCGCCCGGTCGACCGAACGCTTGAGTTCTGTCACCGCATTGTCGTGATTTCGGATCGTTTTGAGGACATCGCGCTTGAGTTTGCTCTGATACCAGGCGTCGAGAAACAACTTCAGAAACTCCAGCTTGTCGGGAGTTTTCTCATCATCGTAGGCGCCGAGTTGCGTGTCGATCAGCGTCAGAGCGTCGCTGCGGTCGTAATTGTTTTTGCTCAATGGCTTCTTTCGATTGGTACGGCGCAGCCAATCGGCTTGGCTCATCAGAGTGGGAGCTTGAGGCATCGTTTCTCTCTATAATTCGAGTTGTCAAAGAACGTTGGTGCAGCACGAAATACCGAAACAGCGTGGCAAACTGGGCCGGATTTGGCAACACGGTTGCCCCAAGAGCATTGTCACCCCGAGTTTTAGCGTCTGACGTCACCGGCAGGGTGGATGTTTGCGTCTTAGGTACGGGTGCGCACAGCTTCCCCACAGACATGTCCACAGCCAAATTGTCAGGAGACAGATGTTCGCGGTTTGTTTACACTCTGTCGACTCGCATTCCCGGCAGGCCCAGCTATGTGAGTGACGTTGGATGACAAAGCCCTATGGAGGGATTTTGGCCGAGTCGAAGTTCATCAAGGTCCGGGGCGCCCGGGAGCACAACCTCAAGTCGGTTGATGTTGATATCCCGCGCGACACGCTCACGGTGATCACCGGGCTGTCGGGCTCGGGCAAGTCCTCGCTGGCATTCGACACGATCTATGCCGAAGGCCAACGCCGGTATGTGGAGTCTCTGTCGGCCTATGCGCGTCAGTTCCTGCAGATGATGCAGAAGCCGGACGTCGATCACATCGAGGGGCTGTCTCCTGCCATTTCGATCGAGCAGAAGACGACCTCGAAGAACCCGCGGTCGACTGTCGGTACGGTGACCGAGATCTACGACTACCTGCGGCTGCTGTTCGCGCGTGCCGGCACGCCCTACTCGCCCGCGACCGGCCTGCCGATCGAGGCGCAGCAAGTCTCGGACATGGTCGACAGGGTCATGGCGATGGAGGACGGGACGCGCCTGTTTCTGCTCGCACCGATCATCCGGGACCGCAAGGGCGAGTACCGGAAGGAGTTTCTCGAGCTCCGCAAGCAAGGTTTCCAGAGGGTCAAGGTTAACGGCGAGTTCTACGACCTCGACGAACCGCCGACGCTTGACAAGAAGTTCCGCCACAACATCGACGTGGTGGTAGACCGGATCGTCGTGAAGGAAGGGATCGAGACCCGGCTGGCGGACTCGTTCTCGACCGCGCTGGGCCTTGCCGACGGCATTGCGGTTGTCGAGACGGCCCCTAAGGAGGGTGATCCGGAGCGCACGGTTTTTTCGGAGAAGTTCGCCTGCCCGGTCAGCGGCTTCACGATTGCAGAAATCGAGCCGCGCCTGTTCAGCTTCAACGCGCCATTCGGCGCCTGCCCGGATTGTGATGGCCTGGGATTCGAGCTGTTCTTCGACGAACGCCTGATCGTGCCGGACGAGACGCTTTCCCTGATGGACGGCGCGCTGGCGCCCTGGTCGAAGGCAAAACAGCCCTCGCCGTACCAGCGCCAGACGCTGGAGGCGCTCGGGACACACTATAAGTTCAGCCAGACCAAGCCCTGGAACAAGCTGAGCAAGAAAGCGCAGAAAGCCCTGCTCTACGGATCGGGCGAGGAAGAGATCAAGTTCCGCTACGATGACGGCGGACGAGTCTACACGGTGAAGCGGCCGTTCGAGGGCGTGATCCCCAATATGGAGCGGCGCTACCGCGAGACCGACTCGAACTGGATTCGCGAGGAGTTCGAGCGATATCAGGGCACGCGGTTCTGCGAGACCTGTGACGGCCACCGGTTGCGGGCCGAGGCGCTCGCCGTGAAGATCGGCAAGGCGCATATCGGGATGGTCACAGAGTTGTCGATCAAGGAGGCGCTGGACTGGGTAAATGCTGTGCCGGACATGCTGACCCAGCAGAAGAACGAGATTGCGGGCGCAATCCTGAAGGAAATCCGCGAACGACTAGGCTTTCTTGTCAATGTCGGTCTGGATTATCTGACCCTGTCGCGGAACTCCGGGACACTTTCGGGCGGCGAGAGCCAGCGCATCCGGCTGGCGTCGCAGATTGGCTCCGGCCTGACAGGCGTGTTGTACGTGCTGGACGAACCGTCGATCGGTCTGCACCAACGCGACAACGATCGGCTCCTGACCTCGCTGAAAGGTCTGCGCGATCAAGGCAACACGGTGATCGTCGTAGAGCACGACGAGGAGGCGATCCGCGAGGCAGACCATGTCATCGACATCGGTCTGGGCGCGGGCGTGCACGGCGGTGCGATCATTGCCTCCGGGACACCGTCCGAGATTGCTGCCTGCAAGGAGTCCATCACCGGACAATACCTCACGGGCCTGCGCGAGATTGCGGTCCCAAGCGTGCGGCGTCCGGGCAATGGCAAGTCAGTCGTGATCGAAGGTGCGACGGGGAACAACCTGCGCGATGTGACGGCGGAGATCCCGCTCGGCACATTCTGCTGCATTACCGGCGTCTCCGGCGGCGGAAAGTCGACCCTGACGGTCGAGACGCTCTACAAGACTGCCGCGCAGCGATTGAACGGCGCAAGGACGCAGCCCGCGCCGTCGCGGACGATACGGGGCTTCGAGCACCTCGACAAGGTGATCGACATCGACCAGTCGCCGATTGGGCGGACGCCACGTTCGAACCCTGCGACATATACGGGCGCCTTTACACCGATCCGCGACTGGTTCGCCGGTCTGCCGGAGGCCAAGGCGCGTGGTTACAAGCCCGGGCGCTTCAGCTTCAACGTAAAGGGCGGACGCTGCGAGGCCTGCCAGGGCGACGGCGTCATCAAGATCGAGATGCACTTCCTGCCGGACGTCTATGTGACCTGCGAGACCTGCAAGGGCGCGCGCTACAATCGCGAGACGCTGGAGATCAAATATCGCGGTAAGTCGATCGCCGAGGTGCTCGACATGACCGTGGAGGACGGCGTCAAGTTCTTCGAGGCGATCCCGATGATCCGCGAGAAGCTCGTGACGCTCGAGCGGGTCGGTCTCGGCTACATCAAGATCGGTCAGCAGGCGACGACCCTGTCGGGCGGCGAAGCGCAGCGAGTCAAGCTGTCGAAAGAACTCTCCAAGCGCGCCACCGGGCGGACCCTCTACATTCTGGACGAACCAACCACGGGTCTGCACTTCGAAGACGTGAAGAAACTGCTCGAAGTGCTCCAGGAACTGGTCGATGCAGGGAACTCGATCGTGGTGATCGAACACAATCTCGACGTCATCAAGACGGCTGACTGGATCATCGATCTAGGCCCGGAAGGCGGCGACGGCGGCGGCCAGATTGTCGCGACGGGAACGCCGGAAGATGTGGCGGAGATCGAAGGTAGCCACACCGGACGTTATCTGAGCCCGATGCTGAGCAAGGCCAAGCGGATCGCAGCCGAGTAGGTTTCGTCGCCAAGGTTACGGCAGTGGAAAGCCTGGCAATGCTGGCATGCTCCGCCCACCGGCGGTACCAAAGAACTTCATTGGCGGAACACCTGGCGATCTTATCGTCTGCTCAGCGATGCTCCCGACGATGCCAGGGACAGCGGCGATAGGGCAATGAACCTTTGGCGCGTCGGCGCTGGCAAATGCCATGCCAGAGACGCACACTGACGTCGGATGCCGGTCCCACAGTCTTTGTCCCTGCGATCGAACACGCCCCAACAGCTGCCTCAATCGCGCTGGGGCGCGAGAAGACACTAAAAGCTGCATTTCGAGCCCATCAGATCGCGGATTTGCCAAATGGGATGGCTGTAGTACGATGTCGCAGATTATTTTGATGGACGTCCGTCCCAGCTTTCATCGCCAAGATCGGACGTGTGGTGGGGCGTCGGGGATTGCACATGCCCGAAGAGGATACCAAGAGCGCACTGCAGCGCGCACTTGAGCTTGAACGCAAACACGACCTGAACGGCGCGGTCAGTCTGGCGCGCCGGGCCATCTCCGACGATTACGCAACACCGTTGCAGGCCCCGCGCGCGCTGCGCCTATTGGCAGTCGGGCTACTCGTCAAGATCGGCGCGCTGTCCGTGGCACGTCGGCGGATTGCCGAATACGGGTTCGAGGGCAGCGACGACCGCGAGATCCGGCAGATCGAGGCCGACATCCTGCGCGCCGAGGCTCTTTCGCTGCCGCCATCACGCAGGCTCGATGCTCTGAACGACGCGGTGTTCGCCTACCTTGAGTTATTTACGACGATGGGCGACCGTCGCGCCGGCATCAATGCCGCGTCCCTGAGCGCGCTCAAGGGCGACATGGACACCGCGCGCCCGATTGCAAAGGCGCTGCTGCGCACGCTGCCAAGCATCGCAACCAGCCCGCACGTCGCCTATCTGCGCAACATCAACGCCGCGCAGTCTCACCTCATTCTCGGGCAGGTCGACGAAGCAGGAAACTCGATCTCGGCGGCAGCTTCGATCTCCGAGATCGATGCCCTGACCCGCGCACCTTCGCTGCGCCAGCTTCGCCAGCTGATCCTGAAGCTGGACGCGGATCCGTCGATCTGCGATCCGCTCGCCCCGGCGCCGGTGCTGCACTATTGCGGGCACCTCATGGCGGACCCGGAGGGCAAGCGCGGCCGGCTCGATCCGGCCTCCGAACCCGAGTTGCGCTCGCTGGTGCGCGACCAGCTCAAACGGATCAGGCCCTCCGCAGCGTTCGGCTCGCTCGCCTGCGGCTCCGACATTATCGTCGCAGAGGAGTGCATTCGCGCGAGCGTGCCGGTTCACATCGTCCTGCCGTTCCGGGAACGCGACTTCATCGACACGTCGGTGCTCTACGCAGGCTATGACTGGGTGATCCGCTACCACGCATGCCGCGAGGCGGCCGCTTCTGTCTCGACCCTGTCCAACCAGCCGCACCTCAAGCGGGCGATCGATTTCAGCCTGACCTCGCGACAGGCCATGGGCCGGGCGATCCTGAATGCCGACATGATGGAGGGCGAGGCCGTTCAGCTCGCGATCAGCGATCAGTCTCTGGCTGCCGACACCTGGGGAACGGCACGCGATATCGCGCACTGGGAGGAAACCGGGCGCGTTTCGTACAAGATCGATGCAGCACCCTTCATCCGCAATCGCGAGGTCACGCGCGACAATGTCGGCCAGGACCGGGTCGAGGTGGCCGTGCTGTTCGCCGATGTCAAAGGCTTCTCGCAACTGGACGACTTTGCCGTACCGATCTTCGTCGACCGCGTGCTCGGCCGGATCGGAGACGTTCTGAGCGATGTCGGCAGCGTGGAACTAGCCAACACCTGGGGCGATGGTATCTTCGTGGTCTTCAGTTCGGCGACCGCCGCGGCCGAAGCGGCACTGCGCATGCAGGAGGAGATGGCGCGGGTCAAACGAACGCTCAGCGAAGACTTCGAGCACACGGGCCTGCGCATCGCGCTGCATTACGGGCTCTGCTACAAGCACGACGACCCGATCCTGAAGCGGCCCAACTACTTCGGCGAGGCCGTATCGCGCACGGCGCGGATCGAACCGGTGACGCCGACGGGGTCGGTCTATCTGACCGAAATGTTTGCGGCGATCCTCGCAATTGAGCCTCAGGACGATTACGATGTCGACTTCGTCGGGTCGACGGCCACGGCCAAGAACTTCGGCGTGTTCGACCTCTACCGGCTGCGCCGGCGCCAGATGGACGCGCTCGGGGACAAGGCAACCTCGGCCGACCGAGCTGCCTGAACGCGCACGCCGTTATTGCGGCACCAGCCTGCGATCATTGACAGAATGTCGCACTGATGCGACCCTCCAGTGACCGTATTTGCGGTCCGGCCATACACCCCGGTGTCTCCTGACCGCTTGTCGGAAGGAGGTACTATGAAGGTTTCCGTGATCCTCAAAAAGAAGGGCTCCGGCGAGGTCGCCACGATCGCCCCGGACGTTACGGTCGCCCACGCTGTGCACCAGCTCTCGCAACATCGCATCGGTGCTCTCGTGGTCTCGGCCAACGGTCGAACCGTGGACGGCATCCTGTCCGAGCGCGACGTCGTCGGACGCCTCGGCAGCGACGGCGCCGTGGTGATGGGATACAAGGTCGAGGACCTGATGACGGCGAATGTCCAGACCTGCGTCGCAGATGACACCGCGTTCGACATTCTGGGCCGCATGACCGAGGGCCGTTTCCGCCACATGCCGGTGCTCGGTGCCGACGGCGCGATGACCGGCATCCTGTCGATCGGCGATGTCGTGAAGGCCCGGCTCGAGGAGATCGAGTCCGAGAATGCCGCCATGGCCGACATGCTGAGCGGATAGACCCGCTGATCGGTTCCCCGCTCGGGATGCTTCAACAAGGTGACCGCGAACGCCCCGGATTTCACTTGACCCGGTCGGCGCAACAATGTTGCTTGCCCCGACGAAACGGGGGAGGCAACCGTGCGCACAGGGCTGTACCCAGGCACCTTCGATCCGGTGACTAAGGGACATACGGACGTCATCAGACGGGCCGCCAAGCTGGTCGATCATCTGATCGTCGGCGTCGCGATCAATCGCGACAAGGGACCGATGTTCTCGCTCGAGGAACGGGTCGAGATGATCAAGGCGGAAACGGCGGAGATCGCAGAAGCAACCGGTGTCGTGATCGAGCCCCGGCCGTTCGAGAACCTGCTGATGCACTTTGCCGAAGAGGTCGGGGCCTCGGTCATCATCCGTGGTCTGCGCGCCGTGTCGGATTTCGAGTACGAATTTCAGATGGTCGGGATGAACCGCGCACTGAACGCCGACATCGAGATGGTCTTTCTGATGGCCGAGGCCGAGCATCAGGCCATCGCCTCGAAGCTGGTCAAGGAGATCGCGCGGATGGGCGGCGATATCTCGAAGTTCGTGTCAGCGGATGTCGAAGCCGCTCTTAAGGTGAAATTCGGCCGGAGCTGACTGCCCCATCACCGAGGCCATCTCTGGCGGGCTGCCCCGAGATGTCTACATATTCTGCCCCCGAAGACTCTCGTTTGTCCGGCTCAGGCGCTTAAGCGCTGGGCCAACGAACTTGGCAAAATGATGGTTGCCTTCTTCTGGGCACTTCGGAATCCTCAGCTCGGCGCAAGTCCGAAGTCGCCGAGCAGCGCTAATCCCAAACTTCCGAGCTCATCCCGCGTCGAGATGACGATCATATGCTGCGCGAAACCATCGTTAGAGCGGACGCTTCTGGCCTAACGGCATGATCCGCGGTACCATCGGCTCATTGCAAAGACGCTTTTGACCCGAAACCATTTTCAAGGATCCATGTCATGAGACAAATACTTGCGCTTGCCGCCCTGCCCTTTCTCGCTGCCTGCAACGATCTTCAGCCGCACATCTCCACCGTGCCCGTGAACGCCGTGCAGACGATTGCCGTCAGCGGCGCGCTGCGTCCCGGCGTCGTGATGAACCAGAGCGGGCGGCAGTTCGTCTGCATGCCGCCGCCGCCGGATGCAGGCTTCCGCGAGGCCGACACCGTGGCATTCGATCTGAACATCGCCGCCATTTCGGCCGGGGATGAGGCTGGCGACGCGGGCGCTCAGGCCGGTGAGCACGAGTTCCTGGGCCGCACGCCAACCTTGCTTTTGGCGCGCGAACTGCTGTTCCAGCAGTGCCTGACCGCGTTCAACATGGGGCTGTCGCCGGAACAGGTTCTGCAGATCCAGCGAGAGAACCTGACGACGATCCAGAGCCTGATGGCTGCCGAGATCGCGAACACGACGATCACGCAGGACGCCAAGCTCTCGACGACCTCGACCGACACCGACACGGATACGGCCGACGAGACGCCCGGCGCGCCGGGGTCGTGACAGGCAACCTCAGGTGAGCTGACGCACCTCGACAATGCGCTGGCTGCCTGCGCAGCCATGGCAGGTCTGAGCCCAGAACTCCCAGCCGTTCGGGCGTGCGAAGCCGATCACATGCGCCGTGTGGGCGCGTTCGGGCGTGTATTCCTCCGGTCCGAACGCGGTCTCGACCGGTGCGCCGCCCATCAGCGCCTGCCCTTCGAGGATGGCCTGCGTGTCGTTGCCGCCGGGGCGCACGCCGCCGGGCTGGATGTGCGCGGCACGGATCGAGTTGTTTCCCTCTGGCGACAGCAGGACCGTGCAGCCGGAAAGCTTGCCGGTGATGCAGATCTGCGGGCGCTGGTTCTGCACGTGCAGATGATCGACTGCTTCAAGATTGACGGCCTCGGAGTCGCGGACCATACGGAAATTCCAGACATTCACCTCGACGCCCTCCTTGCCGCTCATGCCGGCGGCGTCGAACTTGAACTCGTTGTTCTTGCGCTTCAGGAAGCGCGCCTTGGTCTGGCCGTTCTTGCTGCCGCCCGCGATCGAAATGATGTTCTGTTTCAGGAATTTCTCGGGCGACGTGACAATCGTTGCAAGTGCATCCATGGCATCCATCGGGTCTCTCCAGAATTCAATTTTCAAATTGGGTCGGGCGGGTTGTTTGGGTCATCCCGCCCTCGATAAACCGCGATATAAATATCATTTTGCCATTTTTAAAGCGATTTATATGTCGCATTTTAACGGTGCACGTCACGTTGGTCCGCGCAGCAGTCCTTTGGACCCGCGCTCGCGCACATCTGGACCTATGAGAGGTCCAGTTGCAGACCCTACCTGCCAGCATGCGGAAAGGCGGCTTGCCGAGGGGGCCCAGCCGTGGGATGTGCCGCGCGACATTCAGTTTGGAGAGATGCCATGAAGATGACCACCGAAGAGGCGTTCGTCAAAACGCTGCAAATGCACGGGATCAAGCATGCGTTCGGGATCATCGGGTCGGCGATGATGCCGATCTCGGATCTGTTTCCACAGGCGGGGATCACGTTCTGGGACTGCGCGCACGAGGGCTCGGCGGGGATGATGGCGGACGGCTACACCCGCGCGACCGGCGAGATGTCGATGATGATCGCGCAGAACGGCCCGGGCATCACCAATTTCGTGACCGCCGTGAAGACGGCCTACTGGAACCACACGCCGCTGCTGCTGGTGACGCCGCAGGCCGCGAACAAGACGATCGGCCAGGGCGGATTCCAGGAAGTCGAGCAGATGAAATTGTTCGAGGACATGGTCGCCTATCAGGAGGAAGTTCGCGATCCGACGCGGATCTGCGAGGTGCTGAACCGGGTGATCCTGCAGGCCAAGCGGGCCTCGGCTCCGGCGCAGATCAATATCCCGCGCGATTACTGGACGCAGGTTGTCGATATCGCGCTGCCGGCGATCGTCGAGTTCGAGCGCCCGCAGGGCGGCGACGGTGCGCTGACCGATGCCGCGGCGATGCTGTCCGAGGCCCGGTTCCCGGTGATCCTGAACGGTGCCGGCGTGGTGCTGGCGGACGGAATCGCGGCGACGGCGGCTCTGGCCGAGCGTCTCGATGCGCCGGTCTGCGTCGGCTACCAGCACAACGACGCCTTCCCGGGCTCGCACCCGCTGTTCGCCGGGCCGCTGGGCTATAACGGCTCGAAGGCCGGGATGGAGTTGATCAAGCAGGCCGACGTCGTGCTGTGCCTCGGCACACGGCTGAACCCGTTCTCGACCCTGCCGGGTTACGGCATGAGCTACTGGCCCGAGGATGCAAAGATCATTCAGGTCGACATCAATCCGGACCGGATCGGGCTGACCAAGACGGTCTCGGTCGGGATCGTCGGCGATGCCAAGAAGGTTGCCGAGGGCATCCTCGCGCGGCTGTCTGGCACGGCTGGGGACGAGGGACGAGCGGAGCGCAAGGCATTGATCGCGCAGACGAAATCGGCCTGGGCGCAGCAGTTGTCGAGCATGGATCACGAGGACGACGATCCGGGCACGACGTGGAACGAGCGCGCCCGTGCCGCGAAGCCCGACTGGATGTCGCCGCGCATGGCATGGCGCGCGATCCAGCAGGCGCTGCCGAAAGAGGCGATCATCTCGTCCGATATCGGAAATAACTGTGCGATTGGAAACGCTTACCCGTCCTTCGAGGTCGGCCGGAAGTACCTGGCACCCGGGCTGTTCGGGCCGTGCGGGTACGGTCTGCCCGCGATCGTTGGCGCGAAGATCGGTCAGCCGGACGTTCCGGTCGTCGGCTTCGCCGGTGACGGCGCTTTTGGTATTGCTGTCAATGAGTTGACGGCGATCGGGCGCGGCGAGTGGCCGCCGATCACGATGATCGTCTTCCGCAACTACCAGTGGGGTGCCGAGAAGCGGAACTCGACGCTGTGGTTCGACGACAACTTCGTCGGGACCGAACTGGACGAGCAGGTAAGTTATGCTGGAATTGCAAAGGCTTGCGGGCTGCAGGGCGTTGTCGCGCGGACCATGGACGAGCTGACCGCGGCGCTGGACAAAGCCGTGGACGACCAGATGAAGAACGGCAAGACCACGCTGATCGAGGCGATGCTGAACCAGGAACTCGGCGAGCCCTTCCGCCGCGACGCGATGAAGAAGCCCGTGCAGGTCGCGGGCATTTCGGCCTCGGACATGGCCGAGGCTCAGCCGGTCTGACGCCGCTTTGACACCGGGGTGGGCGGCACGCCCACCCTGCGATTTCCAAGGTGGGTAACTTATCCACCTTCGCACCTTCGGGTGGGTGGATGTTTTATCCACCTCCGCGCAAACTCTTAGATGGACATCCAGGCGGGTAAAACTCTCGCAGGTTGATGTTCACGTGGAGGTTCCGGGAACGTTCCGGAGTGCTTGGGTCAACAGCAAATTCCGGGCTACGCAGAACGCGTTAACCGGTTCTCTACAATTTTAGTCTAATCACAGCATCTGCCGCAAAGCATTGACGAGCCCGTCGAACCAGAGCGGGCCGTTCGTCATGACTTGCTTGGCGAAGTTACCGAGGATGGTCTCGTTTCCGACGAACCACTGGATCAGGTCGTGCGAGGCGACAGTGCCTCCGCCCCACTTGGTGGCCTTGTAGAGACGGCGGGCGGCGACGGCGATCAGGTTCCAGGTCCAGTCGCGGAGAGACTTCTCGGCTTTCTCGGCGGCGGGGCCTTCGCCTTCGGAGGCGATGATGTCGTCCCTGGCTGGCTCAACGGCGGCGGGGTCGACGACCGACGGGGCTTCCTCGGCGGCGGTGACTACCGCGATCGCCTCGTCGCGGATCCGGGCTGAGTCCGGGCCACGCGTATAGGCGCGGACACGTTCCTCGACCTCGACGGCGCCGGGGTGACCGAGGAACCAGACCCCGTGGGTTTCAACGAGGTCCTTGAGCGCGGCGGCGACCTCGGGCGGGAGTTCGTCCATCTGACGACCCTGCTTGACGGCGGCGAGATGCGCCTCGAGCGCCTGCCTCAGCGTGTTGGCGGCGGACCAGATGGTGCGGGCGCCGATCTCGGCGGCAGATTGGTGGATCAGTTGGGAGTAGCGCTCCGCCGAGTTGACGAGCGTCGGGAACTGGTTGTCGATTTTCTGGCTGTGCTCGGTCAAAACCGTGACCTTGCGGCGGCATTCCTTCTGCATCTCGGCCTGATCGGGATCGTCGCCCTGATCCATGGCCGGTTGGGCGAGCAGGATCGGACTGTCGTCCTGCGCCTCGAACTCCGGGCCGGTGTCGAGAGGTTCTGCGGGCTCCGGCGGCTTGCGGTCGCGCAGATAGGCCTGAAGGTCGGCGACCTTTTCGCGGTCGCTGTAGATTTTTGCGAAGTCCTTCAGGGCCGGGTCGGCGTCGAGAACGGGAGTACCCGAGAACTTGATGGATCGAAGGTTTTCGAGACCAACGATTGGTGTCAGGTCCCGGACCTTCGTTCTGTCGAGGTACAGCGCCTGCAACCCGCTCAGACCCGCAAGCGCCGTCAGGTCCGAGACCTGCGTGCCGTCGAGGTATAGCTCCTGCAACCCGCTCAGACCCGCAAGCGCCGTCAGGTCCGAGACCTGCGTGTCGTTGAGGTATAGCCTCTGCAATCCGCGCAGACCCGCAAGCGCCGTCAGGTCCGAGACCGGCGTGTTGCGGAGGTCTAGACTCCGCAACCCGCTCAGACCCGCAAGCTCCGTCAGGTCCGAGACCGGCGTGTTGCGGAG
>JBCDAV010000005.1:0-247417 GCA_039184865.1 Pseudomonadota bacterium | reverse complement strand
TCCAGGATCATGCTACCCGGTGGCTCTGGACCTACAACAATGAAAGGCCGAACATGGGGATCGGAGGAGTGACCCCGATCCAGAAACTGAATGCAGCTTAGATTCTACTAAAGCGCCCCCTTAGAAACGGGGAGATTACCGGAGGGCCTGCGCCTCGGCGGCCTGCCGGAACAGTGAGCAGGCCAACCACGCCCTACATTTTCGACTGTTTTCCCCGACCCGGACACTGATGGTCTGACATATTCGGGGCTCGCATCTTCGACCCGTTGTCTTTCAGGTTGCTAACCAAGACGGTGCAAATTTCCACCGTTCTTGACGATCACGAATTCCAGCACTCCGTGGTCGCGATCTTGCTGGCTCGCGATACCGTGGCCCTGCTCCGCGCAGAAATGCGGCACGTCCACCCGGGCGGCGGGGTCGTCCGCGAGAACCTTAAGGCGCGCGCCATCCGGCATTGACATCAGCCGTTTACGCGCCTTCAGGACCGGCAACGGGCACAGCAGCCCGCAGGTGTCCAACTCTTCCGCGCTTGTCTCGTCGTTTTCCATCGCACGCGAACTATTGCATCCGCTCCCGTGCTACAAGTAGAGCAGTCGCCAGCAAGGGAACGGGCGAGGTCGTTGATGGCGCCGTCGAAGCGAAAATTCCGATGGGCTGTGATGCTGGGCGCGGCGCTTTCGTCATCCGTGCCGGGCGCAAGCGCTGAAACGGCAATCGTCTCCTTCGTGATCGTGAACGGGCGCGCCGTCCCCGAGAGCCTGACCGGCAGGACCGGCGATGCCGAAGCGGGTCGCAAACTCTATTTCGACCGGGCGTTGACAGGTTGTTCGGGGTGCCACGGGTCGCCGGGCGGGCCAGGCGCCCAGCAGAATGCGGACGCCCAATCGGCGCCCAAGCTGTCTGGCCTCGCCAGCCGAATGGACGCCGGAGAGATCCGGATGTGGCTGATCGCGCCGAAGCTGCTCAATCCAAGAACGTCGATGCCAGGATACTATGAGTTGGGACAGAGAGTTGACGAGCGCGATCCGCAATACGGCGGGCCGCAGCTCAGCGCCGACGAGATCGAGGCGATTGTTGCATATTTGGCGCGGCAGAAGTGACACCGAGGCATCCATAACGGGATGGTGACTTAAGCCTTCAACACTCTGACTATATGGAGGGTGCGGGCGAGAGGCAGGACCAATGATGGAAATCGGCATATTTACGGCGTTCTTCGCGGGAATCATCAGCTTCCTGTCGCCGTGCGTGCTGCCATTGGCGCCTCCGTACCTCGCATATCTCGGCGGCACGACGCTCGATCAGATTTCCGGCGAGGACCGCGAGATCGATCCGGCTGTCTCCAGGCGCGTGTTCATCTCGGCGGTGTTCTTTGTTCTCGGCCTCGCGACCGTCTTCGTCATGCTTGGCATGGGCGCGTCCGTCTTCGGACAGGTCCTCGTGCGCTACAAGCCCGAGTTCTCTTTCGTCGCTGGTGGCATAATCTTCGGATTGGGCCTGCATTTCTGGGGCTTGCGGGCGTCGATCTGGGTCGCGGCGGTCGTGATCGCGATCATGGGCGCCTTTACCGCTCTGTCCGCCGAGGGCCTTGCGAGCGAGGCCTTCTTGATCGACGCGCTCTGGATCTTGTCGATCGCCGTCGTATTTTGGGGGGTCGGACGCGCGTGGCAAACCGACCGGCTGCCGATCCTTGACCGAGAAGCAAGGTTCGAGGGACCTCAGCAGGCCGGATCGTTCGGTGCGAGTTATGTGATCGGCGTGGCCTTCGCCTTTGGATGGACGCCGTGCATCGGCCCCATCCTGGGGGCAATCCTGTCTCTGGCAGCGCAGGAAGAGACGCTCTCGGCCGGAACGGCTCTTCTCGGCATTTATGCGCTTGGGCTGGGCATGCCGTTTCTGGTCGCAGCTCTTTTCGTCGGCCCGTTCCTGCGCTGGGCCCGTAATTTCCGCAAGCACATGCCTGTGGTTGAGAAAGTCATGGGACTTCTGCTTATTACGGTCGGATTAATGATGATTACCGGTAATTTCGAGCGTCTGGCCTATTTTCTGCTGGAAACCTTCCCCAGTCTTGCCGAGATTGGCTAGGATAAAAACTGAAAAAATCGAAGTGTGCCGGTAACCATTTTCGGGTAGGCACAACGGGAACGGCATAGAAGCTGTTCCAGCCTCGTGGGGGATCCGTTGAATATTTCGCCGGCGACTGCAGCGCTGATCGGAGAGTACGCCGAGACGTCTCTCCCGATCCAGGCGACTGTTGCCCGCCGGAAGGTGTTCTATGTCTCCGGCTTCGACCCGCTTGGTCCACGCCGCTACCGCGAGCTCTACCGCAAGGAAGGGCCTGCGCAGGCCGAGGTCTCGGGCTACGATCTTCATGTCGGCGGCATGCCGAGAGCGGAGAACGGAAACTACCGCTGGAAGGCGAAGTTCCGGACCGGCAACATCGAAACCGATACCGAATTCGAGTTTCTCGGTTGGGATGATATCGTCCGGCATTCGTTCCGGCCGTCGCTGCGTTACGTCTACTCTCTGATGTTCAAGACCCTTTGGATCTATCTCTCCAGCGGCGCGATCCGGGCGATGTGGCGTCTGCGCAGTGGCCCCCTGATCGCGGGTCTGGTGCCTGCGTTCCTCATGATTTTCTATCTTTTGTTCGGGGGGTTGATCGGTGCCGCGGGTGCCATGCTGGCGATAATGGGCTTCAGCGCACCGCTCTGGGTCGCGGGACTGGTCGGGCTCGGAGGCTTTGCCGCATCCATGTGGGCCACACGTCTGTTTGAAGAACAGATGATGATCTATTTCATGGTGAACGATCTTGGCTATTCGGCACAGGACGCCGGCGCCTATCCCGAGGCGCTTTCGCGGCGTCTGGACGAGTTCGCCGATCAGATTTCAGAGGCGCTCACTAGCGGCGACTACGACGAAGTTCTGATTGTGGGTCATTCCTCGGGCGCGCAGTTGGCGATCACTGCCTTGTCGCGCTGCATCGCGCGGCCCGGGTTTCATGCGCCGACGCCGCTGGGTCTGATGACACTTGGGCAGAGCATCGCGATGACGAGTTTCCTGCCGAAGGCAAATGAACTTCGAGCGGACCTCGCGCGGATAGCAGACGATGCGCGCGTGTTTTGGTTGGACGTAACGGCGCCCGGCGACGGGGCATGTTTTGCGCTCACCGATCCGGCGGCAAACTGCCGTGCGCACGGGCGTCCCGCGGATGCGCTGAACCCGGTCGTAATCTCTGCGGCTTTCCGTCAGACTATGGATCCCGAGCAACTGCGTCACTACCGCTGGCGCTTGCTGCGCATGCACTTCCAGTATCTCTGTGCCTTCGCCAATCCGTCGGTCTTCGACTATTTCGAAGCGACTGCCGGGCCGCTGGCGCTGAACACCCGGTTTGCCGGGCGCGATTGCTCACCGTCCATGAAGGCCGATCCGGTCGCACCGGTTCTGCATCAGGGCTGAACCTTGGGCGAGCAGCGCCTCGATCTCGGTCTCGAAGAATCCGCGAAACGCGATGGTTACACTCCGCCGATGCCGCCCGAACGCCCGGAGCGGCTGGCATTCTGGCGGATTTGGCAGAGAGCGCGGCGCAATCTCTTCGCGGCATTGCCCCGCAAGCTCTACCGCGCCTGGCTGACAGAAGTGCGGACGCCCTGGTACAACTCCTACATGCCGAACCAGCCGGATCTGGTGCGCAGGGTGCTGGTAGATGAGCCGGACGCGTTCCCGAAATCCGATGTCGTGCGTCAGACCATCGGTGATCTGCTCGGCAACAGCGTCTTTGTCACGAACGGCGAGACCTGGAAGCGGCAACGCCGGATCATCGACCCCAGTTTCGAAGGCGGACGGCTGCGCGAAACCTTTGGCCCAATGCTTGATGCCGGGCGCGAAATGGCGGCGCGGCTTGACAGTCTCGCCACGGGTGACCCCGTCGAGATCGAGTTCGAGACGTCGCACGCCGCCGCCGACGTGATTTTTCGGACGCTGTTCTCACAGCCGATCTCGACCGAGGCGGCAACCCGGGTCTTCCATGCCTTCCGGCGGTATCAGCTTGCAGCACCGATGCTCAGCCCCGCCGATCTGATGCGGATACCGTCGTGGTTCCCGAGACTCGGGCCGTCGCGCTGGAAGAAGGGACGGGCGGCGAGGGAAATCAGACGGCTCCTGATGGCGTTTGTCGAAGCGCGCCGGACTGAAATCGACGCCGGGTCCGCGCCACGCGATCTGGCGACGGCGATCATGACGACCAGCGACCCTGTCACCGGCGATGTGTTCGACGAAGCCGAGATGGCCGATCAGATGGCGATCTTCTTCCTCGCAGGACACGAGACATCCGCGTCAGCGCTTGCATGGGCACTCTACCTGATCGCGAACAGCCCCGACATACAGGACCGGATGCATGCCGAGGCCGCTCCGGTCTTCGATGGCGATCCGAGCCTTTCGGACATGCGGCGCCTCGGTTTCGTCAGAGATGTCTTTCGGGAGACGCTGCGGCTCTATCCGCCCGTTCCAATGATGATCCGCGAAGCCAGTTGCCCTGTGAAGATGCGTGACAAAGACATCGCACCCGGATCGCCGCTGATCGTATCGCCTTGGCATCTCGGGCGACATGAACGGATCTGGGACCGGCCGCACGAGTTCGATCCGGACCGCTGGCGCACGGAAGCCGGGCGCAAGTCCGGGCGGGAGGCGTGGATTCCGTTCTCGACCGGACCGCGTGTCTGCACCGGGGCCGCGTTCGGGATGCAGGAGGGAATTCTGCTGCTCGGTCTCTTGGCCGCGCGGTTCCGCTTCGAACCTGTGGCGGGAAAGGTGCCTGAACCGATGGCGCATCTGACGGTCCGTTCGCGCAATGGGATCTGGCTGAGGTTCACCCCCCGCTAGGAATGGCATGTTCGAACGCGAAAGCTCAAACGTCGCGAGAGACTGAAACGAGTTTGACGCTTACCAATTCCCGTCGCGTGTGGTTGCAGTCGAAGTCCGGTCTTTCAGCCGAGGATCGAGACGCCAGCGCGGCGCGGGTCACCGGCGGCATCGCGTTGCCCGCCCGGTCCCGCCGACGCCGCATGCACACCGCCGAAAAACATCGAACGCTCAGGCCAGAGGCGGGCTTCGGGCCAACTGCGACTGATCAGATCACGGGCTTCGGCATTGCCAAGATCCTCGAACTCGATTTGCGTCTCAGGTCGGCCATCTTCATCCGGTGAAATCTCCACGTGGACACGCGCGTCCTCGATCGCATCAGCTAGATGGCGGCCACCGTCGATCAGCCCGGTCAGAACCTGCACCAGCGCCGTGCGGATCCGATTTGAACCACCCGACCCGAGCATCGCAAAACGTCCGTCCGGCCACGCGGCAATGAGCGGAGCCATCATCGACGACAGCCGGCGCCCGGGTGACCAGGATTGCAATCCATTTGGCAGCAGATCGTCCTCGCCAAGCATGTTGTTCGGCATGATCCCGGTGCCCGGCAGGACATGGCCGCACCCTTCGCCATTAGAAAGGGTCAGGGCTGCGCCGAGACCGTCCCCGTCGATCACCGAAATATGGGTCGTGCCGCGGACCGCGGCGCGGTGCGTGCGAATACTCTTTCTGTAACTGTCGATCAGCCGGGCATCCATCAGTCTTGCAGCGCCGCCTTGCGGATCTCGCATGATATCCGAATCGAGACGCGCATGTGCAGTTGCCTCGAGCGCCAGGACCATGTCTCTCAGATCCGGGTCGCCCGGCAGAACATCCAGCCCGAACGCAATCAGTGTCCCGCCGAGCGACGGAGCGGGATTGAGCCGGACCCGGACACCCTTACGGTTGCGTGTCACCGGATCGCGCCAGACCGGCTTGTAATCGCGCAGATCCTGAGCGATCATCTGTCCGCCATTCTGCGATAGCGCAAGCAAGGCAGAAGCAATCTCACCCTCGGACACGAAACGCGGCCCCTCGTGGGCAAATTCTTCCAGCACGTCCCCAAGATCGAGGTTTCGGTGGATCACGCCTTCGCCGATCAGAGCGTCGCCGTCGCAGAACCGGGCGCGGGCGCCCTCGGTTGCGGTCAGGATCGGCCCGACGATCTGTTTGAGCCGCGCTTGATAGGCGGTGATCGTGACACCCTCGCGCGCTGCTTTCAGGGCCGGCTGAACGAGCGTTTTCATCGGCAGCCTACCAAATCGCGTATGCGCCTCCCAGAGGCCGGGTGCGATGCCGGGCACCGCGATGGACCCCGGACCAATGTGAAAGCCCTGGGTCGTCGCGCCGAAATTGGCGTGGACTTCATCGATTGAAAGCTCGCTGTCCGGTAGGCGCTGAAACGGGGTCTGGACGAAGGCGTCGAGCAGTCGCGCTTCTCCGGCTGGTTCGCGCACCATGAGAAAGCCGCCGCCGAGCAACCCCGCCAACACCGGCTCTGCAACCATGGCAGCCATCGCGCCGCCGACGGCCGCATCTACGGCGCTACCGCCCGCCCGCAGAATTTCTGCTGCGGCGTCGGCGGTAACCTGATGTCCGCAGGCGACCGCGAAGCCGGTCATCTTTGGATCAGGCTGCTTTCGGCGCCGCGGCCTTTACGGCATCGCCAACATGCGATTCGTACTGCGCGAAGTTGCCGACGAACATCTGGACCAGTTCCGCCGCCTGCTTGTCGTAGGCGGCGGGATCCTCCCAGGTCTGGCGCGGCGTCAGCAGAACGTCCGAGACGCCCTCGCAGGTCACGGGAACCTCGAAGCCGAAATTCGGATCGACCCGGAAGCCACCGTCATTCAGAGAACCGTTCAGCGCCGCTGTCAGCAGGGCGCGTGTTGCCCGGATCGGCATCCGCGATCCGGTCCCGTAGCCGCCGCCGGTCCAGCCCGTGTTCACCAGCCAGCAGGTTACGCCGTGCTCTGCGATCTTCTCGCGCAGAAGCGCGCCGTAGACTTCCGGGCGGCGGGTCATGAACGGCGCGCCAAAGCACGTCGAAAAGGTTGATTGCGCACCTTTGAGACCCTTCTCGGTGCCGGCGACCTTCGCGGTAAAGCCGGACAGGAAGTGGTATTCGGCTTGCGCTGGCGTCAGCCTCGCGATCGGCGGCATGATCCCGAACGCGTCGCAGGTCAGCATCACGAGATTTTTCGGGATGCCTGCCTGACCGGTCTCCGAGGCGTTACCAATGTAGTGAAGCGGATACGCACAGCGCATGTTCGGCGTAAGACTGTCGTCCTTGTAGTCTAATTCTTTCGTGTGGGCGTCGTAGACCATGTTCTCAACCACAGTCCCGAACATCGATGTGGTCGCGAAGATCTCGGGCTCCGCATCGGCTGAGAGGTTGATGGTCTTGGCGTAGCAGCCACCTTCGAAGTTGAAGATGCCGTCGTTTGTCCAGCCGTGCTCGTCATCGCCAAGAAGTATCCGTTTCGGATCGGCCGAAAGCGTTGTCTTGCCGGTGCCCGAGAGGCCGAAGAACACAGCGGCGTCGCCCGTATCGCCGACCGCGTGATTGGCCGAGCAGTGCATCGGCATCACGCCCTTGCCCGGCAGGATGTAGTTCATGACCGAGAAGATGCCCTTCTTGTTCTCGCCAGCGTAGGAGCTGTCGCCGACGAGAATCAGACCCTGCTCGAAACTGACCGCAATTACGGTCTCGGAGCGGCAGCCGTGGCGCTCGGGGTCGGCCTTGAAGCTTGGAACGTTCACGACCATGAACTCCGGAACAAACGAGGCGAGTTCGGCAAGTTCGGGCCGGCGCAGCAAGTGCCGGATAAAAAGCGAATGCCAGGCCAGTTCATTGACCATGCGAACGTTCAGCCGGTGCGCCGGATCTGCCCCGCAGTAGAGATCTTGAACGAAGACCTCGCGACCCTTCAGGTGCTCGAACATATCGGCCTTCAGGACTTCGAATTTTGCCGGATCCATCGGTTTGTTATTATCCCACCAGACGGTATCCTCGACTGACGCCTCGCGAACGACGAACTTGTCCTGCGGGCTGCGACCGGTGTGCTTGCCGGTCTCGCACAGAAACGCGCCGCCGAGCCCCAACTCGCCTTCGCCTCGCGAGACTGCCTGCTGCACCAGCGCGGGCTCGATCAGGTTGTAGTGAATCTTTCCCAGCCCGGTGATGCCAGCGTCAGCCAGAGGTTTGGCGGGGTTATAGACACCAGTCTCCATGGTCTTGGAACTCCTCGTAGTTTGGTCGATAGCGGCGTGCGTGACAGCGCGCCTCCTGAATGAACAAGTCCCATGGGTGCGTCGGCTTCTCGGCCGCAATGGACCGCTGTTCCACGGTCCGCGGGTCCCCCCGTGCGCAGGCACCAGATTTCTTGGGGGCGCGTTCTATGCGTAAAGTGCTGTTCCGTCCACACGCAATTTTCGTGCGCATAGCAGGTCAAATCAGCGCGCATAGCGCGTCCGATTCCCGCCGCAATGACAGCAAAACTTTGTCATATGCGTTTTGCAAATGCTCGACCCGGGGGCAAAAATACGTCTAAAGATACGAAACTTCGGCGAAAATTTCGCAAGCATGCCATAGACTGCGCCGGAGTAGACGAAAGAGGGGGACCACATGGCAACCATCGCCTTGGTCGATGATGACCGGAATATTCTGACTTCGGTCTCGATGGTGCTCGAGGCAGAAGGCTTCGAAGTTCGCACCTACACCGACGGTGCATCGGCCTTGACTGCGCTGAGCCAGTCGCAACCCGACCTGGCCATTCTCGATATCAAGATGCCGAGGATGGACGGGATGGAACTGCTCCGGCGCCTGCGTCTCAAGACCGACATGCCGGTGATTTTCCTCACGTCGAAGGACGAGGAAATCGACGAGGTCATCGGATTGCGAATGGGCGCAGATGACTATGTGCGCAAGCCGTTCAGCCAGCGTTTGTTGGTGGAGCGGATCCGTGCGGTACTTCGACGGCGTGAGGCGCTCGAGGAAGGTACCGCCGAGCGGGCTGACGCCGAGAAGGTCATCAAGCGCGGAAAGCTCGAAATGGACCCTCTGCGCCACTCGACGGTCTGGGACGGCGATCCGGTAACACTGACGGTGACCGAATTCCTGATCCTGCACGCGCTGGCCCAGCGGCCCGGCTTCGTGAAGAGCCGCGATCAGCTGATGGATGCAGCCTATGACGATCAGGTCTATGTCGACGACCGGACGATCGACAGCCATATCAAGCGTATCCGGAAGAAGTTTCGCGAGGTCGCGGACGACTTCAACTCGATCGAAACACTGTACGGTGTCGGATACCGCTACAGGGAAGTCTGACGTGTAAGTGCTGACGCGCACCGGATACGACGCGACAGATTCAGGTCCGATCGGTCTGGACGACCGGCCAAGGCCGGCATCGTCGCGTGCCCGGATCATCAAGGGCCTGAAGCAGTCGGCACCGTTCTCGTCGCTGCAGCGGCGGATCATATTCTTCAACCTGATCGGTCTGGCGCTGCTGGTTGCCGGGATGACCTATCTCTCGAATGACAAGCGCAACCTGATCGACGTCTACGTTGATTCTTTGCGCAAGCAGGGCGAGATCATCGCCATCGGTATTGCCGAAACGGCAGCGATCGAGTTCGACGGCAAGGTGGCCTATGATCCGGTCAAATCGGCGACGGTGCTGTCCCGGCTGGCCCAGCCTACCGGCGTCCGCATCAGGCTATATGACCGCGGGCAGAGGTTGACGGCAGACACCTACAATCTGTCGGCAGCGGGGCCGCCGATCGAAGTCACCGAGCTTCCACCTCCAGTCAATCCGGGACGCATTAGCGCAATCGTTGATCGCTTCGAACGGCTCTACGATCAGATTTTGGGCTACTTTTCCGATGATCCGGAAATCTATTTCGAGGTGCCGACCGCTGGCATCAGCCGCGATGAGGAGGTGCTGCGCGCCGCCCGCGGGCAGATCGCACATCAGGTCCGCGTCAACAGCCAGGGCGAAGTGATTGTCTCTGTTGCGCTGCCAGTGACGCGGCTGAAAGCGATCATGGGCGTGCTGCAACTTTCAACCGTCGGCGGCGACATCGAGCGGTTCGTTGACGACGAACGTAAGGCTGTGATGGAGGTCTTCTTTCTTGCCTCGATCGTGTCGGTTCTTCTGTCGATCCTGCTCGCGAACATGATCGCCAGTCCCATCCGGATGCTCGCAAAGGCCGCGCAGTCCGAGGGTGCCAACGCGGCACGTCCGCTCAATCCGGACAAACCGGAGATCCCGGACCTTACCCACCGCACCGACGAAATCGGCGAGCTTTCGGACGCACTGATCCGTATGACCTCGGCGCTGTACACGCGGATCGGCGCCATCGAGAGCTTCGCGGCCGATGTCGCGCACGAAATCAAGAACCCGCTGACATCACTGCGCTCAGCGGTCGAGACCATGCACTACGCGAAGACGCCGGAGCAGCGACAGCGTCTGCTCGACGTGATCCAGAACGACGTGAAGCGCATGGACCGTCTGGTGACCGATATCTCGAATGCCTCGCGGCTCGACGCCGAGCTTGTCCGCGAGCGCATGGAGCCGCTCGACCTCGGTGAACTGATCTCGATGCTCGCCGGTGTGACGGAGGCACAGGGAAGCGAGAACAACGTTCAGGTCAAGACGCTGCTGCCCGGCGGCTCGTTCATGACGCACGGACTCGAGGGTCGTTTGGCCCAGGTCGTCACGAACCTGCTTGGCAATGCGCTTTCGTTTTCTCCGAGCGGCAGCACGATCACCGTGACCGGCGAGAAGCTGAAGGGCGGCCGCGTCCGGGTCGCCGTGGAAGACGAGGGTCCCGGCATTCCGCCCGATAACCTGCAATCGATCTTCGAACGCTTCTATTCGGAACGTCCGGACACCGAGGCATTTGGAAGCCACTCGGGCCTCGGTCTGAGCATTTCACGCCAGATCATTGAGGCGCATGGCGGAGAGATCTGGGCGGAGAACCGCGACAATCCCAACGATCCCGACCAACTCAAGGGTGCGCGGTTCGTGTTCGAGCTGCCTGAATGACGACTGCCCGGTCCGCGCAGCTCCATGCGAGCGCGGTCGCGATTGCAGGGCGGGGATGTCTGATCACAGGTCCTTCCGGCTCAGGCAAGAGCACGCTGGTCATGGAAATCATGGCGCTTGGCGGGCGCCTCGTGGCCGATGACCGCGTCGATCTCTCCCGCGACGGCGATAGTATCCATCTTTCAGCGCCCGACCGGCTTCGCGGCTTGATCGAGGCCCGCGGTATCGGAATTCTGCGCGTGGATGATCCAATCGACCGCGCACCGTGCGCATATGTCGTTGATCTCGGAGAGGCAGCCACGAGGCTGCCAATGGCACAGTACCGTGACTTGCTCGGCGTCCAGTGTCCGGTCATTCTTGGAAAGACGCGCCATGGGCTGGCCGCCGCCATGGTTGTGCTGTTAAAGTCTGGTGGAATGGTCGAGCCGTAATGCAGGGTCGGGACCGGCATGAAGGACGGTGTGACAGGATTCTCCGAAAGTCGCCGCGATGGTCAGCCATTGCGCCAGCCGGCTCCTTTGGTTCTGGTCGTAGCAGGCATGTCTGGGGCTGGCCGCTCGACGGCAATGGCTGCGCTTGAGGACCTCGGATACGAGGCGATCAACAACTTCCCGCTCAATCTTTGCGAGGCGCTGATCGAACCTGTTGCCGGGACGGCGGCTCCGATTGCCGTGGGGATCGAGACCCGCTCGCGCGGTTTCTCCTCCCGCGCGATGATCGACACCGTTGACGCGCTGCGCAATCGCTGGCGTGCGGGAACGATCCTGGTGTTCCTCGATTGTGACGAAGAAAAACTGCTCGCGCGGTTCAACCAGACAAGGCGTCGCCATCCGCTGGCCCCGGCCGAGGACGCGGCAACCGGGATTCAGCGCGAAAGAAACATTCTGGCCGACGTGCGCGATCATGCCGACGCGGTGATCGATACGACGCCGATGACACCGCATGAACTCAAGGCCGAACTTGAGGCTCGATTCGCACTCGACCGCTCGACGGGGCTTTCGGTAACGATCCAGTCGTTCTCCTACAAACGCGGAGTCCCGGTGTCGGCGGACATGGTGTTCGATTGCCGATTTCTCAGGAACCCGTACTGGGATGAGACGCTCCGGGACCTTGACGGGCGCAGTGAAGGCATACAGGATTTCGTCCGGGGAGACCCACTGTACGGGGCATTTTTCGGGAAACTCTGCGACATGCTGGAGCTGTTGCTGCCTGCCTATAGAGCCGAGGGCAAAGTCTATCTGACGGTCGCGTTGGGGTGCACCGGCGGGATGCACCGGTCGGTCACCGTGGCCGAAGGGCTGGCGGACCATCTGCGCGGCCAGAACTGGCCTGTCTCGATCCGGCATCGCGAACTTGACCAGCGTGGCACCCGAAGTCGATGAGCAGCGCCAAAACTCCGCAGATCGGCCTCGTGATCGTTGCCCATGGCGGGCTTGCGGAGGCGCTCCAGGCAGCGACGGAACACGTCGTCGGTCCACAATCGGGAATGCGGTCGATTGCGATCGGTCCGAATGACGATCTGCGCCAGTGCCAGAACCGGATCGAAAGTGCTGTCGCTGAGGTCCGCCAAGGCGCCGGGGTTATCGTTGTAACCGATATGTTCGGCGGCACGCCGTCGAATCTCGCCCACGGCGTGATGTCCGAACCCGGCGTCGAAGTGATCTACGGCGCCAATCTGCCGATGCTTGTCAAGCTCGCGAAGATGCGGGATCGCGGCCTGGAGGAGGCCGTGCGGAGCGGTCTCGACGCCGGACGCAAATACGTCAACTCTGCTAATTCGATCCTGAGCGCCGAGGGGGCTGCGTGAGCGCAGAGACGGCGAGGCGCGTCACCGCAGTGCTCGAGATCATCAACGAAAAGGGTCTGCACGCGCGGGCCTCTGCGAAGTTCGTGGAAACGGTTGAGGCACATGACGCTGACGCCACGGTCAGCCGGGACGGCCAGACCGTCGGTGGGGCTTCGATCATGGGTCTTTTGATGCTGGCCGCCGCCAAGGGCACAACGATCGACGTGACTTGCAGCGGCCCGGACGCGGAGCTGCTGATGGCGGCGCTGTCCGACCTCGTGGCGGACTGCTTCGGCGAGGGCAAGTGAGGCGGCGCGCGCCGCTCGGCGAGGAGATTCGCAATAAGCGCTGTGGGGGGCTGATGCCGAACTTGGGCTTCAGCGTTTCCTAGACCGCGACCCAGCTTGAACTCGCATTGCTGGTATAGACCGCATCCTCGATCTCGATGTTCCGTAGATAGGCCTGCGCCTCGGTCTCGGCGGGATCGCCGGTTCTGAAAGCCTCGAGCGCTGCGCGGTTGGTCAGATACACGCAGTCGCCACCGAAATTGCGATCGCTCCATGCGTAAGCGTGCGGCTGCCAGTCGTTCGATCCGTGCCCCCGCAACCGGATCGCACCGTCGCCGTCGAGGCGCAGCGTTGCGGCCGAACCCTCTATCTCCATCTCGCCCATTGTGAGGCGCCGGTTTTCAGCGGTGTGGTCGGACAGCCGATTGCCGTCGAAGATCCCGCGCGAGCCGTTGGCGAATCGGAACAGAATTGTCCCCGCGTCTTCGCCGGCGATCACGGGATTCAGCCGGCGCAGATCTGCAAAAGCCTCGCTGACTTCGCCCAAAAGATAGCGAAACGTGTCGATCCAGTGAATCGCCGTCTCGTGTACCAGAAAGCGCGGCATCTTTTGGAAGTAGGGCTGCCGCGCCAGATAGGCATCGGGACCCTGGCCATCACCCGGGCGCAGGCGGAACGTGACTTGGTAGATCTCTCCGAGCACGCCCGCATCCAGCATCGTCTTGATCTCGCGATACCAAGGCTGGAACCGGAAATTCTCATGTACGATGACACGCGCGCCATGTGCCTCGGCCGCCGCGATGCCATCGAGCGCACCCGCATGATCGCCGCAGAACGGTTTCTGGCAAATGATCTGCTTTACGACCGGTGCGACCCTGCCGATCAGTTCAACATGGGTATTCGGCGGTGTGGTTATGTCGATCAGATCGGGACAGCATTCCCGCAGCATTTCCTCGACTTCAGCATAGGCAGCGATTCCGTACGCGGCAGCGATCTCGTCTGCTCCCTGCAGGGAACATGCGGCGACCAGTTCCGCATCATCCATCCGCGCCCAGGCGTCGTAGTGAAAGCGCCCGAAATAGCCCGCGCCGATCACTGCAACCCGTG
Organism: Pseudomonadota bacterium; assembly: GCA_039184865.1. Taxonomy (GTDB): domain Bacteria; phylum Pseudomonadota; class Alphaproteobacteria; order Rhodobacterales; family Rhodobacteraceae; genus Thermohalobaculum. The sequence continues at coordinate 233,294 of JBCDAV010000005.1, read as the reverse complement.
TCACGGATCGAGCCGGTCGATCTGTGCGTTGACTGCATCGTAGACAGTCGCGGTGCCGGCCGAGCCGCCGAGTTCACAGGTGATCAGAGCGCCGTCCGCGAATGCAGCCTCGACCGCCCGACGGATCAGCGATCCCGCCTGCGCTGTTTCGGACGATCCGTGCTTCTCAGCAAGCCAGTCCAGCATCATCGCCGCGGAGAGGATCATTGCTGTGGGATTCGCCAATCCCTTGCCGGCGATATCGGGCGCCGTGCCGTGGCAAGGCTGAAACACCGCGTGCTCGTCTCCGATGTCGGCCGAGGGCGCATACCCCAGACCACCCATCAGTGCCGCGCCCAGATCCGAAAGAATGTCGCCGAACTGGTTCTCGGTCACTGCCACGTCGATCGCCCAGGGTTTCTGAACCATGTGCATCGCGAACGCATCGACGTAAGCATGGTCGGCGGTCACATCTGCATTCTGGCCCGCGCACTCATAAAAGATATCACGCTGCCACTTGAACGCGGCGAAGACGTTCGCCTTGTCGACATGCGTGACCTTGTTCTGTCCAACCCCTGCCGCCTGCCTCTGCCGGGCGAGCGCAAAGCAGAAATCGTACAATTTCTCCGAGGTGCCGCGCGTCAGGGCCAGCGTCTCGCGCGCCTCGCGATCCTCGATGATCTCGCCGGGGCACCACGGAGCGAACAACCCCTCGGTCGACTCGCGGACGATGACATAGTCGATCTCGTGTGCCTTGGGATCGGCGAGGATTGGTCGGACACCCGGGACCGGCTTGACCGGTCGTACCCCGGCATAAAGCCCGTATTCGAAGCGCAGTTCAAGTTGCGGGCCGACCTCGCGTCCGTCCGGTTGGCGCACATCCGGCAGGCCCATGGCAGCGAGCAGAATCGCATCGGCCTTGGCAGCACCTGCGCGGGTCTCGGCCGGCATCGAGACGCCGTGATCCCGATAGTATCCAGCTCCGCCCTCGAGTGTGTTGAACCGGAAGGCCAAACCACCCGTCCGCGTCGCGGCCCGCTCCAGCAGACGCAGGCAAGGTTCGGTGATCTCTGCGCCGATGCCGTCGCCTGGCATCACCGCGATGTTGAAATCGGATATGTTGGACATGCCCCGCTCTTCCCGCCTGTTCTTGCTTGCGCGCCAATAGACCGTCTGATCTGACCAAGGGCAAGCCGAAGCGGGTGGGAACCCGCTTCCCATCCAGTGCAAACGGGGGCCGCATGTATCTTGTCACAGTGATCTTCACCGCCGTCGATGAACGCGCAGCGGCCTTTAGCGAACGGGTCCGCCAACAGGCCGCGGACAGCCTGACCGAGCCCGGCTGCCAAAGGTTCGATGTCTGGGTCGATCCGGCCGATCCGGCCCGAACGTTTCTCTACGAGATTTATGATGACCGGGCAGCGTTCGACGCGCATCTCGCGAGCGAGCACTTCAAGGCGTTCGACGTCGAGGTTGCGCCCTGGATCATCGGCAAGCAGGTCGAGACGGGTATCCTGTTGCCCGGCTAACCCGGAGGCAATTCTGCCAGGAACGCCGCCAACCGATTTCCCTCGCGCGCGCCGAGGCCGCGGGCCGTCCTGTTCGCAGCACTAATCACGCCTGTCTCGAACGCTGATTGCGCATCACCAATGCGCGCGCTGTCATGGGCGACCGTCAGCCCGGCGATCCCGCGGGCGTCCAACGCGGGCAGGCGCGAAACACCGACCTTGTTCTTGCCGATACCGGCATCGTTAAAGACCGCAAGCCGCGCATCCGCTTTCAGAGCACGTGCCGGGTCGCCGCCGACTAGGCCGCCGTGAGACCCGGTGATGATGACCCGGCCCCGGTCTTCGGGCGCGACGAGCGAGGCGGAGTCGACCAGCAGAATGGTTAGGCCGCTTTCCAGCGTCGTCTCAAATCTCGCTTCCTTCACCGGATCGAGTACACGTGTCGAATTATTCGCACCGCGCAGAAGCTCGACGGCATCCTTGACCGAACCGCCGATAGACAGGCCGAGCCTTGCGGCCTCCGCGTTTACGTGACTCAGCCGTCCATGCGCGACCATGTCGTCCGCCGAGCCGATCAGGGCGCTGAAGCAGTCGACGGCAGCCGCCGCCGTGCCGACGTCGGTCAAAGCGTCAACGCCAGCGACCCCGGCGCCGCCGCCTGCATCGTTGAAAATCACCGCGCGCGCCCCGGCACGCGATGCCACGACCGCCGGATAGAGCCCGCCGTGCGAGCCCGAAACGATCACGGCGCCCGCGGCATCGGGCCCGGCATCCGTGATCGAGTTCAGGAGCAGCATCGTCAGCGCCGGTCGGCCCCGGCCTGACGCACCGCCTCGAGCTTCTTCTGGTAGCCGGACTGGATGATATCGACGATCACCAGCACCACAATCGAGAAGTAGAACGTCGTCTTCGACATCGCCTCGACCGGATAACCGAACAGAGTCATGTGCGCGACGTGCCCGCCTTCACCGAGCAGCACGACCGCGACAATCAGAAGAATGAAGAGGCCCAAAACCTCGTACTTCCGATTGCGCTCGAGAAACTCGGACACTCGGTCGGCGAGCACGAGCATGGCGATCCCCGACAGGATGATTGCGATCGCGAGGATCAGGAAGACCTTAGTGATTGCGACCGCCGAGAGGATCGAATCGAACGAGAAGATCAGGTTCATCACGACGATCATCGCGATCACTGAAGCCGCGGATTTCGAGGACTTATCCTCCGGACCATGGTCTAGATGGTCGATCGCCAGCAGGTGGCTGATCTCCTTGATCGCTGTGTACATCAGGAAGCCGCCGCCGATCAGGAAGACGATCGAGGCGAAGTTGAAATCGCCGTACACCACCCCCGGGATATCGATCTTGAAGAACGGCTCCTTCAGGCTTTCGAGCAGCTGGATCATCGTGAAGAGCAGCACCACGCGGAGAGCGATCGCGATGATGATCCCCCATTTGCGCACGGCGGCCTGATGCTGCGCCGGCGCGCGTTTCGACTCGATGCTGATGTAGAGGAGGTTGTCGAAGCCCAGCACTGCCTGCAGGAAGATCAGGACGGCAAGGTTCAGCAGGCTTTGCAGCGTGAAAACGTCGGTAAACAAATCGGCCATGACAGGTCCCCGATTCCGATTGAAAAGTCGGCGCGGACCCTACAGGCGGGCGCAGCGAGCGACAACCGGAGAAGCGTCGGGTTCAGCTGCTCTTCTGACGGCTTTCCCAGAGGCGATTGAGCTGGTGGATCGGACCCGGCCCGCTACCGATGCTGAACGTATCGGCGGTGTCGATCGCACCAGACAAGAACACCTTCGAGACCTGAATCGCCTCATAGGGTGCGATCTCGTGCGCGATGTGGGCCGCAATTGCGGCGGTCAGCGTGCTGGACAGCCCGCGCATGTTCTCACGGGTCATCCGTTCGGCGCGCAACTGCACCGGCGGGCGAATGCTCGAGACGAGGATATCGATCGAATTCTCGGCCTTGCCCTGACCGCCGCTGACGAGCACCTCCTGCACGCCGAGCTCGACGAGCGTCTCGCCGATTTCCATGAGGTCGCCCAGCGTCCCCGGACGCTCCCGGTCTGTGAGCAGTGCCGCTTCAGCGAGGTTTGGCGTAATCACGGTCGCCATCGGCATGATGTTCTGCTTCCAGGAGTCGATGACTTCCCTGTCCACCAGCAGATCGCCCGCGTGATTGGTCATCACGGGATCGGCGACGATGGGTATCGGCTTTTCCTCGTCAATGACATCATTCAGAGTGTTCGCGACGGTCTCGATCGTCTCGACATTGCCGAGCGCGCCGATCTTGATGGCAGCCAGCGCCATGTCGTCGAAGACGGCCCGGATCTGGGCTTCGATCAGCGCGGGCGGCATGAACTCGGCGGCGGTGACCTGTTCCGTATTTTGCGCCGTGACGACCGTCACGACGCTCGCACCGTGGACCTTCAGCGCAGAGAATGTGCGCAGGTCGGCCTGGAGTCCGTCCGCACCGCATGAATCGGACGCCGCAATGGTCAATGCGCTTGGAATGGCCATGGAAGGTCTCGCTGACGTGCTTTTGCTTGGCAGGGTTTCCCGCAGAACGCGCGCGCTGTCAAATCCCGTTACCCGGCCTGACCGGGCAGGGCTATGCCCGCCCGCGCAGCGAGAATTTTCGCGACGGCCGCATCGTCCTCGCGGCCCAGACCGTCGCCGCTCGCCGTCTCGAACAGGGACAGCGCAGTCTCCGTCAACGGCGTTGGACAGGCTGCTGCCCCCGCTTCAGACGCAACGATACCGAGGTCCTTGACGAAGATGTCGACGGCCGAATGGGGCGTGTAATCCCCCGCAACGATGTGTGCGCCGCGGTTCTCGAACATCCAGGAATTGCCCGCGCAATCGCGGATCACGTCGTAGAGCGTTCCGAGATCCACGCCGACCTTGGCGCCGAGCACCATGGCTTCGGCGCAGGCTGCGATGTGCACGCCGGCGAGAAGCTGGTTGATCATCTTCACCCGGCTTCCCTGACCCGGCTCCGTTCCGAGGCGGAAGACCTTGGTTGAAATCGCATCAATCGCAGGAGCGGCACGTTCAAACGCTGCATCCGGGCCCGACGCCATGATCGTCATCTCTCCGGTCAAGGCCTTTGCCGAACCGCCTGAGACCGGGGCGTCGATTGAGACCATCCCGGCGTCTCGGAGTTCTGTAGCGATCGCGACAGCATCGCTCGGCGGCATCGTCACACACAGCACGAAGATCGTGCCGGGCTTTGCACGCGAAACTGCGCCCTCGGCTCCGAAGAGCACTTCGCGGGTCTGCGTCGCGTTGACAACAAAGACGAAGATGACGTCGGCCTCAGCGGCCACCGCAGTCGACTTGCAGGGCGTTCCGCCTTCCGATGCAAACCTGTCCAAAACATCGTCACGGATATCGGCGCCGTTGGTCGAGATGCCCGCCCGCACGAGCGAAACCGCTGCACCCCAGCCCATGGACCCCAGACCGATAACGCTGGCTGTGATTTGCTCTGTCATGTCGTACTCCCCGTGGCCCCTGGGTTCAGGAAGCCGCCTATCTGCCGGTAGATCGTTTTCGTGTTCAGATCGTCAGCGTTCCGACGCTGGCGCCGCCGCAGACATACAGCGCCTGGCCGGTGACGAAACTCGTTTCCGCGTCCAGGAAGTAAAGAAACGCATTCACCACATCCTTGGTTTCGCCAAGGCGACCGACCGGGATGCGTTTGGCAAGCTCGTGCTGGCGCTCGCTGTCCTTCTCGACGATGCCCCAGAAATTGTCCGTCAGGATCGGCCCCGGTGCCACGACGTTCACGGTGATGCCGTGCGGCGCCAATTCCAGCGCCCAGGTCCGCGCCATGCCAATGATCCCGGCCTTGGTCGCGCCGTATGCGGTTCGGGTCGGCGCGCCCAGCGCGGCGCGCGACGCATTGAAAGCAACCCGCCCGAAACCGCGTCGCTTCATTCCGGACAGGACGGCTTGGGTCAAAGTCAGCGCAGAACCAAGATGGAGCTGTGCGAGGCCCGTTATGTCTTGCGGCTGAGCGTCCTCCAGCAGATTTGGCCAGATCAGCCCGGCATTGTGAACGATGTGGCTTACATCGTGTTCGGACGCGATCTTCTGCGCGATCTCCGACGTCGCTTCGGCGCTCAGCAGGTCGACTTCGAAGTGGGTTTGCCCCGGCAATGGCTCTGCAACGGGCAGGATGTCGATTGTTATGACCTCGTAGTCTCGTGCGAGAAGCGAGGTGGCCAGAGCGGCACCGATCCCCTTGGCGCCGCCGGTGATCAGCGCCGTGTATCGGGTCACGGCAGCAACTGGATGTTGCCGAAAGCTGCGTCCGAATTCAGAAGATCGACCCGTTTGTTTGCGATACGAAGTTTGCCGTCGATCAGCGTGAGATCGTGCGTCGCGGTCAGGGCCAGCAGAAACTGATCGTCCAGCCGGGTCTCGACATAGTGCATCGACGTGTTGGTCTTGAAGGTGCCCGCCGTCATATCGAACTCATCGACGAAGGGTCGCTGGATGACGTGATGACAGCGGCTTTTCGGCTTCTGGCTGAAGGTACGCGCACCGTTCAGGCGCTCGACCCGCAACTTCAGCATGAAATAGTCTTCGTAGAGCAGCGAGGTCACCAGTTGCGGATCGGTCTGCTTGTAGTCCAGCGGCATCCAGTAGTGGCCGTCCTCGAGCCAGAGCGCCAGCCATTCGTCATATCGGCCCTCATCCAACATCCGGGCCTCGGCATAGATTAAATCGACGATATCCTCGCGGCTGAGGGTCATTCGGCGGCGATCCTCTCGCCAGTCATCGAACACGTCATGAACTTCACCCAGGCATCAAACTGGTTGCGCATCTGCCGTTCCGTCGTGCCATTGGTTTCATAAGTTTCGGTGAAATCCTCCGAGTCCTCGTAGAGCCGCTGCACGTTCACCCATTCCAGGCCGTTCGCCATCAGGCCTTCCTGGGCGCGCTCATACATCTCGAGATCGTCATGGCCGACAATCGAGGTCGGCGCGTTGATCATGCGATTGTACATCGCAGTGCGCGCAAGCAGCTCATCCGGGGCGCCTACCAACCTATAGATATAGGACTCGACCAGCGTCTTGTCGGGACCCAGAGGAATGAAGTTCCGGAGCTGCTGGATCGGCCCCTTCACCATGATGTTCGGGAAATAGACGGTGTTGTGCCGGTTTTCGTCGAGGATCGCCTTGGCGCGATCCTCGCCATAAGCCTCGCACATTGACTCGAAATACCCGGCGATGGCCGAGTAATCCGAATGGATCGAATGGTGAATACCGGTGTGTCCATGACCGTTGGGCCAGGTTCGGATGCCCATATCCTCGAAGAACTCGTAAGGCGACATGAAGGGCGCGATGATCTGCATCGCCGCGGGCTTCGGATCGGGGCAGCCCATTTCCTCCCACAATCGCACCGCGGTTCCGGCCGAGCTTTCGTGCGCCACCATCGGGTGGCAGGTGTCGGTCTGGTTCTCGACCAGCATCTTCCAGTTGCACTGGTGCATATAACGCAATGGCGGGCCTGCAACTTCCAGACGGCCCTCAGGCGATCGATCGACCATGTTGTCGATCGAGGAAAGCGAGTCGCCGAAGAATTCGGCGAAACCTATGCCGTTGGGGGCGAGGCGGGCGAATACGAAACCGCGATGCACGCGCACGGCGCCGACCGGCTTCAGACCCTGTGCGCTCTCCGTCTGGTCGAGACCTGTGCCCGCGTAGCCCTTCTTCAGCGGGATCGCGAGCAGGCAACCGTTCGTCTTGAAGCTCCACGCATGATAGGGGCAACGAAAGAACTTGCCGGTATTGCCCTCGCGGTCGATTGCGATCTTCGTCCCCTTGTGCGGGCAACGGTTGTAGAGCACGTAGATCTCGCCGTCGGAATGACGGACCTGAATGACCGGCTGGTCGCCGATCTGGGTCGTGTAGTAATCGCCTTTCTTCGCGGTCTGGCTTTCATGGCCGACGAAAACCCAGGAATTCGCAAACAGGTGGCGCATTTCGAGCCGGTAGATCTCCGGGTCGGTGTACACATCGCGGTGAACCTGTGGTCCGCGAACGAGACTGGCGATGGCGGCGGGGTTGTCGCTGTAATGGCTCATCTCTCCCTCCCTCAGAGATCCAGTACCAGACGCGGGGACTTCGCGCGGCTGACGCAGATCTGCATCACGTCATTGGCAGCCTTCTCGGCATCGGTCAGCACTACGTCGCGGTGGTCGGGCGTGCCGTCGATGACGTCCACCTGGCAGATCCCGCAATCACCGCGCTGACAATCGTAGACGAGATCGACGCCGCCCGCTTCCAGAACCGAAATGATGGTCTGGCCGGGCGGGACCGTGAAGACCTGACCGGTGTCGTGGATTTCGACCTCGAACGGCTGATCGCCGGTTGTGGGCGCAGGAGACGAGAAGAGCTCGACATGAATGCGATCCGAAGGAATCCCGGCCGCCTCGGCGGCACTCCGGGCCGCGTCGATCATCCCGATGGGTCCGCAGATCGCAAGGTGGCCGTTGGCCGAGGCCTTGGCGATCTTCCTCAGGTCCGCCGGGGCTTCGCTATCTATGTGTAGGTAGGTGTTGTCCGAATACCTATCTGCCAGTAGAGAGGTGTAGGCTGCGGCGTCCCGTGAGCGCACTGCGTAGTGGAGTTGAAAAGGTCGTTGGTGTGCTGCCAAAGAGGCCGCCATCGAAATCATCGGCGTCACGCCGATGCCGCCCGCGAGCAGCGTAACTGGCAGGTCGTCCTCCGGAAGTTCGAAGTCGTTTTTCGGGTCGGAGGCTTCGATCTTTCCACCGACGGTCAGCGCGTGCATGGCTTTCGATCCGCCCGAGCCATCGTCTTCGCGTTGCACGGCGATGGTGTAGTGATCGGGCGCAGACGTGTCTCCGGTCCAGTCGATCAGAGAGTAAGACCGCGCCCCGGCAACGCCGAGATCCAAGTCGATGTGTGAGCCGGGAGCCCAGGCGGGCAGACAGGCATTCGCGCCGACAAGCCGAAACTCGCGGATCCGGTCAGTCAGGTCGGTGATGCGGTCTACAAGCAGATCCACGCAGTGCCTCCCGAAGTTCCTTCAACCATGAAAAATCTCAGGTAGAGGGTCAAGGGACCGGACGGGCGTTCGATTACGCTACTGGCTTCAGACTGTATCGCGCGCCGTCTTCAAATGGCTCGATGAGGATCTTCGCGCCGCTCAGGCGTTTGTGATCAGACCAAAATCTCTCGAGTACTGCTGCCGTCGTATCATCGCGGGCGCCTTCGCACGGAAAAATGCCGCAACGCCCCAGGGTCATTGCTGAAAACTGATCGCCGTCGCGCTCGATCAGCGCCATCGCGCCCCACCAGTTGGTGCCGGTGAGCGCGGCCAAAATGCGACCACCCGGTTTCAGGACATCGGCCCAGGCGCCGATCGGATGCGTGATACCGGCGAAGGCGACGATCAGATCGAAGGGCCCATCATCAGACGAAAGATCGGTCGCCCCGTTCCCAGGCCGGACCGTCGCGTTCGCCACGTCGGCAAGTGCAATCTCCGCCTGCGCTGCAAGACCCGCGTCGATCTCGGTTGCGAGGACATGCCCCTTCGGCCCCGCGAGTTCTGCAAGGATTGCGGTAAAATATCCTGTCCCGGTCCCGACCTGCAGGATCGAGCCGCCCTGCGGAATCTGGGCGCGCGCGAAGTGACGCGCCCACAATGCGGGCTCGCCAATGTTCAGGTCGCGCCCTTCGTCGAGCGCGATCAGCACGTTGTGGTAGAGATGTGCCGGGTCTGCATCCGGGGTCCGTCGCGACCCGTAGCTGAAATTTCCCGAGCGCAGCAGCCAGGGTCCCGGCCCGGCGTGCCGCTCTCTTGGGACGGCAGCGAAGGCATCGAGCACGCGCTCAGTCTCGGAGCCATCGGGAAGGGCTGCCGTCGCCCGGATTTCCTCGGCAAAGAATCTCGCTGTTCCAGCGGGCAAGGGCATCGCGGTTCTCCTCCAGAACAACAGTGCCACGCAGCAGCGGCGATGTCAGCGAATGAACTGCGGACGCAACCTTATGCGGGCGCGTTGGGACGGTGCGAGATGACGGTTCAGCCTTCGGTTCACCGCGCCAAAGACCAGCACGATCAGAATGGTGCCTGCGATGAAGAAGCCACCAACGATCGGGTAAGAGACGAACGGATTGAAGGTCTGTTCGGCGAAGTAATTGGCGTAGTAAAGCGCATCGCCCTGTTGGCGCCAGGCTGGGAAGCTTGAGAAGAAGACCAGCGCCGTCGCGTGGTAGAGGAAGATCGCCTCGTTGGTGTAGCTGGGCCAGGCGAGGCGCAGCATGGTCGGCCATGTGATGCGTTGGAACTTGCGCCAGCCGGTCAGGCCGATCGCATCCGCCGCCTCGAGATCGCCTTTCGGTACGGCACGCAGGGCACCGTAGAAAATCTCGGCGGAATAGGCCGTCGTGTTCAGGATCAGCACGAAGAGTGCGCCGAGCCAGGCCCGCGTCAACCAGCGGGTCTCGGCGTTCAGGACCGCGATGCCGAGGTCGATTTCGATCCCGGTCTTCGGCAACTGCACGAACAGTTCATAGGCGAAGAAGAATTGCAGAAACAGCGGCGTACCGCGAAAAAGGTAGATGAAACCGCGCGACGGCGTTTGGATCAGCGGGTTTCGGCTGGCCTTGCCCACGGCAACAATGGTTGCGAGGCAGAAGCCGATAACGACCGAGAGCACGGCAAAATACAGGTTCCAGATCATGCCCGAGCCGATCAGGACAATTTGCTCGCACAGTGTGATGTCGGATTTCGGCAGAAGGCGCTCGCCCATCCCGATTGCGCGCAGGCCGTAGTCCGAGAGTGTCTGGGCGCAGCTCATCGTGCAACCGCCATGCCGCGCGACGCGCGGGCCGTGAGCCGGTCAAAGCCAATCTGGCTGAACCATGTCAGACCGAGATAGAACAGCAGCAGCACTGCGAAATACCAGACGCGCCAGTCCGGGTGGGCATAGGCGTAGGCCTGGGTTTTCATGCCGCCGAGTTCCTTGGCCCAGTAGACGATGTCCTCGACGCCGAGCAGGAACAGCAGCGGTGTCGCCTTGATCAAAATCATCCACAGATTCGAGAGGCCGGGCAGCGCATAGACCCACATCTGCGGAAGGTGAATGCGCAGCAGGATCTGGCGCGGCGTCATGCCGATGGCGTTCCCGGCTTCGAGCTGGCCCTTCGGCACCGCCCGCATGGCGCCGTCGATGATGTTGGCCGCAAATGCGCCGAAGACGATGGCGTAGGCGATCACCGCCAGCGTGAAGCCGTAGACGTCGTGAATCCACTGGTCCGCTGTGCTGAGCGGCGCCTTGGCGATATCGCAGACGACGAAATCGTTGCCGACCCAGACCGAGCCTTCATGGTCGGGACAGAGGAGCTTGTGGCGCACGTATTCGATGCCCTGATCGAGCGCGATCGGGACGAACAGGAAGAAGACGATATCGGGGATGCCGCGCACCATCGTGGTGTAGAGCGACCCGACCCATCGCACCGGTGCGATCGCTGAGCGTTTTGCCAGCGCGCCTGCAATGCCCAAGCCCATGATCGGTGGCACCGCCACCAGCAGCAGCCCGATGACGGTGAAAATGCTCAGATAGAACTCGGTGTGCTTCGGCGTGGTCAGGTAACATGACAGCCAGGCGACGCCCTCGAGCAGTTTCGGATCGTCACAATATGAGAACATCGCCCCTCCCGCGCTCGGGCGACCGTATCGAGGTTCGCCAGTAAGCGTAAGGGGGGTCGCGTGGAAATCGGAACGCCGGAGCGTGCAGAGACGTTGCTCCTACGAGCCCCTCCGCTCGCGCCGCTGGCAAGTCATCAAGTCTTACAGTATTATGGACGACGTGAGTAATCAGTTTTGGCGCGAAATATAGATACATAAATCAACTATTATGAATGAAAATCCGAAATTACTGAACCAGGTTCGAACCCAGGCGCAGAACCGCATCGGCCAGAAAATTTACGCCGACGCGCCGGAGTCGCAGAAGCTGCTGCACCAGTTCGGCGATCAGGTCGCGCAGCTTTGCGGCTGCGAGCGCATTCACGGGTCGATTAAATCCCGCGAACGCGCGCACCAGAAGCTAGCCGACCGGCTCGGCGGCGACTGGTTCGAGATGCGCGATACCGTGCGCATGACGATCATTGCGCCAGACATGACGCGCCTGCGCAAGGTTCAGGCGACGATCCGCGCGCGGGCCGTGCCGCACCAGAAGCTCGGGATCATCCGCGACTTCGAACTTCTCCCGAAGCAGTCGCCGTGCGGGTACTCGGGCGTCAACTTCGCAATCCGGCTGCAGAACGGTCAGGCGGGTGAAATCCAACTGAATATCCCCGAGGTGATGTACGGGCAGTTCGCGCCGGACCTCTTCGTCTCGATCGTCGGGCAGGAGGCGAGCGAGAAGATCCGGGCAGCCAAGGGATTGGACGGAGGCCTCGGCCACGCCTTTTACGAGATCTACAGGACGGGGAAGTCGACGCCGGCGGGCAAACAGGCGGCAGATCTGAGCACCCGCTATTTCGAGTGTCTGCGGAGTCATTCCGGCGCGAAGGCCCAGACCGAACTCGTCAATGCGATCGCCGCGTTCCGGTCAGAGCACCCGAAAGTCTTCGCCCATTGAAAACGCCGCGCGGACGGACCGCGCGGCGCATCTGATGACGGGCCGGGATCACCGGCCGCAAAACGGTGTCACCACTGGGGCGCTTCGTCGCCAAACCATTTCGCCAGCAGCGTGTTGACTGTGCCGTCGGCTTTCAGCGCTGCGATTGCAGCGTCAAGCTTGCCGCGCAACTCGCCATCGCTTTCGCGGATGCCGAGGCCAACGCCGCCGCCGAGGCGGACGCGCCCGACGATCTCCATGTCGCCATTCGATTCGGCGACGATGGGCTTGAGGTAGTCGTCATCGGCCAGCACCGCGTCGGCCTCGCCGTTCTTGACCGCCGCAATCGTCTCGTCCGGCGTTGCGAACTCGACCACCGTCGCACCCGAGGCTGCGACGTGACCGGCCTGGATCGTGTTGGTCTGCGCCGCAATCACGCCCGTGTTGATGTCGACGCCCGAGCCTGCCATGGCGACGTAGTAGCTCTCGGTCGCCGGGATGTAGGCCTGGGTGAAGTCGATGACCTCGTCACGCTCGTCGGTGATCGACATGCCGGCCATGATCACGTCGTAGTTCGACGACACCAGATTCGGGATGATCGAATCCCAGTCGTTCTTGACCCAGGTGCAGTCGAGTTTCGCGACTTCGCAGAGCTTGTCGCCAAGCTCCTTTTCGAACCCGTCGATTTCGCCCTTGTCATTGATGAAGTTGTACGGCGGGTAGGCGCCCTCGGTGCCGATGCGGACCGCGTGGCCATCGGCAAAGGCCGCGCCCGCGATGGCGGTCAGCGCCAGCGCGCCGATCCATGTCTTGATGCTCATCCTCTCTCTCCCTGTTGGATGCTGCTGTGATCACAATGCACTGGCCAGAAAGGCCCTGCAACGGTCGGATTTCGGATTGCCGAAGACATCGGCGGGCGAGCCTTCCTCCTCGACCACGCCCTTGTGCAGGAAAATCGTGCGGGTCGAGACCTCGCGGGCAAAGCCCATCTCGTGCGTCACCACGATCATGGTGCGGCCCTCGGCGGCGAGAGTCTTCATCACGTTCAGCACCTCGCCGACCAGCTCCGGGTCGAGCGACGATGTCGGCTCATCGAACAGCAGAACCTTCGGGCGCATGGCGAGTGCGCGGGCGATGGCGACGCGCTGCTGCTGGCCTCCGGAAAGCTGGGACGGATACATCGCGTGCTTCTCGGCGATGCCGACGCGGTCAAGCTGAGCCATCGCTTCGTCGTGCACCTCGGCTTTCGGGCGGCGCTGGACCTGCACCGGGCCTTCCGTGACGTTTTCCAGAACGGTCAGGTGGGACCACAGATTGAACTGCTGGAACACCATGCCGAGCTGCGTGCGGATGCGCGTCACTTTCCGAAAAGTCTCTCCAGCGAGCTTGCCGGAACCGTCCGCCTGCACCTCATCCTCGCCCACTACGATCCGGCCCTGATCGGGAACTTCAAGCCAGTTGATGCAGCGCAGGAAGGTCGACTTCCCCGACCCGGACGAGCCGAGGATCGAGATCACATCGCCCTCGTGCGCCGTTACCGACAGTCCCTTCAGGACCTCCAGTTGATCGAAACGCTTGTGAACATTCTCGGCGATCAGCGCGGGTGCGGTCATGCGGCCCTCCTTGTGCGGATGCTAAGAACAGATTTTGCAGGTGCGCAATGGGAATTGTGCCGGATTATCCGTCAGCCGATGGCGAGCGCAGCCGCTGCGCGATATCCCGAAACCCGGCGACACCGGTAGGAGAACACCATGCGCGATCTGACGGGAAAACTGGCCTGGATCACCGGGGCAGGGACGGGCATCGGCGAGGCCGGGGCCGAAAAGCTGGCCGAGGCAGGTTGCCGGGTTGTGCTGTCGGGACGGCGGGTCGAGCCGCTGGAGGAGCTGGCCGGGCGCATCCGGGCAAAGGGCGGCGAGCCGCATGTCGCGCCGCTTGATGTCGCGGATCGCGATGCCGCGATGGCGCTGGGGGCGTCGATCGTCGAGGATCATGGTCCGGTCGACATCCTCGTGAATTCCGCCGGGATCAACATTCCGAAGCGCCATTGGCCGGACGTGTCGCTCGATGATTGGGATGCCGTCGTTCAGATCGATCTCAACGGCGCGTTCTACTGCACGCAGTCGGTGCTGCCGTCGATGCGGGCGCAGAAGGACGGCCTCGTGATCAACGTGTCTTCCTGGGCCGGGGTGCGCGTCAGCTTCCTGACTGACCCAGCCTACACCGCCGCCAAGCACGGAATGACGGCGATGACCGAAAGCCTAAACATGGAGGAGTGCATCAACGGTATCCGCGCGACCGCGCTCTGTCCCGGCGAGGTCTCCACGCCGATCATGGACAAGCGCCCGGTGCCGATGAGCGCGGAAGATCGCGCGAAGATGGTGCAGCCCAGCGAGATGGGCGAGACGATCCTGTTCCTCGCCCGGATGCCGGCGCATGTCTGCATCAATGAACTGGTGATCAGCCCGACCTGGAATCGCGGATATGTCGCCTATCACACCGCGACCGGACCCGAGTGACCCGCGCGTTCAGAACTTCTGCGCCTGCACGACATATCCGGTGATCTCGTCCTCGCCCAGCGCCTTCAACGCTTCGAGCCGGTGATAGCCTTCGACGAGGATGAAGCCGTCCTTGTCCTTGTCGGCGCGCACCCGGATCGGGGTTGTCTGACCGTTTTCGAGGATGTCGTTCGCCAGATCGTCGACCTTCGCTGCCTCCAGCGTGCGCTTGCGTTTTGCCGGGACACGGATCGCAGCGATCGGAAAGGACTGGGCTTTCAACATGGTCAGTCTCCTGATCGACACACAGGGGCGGGACTCAACCTATGCAAATCCTCGGACGGGACAATCAACTTCTTGATAGCTGGGCCTGCGGGGAACGCTACCGCACTTTCACAAGGTCTTTCGGGGTCGGGCAAAGGATGGCATCCTTTCTTCAAACGGGTTGATGGAGGCCGCCGTGCGTCGTCTGTTGAAAATGTGCATCGTATTGCTCGCAGCATCCGCGGCCAGCGCCGATGCGAAGACTGCAAAACAGCTCTTCAGCGCAAAGAGCACGCCGTCTCAATTGGCGCCCGCGTCCCACGGGAGCTACGCCAAGGGATGTCTTGCGGGTGCTCTGGAGCTGCCTGAAACCGCGCCCGGCTGGCAGGCGATGCGGCTGAGCCGCAACCGCAACTGGGGTCATCCCTCGACCATCCGGTTTATCGAGCGGTTGTCCGTAAAGGTGCAGCAGATCGGCTGGCAGGGCCTCTATATCGGGGACATCTCACAACCGCGCGGTGGACCGATGCGCTCCGGGCATCGCTCCCACCAGATCGGGCTCGACGCGGATATCTGGCTGAAGCCGCCTCTTGGCCGGACATTGAGCCGATCCGAGCGCGAGCGGATTTCCTCGGATGTCGTTGTCTCCGGCGATTCGGTGAACTCGAAGTGGACGGCCAACCACCATCAGGTGCTCAAGGCCGCCGCGAGTGACCCCGCCGTCGCGCGGATCTTCGTCCACGCCGCGATCAAGCAGGAACTGTGCTGGGCCGAGCCGAGCGGCTCCGACCGGAGTTGGCTCCGCAAGATCCGGCCCTGGTACGGTCACAACGCGCATTTCCACGTGCGCCTGACCTGTCCGATCGGCGAGATCGGCTGCGTCAACCAGGCGCCGATCCCGGCGGGTGACGGCTGCGACGCGACGCTGGCCTGGTGGTTCTCGGACGAGGCGAAGAACCCAAAGCCGAAACCCGGCCAGAAGAAAAAACCGCGCCGCGCTATCATGATGGACGATCTGCCGCTCGCCTGCGCGGGTGTTCTGAAACAGTGAGAGCGTTTCTTGGCCTGATCGCGGGTATCCTTGCGGCGACCTGCGCTTGGGGACAGGAGAGCGGACCAGGCGGCACCCCGCTGATTGAGCTTCGCGCGACGCCAGTCGAAATCGTGGATGGCCGACTGGACGGGCTCGTGCTCCACGGCACGGTTGAGCTGACCTCGGACAATTCCGATTTCGGTGGCCTCTCGGGCTTGCTCATGGCCGACGGCAAACTGATTGCCGTCTCTGACGGCGGCTGGTGGTTTCTGGCCGATGTCGAGGATCGTGGCAACGGGCTCTTCCCGACCCTCTCCGGCTACGCGCCGATGACCGATGCCGATGGAATTCGCCTCGACAAGGGCGGCCGCGATGCCGAAGGACTGACCGTGCGGGATGGGTTCATGGCGGTGTCCTTCGAGCATGACCACCGGATTTCCTTTCACCTCGAGGAAGGCCGTCTGGATGACGACGTCACGGACGCGCGGTTTGAGCGTTTTCGTTCGAACAAGGGGCTCGAGGGCCTCGCGACCACGCCGGATGGCTGGATCATCGCGATTCCCGAGGAACCGGCGGGCAGTGAATTTCCGGTTTTCGTGCTGCGCTACAGTGGCGAGTTCGACCGGGCGGCGCTGCCGGTCACCGGTCGTCACCTCGTGACCGGAGCTGATGTCGGTCCGGATGGCAGGCTCTACGTGCTCAAGCGCGACTTTTCGCTACTGCTCGGGTTTTCGATCCGGGTTGAGCGCTACGATCTGGATTCGGATGGGTTCCCGCTGCCCGACACGCTGAAGACCCTAGCAGCATGGGAGAACGCCAGTGGTATCGATAACATGGAGGGGATTGCGCTCTGGACCGACAGCCGTGGAGACATGCGGTTGACCCTGATCTCGGACGACAATTTCAATGCGCTGCAACGCACGATCTTGATGGACTTTACGGTGCTCGCCGAGGACTAAAGGCCGACCGAAGCGCGCTCGATAATCTCACGGCCGCTGAATATCACGACGGGTCTGCTAGCAACCGTAGAACCGAAAACACGCGCTCCCAAGTTGGCTCAGGAAACTCGATCTCAGGCTCGCATAAGGGGAACGGCCTCTGCCACGCTGATCCTGCCATCGTACAAGGCGCGCCCGGAGATGACGCCGTCGAACGGGGCGCCGCTGGCTTTGATGGCCCGCAAATCGTCCAGCGAGGATACGCCCCCCGAAACGATCACTGGGATTGAAACGGCGTTTGCCAATGCGGCCGTGGCATCGGTATTCGGGCCCTGCATCGCGCCGTCGCGGTCGATATCCGTGTAGATGATCGCGGCCACGCCCGCGTCCTCGAACTTCCGGGCGAGTTCCAGCGCAGTGACATCCGTGGTCTCTGCCCAGCCCTCGACCGCAACCATCCCGCCGCGGGCGTCGATGCCGACCGCGATTCGCCCCGGAAAGGCCTTCGCCGCGGAACGCACCAGATCCGGATTTCTCACTGCGACCGTGCCGAGGATCACGCGCTGTAATCCCTTGCCCAGCCACATCTCGATCGTCGCCATGTCCCGGATCCCGCCGCCCAGTTGCGCGGGCACCGATATCGCACCCAGAATTGCCTCGACGGCAGCTCCGTTGACCGGTTCTCCGGCAAAGGCGCCGTTCAGATCGACGAGATGGATCCACGCGCAGCCGGCATCCTGAAAAGCCCGGGCCTGTGCCGCCGGATCGTCGTTGAACACCGTGGCCGCGTCCATCTCGCCGCGCAACAGGCGGACACACTGGCCGTCCTTGAGGTCGATTGCCGGGTACAGGATCATCTCCGGGCGCTTAACCGCTTGTCCCGGATTTGCAACCCCGTGCCGCCGGGTGCCGCGCGATTTCGTGATTTGCCTGTCACGGAGATCTGACACAGTCTTTCGCAAAGCAGAGGAGGGACTTATGCTCAAATGGATCGCAGGTGCTGCACTGGCGCTCACCGCGCTGCCGGCGCTGGCGGCGGATGGAGACCGCATCACCGTCAAAGGCGAAATGATCGACACCTGGTGCTATTTTTCTGGCGTCATGGGTCCGCCCGAAGCCGTCACCGGATCGGCCCACCACACCTGCGCGCTCTGGTGCGCGGCGGGCGGCATTCCCGTCGGTCTGCTGACCGAGGACGGAACCGTCTACATGGTGCTGAAATGGGAAGGCAGCACGGAAGTCACGGGCAACACCCTGCTCAGCGTGCAGAGCCACGAAATCGAGGCTGACGGCATCCACTACAAGCGCGACGGCATCAACTACCTGCTGGTCGAGAAGGTGGTCGCCGACAACGGCATCACCAACCTGAACCATGACGAATGGGGCGTCCAGCCGGGCTTTGCCATTCCGAAATCCGTGACAGGAGGCTGAGCCATGAGGATGATCCTTGCAGCGGCCCTGACCGCGCTGATCTCGATCCCGGCCGTCCCGGCCATTGCCGAAGACGAAGGCCCGTTCTCTGCTGGCAGCCAGGCCAAGGGCATGGGCGGCGTTCTGGGGCGTGAAACCGCGCTGTTCAAAGCGAAGGTCGTCGACGTGCTCTGCGAGTTGACCGGCGATTGCGCCGAGCAGTGCGGCGACGGCACGCGCCAGATGGCGTTGCTGCGCGAAGCTGACGGCCAGATGGTCTATGTCAGCAAGAACTCGCAGAACTTCGTCGGCGCCGCGCACGAGCTTGCGCCCTATTGCGGGCAGACGGTCACGGTCGACGGGCTGCTGGTCGGCGACCCTGAACTGACGCCGTCCAAGATGTACATGATCCAGTTGATCACACCGGAAGGTGCGACCGAGGCCAAGAAGACGCGCACCTGGCGCAAGGTCTGGCTCGAGAACAACCCGGGCATGGAAGCCGACCTGAAGGCCAACAAGAACCGCTGGTTCCGCATCGATCCGGGCATCATGGGTCAGATCGAAACCACCGGCTGGCTCGGGCTCGGTGCCGAAGAGGACAAGAAGTTCATCGCGGAGAACTATTGATGACGCCGCGCACCTGGCTTCGCAGTTTTGCCTTGACCGGAGCGCTTGCACTGGCGCTCCCCGCGGCAGGGCATGACGGCGTTGTCCATTCGAGCCCGGAAGAGGCAGCGGCGCACAAGGCCGAAACCGGTGCCGGCGTCGGCAAGCCAACGCCGGAACTGCCGTTCCCGGTCGAGATCAAGGCGAAATTCGACCTGATCAATCAGGACGGACAGCCCGTGTCCGAGGCGGATTATGCCGGCAAGCCGATGGCGATCTTCTTTGGCTACGCAAATTGCGAGGCAATCTGCTCGGTTGCCTTGCCGCGTCTCGGCGCGGCGCTCGACATCTTGGGCGATGACATCGACCGGCTGGCGCCGCTGATGATCACCGTCGATCCGGCGCGGGACACGGTGGAAGCGATCGGACCGGCGCTGGCGAAGTGGCATCCGAAACTGCGCGGACTGACCGGCTCGGAGGCCGCGCTGGCCGATGCACGCGAGGCGTTCCAGGTCGAAACCTCGGTGGTCGGCGAGGATGCCGAGGGTCAGCCGATCTACGCCCATGGCAGCTTCATTTACCTGCTCGATGGCGAGGGTAAGGTGCTTACGCTCATGCCGCCTATCCTCGGGCCGGAACGCATGGCCGAGATCCTCCGAGGCTACCTCTGACAACTCTCGAGCGGTTGCCGCAACGGCACCGCTTGATTCTCGCCGCAAGCGCGTTCCTACTTCCGGCACAAGAAGAACCGGGAGGATACGTGATGCGGATTGCAGGACTGGCCCTGTGCGGGCTCATGCTGGCGGCTCCGGCCCAGGCTTCGGACGTGCTGGGCGTCTGGCAGAGCGAGACGAACGACGAGGGGAACTACGTCCACGTCGAGATGGCGCCCTGCGCATCGGACGGTGCCCTGATTTGCGGAACGATCATCGAAGCCACCAATGTCGATCCGGCCGCGACCAACCCGGCGCGCCGCGCGGCACTGCTCGGCAAGGTGATGATCAACGACATGGCTGCCGACGGCGCGAACCGATGGGATGACGGGACCATCTGGGCGCCGGACGACGAAGAGACCTATTCCTCGAAAATGGAGCTGAACGGCGACGTGCTCGAAGTCTCGGGCTGCGTGTTCGGCGGCCTGATCTGCAGGGGGCAGGACTGGAAGCGCGTGAAGTGAGTGCGCCTCTCCACGATCATCGCCCGCTCGAGGGGTCAGTGACGAGGCTCACAGCCTAGATCATGATTCGGACGTTCGATTCCGGGAGAGAAATCCGGAGGAACCCCGATGCGATCCCTGTCTGCACTGCCTGTTCTCTGCGGCGCCTTCCTCGTCTTCACTGCGCCGGCGCTTGGCCAGCCCGTTACGGCCACGGCAACCTCGCCTGCGCTGGATGATCCGACGACCTATTGTCCGGTGCCCCTGCCGCCACCCACCCACCGGATCTGGAGTGGCGAGCTTCCCGCGTGGTCGGGCAGCGGTCGCCCGATGATCAAGGTTGAACTGGGCGGAGATGCGGTGTGCAACGACGGCACGCCTGCCGCCATGTTTGTCAGGCCGGCCCCTGCCACCTTGCCGAACGGAAACCCCAACCCGGAACGTGACCTCTACCACATTCACTTGAAGGGCGGAGGGTCCTGCCGCGGCTTTTCCGACTGTCAGGAGCGGTTCTGTGGGACCGGCGGTGCCAATCTCGACAAGCCCGGCCTGATGAGCTCACGCGGCTGGGCTGACGCAGTCGAGGGCAACGGGCTTTTCGCCGATCGGCCACGAAATCGCTTTGCGTACGCCAATCAGGTGCTCGTCGGATATTGTTCTTCTGACACGTGGATCGGGTCCGCCCCGGCGGGAACCGCCGTCTCGACCGATCCCAGTCTGGTTCACGCCGATGAGGTGGCAGCCGTTAGCCGCATCGCCTTCATGGGCGAGGCCATCGTGAACGAGACGCTCGACACGCTCGACGCGGGCCTGACCGCGACGGTCGCAGGATACGACGTCGCCTACCGGATGCCCCGGCTCACGCGCGCGGGAAGGCTCCTGGTCACCGGAGACAGCGGGGGCGCGAACGGCGTGCGCAACCACATCGACCGCATCGCTGTGCGCTATCCCGAGGCCCGCGTCATCTCCGCGCTCGATGCGGGAGGATCGATCGACATGGGCGACCCGCTTTTGGATTATACGCTTCTGGGCTTCACTGACTTTGCCACGTTCATGCAGACCAGACTGGACCAGTCTCGCAGTTTTCACAGTGTCGCGGACAGCGCGCTCGACGCCTCCTGTCTGGCCGCCGGTGTCGAGACCGAGTGCATCGACGGCTGGCGTCTGGACAGCTTTCACATCACGACGGATCTCATGCAGCGGACATCCCTTGGGGACTCACAGACCGTGAAATCGATCGCACGTCTCGTCGTGCCGCCGACGGATCCCGCGCTGGAGACGCGCAATCTCGCTGCCGCCGGGCTTGCCGCCGCTGCAGCGTCGAACCCTGCGCTATCGGTTCTGGGCGCGAATTGTCCGAGGCACGTGACCTTTCGCAACAATCGGCAGGTGCGGCAGATGCAAACATTCGCGACTGGTCGCGTACTCTATCGTGAGTTGCGCGGCTGGGTCGAGAGCTGCTTCGCAGATGCCTGCACCAAGATCGTGCAGATCGCTCCTGTCACCAATCCGACCGTCTCGACCTGTCCGTGATGGGAAGCGCGTTCAGGTGATTTGAAGCACCGGCTCCCCGAGCACAGCCATGTCCGGCACCACCCCCAGCCCCGGTGCGTCGGAGGCGTACATTACGCCTCCATCCACGCGTGGTGCGCCGTCGGCCAATGAAATCGGATGGTAGTCATGGAAGGCCGAGGACTGGAAGTGGAACGCGGCGGGCGTTGACTGCGCGAGATGGGCGATTGCGGCGGTCGCGATCTCGCCGCCCCAGCTGTCCTCGATGGTCATGGCGATGCCGAGCTGCACGCAGAGATCGCGGATCAGGCGGGACCGGGTCAGCCCTCCGAAGCGGTTGATCTTCAGGTTGATCAGGTCCATCGCGCCGTCGCGCCAGCCCTGCAGCAGCACCGGCAGACCGTCCACGCACTCGTCCAGAATGAACGGGTGATCGCAGACCCGGCGCACGGCGAGGCACTCCTCGTAGGACAGGCAGGGCTGCTCGATATACATCCGGAACCCGTGCTCGGCGGCCAGACCGCTCACTGCGTTGACCACGCGAACGGCCTCGTGCTGCTTCCAGCCGGTATTGGCGTCGGCGTCCATCACGTCGCCCGGACGCAAGACCGCGCCGACCCGCCGAAAGCGCTCGATGTCGCGGTCGGGATCCTCGCCGACCTTGACCTGGAACTGGGTGAACCCCGCGGCCTGATACTCCTGCGTCCGCTCGACCATCAGGCCCGGATCGCCGCGCGTGACCACCTTGAAGAGCCGTATGCTCTCCTGCGCCTTGCCGCCGAGCATCTTCCATACAGGCTGCCCGGTCGCCTTGCCCGCGATGTCCCAGCACGCGGCGTCCAGCGCCGACTTCGCATAGGGATGCCCCTTCAGCGAGGCGTCCATCCGCGCATTGATCGCGTCCAGCTCGGTCGGGTCCTTCCCGATCAGATCGCGCGCGATGTGCGCGATACCGGTCCGTGCCCCATCTGCATAGGCGGCCAGATAGGCCGGCCCGAGCGGACAGGTTTCGCCCGCGCCGGAGATGCCCTCATCGGTCTCGACGATCACGACGGTCGAATCGAAGGCCGCGAAGGACTGGCTAGCCCAGGAATACGATCCCTCCTTGAGCGGCAGGCCCACCTGATGGACCGAGATGCGCGTGATCTTCATGCCGTGCCTCTCCCCCGCAGATGCAAAGCGTTGTCCCAGGGCGGCCACCATGGCAGAGGGAGAAGATGCGCGAAAGCCCGTCCATCCTGCTCGATATCTCGCGGACCGTCGCCCGCGCGCGCCTGCCCGCGCCGACCGGGATCGACCGGGTCGAGCGCGCCTACATCCGTTGGGCGTCGCTGCGTGGCGGGCGGTTTCTCGGGGCCTTCGACGGGCGGCAGTACCTGCTGGAGGTTGACGCGGTGGGCGATCTGCTGGGCTGGATTGAGGACGGCGACGACCGCCCTTCGCTCGATCTGCGCGGCTATCTTCAGGTACAGCGGGATCTGAGTCTGCGCACCGCGCAGTCCCTTGTCCGGCGCATGGCGCGAGCTGTGGCGAGCCCGGCCGGTGTGGCCACAATGCTGCGTGAGCATATGCCCGGTAGCGGGCTCTACCTCAACGTCGGGCACGACAATCTCGACGCTGCGTTGATGGCGTCGCTAACGAGGGCCGGGTTCGGCCGCGCGGCAATGGTCCACGACACAATCCCGCTCGATCATCCGGCCTTCGCGCGGCACGGCACGGTCGAGACCTTCCGGGCGAAGCTGAATGCCGCCTTTCGCGCCGACCTGCTGCTCGCGAACTCGCAAGATACGGCGGACCGGATGCGCGGCCACGGCGCCGAGCAACAGATCGTGACAGCGCCCCTCGGCATCGACCCGGTGCCAGCCGCCGCCTCGTCGGCTCCTCCGGCCTTCCTCGTCCTCGGCACGATCGAGCCGCGCAAGAATCACGCGCTTCTCCTCCGGATCTGGCGCGCGCTCTGGGATCAGATGGGCGAGGCATCGCCGCGCCTGACAATACTCGGTCGCCGGGGCTGGGAGAACCGCGCGGTGTTCGATCTGCTGGACAGCGAGCCGATGATGGGCCGAACGGTGATCGAGGCCGGAACCCCCAATGACGACACGCTCGCCGAACATCTCGCCAGCGCCACAGCACTGCTGTTTCCAAGCCATGCCGAGGGTTACGGATTGCCGATGGCCGAAGCGCTCGCTGCCGGGGTGCCGGTGATCGCGTCCGACCTTCCGGCCCTGCGCGAGGTTGGTGGGGAAGCTGCGGAGTATCTCGAGCCAAGCGATGTCGAAACGTGGAAACAGCGCGTCCTCGACTATGCAGCGCTCGGATCACCCCAGCGAGCCGCCCGCGTCGCGGCAATCGGTGACTGGCAGGCGCCCACCTGGGCCCAGCATTTCCGCATCATCGAAAACGCGATTGAAACCATTCTGGTGCAAGGCAGGAACGACGTCTAAAACACCGGCCGGTCAACAAATCCGAAACGGGTCTTCCGGGGCAGAAACGGCATGCGCCTGATCCACCGACTACGCGAGCGGATTTCGCTTCGCCTCGAGCGTCGATCGCTGCAAGTGCGCGCCTTGCTCAAAGGGCGCGAACTCGAATGCATTGTCGACCGCACGGACAGCATGCCCCCCGGTCCGATTTTGGTCTCTACCGTCCGAAACGAGGCTGTGCGCCTGCCGCATTTTATCGACCACTACCGCAATCTGGGGATCGTTCATTTCCTGATCGTCGACAACGGATCAGGCGACGAGACCCCGGCGATCCTCGAGCAGGGTCCGGACATTTCGGTCTGGCGGACCGAGGGTAGCTACAAGGCATCGCGCTTCGGCGTCGATTGGGTCAATGCGCTGCTCGCCCGACACGGTGCAGGGCGCTGGATCGTCGTCGCCGATCCCGACGAGCTCCTGATCTATCCGCACCACGACACCCGCCGCCTGCCGGCGTTGACGCGCTGGCTCGAGGCTCAGGGACGCGAGAGCTTCCCGACGATGCTCCTCGATCTCTACGGCGACCGTCCGGTGCGTGAGACCTTCGTGCAGCCGGGAGGTGACCCGGTCGAGGCCGCGCCCTGGTTCGATGCGTTCAATTACACGCAGGACCGCAACTGGCGCTATCACAACCTCTGGATTCAGGGCGGGCCGCGCCAGCGCATCCATTTCACGCTCAACCCGCGTGAGGCTCCGGCGCTGAACAAGATCCCGCTCGTGCGCTGGCGCAAGGGCTTCGTCTACAAGACCTCGACCCACAATCTGCTGCCGCGGCGTCTCAATCGGACCTACGCGACAACGGGCGCCCCCTACACCTCCGGCGTTCTGCTGCACACGAAGTTCACCCATGTCCTCGACGACAAGGTTCGCGAGGAAATGGAACGCCGCCAGCACTATGACGACTCAGCGGAATACCGCGCCTATGCCGCGCGCGGCGGCGATGTCTGTTTGTGGTCGACCCAGTCGATGCGCTATCAGAACTGGCAGCAGTTGCAGTCACTCGGCCTGATGAGCGACGGAGGATGGCACTGAGCGGTCCCGGCTTCATAGTCCTCGCGCATGAGCGCTTCGACCGGGTGGCCGAGCTTGTCCGCTACCTGTCGCTCGCCGGGCCGGTCACTGTGCATGCCGACCGGCGCGCCGATGCGCGCGCCCTGCACGATCTCGGCAAACGGGTCGAGGTGCTGTCGGTCCACGCCACCGAATGGGGCATGATGGGGCTGGTTGATGCCACGCTCGACGCGGCACGCAACCTCCTGTCGCGGGCGGATGTCGATCATGTCTGTCTGGTCAGCGGGTCGTGCCTGCCGATCCGACCGATCGAGGAATTCGCCGAGTTCCTGTCGCGCAACCCGAAGATCGATTTCATCGAATCCGTGCCGGTCGGCGAGGCATCATGGGTCAAGGGTGGGCTGTCCGAGGAACGCTTCACGCTTTGGTTCCCGGTCGGCTGGCGCCGGCGGCGCGGGCTCTTCGACGCGCTCGTGAACCTGCAGCGCCGGGTCGGGGTCGCGCGCGCCGTGCCCGACGACCTCGCACCGCATCTCGGCCTTCAATGGTGGTGCCTGACCGCAGAGACACTCCGTGAGATCCTTGCGCACCCCCGGCTGGACGTTTGGCGCCGTTACTTCCGGCACGTCTGGATCCCCGATGAGAGCTTCTTCCAGACCGTGGTGCGCGCCGTATCCGAACGAGAAATCCGCAGCCAGCCGTTGACCTTGCAACGCTTCGACGCCGACGGACGGCCTGTCGTATTCCATGACGACCACCGCCAGCTTCTGCGCCAGAGCAGCTATTTCTTCGCGCGCAAGATCGATCCCGATGCCGAAAGGCTCTATGCGCATTGCCTGAGCGACCGGGCGTGCGAACTCGGCGACACCATCTGGTTCGATCCGGAATTCAAGGAGGACCGGATCGCTGCCCCCGCCAAAGGGGCCGTGAACGGCGCATTGGGTCATCTCGGCACGTCCCGCATGGTCTGGTACACCTCTGCCTCGCGGGTCGAAACCGGGCGCCCCTACACGGTCCTGATCTCGCATGACACGGCGTTGATGGGGCGCATTCGCCGGTCCTCCCCGCTAGACGCCCTGCGGTTCCACGGCCGCCTGTTCGGGCCGTTCCCGGCCGATCTAGCCGACGACTTCTCGCCGATCGACGGTCTCGGTCCCGGCAACCTGCCGACCGAGCCGGTGCAGCGCGATTACCGGGCGGCACAGTATCTCGCGCAGGTCCTTTGGCTCGGGCGCGACCGGCCCAACGCTTTCCTGTTCGATCCCGGTGACAACAGGCACGTGCGTTGCGCGGTCGTCTCCGACCCGAATGCGAGACTGATCGTGCTCGGTGACGAACCCGTACTCTCCGAACTGATGCTGCCGCTCAGGACCAAGAGCGGCAAGTCCTTGCAGCCGCCGAGGCGCCTCGCCTGGTACCGGTTCGTCGATCCCGAAACGCCCGATGTTGAAACGGCGGTGCACGACATCCTCGGGCAGGACTGGATGAGCGCCGATGCGTGGACCGTTCCCGACGGTGCGGAGACGTGATGCCGATGAAGGCAGGGACCTCATATTTCGCGATCTTCGGGACGATGCGGACCGGCTCGAACCTGTTGGAAAAGACCATCGAGGCGCTCGGCGACACAGCCTGCTTCGGCGAGGCATTCAACCCCGGTTTCATCTCCGGCCCGCGCAAGACCGAAGTGCTCGGCATGACCCGCGAGCAGCGCGACGCCGATCCGATCGGTTTCCTCGAGCACATGATCGACGCCGATCCGGATAAGATCTCCGGCTTTCGGATCTTCAATGGTCACGACCGGAGCGTGCTGAATTTCTCGCTCGACGACCCGCGTTGTGCGCGGATCATTCTCAGGCGCGATCCGCTCGAAAGCTACGTCTCGTTGCAAATCGCGCGTGAGACCGACCAGTGGATGCTGCGCAATCCCAAGCGCCGCATGACCGCGAAGATCCATTTCGATCCGGTCGATTTCGCGCGCTACCGCTCAGGGCTGCTGGCCTACTACGATGCGATCGAAACGCGTCTGGCCGCCAGCGGTCTGCCAGTGCTCAGGATCGATTACGAGGATCTCGCCTATCCCGACCGGCTGCAGCAGGTTGCCGAGCATATCGGTTCGTCCGGAACCGTCCCTGACGAGGCACCGATCCTGCGGCAGAACCCGATGCCGATGTGCGAGAAGGTCGAGAACTACGAGGAGATGTGCGCCGCTGTCGGCATCGAACCGGTCCGCGCGAAGCTCCCGGCGCTTGCCTCGCCGCGTGATTTTCTTTGCCCCGAGCGCATTCCCGTCGCCTATGCGCCCATCGCGGGACCGGCCTTCGCGCCGGTGATCGCACTCCTGCATCGCATCGAGAGCCGTCATCTTTCGGGATGTTCCGAGCTTGCGCAGGCCGATCTCTTCGACCGCGCGCGTCTGGGAACCCTGTACCCCCAAGGCCCGGCCAACGGGCGGGCGGTATTCACGCTCATCACCCACCCGCTCGTGCGGGCGCACGCGGCCTTCGTCGACGAGACCTGCGGACCCAACTGGTCCCATTCGACGATCCGGCGCGCTCTGATCCGCGATCACGGGCCGATGCCGCCGCCGCGCGGCATCCAGAACGGGCGCGGCGGATACACGCCGGAGCAGCATCGCCGCCACTTTCTGGCATTCCTCGACATCATCGCCGAAGTCATCAGCAGCGATGACGAGAGCGCGCCCAGACCCGACTGGGTCGCGCAGGCCCGGCTCGTTGACCTGTATGAAGCCGATGGCGACCGCCTGCGGATCCTCCGGCACGAGGATTTCGCCGATCTCGCCCACTGGCTCGCGGAACTCACCGGCGTCGCGCCGCTCCCGCCGGGGCAGATCAAGGGCCTGAGCCAGGCCGAGGCGAACCGCATGCTCTCACTGTCCGACATCCTCGATGCCGAGATCGCATCGCGCGTCTGCGACCTGCACCCGGAAGACTACGCCCGCTTCGGCTACGAGCACATTCCGCTGGCTGCCTGACCGAACGAGAAAGGGCGGACCCGAAGGCCCGCCCCTCAACTCGATCCGACAGTACCCTCAGTTGGTCTGCGGCAGCCAGGACTTCCAAGTCGCCTCATTGGCTTCCATCCACTCGGAAACGACTTCCTCGATGTCGCGGCCATCCTTGTCGATCGCCAGGATCATGCCAGCTTGCTCGGTGTTCGAGATCCGCGCCTTCGAGAACAGCTCGACAATGTCCGGATGGCGGTCGGCCAATTCTTTCGGGCCGTAGTGCTGCGTAATGTCATCGCCCCAGTCGGACACCGGCCACGCGTCGTCCGAGTAGACCGGAAGCTCGATCTCGACGAGATCCAGCGTTGCATGAATCCAGTGCGGCTCCCACGCATAGGCGAGGAACGGCTCCTTGCGCTTGTAGGCGGATTCGATCTCGGCCCAGTGCGCGGTCTCGGACCCTAGCTCGGTCACCACGAAGTCGACGCCGAGGCCTTCGAGGCGCGCCGCGTCCTCACACTCCCAGGCTGCGACCGGGCAGCCGATCAGACGGCCCTTGTCGCCGGATTCCAGCGTCGCGAACAGCTTCTTGAACTTGTTCAGGTCCTTGTAGGATTTCAGGCCCACGGCCACGGCGCTATCGCCCTCGACCATGTAGCGCGGCACGTAGTAGCCCGAGGCGCCGACGATTCCCGTCGGTGCGTAATAGACGATCGAGCCGTCACCGCCGTACTCGGCCACGTACTTGCCCTTGGTCGAGTCATAGCCCGGCCAGCGCTCGCAGCCGAAGTCGAGATCGCCCGCGATCATGCCCTCATCCAGCGCGGCACCGGCCGGCATGGTGATGCGCTTGACCTTGTAGTCCATCTCGTTTTCCAGCACGTAGTGCAGGATCTCGCAGGTCACAGCACCGCCGGTCCAGTCGGGCACCGGCACCTTAAGCACGCCACCCGCCTGTGCCTGAGGCGCGGCCACGGCCAGCAGGGCCGCTGCAGCCGCCACGTTGATCAGCTTCTTCATATCTCTCTCCTGTTGAACGGCCTCTTCGGGCCTTGTCGCTCCCGCGTTTGACGGAACTGATGAAACGCTATCGCGGTTCTCCGGTCTTGTGAATAACCATTGCGGCCTATCCGCAGGATGGGATCGGCCACCACGTCAGGCCAGACCCAGCGCCTTGCGCTGTGTTGCCGTCATCGCCAGCGACAGCCGGTCCAGCACGATGGCCATGAACACAATCGCAATGCCGGCCGCCAACCCCTTGCCGGTGTTAGCGATGTTCATCGCGTCGTAGACTTCCTTGCCCAACCCCAGCCCGGCAACCAGCGGCGTGACCGTCTGCATCGCCAGCGCCATGATGATGGTCTGGTTGATCCCCAGCAGCACCGCGGGCATCGCCAGCGGCAGCTTGATCTTGCCGAGCGCCTGCAGGCGTGTCGCGCCGAAGGACCGCCCAACCTCGTCGATCTGCTCGGGCACCTGCCGCAGGCCGAGATTGGTCGTCCGGATGATCGGCGGGATCGCATAGACGACCGTCGCGAAGATCGCGGTCGTGGGCGAGCCACCGAAGAAGAACAGCGCGGGGATCAGGTAGCAGAAGGTCGGGATCGTCTGCATCAGGTCGAGGATAGGCCGGATGATCGCATCCAAGGTCCGTGAGTTCGCCGCTGCGATCCCCAGCGGGATGCCGAAGATCAGGCAGATCAACACCGAGACCGCTGTTCCGGCGAAGGTGTACATCGTGGTTTCCCACAACCCGGTCGCGCCGCAGAACACCAGCGACAGGAAGGTGAAAAGCGCCAGCCGCCAACCCGCGGCCCACCAGACCCCGCCGACCATCAGCGCGGTGACATACCACCACGGCAACTCGGTGAGGAACTGATCGAGCGGGCGCAGCGCGTAGAGGTAGATCCACGCCTTCATGGTCTTGGTGATCGCGATGAAGGTCTGGTTCACCGTCAGCCAGTCGATGCCCTGATCCAGCGGCTCGCGGATCGATAGCCTCCAGCCGCGCGGATAGCTGCCGATATCTGCGATCCAGGCGTCGATGGCAAAGATCGCGGCAACGATCAGGACCGAGGCAACGAGAAAGACGTTGCGCGCGACGACCTCGCCGTACCCGGCGCGCTCCGCCAGCGCGGTCAGCCCGCGCGCAGGCAGGGCGCCGACCTGCCAGATCAGCGAGACGGCACTCTCGATCCAGCGCGCCGGGGCATAGGGCTCCCAGCTTTGCGGCAGCAGGCGGAACTCCATCTCGTCCGGGGCCAGCTTCGGGGCCTCCCGCGGCGCGGAAATCGCCTGGCTCAGCCGATCGAAGATGATCGCCATCACCACGATGCACAGCCCGGCCTCGATCGACCAACCGACCTTCAGCTTGGTGATCGCCTTCCAGACCTGATCGCCCAGGCCTCCGCCCGCGCCGACGAAGGTGGCGAACACGGCCAGCGCCAACGCCATCATGATCGTCTGGTTCACGCCCAGCATGATCGACGGCAGCGCCTGTGGGATCTGCACCTTGGTCAGCATCTGCCAGCGCGTGGTCCCGAAGCTCTCGGCAGCCTCGATCATGTTGGCTGGCACTTGCCGGATGCCGAGATTGGTCAGCCGGATCATCGGCGGCAGCGCGTAGATCATCACGGCGATCGTGGCAGTCGCCGCGTTGGTGCCGAACAGGAACAATGCCGGCAGCAGGTAAACGAAAGCGGGCATCACCTGCATCGTGTCGAGGAAGGGCCGCACCGCCGCCTCGACCCGGTCCGAGCGCGCGCAGAAAACCCCGATGATCAGCCCGATCACGATGCACAGCGACACGGCGACGATCATCATCGCCAGCGTCGACATGGCATCGTCCCACATCTTGAACGCGCCCCACATCATCACGCCCAGCACCGTGAAGATCGCCAGCCGCAGCCCGCCCCAGGCCAGCGCGGGCAGGGCGAAGGCGGCGACGACCGCGGGCCAGGGCGCGTCCCACAGGAAGAATTCGATGGTCTCGAGCAGGTTCAGGATGCCCTGCGAGATCGCCCGCGTCAGCCAGCGGTAATTTTCCTTCAGATAGGCCTCGGCCTGATTCACCCACTCGGCAAACGGAAAATTCCGGGTCAGCAGTTCGGGATAGGTCTGCTCCGCACCGAACGCGGCGAGGATGATCAGCGACACCACCAGAACTCCGAACACGATCACCGGGCCGGTGATCCTGTTACTTCCTGGCGTCTCGCTAGGCTCTGACCGGTCTTCTGTCGTTGTCGCCATCTAATCTCCCCGGATCGACTTGGCCACGATTGCGGGTCGAGATCAATGGATAAGCGATGCGTTTATCGGCAGATGATCAAGAGTTGTGCAGGTGACAGCGGATCGAGGTCAGCCGGGATGACTGGTCACATGGATCTCCGGGGCCGGTCCGCCCGCGTCATCGGCACTGGGCAAAGCGGAGCTTGCAGGGCAGGGGGCCCGGGAGAGGCGAGCGCGGAGCCGCACGGACACCGCCACGTGCGAGGTTGAAACCGGACCGATGAATTCGCTCTTGTCATCTCCCTGTCATTGCACCGAAGGTAGCGCCAGACAGGGGGAGACCATGGCCGACGCCAAGATCATTTGCCGCGACATCTGGAAGGTCTTCGGACCGAACCCGGAACGCCTCATGGCTTCGCTCGATGCCTCGGCCGACCGCGCCGCGGTGCAGGAGGCAACGGGCCATGTGATCGCCGTCAAGGACGTATCTTTCGAGATCCAGCAGGGCGAGACCTTCGTGGTCATGGGGCTTTCCGGTTCGGGCAAGTCGACGCTCGTGCGCTGCATCTCGCGGCTGATCGAGCCTACGACGGGCGAGATCCTGATCGACGGGCAGGACATCCGCGGCTGCTCGAAGCGCGATCTGATGGAGATCCGCCGCACCAAGATGTCGATGGTCTTCCAGCATTTCGGCCTGCTGCCGCATCGGAAAGTTATCGATAACATCGCCTTCGGTCTCGAGGTTCGCGGCACGGCGCGCAACGATCGGATTGACCGCGCGCAGGAGGTTCTGGAACTGGTCGGCCTCAAGGGCTGGGAGGACAATTATCCCCGCGAACTCTCCGGCGGCATGCAGCAGCGCGTTGGTCTTGCCCGCGCCATGGCGGTCGATCCGGAAATCCTGATCTTCGACGAGCCGTTCTCGGCGCTCGACCCGCTGATCCGGCGCGAGATGCAGGACGAGTTACTGCGTCTCCAGTCCGAGATGAAGAAAACCATGGTCTTCATCACCCATGATTTCCTCGAAGCGATCAAGATGGGCGACCACATCGCGATCATGAAGGACGGGGCGGTGAGCCAGATCGGCACGCCCGAGGAGATCGTCGCCAATCCGGTCGACAAGTACGTCCGCGATTTCACCGAGGACGTGCCGCGTTACAAGGTGCTCTCCGCCGGCAAGGTGATGCGCGAGGCGAGCACGAAAGCTGAGGCGTTGCACGCCCAGGGCCTCGCGATCGCGGCGAAATCCAAGCTCGACGACCTGATCGACCGGGCGACCGAGACAGACGATCCGCTGCCGGTGACCGACGAGACCGGTGCGCTGGTCGGCGAGATCGACCGCTCCATCATCATGCGGGCGATGTCCTCCGGAGCGTGAACCCGGCTGGCATCAGAGCCGCTTGGGATTGCCCGCCAGCCTCTGCCGCCGCAATTCATCGCCCGAACCGTCATCGGCGCGGACGAACACGTAGACATCGCCCTCGCGGTACACTGTCGCGCAGCCGAACTCGCCGCCGCGCCAGTCACTGTTCCACTGGCTGCAGACCCGGTCATCCTCGGTGACATTCCACGACCCGGTCGCGCGTTCGCTGCCGCTGCCGTCGAGCAATTCCGACAGGCCGACCATCGAGCCGTCTTCGTTCAGATAGACGTACCACGCCCGGCTGCTGCCCTCGTGGAATAGCGTCGAGCCCTTCAGGTAGATCTGGATCTGCGGCCCGGTCAGCGCAGGCAGACCCCGGTCGACCAGATCGCCCGATTTCACCGTCGCTTCGGGCGCTCCCACCTGGTCGCTGCCGCGGATGCCGTCGCAACCAGCCAATAAGGCCAGCGCGATTCCAAGTGTCAGGCGCAACATCATCTCTCTCCCCCGTCCTCTGCCCGGCAATCGTACGGGCGCCCCCTTGGATACCGCAGCCGGGCACGCCCGCAACAGAAAGAACACATGCCAATCGCGGCAGATTTCGTCGCGGACAGGGGAGATTTCGGCGCACGCGGTCGCCACGCTCGGCACACTTGAGTCCAGGCCGTCGGAGAGACCCATGTCCGTGACCACGCCCGCAGATATGCCGGACCAGACCGCGCAAGCGCCCGTAGACGACGCGCCGATGAGCCGCGAGTGGAATTACCACCCGGAACTTCCGCTGCACGATCCCTCGGTCTTCCGATGGCCGCTGCGCCTGGGCTTCCTGCTCGGCTGGTTCGCGCGAAACTGGCTGACGCTGAGCGAGCGCGTCATGATGGTGATCATCGCCGTCGGCCTCTGGTATCTCGCCTATCCTCCGCTCGAGGCTGCTCAGACCTTCGCGTTCGGCTGGATCGCGCAGGTCTGGCTCGTCAACATGGGCGTCATGATCGTCGTCGCCGGTGGCCTGCACTGGTACTTTTACGGCCGCCGCGCGCAGGGGGCGCGCCTGAAATTCGACAAGCGCCCTCAGAGCAAGGGCAACAGCCTCTGGACCTTCTCGGATCAGGTCGCGGACAACGTGTTCTGGTCGCTGACCTCGGGCGTCGGCCAGCTCACCGCATTCCAGGTCGTGATCCTCTGGGCGATGGCGAACGGCTACGCGCCGGTGATCACGTTCGAGGACAACCCCGTCTGGTTCGTGCTGGCGCTCGTCCTTCTGCCGATCTGGTCGGCCTTCCACTTCTACTGGGTGCACCGGCTGCTGCACGTGCCGATCCTCTATCGCCACGTCCATTCACTGCACCACCGTAACGTGAACATCGGCCCGTGGTCCGGTCTGTCGATGCATCCGGTGGAGCACCTGCTTTACCACTCGACGCTGCTGATCCACTTCGTCGTGCCACTGCATCCGATCCATCTGGTTTTCGGCGTCGTCTACAACGGGCCGGGTGCCGCGATGACCCACACCGGCTACGAAGATTTGCTGATCCGGGACAAACGCCGCCTGGCGCTCGGCACCTTCTACCATCAGCTTCACCACCGCTATTACGAGTGCAATTACGGCAATCAGGAAATGCCCTGGGACCGTTGGTTCGGCACCTTCCACAACGGCACGGCACAGGGCACGGCCGAGACGCGCGCGCGCAAGAAAGCCATGTACGCAAGCCGCTGAACACGGCGCTTGACGCCTAAATTGCCGGTGTGGAGACTGGAATTGCGTGGGCGGCGCCCTCCGCCCGTGTGACCGGGAGACCTCCGATGCTCGATACCAAGACCCAAGCGACCGATATGCCAGGGCTCGACTTGCCGCTGACCGAGGACGTGAAAGCCTCGTTCACGCTGCCTGCGAGTTGGTACACCGACCCTGCGATCTACGAGCGCGAGAAAGAGGCGATCTTCTACCGAACGTGGCAATACGTGGCGCACAAGGGCTTTTTCAACCAGCCGGGCGACTACGTTACCGTTCAGATCTGCGACCAGAACATCTTCGTCATGATGGGCGGCGATGGAGAGCTGCGGGCGTTCTACAATGTGTGCCAGCACCGGGCGCACGAGCTGCTGTCGGGTCCGATGGGCAATGTCAAATCGGTGATCGTGTGCCCCTACCATGCTTGGACCTTCGAACGCGAAGGCGCTCTGCGCGGGGCGCGCTTTTCCAAGGAGCGGCCGAGTTTCAACAAGGCCGACTTCGCGTTGAAACAGGTCCGGCTCGAGATGTTCTGCGATTGCGTGTTCGTCAATCTGGACAACGACGCCGAGAGCATGGCGTCCACGGTCGGCGAGGTCGAAGCCGACGTGCGCGCCCGGCTGCCCTTCTTCAGTGATCTGAAGCCGCTTGGCATCCGCACCGACATGCTGGGCGACACGGTCCAAAAAGCAGGGTGGAAGGTTGTCGTCGACAACTATGTCGAGTGCTACCACTGCCATCACGCGCACCCGGATTTCTCGTCGCTGATCTGCATGGACAAGTATCAGGTCGATTGCGGCCCGTACTGGTCGCGCCAGCTTGGCGGCGAGATCCGGCACGACAACACCGCGTACAAGATCGATCCCGATCACGGCTTCCAGTCGTCCGCCTTCTGGTTTGTCTGGCCGAACACGACGATCAACATCCTGCCCGGAAGCCATGAGGTTGCGGTCTTCGCGATCAGGCCGATTGATCCGTTCACCTCGAGCTTCGAGGGTCATCTGCTGTCAGCGACAGGCGAGGAGCACAAGGCCCGCAATGCTTACACGGCGGATGTCCTTGCGCCCGAGGACATCGCGCTGTGTGAGAGCGTGCAGCGCGGGCTGATGTCCAAGGGGTACAGCCAAGGACCGATCATCGCAGGGGATGCTGCCTCGGGGCAGGGCGAGCATGGGATTCATCACTTCCACCGGCTCGTGCATCAGGCGATGACAGGCGAGGCCTGAGGCGTTTCCGATCCGGCCTTGCCCGGACCGGTACTTTGAAACGTGCTCACATAAGAACCCAGGGCAGCCGATCCGATCGGATTTGCGCAGGTCTTAGGTGCGGAGCTCGATGATGAACTCGGTGCCTTCCAGCACCTTTTCGTTCAGGCGGATATTACCGCCATGTGCCGTCAGCAACGCCTGGACGATGCCGAGGCCCAGACCTGTCCCACCGGTCTCGCGACGGGTCGTGAAGAAATGCTCGAACACCCGCGTGCGGTTGGCCGGCGTGATGCCGATCCCGTTGTCGCGCACGCGCATCTGGATCCGTCGCCCGCGCTCGACCGTCACCGACACGCGGCTGGCGCCGTGCTGCACGGCGTTCTCGAACAGGTTGCCCAGAACGATCCGCAACGCCTCCTCCGCCACCAGCGCGCGCAGTCCCGGCGGGGCGTGAATGACGATCTCGACGCCCTGCGGCTGCGTGCTGGCCACGGACTGAATGACCGGCAGCAAGACGGTCTTCTGCGAGGTCGGATTGGCGTTCTCCGCCCGGGCCAGTTCGAGCAGCCGGTCGAGCAGCGCCCGCAGGCGCGTCGACGACCCTGCGATATTCTCGAGGAACCGGGCACGTTCGTCCTCGGACATCGTGTCGTGATGATCCTGCAGCAGTTCGACCGCGCCCTCGATCGAAGTCAGCGGCGTCTTGAACTCGTGGCTGACATGGTTCGCGAGCGTGCGGATATAGGCGGCCCGGTCGCTCAGCGTCCGTGCCATCTGGCTGATCCCTTCGCTCAATTCGGACATCTCCGACGTGCCCGGGTGGTCGAGCGGCGCCATCGTCGCACTTTCGCCCGTGGTGACCCGGCGCGTGCGCTCGAGCAACTGGCCGACCGGGCGCGAGATCGTCCGCGAGGTCAGGAACGCCAGCGAAATCGCAAATATCAGAACCGTGACCAGCGCCAGCACGGCCTTGGTGCGCTCCTCGTAAAGATGGCGCAGCACGCTTTTCGGCGTGCGCGAAAGATAGACGACGCCCAGCACGCGCCCGGCGCTCAGGATCGGAAAGGCGACGAAGACGCGGACGCCTGTGCCGCGTGAAATGGTAATCAGTTCGCGCGGCGCACTCTTGACCTCGCGCGCCCTGAGCGCGCTCTGGTAGACGCCTTTCAGAGCGGTGCCGACTTCTTCGACATGCGCGAAGTTCAGACCGATCTCGGCGGTGCCGCCGACGACCGTTCCATCCGCGTCGAGCACGCGGACCCCGATCAGCGTCGTCATCTGGGCGGTCTCGAGGATCGGCGACAGCACGTCTCCGGCGGCCTTCGTCAGCGCCGATGGCGGCTTCACCGCGGGAAGCCCGTCGGGCCGCGCCGGCAGCGTCTCGACCACGGCGAGATCGAGCCTGGGGTTCACCGGAGTCCAGAGCGGCTCGCCGCTTTTCTGGCGCGCCGCGGTCTCCGGCAGGCGCCCGAGCGAGGCCGGGACCGTGGCCCTGTAGACGGCTGCGATCAGCGCGGCCTGGCTGATCATCTCGCGTTCCGTCTCCTGGATCAGCTGGTTTTCATAGATCCGGAAAAAGAAGATCGACCCCAGCGGCACCGCGATGACCGCAATGTTCACGATCATGAGCACGATCGAGAGCCGAGGCCGGAACCTCAGACGCTTGCGGCGCGCCTTGCTGACCGGCGCGCGCTCCTTTTCGGCAGGTGGATTGCCCGAGTCCAGCCCGGCGCGGTCATTGAGCGCGCTGCGGCTGATCGGAGCGTTCAACGCCGCTGCCTCATGGTTCGTTCATCCGGAAGCCGACCCCGTGCACCGTTTCGATCAGCCCGGTCGCCCCGGTCGCCGAAAGCTTCGCCCGGACATGGCGCATGTGGCTGTCCAGCGTGCGGTCGCTGACATGGATCCCCGGGGCGTAGACCGCGCGCATCAGGTCGTCCCGCGTGAACACCCGACGCGGCTGGCGCGCAAGGGCGAGCAGCATCTGGAACTCGGTCGCGGTGAGCTGGATTTCGGTGTCGTCCCAGGTCGCGCGGTGCTCGGAGGGATCGATCATCAGCGGCCCGTGGCGCACGATCGCTTCGGGCTCCGGCGTGCCCGCATTGCGCGAGCGCTTCAGGATCGCGTTGATTCGCGCCACCAGTTCGCGCGGCGAGAACGGCTTGGTCACGTAATCGTCGGCGCCAAGCTCCAAACCGAGTACCCGGTCGATCTCGTCATCGCGCGAGGACAGGAACAGGATCGGGACCTCGGACGTCCGGCGCAGCGACCGGCAGACGTCGAGTCCGTCCATCTCGGGCATGTTGATGTCGAGGACGATCAGATCCGGAACCTGCTCCTCGGCAAGTTGCAACGCCTCGTTGCCGTCGCGCGCGGACTTCGTCGTCATGCCCGCCTTGTCCAGCGCGAAGCAGACTACGTCGCGAATGTTCGGGTCGTCGTCGACGACGAGGATCGATGTGCTCATGAATCCCATACTACCGGCTCCTCTCGGCCTGCGCTACCACGGTAACGGCCGGGTTCGTCGTGCGATATTCCAGGACGAAGGTCCGGTTCGCGACTTCCGAATCCAAGGCCAGTTCGACGATGCGCCCGCCCTGAAAGGCGATGACATCGATGTCGTGCGTATCGCTCCAGATCTCCGCCAGATGATCCGCCGCGATCGAGACCGTCAGCTCGATCCGGTCGCGCGGGATTGCGGTCGTCAGCAACGCCTCGCCGCACAGATACTCCGGCAGATCGGACAGATCGTCCGCGATGCCTACCACGCCGGGAAGCATCGGTCCGTCCGGATCCGGCGGCAGCACCGAGATCGGCAGAGCAAGGCTGTGCATTTCGCCGTCTACCGCGACCGGCTGGCGGTAGATCAGCGTGACCTCGACCGGGCCGTCGCCCTTCAGGTTCAGATCCTGCGCGAACATCCACGGCGTGCCGAGCGGCAGTTCCGGACCGTCGAGTGCCAGACGCTGGATGCGGCTGCCCTCGGCCACCTCGATGGCGATCACGTCGGTATCGGCGCCGAGCGGCATCAGATAGGTCGAGGCGCGCGCCGCCTCGCCCAGGCCGGAGAAGACCTGGCGCATCTGCACCGTGGCGATGCCGTCCTGAATGCGAACATCGACATCGGCGCGCACCATTTCCGCCAGCACGGTTCCGGTCGCGTCATAGGCTTCCAGCTGACCGCCGAGGCCCTCGTCGTAAGCAATCGGCGGCATCGCCTCGGCGAGGCTCGAAGCCACCAGCGCGGCCGCTCCGTAAAGTGCCGCCACGTAGATCCTCATCCGCATGTCCTGTCTCCTGTCATCCTGTGACGCTCCAGACGGTAAGGGGCCCACGTGCAGAAACGGCCGGCCATGCGTCGCAAACGGCTGGGAAAATTCGTGCATTCGGCGTGCAGGTGCCCCAGATAAGCGATCCGTTCAGACCGAAGTGACCCGATGCGCGAGCCCGACCTCACCCAACTCGATGCGCTGGCAGAGAACGCGCTGCCTCTCTGGGATCTGCCGGAAGACGCCAAGGCGATCCGGATCAACGTGTCTGAGAACGTGACCTATCTGGTCGAGGGCGCCGGAGACCGTGCTGTCCTGCGCCTGAACCGGCCAGGCTATCACACGCGCCGCGCCATCGCGTGCGAGCTTGCCTGGATCGAGGCGCTGCGCGCATCCGGGACCGTCTCGACCCCGCCGGTGCGCCACGGTCGCGACGGCGTGGCGATCCAGAAGACAGGCGAGCGCCACATGGTGATGTTCGACTTCGCCGAGGGTGCTGCGCCCAGCGAGGACGGCGATCTCAGCGCTGGATTTCGCGATCTCGGCGAGATCGCCGCACGGACTCACCGTCATTCCATCGCCTGGCAGAAACCAGAACCGTTCGAGCGCCTGACCTGGGATCTTGATACGGTCTTCGGTCCCGACGCGACCTGGGGCGACTGGCGCGCGGCGCCGAACGTGACCGTGGACATTCGTGCTGTGCTCGAGGGCGTCGAGACCGCGGTGCGAGCCCGACTGAATGCATTCGGCAAGGCCGAGGACCGCTACGGGCTGATCCATGCCGACATGCGTCTTGCCAACCTGCTCATCGGGCCGTCCGGCACGACCCTGATCGACTTCGACGATTGCGGCTTCGGCTGGCATCTCTACGACTTCGCCGCCGCGATCAGCTTCATCGAGGACAGCCCGCAGATCCCGGCACTCAAGACGGCTTGGCTCGATGGATATCGCAGCGTTCGCGCCCTGCCGGACGATCACGCGGCCGAGCTCGACACCTTCGTCATGTTGCGGCGGATGGCTCTGCTTGCGTGGATCGGTACCCATATCGATGCGCCGGAACCGCAGGCGCTGGCGGCGGATTTCGCGCGGGTCTCGGCGGAACTCGGGCGCGCGTTCCTGACCGCGCAGCCCTGAGGCTCAGAGCGCCGCCCCGGTCTCGCGCGCGACGAGATCTTTGTAGAGCCGCTGGATCCGCGCCGTCACCGGCCGCGCGCCCTCGCCGACCGGCTTGCCGTCGATCGAGGCCACCGGCACCTGTGCCCCGAACGTGCCGGTCAGGAATGCCTCCTCAGCACCGTGGGCCTCGTAGAGCGAGTAGTTCTTCTCGAAGACCGGGATGTCGTCGGCACGGCAGAGATCGATCACCTTCTGGCGCGTCACGCCGTTCATGCAGTAATCGCCGGTCGAGGTCCAAACCTCGCCGCGGCGCACGATGAAGAAGTTGCAGGCATTTGTCGTGTTCACGAAGCCATGCGGGTCCAGCATCAGCGCCTCATCCGCGCCCGCCTGCTCGGCCTGCAGGCACGCGATCACGCAGTTCAGCTTGGAATGACTGTTGTACTTGGCATCCTGGCTCATCGGCAGGCCGCGCACCTGCGGCACCGTCGCGAGCCGGATGCCCTCGCTCTGCAACCGGTCCACCGGCATCGAATGCTCGATGATGATTACCAGCGTCGTGCCAGAAGTCGATAGCTGCGGATGCTGGAACGGCTTGTCCTTGATCCCGCGCGTCAGCATCAGCCGGCAATGCGCATCGGTGGTGATGCCGTTTGCCTCGGCTGTCCGGTTGAGCGCATCGAGGATGCCGGCGCGGTCCATGCCGACATCCAGCGACACCGCCTTGCAGCTGTCGAAGAACCGGTCCATGTGCTCGTCGAAGAACGCCCAGACGCCATTGTAGATCCGCATCCCCTCCCACATACCGTCGCCCAGCAGGAAACCGGAATCGTAGACCGAGACCTTCGCCTCGTCGCGGTGGACGATCTCGCCGTTGACGTAGATCTGGATATCGCGGTTGCGGGCGTCTTCCTCGGCCGCGTGGGTGGTGTGTGCGGCGGTCGCCATCAAGTCGTGCTCGGCGCCGTGCGGGTCGCGCGCCAGACGAGGTAGCACGCCGTCAGGACGGCCACGCCCGACAGTGCTGTGCGGAACCAGCCATCCATCAGCGAAAGCGGCAGCGCCACGCAGAGCAGCATGGCCGGGGCATAGAACCGCGTCCAACCGGCCCCCTTCATGCGCTGGCTCTGATACCAGGGAAAGGCGGCCGAGAAGACCGCGATGATCGCGAAGAACATCGCCCAGGGCCGCGTCACGAACAGCGTCAGATCGGTGTCAATCGCCAGGGCGCGGCTCAGGTTCAGTTCTGCGATGTTGCCGAGCACGACGCCCAGGATCATCGGCGCCAGCGGGAAACCGAGCTGGCGCATCACGAAGCCGAGGATGCCGAACCAGAACAACGTCCAGACATCGTCGAACGCATTGTTCAGCGCGAAGACCCCGATGGTCGCGAGCCCGAGGATCACGCTCGCCAGCATGTACATGCGGATGCGCGTGACCAGCACGAAGACCCGCAGCATGCCGGATTGCATGCCCAGCATGATGAAGTTCGCCGCGAAGAACGCGATGAAGATCGAATAGACCAGCGCGGGCTCTTCCTGAATAAAGGTCGGCCCCGGCACGATGTCGTGGATCAGGAGCGCTCCCAGCATGATCGCCGCCGTCACGTCGCCGGGAATGCCGAGCGAGATCAGCGGCGTCAGCGCGCCGCCCTCAACCGCGTTGTTCGAGGTCTCGGGCGCGATCACGCCCTCCGGATTGCCCTTGCCGAACTCATCCGGCGTCTTCGAGGACTTCTTTGCCTGATCATAGGCGAGGATGTTGGCGATCGAGCCGCCAGCGCCCGGCAGGATGCCCGTGAACATCCCGATCAGCGCG
Source organism: Pseudomonadota bacterium (assembly GCA_039184865.1). Lineage (GTDB taxonomy): Bacteria > Pseudomonadota > Alphaproteobacteria > Rhodobacterales > Rhodobacteraceae > Thermohalobaculum. The sequence goes on along the minus strand of JBCDAV010000005.1, from coordinate 191,595 downwards.
GAGCGCAGGACGACCAGCTTGCGCTTCCAGAGTTCGATCAGCGCGCGCCGATGCTCGATCCGGATCTGCATCTTGCGCTGCTGCGTCAGCGCCTGCGTCGCCTTGGTCGGATCGCGCACGTCCGACAGCAATTGCGAGAACGCGAAGAGCCCGATTAGTACCGCAATGAAATCAAACCCGCTCAACAGGTAATCCGAGCCGAAATCGAACCGGCCGACGCCCACGGCTTCGTCCTCGCCGACCGTGCGGATCAACAGGCCGAGCGCGCCCGCGATCAGGCCTTTCACGAGGTTCTCACCGGCGAGCGATGCCGTCACCGTCAGCGCGAAGATCACCAGCATGAAGAAGTCCCAGGGCTGGAACTCCAGCCCGACCCGCGCCAGTTGCGGCGCGAACAGGACCAGCATCACCGCCGAGATCATCCCACCGAAGAAAGATGACCAGACACCCAATCCCAGTGCAAAGCCCGGCTCGCCCTTGCGCGCCAGCGGGAACCCGTCGAAGGTCGTTGCGACCGAGGACGGCGTGCCGGGAATGCCGGTCAGAATCCCGGACATCAGACCGCCCGACAGCCCGCCGACCAATACAGAGATCATTGTCGCCAGACCCTGCTCGGGCGGCATCGAAAACGTGAACGGCAGAGTGAGCACGACCGCCATGGCGATCGTGAAGCCGGGGATCGAGCCCGCCAGCAGACCGACGCCGACGCCGGTGATCATCAGCAGGATCGTCTGCCAGTTCCCGATCGCCGCAAAGGCCAGCAGCAGGTTGTCCCAGATCATCGCCTAGAAACCCGTCCATTCGCCGCGTGGCAGGATCACGCCCAACGCGTGGGTGAACAACAGCCACATGCCGCCGACCGAAACGAGTGCCACGGCAACGTGAATGGGCGTCCTGCTCCAGCCGCCGAGCGCGGTCAGCAGGGCGAAGACGAACGCCACCCCGCCCGCCAGCATCCCGACATAGGGGATCGCCAGCAGGTATGCGCCGAACAGCACGAAGCACCAGATCACGTTGCGCCAGTACGCAATGAAGCTCGTGAGATCCGTCGGCGCATCGGGATTGGGCGCGTCCGCCCCCTGGCGGAGCGACTGCGCAAGATAGATCAACGAGAGAAACCCGAAGACGCCCAGGATGACGCGCGGCCATGTCGCCGGAGACAACTGGCCGTAATCCGGCTCACGGATGTCGAGTGACGCCCAGAAAAGCCCGCCGCAGACCAGCAGCAGGCAGATGGCCGTGAGTGTGTCCCGATTGATCGCCATGCACCCCGTCAGGGCAGCGCCCGTGCGCCGCCCTGCACCTCTGTCGTGTGGGTCGGCTTACTTTTTGTACATGCCGATTTCGATGGCGACCGCCTCGTAGTCGGCATAGATCGCCTCGGCCCATGCGCGGAAGTCCGCCGGGCCCTGATAGCGCAGGCCCGTGCCCTTGGCATCGAGCTGAGCCATCAGATCCGGGTTCTCCGACGCGGCCTTGAAGACTCCGGCCCACATCTCGACCACATCCGCCGGCGTGCCCTTCGGTGCCACGATCCCGCGCTCCAGCGCGAACGTCATGTCGACGCCCATTTCCTGCAGCGTCGGCATGTCCGGCAACTGCTTGGCCCGCTCTGGGGCTGCGATGGCAAAGCCCTGCAGAGCGCCCGATTCCAGATGTTTGCGGCCCGAGGCCACGTTCAAGGCACCCATGTCGATGGCTCCCGACAGCAGTGCTGTCATGCGCTCGGCCGTGCCGTCATAGGGCACATAGGAGAACTCGACGCCCATCTCCTTGGCCAGCAGCAGCCAGATGAAGTGCGAGGTCGAGCCGAACGTCGTACCTGCCTTGATCTTGCCGGGGTTCGCCTTGGCATAGGCCGCGAACTCCTCGAAGTTCTTGTACGGCACGTCCTTGCCCGCGCCGATGATGTCCGGCGTCATCGTCAGGTTGGCAACCGTCTCGAATCCGTCATACTGGAAGTCGATCCGGCCGTTCAGGAAGCTCGTGATCGCCGATTGGTGGATCGCGAACAGCGTGCAGCCGTCTGCCTTGGCCTTCGCCGCCTGCTTGGCGCCCTTGTTGCCGCCCTGTCCGCCGACCGTCACCACCTGGATCTTCGGCGTGATGTCCATCTCGGCAATCGTCTTCTCGAAGATCGAGAAGATCACATGCGTGCCGCCCCCGGCCTTCCACGGCACGATCAGCTGCGCCGTATCGCACGGGATCTCCGCCGCGTGCGACGGCGTCGCAAGACCGAGTGCCAGCAGCCCTGCGGCCGCGCCTTTCATCCACGTCTTCATGATGTCTCTCCCTGATGTCCGGTCCCGCAGGCGCGAGCCCTCGCGGTGACTATAGCCTGCGCTTTTCGCACCGCAACACCGCTGCCGGGGGATCGCCCACCTGATTGCATCGCGCCGATGCGCGTGCTTACGCTCTCGACCATGTTGCAGACTGCCGCCCAGGACTGGTCCTCCGAGGTCTTCGCCGCCATGCGCTCGCTCGGCATCGGCAACGTCTGCACCATCCCCGACGGCGGCCTGACGCCCCTCCTGAGAATGTGCGAAGACGACCCCGGCACCCGTGTCCTGACACTCTCGACCGAGGAAGAGGGCATCGGCATCACCACCGGCCTATGGCTCGGCGGCGCGCGCGGCATGACGGCCCTGCAATCCTCGGGCGTCGGCAACTGCATCAACGCGCTGACCCTGCCCGCAGCGCTCGACGTGCCCTGCCTGATGCTCGTGACCATGCGCGGCCAGTACGGCGAATTCAATCACTGGCAGATCCCCATGGGACAGGCGGCAGAGCGCGTCCTCACCGAGATCGGTGTGCGCTGCTACCCCGTCGACCGGGCCGAGGACGTCTGCCCGGCCTTCATCGCCGCCGCCAACATGGCGTTCAACGCCAACCAGCGCTGCGCCGTGCTGATCGGCCAGCGGGTGATCGGCGCGAAGGCGTTCGGACGGGCGGAGGACGGCTAGCGCATGGCCTCTGACGCAATCATCTTTCGCACGACGCAACCGGGTGGCGCCCGCCCGAACACCGGTTCAAGGAGACACTGTGCCGCCCGGAGACCGCAACCCATCGAAGAGTGGCGCACGGGCAGCGCGCTCGAGGACGGGTGGTTCGGGCGCTCTGCGCTCTTGCCAGGCAAGACCGCTGTCGTCCGTCAGCAGCCATGTCGCTTGGCGCAGTCTAGCGGAGTACGTTTTGACACCGGCTTGGAAGGGCGCCCTGCCGCCCACACACCGCAACCGACCCGAGGGCGGCGCGAGAAACGCGCCCGCCCGTGCGGGCGGGTCGGGCGCGGTCCGGCGTTGCCGGACAACGCGACGGTTCACAAGGTTTCATCATCCGGAATAAGGCTGCCGGGCGGTGCCCGACCGTCCCCCCGGGAGGGCGCATCCCGAGTTCAGCCCCACCATAAACATCTTCGACAACTCAAAACCCAGAGCCTGAGAACCCAATCGAACACGCCCTCCCAGGGCCGGTCGCCGCAGCACCGTCCTGCCCTTGACCCACAAACGCCCAAAGGCAGGCACGGCAACCGCATCTACGTCCCGAACAGGCCCCACGCAATCCAGCCTCGCAGGATACCCCGCCCGGTCACCATGAACACGACAGGCCCGACCCCATGACCTCGAACTACCTCGACCGCCGCGCCTTCACCGCCGCCGTGCTGGCCGAGCGCGGCGGCGCGCTGGTCGTCCCCGGTCTCGGCGCGCCGACCTGGGACTGCGCCGCCGCCGGTCTCGGCGCCGAGGCGCTGCACTCCTGGGGCGGCATGGGCCTCGCGCTCGCCACGGCACTCGGCGTCGCCCTTGCACGGCCCGAGCGCCGCGTCCTCTGCCTGACCGGAGACGGCGAGATCATGATGGGCCTCGGCACCCTCGCCGTCGTCGGCGCACAGGCGCCCGCGAACCTGACGACCCTGGTCCTCGACAACGAACACTTCGGCGAGACCGGAAACCAGACCGGCCTGACCCGCACCCTAGACCTCTGCGCCATCGCGCGAGGCGCGGGCATCCGGCACACCATGGCCGTGACCGCGATGGAGCAGGTGCCCGCCCTTACCGACCTGCTGTTCCGCCAGCCCGGCCCGTGCTTCGCGACCTCCAAGATCGCGCTGGGCGACTACCCCATGATCCTTCCCGAAAAACATGGTCCCAGCATTGCTTCGGCGTTTCGTTCCGCATGCCTGGCATGAAAACATCAGATCGTTTTGATAGGCTTTAGTCGTCACGAAGGATAACGTACTCAGGAAAGCGAAGCGGGGGCGAAGTTGCCAGAAGAAGATGTTGAGTTTGCGGAATGGTTTGCTTATCAGAGTTTTGACGCACGATTGGCTATCACAACGCGACTCGCGTTGCGTGCAGTCATCCTTTTCGCATGGGCTGATTTTCCATTTCATAACGAGCGTTATCATCGCGGCGAGCCACACAAATCACTGCAAATAATCTGGGGAGCCTCAGTCTATCTTTGGTTCAGAAGCGCTTATCCTGACAAGTCCGGCGAAATCCATCCTGACGTCACCAGTTTCATAACTTACTACAGCAACTTCAAAGGTCGCATCCGGAGGCTTTATCGCAGCCATCAAACATCAACTGAGTACGATCTCATGCGTTGCTTGGGAAGCTGCTTTCAGGTTCCGGCCGATCTGCTATTCCACGGCAAAGAAGATGCCTCAGTTCGTGGATTGGTCGAAAGTCTCTCGGCAAACATCGTTCAGAATAACCGAGAGTTCGAAAGCAGCGCGAGCGTCTTTAGTATAAGCGAGGCCCTTTGGTCCGAGATAGATCGGGACGCACGTTGTGTCGAGGAGGGTGGAAGTACAGCGGAACTAATGATGCGACCGCTGTGGGATGATCAGGTTCAATTTAAGCTTCGCGCCATCACTGCTCGTCTGAGCGACAAGATGAATGGCTTGGCGGGAGACTGGGACGTGTGGATGGACTGGTACTATCAGCGTTTGGCGGGCGAACAGCGTCCGATCGGGATGGACTTGCAGATCGTGAACCTCTTGGGTGAGAGTTGGTGGCATTCCAGCAACATGGTGAATGCCGAGATTGCATGGGCGCAGAAGGATGCGATTGATCCGGAGGATCCACCGCTCCTCCCAAGCGCCAAGACATCACCAACCAACTTCACAGTTGAATACGGAATGCTTCAACTCATCGATCCCTCGACGTTCAGCGTGCCGAACGATGCATCAGGTATTGCTTGGCTCGTTCTACGAGAATCGCTGCAAAGCCTGAAAGAAAGTAGCGCCAGTAACGCACTACGAATCGCGCCTGCTATCGATCGGACACTCGATTCGCTCGGAAATGCTCCTGGAGATGTTGAAGTTATTCGCTGTGGAATGGCGGGTCTCGAACTGAAGGCATTTGCTGATGTCTCCGATAGAGTTTTACTTGAAGATGCATCTGCCATGTTAAAATCGGTTGTCGCGCAACATTCGATGTTCATTTCGCAATTCGCTGAGTGGCAGAACTTCTCTGAGCCGTTCAAGTCATCTATGGCTGAACGTGAAACCGAGATGGATGCGGTAAAAGATGCCGCAAGTCTTCACCGTCAGATGTCCGAAGCTGAGTTGTTGTCCGGCCCCGCAGACGGTCGCTTGTTTGAAGAAGAAGTCGCAGCACTGCCGGAACCTTCTGTCACCGGTGATGTTCCAGCAGCGGTACCAGAGTCGCAGCGGGGCTTCCTGCGATCGATGCGGTCAGCAATCCGTGCATTTGCGGTCGATGTTTTGCGCAAGATGCGCGAGAATGCGGTCAAGGCCGCTGCTGTTGCTGTGCCCGCAGGCTCTGCGTATGTATTTCTTGCTTTTTCTGACACCTTGCTCGCCCTTGCCGCCAAGCTACCCGCCGAATGGGGGTGGGTTGCGCAATGGATTGGTTGGCTCAAAGGTGTCATTGTCTGACACTTTAAGGAAATACAATGCCGGAGAATGCCATCGAAGTGCGGGGCCTGCGCAAGACCTATGCGTCCTCGCTCGGCGTCGCGAAAGAGGCGCTGAAGGGTGTCGATCTCGACATTCCGGCGGGCTCGATCTTCGGCCTGCTCGGACCCAACGGCGCTGGAAAATCCACATTTATCAATATCCTGGCGGGTCTTGTGATCAAGTCCTCCGGCTCGGTCCGGATCTGGGGCTTCGATCAGGACGTCAATCCGCGCCAGTCGCGCGCGGCCATCGGCGTGGTCCCGCAGGAGCTCAATCTCGATGCGTTCTTCACGCCCGCCCAGGCGCTCGACGTCCAGGCCGGTCTCTACGGTGTTCCAAAGGCCGAAAGACGCACGCAGGAAATCCTGCAAGCCGTTGGTTTAGCTGATAAATCCGATGCTTACTCGCGAACGCTCTCGGGTGGTATGCGCCGCCGTCTGCTGGTCGCAAAAGCGCTCGTCCACGCCCCGGCCGTGCTGGTTCTGGACGAGCCGACAGCCGGTGTCGATATCGAATTGCGGCAGATGCTCTGGTCGTATGTAAAGGAGCTAAATGCCTTTGGAACTACGATAATTCTGACCACGCACTACCTCGAAGAAGCCGAGGAAATGTGTGACCGGATCGCCATCATCAACCACGGCGAGGTCGTGGCCTGCGATGACACGCCGGTCCTGCTGAGTCGACTCGATGCGAAGTCCGTTCTCCTGAAGCTGGCGCAACCGATTGAAAAAGCACCGGAAATCATGGATGCACAAACCGCTCTTCGCCAACCGGATGTGCTCGCATTGACCTACTCGCGCTCGGTCGCCTCAGCCCCGCAACTGATTGCGAGGGTTCAGGAAACAGGGCTCCAGATCGTCGATATCACGACCGAAGAACCCAATCTTGAAGAGGTCTTCCTCGCCTTGACGAGCGAGCGTGCCGCTTGAGGGCAATTTTAATGGAATGAGTCGAGAAGACGGGCCGACCCGCTTCGGATCGGCCCGCCGAATGCCGGTTGGTGCGGCTCAGCCCATCAGGCCGCCATCGGTGCGCTTGATGGCGACGACGCCCGACCGCGGTACGCTGTCACCGCCGAGCGGCCAGTGGCTCTCGAAGCCCTTCTCGCCCGGGTGCTGGACGCCGACGAACATCGTCTTGCGGTCTGGCGACCAGGCAAGGCCGGTGACTTCGCAAGAGACCGGTCCGACCAGGAAGCGGCGGATCTCGCCGGTCTCGGTGTCGGCTGCCAGCATCTGGTTGTTGCCGTGACCTTCGAAGTCGTCCTTGTCCTTGTAGTTGCCGTCGGTCTGGATCCACAGGATGCCCCGGGAGTCGAAGCCGATGCCGTCCGGCGAGTTGAACATGTTCTCGGCATTCACGTTCGGTGACCCGGCGCGGTCGTCTGAATGCACCGCCGGGTTGCCGGCCAGAACGAAGATGTTCCAGTCGAAGCCCTCGGCGGCATGGTCCTCGTCGTCCGGCATCCAGCGCACGATCTGGCCGTACTTGTTGCCTTCGCGCGGGTTCGGGCCGCCGACCGGAGTGGCATCGCCGCCCTTGTTCGGCTTGATGCCGCGGTTCTTGTTGTTGGTCAGGGCGACGTAGACTTCCGCCTTGTTCGGGTTCGAGGTGACCCATTCGGGACGGTCCATCGTGGTCGCGCCGACCTTCGAGCCTGCCTGACGCGAGTGCACCGCGATCTCGGCCTTCGACATGCCGGTCGCCGCTTCGGAGAGTTCGGCCCATTTGCCACGACCGTCGTCCGAGAATACGGCGGCGTAGAGCTTGCCGTCGACCAGCAGGTCATCCGTGCTGCCACCGGCGGAGTAGACGCCGTTGGAGACATAGCGGTAGAGGAACTCGCCGCGCTCGTCGTCGCCCATGTAGACAACGATCCGCCCGTCCCTGTTGACGACGACTTCGGCGTTCTCATGCTTGAAGCGGCCGAGTGCCGTGCGCTTCTTCGGTGTCGAGTTGGGATCCGTCGGATCAATCTCGACCACGTACCCGGCGCGGTTTGGCTCGTTCGGTGTCTTCGAGATGTCGAACCGGTCGTCGATCTGAGCCCAGGAGTAGCCCCAGTCATCGACGCCGACACCGTACCGTTTCAGCGCAGCCGGAACCTCCATCTCCTTGTCAGCCGATCGGAAGTAGCCGTTGAAGTTCTCTTCGCACGCCAGATAGGTGCCCCACGGCGTCTCGCCATTGGCGCAGTTGTTCCATGTGCCGAGGGTCTTCGTCCCGGTGGGATCGGCGGGCGTCTTCAGCAGATCGTGACCTGCGGCGGGTCCGGTGATCTCCATCTCGGTCTGCGGGGTGATGCGCCGGTTGAACGGGCTGTCCTTGACCACGCCCCATGTACCGTCATCCGCCTCCGCGATCTCCACCACGGTGACACCGTGCGCCAGCATGCCTTTCAGAACATCGTCGTCCGTCTCAGCCAGCTTTGACTCGCGGTGCGCATTGGCGATGTCGCGGTTTGTGTACTCCTGGTTGATCACCAGAACCGTCCGGTCACCGATCGCGAACACGGTCATGCCGTCGTTATTGTCGCCGAAGGCCATCTTCTGCTGATCGGCGGTTCCCCGAACCGACCAATCGAATTCCGGTGAACTCGACCACAGCGGATCGCCCCAGTTGACGACCGGAGACGAGGTGAAACCGTCCGGGATCGTGATCGTATCATCGAGCGTCGCTGCAACCTGATTAAAACCGAAGCGGTCGGTGGCGGCGTCGGCCCGGCCTGAAAGCACGCTGGTGCTGGTCAGGAACGAGGCGGTGCCGACCGCCAGAACGCTCAGGAAACCTCGGCGTGAAATGGCGCTCTCGACAATGCGGTCGAAGTCGCTTTCCTCGGGGCGCGGGCTGTTGATCTCGTCGAATTCGTCGAAACTGAGGTCGTGATCTTTCATCACTCGGCTCTCCCTGGCTGTTTTTAGCTTGGTATGTCCGTATAGGTTGAACGGTGATCATCTAACAGCATGCCGACGGTGGTGTCGACCAATCTCCATCTTTGTCAAATCTCAAAGGCTGGACGTCGTCGTGATGATGCCCACAAGATCGTCGACGGTACGTTCTTGCGATGGATCGACCTTCTGCCAGTCCGTCATCTGATTGCGGATCCATGTGAGCTGCCGTTTCGCATAGCGCCGCGTCTCCGTCTTTGCGCGGTCGATCGCCTCATCGAGTGTCAGTTCTCCCCGCAAGTGCGCAGTCAATTCCGGCGCTCCGAAGGCCCGCAATCCGGGCGCAGCCGCTGGTAGATCGAGCGCCATAACGGATCGCACCTCGTTCAGCGCACCCTGCTCGATCATCCGGTCGAACCGCGCTTCGCAGCGCGCATAAAGCCAGTCGCGCGGCGGCGTAAGCGCCACGGCGTAGCAGACTTCCAGCGGCAGGGTCGCGGCCGGCGTGTTGTCTTGCCAATAGGCGATGCCGCGACCGGTGGTCTCCAGGACCTCCCAGGCGCGCAGCACCCGGCGTGGGTTCAGTGTATCGATCCGGCCGCAGGTTTCCGGGTCGCGCGCTTCGAGGTTTGCGAGGAACCCTTGCAGGCCCAGCCGATCCAAATCCGCCTCGCCCCGTTCGCGCGTTGCCGGATCTGTGCGCGGGATCTCGGCGAGGCCCTCGGTCAGCGCCTTGAAGTAGAGCCCCGTGCCGCCTGTGATGATTGCTGTTTTGCCTTCCGCGTTGCAGTGCGCGATCTCGGCGCGTACCTCGTCAAGCCAGTGTCCGGTCGAGTACTCCTGTTCCAAATCCACGTGTCCGAACAGCCGATGCGGCACGTCGGCCATCTCGTTCTCGGTGGGCCGTGCAGTCAGAACCCGCCACGCGCCATAAACCTGCTGGCTGTCCGCGTTGATCACCACGCCGTCCAGCGCACGTGCCAGCCGGATCGCCAGATCGGACTTGCCGGATGCGGTCGGTCCGGCGATCAGAACGTGCTTGCGCTGCATTTGAGTTGAATACTGGCGCAGTCCCCCTTGCACCAGCCCGGCGATGCCGCTATACGCCCGCGACTTAATCCACAGGCGGGGTTCGGGCCGATGGGGGAGACATCCTCAAAGGTCCACCGGTTGGAGCAGTCGCTTCTTACGCCCCGCTGAGGCAAAACCGGAAAGGAAACGAACATGGCGTTGCCTGAATTCACGCTACGTCAGCTTCTGGAAGCTGGCGTTCACTTCGGTCACCAGACCCACCGCTGGAACCCGCGCATGGGCTCGTACATTTACGGCTCGCGCAACGGCATCCATATCCTCGACCTGACGCAGTCGGTGCCGCTGCTCGACGCGGCGCTGCAGGCGCTGCGCGATTGCGTCGCCAAGGGCGGACGCGTCCTCTTTGTCGGCACCAAGCGGCAGGCAGCAGGCCCGATCAAGGATGCGGCCGAGCGGTCGGCACAGTACTTCATGAACCACCGCTGGCTTGGCGGCACGCTGACCAACTGGAAGACGGTCTCGAACTCGATCCGCCGTCTGAAGGAACTCGACGAACTGACCGAAGGCGGGGCCATCGAGGGCTTCACCAAGAAGGAGCGTCTGAACCTCGAGCGCGAGCGCTCGAAGCTGCAGGCCTCGCTCGGCGGTATCCGCGAGATGGGCGGCACGCCGGACATGATGTTCGTCATCGACACGAACAAGGAAGATCTGGCGATTGCCGAGGCGAAGAAGCTGAAGATCCCGGTGGTGGCGATCCTCGACACCAACTGTGATCCGACCGGCGTCGATTATCCGATCCCCGGCAATGACGACGCGGCACGGGCGATCTCGCTCTACTGCGATCTCGCGGCCCGCGCCGTGATCGACGGCATGGCCTCGCAGCTGGATGCGGCGGGCTTTGACCTTGGCGAATTGGAAGAGGTCCCGGTGGAAGAAGCGGCTGAGAGCGCGGATCCGGGCGAAGCAGTTGATCCGCCGGCCGAGGAGTTGCCAGCAGCGGAAGCGCCGGCAGCGGAAGCGCCGGCAGAGGAAGCCCCGGCAAGCTGATCCTCTGGGCCTATCCGGGCCCGCCACAACACTTTAGAGACTGAACGCCCGTGCCCGGTGAGGCACGGGGAACGCACAAATGGAGAAGAGCAATGGCGATCACGGCTGCCATGGTGAAGGAACTCCGCGATAAGACCGGCGCGGGCATGATGGATGCAAAGAAGGCGCTGACCGAAACCGACGGCGACATGGAAGCAGCGATCGATGCACTACGCGTCAAGGGTCTGGCCAAGGCGGACAAGAAGTCGGGTCGCACGGCGGCCGAAGGTCTCGTTGCCGTTGCAAGCGGCGGTGGCGCGGCGGCGGTTGCAGAGGTGAACTCCGAAACCGATTTTGTCGCGCGCAACGCTGAGTTTCAGGAGATGGTCGCGGGGATCACCGCAGCGGCGCTGACCGTGGACGGTGTCGATGCCCTGAAAGCTGCTCCACTGGGTGGCAAGACGGTGGGCGAGATCATCACCGACAAGGTCGCAACGATCGGCGAGAACATGAGCCTGCGCCGTATGGCCAAGCTGTCGGGCGACGTGGTCGCGACCTACGTCCACAACGCCGTTGCCACGGACATGGGCAAGATCGGCGTCCTCGTTGCGATCAACGGCGGCGATGCCGGTAAGGCCACCGAGGTCGGAAAACAGGTCGCGATGCACGTCGCCGCCACAAGCCCGAAATCGCTGGACGTTGCCGATCTAGACCCGGCCGTTGTCGAGCGCGAGAAGCAGGTGCTGACCGATCAGGCGCGCGAGAGCGGCAAGCCCGAAGCGGTGATCGAGAAGATGATCGCCGGTCGCCTGAACAAGTTCTATCAGGACGTCTGCCTTCTGAAGCAAGCCTTCGTAATCAATCCGGACCTGAGCGTCGAGAAGGCGGTCGCCGAGGCTTGCCCCGGTGCGACGATCACCGGTTTCGTGCGTTTCGCCGTTGGCGAAGGCATCGAGAAGGAAGAGGAAGACTTCGCAGCCGAGGTTGCCAAGACGATGGGCGGCTGAAAGGCCACGATATCGAATTTGGGAGCGGGCCCTCGGGTCCGCTTTTTTTTTGGTTTCAGGCGCCCAGGATCTCCGCGATTGCCGCGTCGATGGTCCGCGTGTCCTTCGGCGACTGGCCCGATCCCGCCATATGACCCCAGTCGGTCTCGATCGTGCGGTATTCCGCGTTGGGGATCATCGCGGCCTCTGCCATACAGTCGGGCGGCGTGAAGTAGAGATCCGTCGACGCCGTCATCACCAAAGTCTTCGCTGCGATCCGGCCAAGCGCCGCAGACAGATCGCCGCCATCGGACACGTCGTTGGCAATCCAGGTCCGTGCGCATGCGACGATGTTTCCGGCGTCGCGCGCCATGAAGAGAGCGTCCCAGTAGTTCTCGAGCCAGTCGTCGACTGACGTGTAACCGCCATATAGCTCTTCACTGAATGCATGCCGCTTCAGCCATGGCTGGGAATACGCCCATCCGGCGTAAATGCGTCCCACGGCGCGGAGCCCTTTCTTTGGCGTTGCGCCCGTTCCAAATTTCGGATCGGCCTCGAGCGTTGCGAGAAGCGCCTCCAGAAACACCCGGTTGTGCGGGGTTGTCCGGGCCGTACCGCAGACTGTGATAAGCGCCTGAACCCGGTCTGGCTCCTCGACTGCCCAACGATAACACTGCTGAGCGCCCATGGACCAGCCAACGGCAAGACGGAGCGGCGCATTCTGAAAGTTCAGGCGGAGCAGTCGGCGCTGCATTTCGATATTGTCGCGGTGGTCCACGGCCGGGAAATCGGGCGTGTTGGACGGTGAGGACGACTCGCCGTTGCCGAGCATGTTTGGCACGACGATGCAGTACTTTCCGGGATCGAGTGCGCGATCCGCCCCGATCAGAAAGGCATTCTGCTCATGCGTGCCGCCAAACCGGGTCGGAAACAGAACGAGATTGTCCTTCGCCTCGTTCAACTTCCCCCAGACCGCATAGCGACACAACGCATTCCGGAGTGTCCCGCCGCCAGCCAGGGGCAGGTCGGTGATGAAATCGAGGAGTTGCATGGGCGATGTCCCTGAAAGATCGGTAATCTGGCTGTCGGTACGACGCGCAGCCTATCAGAAGAATCGCAGATAGCGGGTCCGTTCCCAATCGGAGACGTGGTTGAGGTAGCTCAGCCACTCCTGTTCCTTGAATTCCGTCCAGCTTGCGAACATGGCATCGCCGAAGACCGATCTGGAGAGTTCGTCGGCCTCGAAGGCCTGGATTGCCTCGTCGAGCGTGCGCGGCAACATCTCGATTCCGCGCCGGGCGCGCTCCTCGTCTGTGACAAGGTACATGTTGTCCGTGTTCGGATCGCCCGGATCGAGATTCTCCGCGACCCCTTCGAGGCCGGCTGCAAGGCACATCGCGGCACCAAGATAGGGATTGCACGCACTGTCGGCAGCGCGGAGTTCGACGCGGCCACCGCCCTTCGGAATGCGCATCGCGTTGGTTCGGTTGTTGTTGCCGTAGCAGGCGAACACGGGCGCCCAGGTGAAGCCAGACATCGAGCCCTGTTTCACGAGACGTTTGTAGCTGTTCACCATCGGCGCGACAGTCGCCATGATGGCGGGCAGATGGCGGAGGATGCCGGCCAGGAACTGGTAGCCCAGAGTCGACAAGCCGCAGCCACGCGGATCGCTCTCGGATTTGAAAAGGTTCTCGCCTGTCTTGGCATCGGCGAGCGACATGTTGAAGTGAGCTCCGGACCCGGTGCGCTCGCCGAACGGTTTGGGCATGAAGCTCGCATACGCCCCGTGCTGGCGCGCGATGGCATTCGCCATGAGGCGCAGGAACACGTAGCGGTCGGACATTGTGCGCACATCCGCATAGTCAAAGTCGATCTCGACCTGACCGATCCCGTCCTCGTGGTCGAATGAGTAGACGTCCCATCCAAGGTCATTCATCGCGTCCACCAGTTCTCCGAGCCAGTGGAAATTGTCGAGCAGCCGCGTCGTGTCGTAGGCAGGCTTTTCGAGATGAGCGAGCGGAGATACCGGATCGCGTCCCTCGGCTTCGTCGCGGAATACGAAGAACTCCGCCTCCATGCCGAGGTTCATCGTGAAGCCCATCGCCTCGGCCCTTGCGATCTGGCGGTTCAATATGTTCCGGCTGCAAGCTTCGAACGGCTTGCCCTCGCACCAGAGATCAGAGGGAAAAAGCGCGACCGTCGGCTCCCAGGGCAGGACGACGTGTGCATCCGCGTCGGGCATGCAGCAGACTTCCTCGTCGTTGATCTTCTGTGGGACACCGTCGAGTGCGGCTCCTGTGAACATCTCGGAGCCCTGCATCATTTGGTTGAGATGGCCGATCGGGACAAACTTAGACTTCGAGACGCCGTGCATATCGACATAGGACGCGATGCAGGTTGTGACGCCCTTCGCGGTCAGATCCGCCTTGAGTTGAGCAGTGTCGGTCAATGGAAGCCCCCCGGGTCGATGAAACGAGCGCAATGCTGCACCCGCGAACAGCGACCCTGCGCTGCACCCGGCGCTTTCGTCAAGGCCTGCTCAGGCTTGATCCCGGCGATGTCCTGATGGGCGGAATGGTGGGCGTGACAAGGATTGAACTTGTGACCCCCTCGATGTCAACGAGGTGCTCTCCCACTGAGCTACACGCCCATTCCTTCGGAGACCGGTCGTATAAGACCGTCACATACGGCGCGCAAGCCTTTTCATTTCCATGTGATGGCTGGGTGACAGGCGGTGCCTGCGGCGAATAATCGGGTGCATGTTCAGAAATCAGCCCCTAGTTTGCGGCCATGGATTTGCGCGACCCGTACAAGCTTCTGGAGCCGGATGACCTTGCGTCCTGTGCGGTGTTCAACTCGCCGCATTCTGGTAACGCCTATCCCGATGCCCTGATCGCGCGCAGCCGCCTGACGGCACACGAGTTGCGTGCTTCCGAGGACGCTCTCGTCGATCGGTTGTTTGGATCGGCCCCTACTCACGGCGCGCCGCTCCTCGCAGCGGTCCTACCGCGAGCCTGGATTGATCTCAACCGCTCGCCCGCAGAACTCGACCCGGCGCTGGTTGAAGGGGTCAATCCCACGGGCTTGAATCAGCGGATTGCTGCCGGTCTCGGCGTTGTCCCGAGAATCGTGGCTGAAGGCACGTCGATCTACGACGGCAAGATCACGCTTTCAGATGCGCAGGCCAGAATCCAGATGGCGCACAAGCCATATCACGACAAGCTCGAGTATCTTCTGAAGCGGGCCTCTCGGGAATTCGGTTGCGCGGTTCTGTTCGACTGCCATTCGATGCCGTCCGATGCTTTGCGCGCAGCGCCGAAAGTGCGCGGCATGCTGCCCGATATCGTGCTCGGTGATCGATTCGGAGCGTCAGCCGGACGTGACATAGCAGCGGAGGCGCAATCTGCTTTCCAGGCTGCCGGGTTCACGGTTGCGCGGAATGCCCCGTTTGCCGGTGGATACATCACGCATCGCTACGGACGACCATCGCGTGACGTGCACGCGATCCAGATCGAGATCGATCGCGGGCTTTATCTTGATCAGGACCGAATCGAACCTCTCCCCGAGTTTGAAGAGGTGCTGGAACTCGTTCAGTCGGTGGTGTCTCGACTCGCGCGGATCGTGCCCGGAACGCTGTCGGTCGCAGCGGAGTAACGCCCTCTTAAATTAGTGTCCGAAGCTCGTTCTACGCTATTGCGCGGCCGTAGCGGGGCGACTGCGATCTCTAGCCCGGACCAAAAAAAAGGCCGCGTTGCCGCGGCCGGAGTTTAAGGGAGGAAACGCCCAGGAAGGGCGAGCAATACAACGTATCGCTGAGTTTTAGTTTAAGTGTGCGCTGCAAAAAATCAACGATGCAGTGCAGCAAAATTTTGTCCAATCGAATAAATTTCTCTTGACACTTTCTGATTTTTCAGACGCTTACGTAGCGTCAATCGCATATCGGGTTGATGCGATGCACAACTTTAACGGAGTGAGCGCCCTCTAACGATCGCCTTATCGCCGAACCGCCCCCGGATCTCGTCGGTCGCACGCTCGGCACGACGATGTGCGTCGCGCGCATCGTCGAACAGAAGTTTTTCGGACCCGTCCGGCTCCACTTCACTGAGTTGCGAGAGCCCGATCCCGATCAGGCGGAAAGGTCCCTGATCGATCTCTCCCAGCAGCAGAGGCTCTCCGACTTCGTAGATGATGTCTGCAAGGTTCGTGGGATCGCTGAGTCGCGATTGTCGGGTGATCGTGCGGAACTCTGCCGTCTTAAGCTTCAGGACGACGGTCCTGCCGCCCATGGCCTTGGACTTCGCCCGGTCCGACGTGCGGACCGCGAGGCGCCAGAGATGCCCGATCAACTTCTCGCCGTCGCCGATATCGTCATCGAAGGTGGTCTCGGACGAGATCGACTTCACCGGCTGGTCGGGATTGACCCGGCGATTGTCAATCCCGCGTGACAGATCGTAGAGGCGTTTTCCGAACCGGCCGTAGCGCGACACGAGATCCTGGATCTCCAGCGCGCGCAGATCGGCGTTGGTCTGAAGGCCATCGGCCTCCAATCGGTCGGCCAGCGCCTTGCCGACGCCCCAGATCGACCGGACGGGCCGCGGTGCGAGAAACGCGAGCGTCTCGGCGCGTCCGACGACCGAGAATCCGCGCGGCTTGTCGAGATCCGAGGCGACCTTGGCGAGATATTTGTTGTGGCTCATGCCGATGGAGACCGTGATCCCGAGATCCTTTTCGATCTCGCGGGCGAGGCTTGCCATCGTCAGGGCAGGTGGGCGCGCCAGAAGCCTCTGTGTGCCGGAGAGGTCTAGAAACGCTTCGTCCAGCGACAACGGCTCGACCATCGGCGTCAATCTGCGCATCCGGCTTCGGATATCGCGCCCGACCTGATCGTAGACCTCCATCCGGGGTTTCAGAACGACGGCATCGGGGCAGAGCTTGAGCGCCTTGAACATCGGCATCGCGGACCGCACACCGGCGACGCGCGCAATGTAGCAGCAGGTCGAGACAACGCCGCGCCGCCCGCCACCCACAATCACCGGCTTGTCCTGCAGACTGGGGTCGTCGCGCTTCTCGACCGAGGCGTAGAACGCGTCGCAGTCCATGTGCGCAATCGTGAGCTTGTCGAGCTCAGGGTGCACCGTGAGCCGCGGACCGGAACAGTTCGGGCACCGCAGCGTCGGTGCGGTGTCGAACCAGGTCAGACAGTCTCGGCACAGGGCAGAAGCCATTTCAGAGTCTCTGAAGGGCGCTGAGGCGCAATTCTACTCCAAGAGACATATTAGGTTTTCGTTACAAGTATAGAGCATCCGGAGAGGTTCCGTCTGCAAGTTTCCTAGATCGCCGAGATTTCTTGCAGAATTTCGCGCACCGAGGCTCGGGGATCATCGGCGGCCCAGACCGGCCGGCCGACGACGATGTGATCGGCTCCGCCGCCAAGTGCCGACGCCGGTGTTGCCACGCGTTTCTGGTCGCCCAGGGCCGCTCCGGAGGGACGAACGCCGGGCGTCACGATCAATCGATCCTGGGCTTCGGGAAGTGCGCGGATCATGGCTGCTTCCTGCGGAGATGCGATCACACCGTCCGCGCCTGCCGACAAGGCGCGTCTGGCGCGTTCGACCGTGAGATCCTGAACCGCACCTTCCCGGATCATCATCGCATCGAGATCGCCCCGGTCGACCGACGTCAGAATGGTCACGCCCAGGATCTTCATCGCGCTGTCACCGCGTCCCCGAACAGCGGCCTCGACCACGTTCGGGTCGCCATGCACGGTCAGAAAGTCGAGCTCAAATTGCGCCAGACCCCGCACGGCGGCCTCGACGGTCGCGCCTATGTCGAAGAGCTTCATGTCCAGAAAGACGCGTTTTCCCGCCGCCTTCAGTTCATTGGCAAGCGCCAGACCACCGCCCGTCAGCATGCCGAGCCCGATCTTGTAGAAACTCACGCTGTCGCCGAGTCTCCGTGTCAGATCTTCAGCGACGAGAGCATTGGGAAGATCGAGTGCGACGATCAGGCGGTCATCCGAAGTCATCGAACAGCTCCCAGATTTTTTTGCATCATCCCGCCAGCAAGATCAGCAGGATCGCGGTGACGATCAATCCGATCCCGGCGATCTCGAGCGTCGTGACCTTCTCCCGGAAGAAGAAGACGCTCGCAACGAAGGTGAAGATCAACTCGATTTGGCCGAGCGCGCGGACATAAGCGGCGTTCTGCAGCGTGAATGCCGTGAACCAGAAGACGGAACCCATCATCCCGATGATCCCGACCGGAAGCGCGCGGCGCCATTCCCGAAGGACTGCGTAGAGTTGCGCGCGATCGAATGCGAGAAACCATGCGCCCATCAGGATGGTCTGCATCACGAGCGCGACGGCGAGCGCAAATGCGGCGGCGACGACGATGTCTGGCGTCCCCAGGGAGAGTGCCGCGCCGCGGAAGAAAACAACAGAGCCGCCAAGCAGGGCCGCACAAAGCAGCCCGACCAGCGTGGCGCGCTCGCCGAGTCCCCGTACCAGTCCGCCGAGGGTCAGTTTTGTTTCGGTCATGGCCAGAAGAACCGTGCCGATTGCTCCGATCGCAATGGCTAGAATGGCCCATGGACCGACGGTATCGCCGAGCAGAACGAGGCCCATGGCGGCGATCAGCACGACCTCGAGCTTTGAGAAGGTGGTGCCAACCGCAAAGCTGCGGAACGTGAACATCCAGAGAAGGACGACCGTAAAGAGGATCTGCGAGAGCGACCCCGCAAGACACCAGAGCAGGAAGGCGCCGTTTATCTCCGGAATTGTATACCCGGCACCGCTGGTGAGCGCCCAGAGATACAGAAGGCCGAACGGAAGCGCATAGATGAAACGCGCATAGGCCGCGCCGGTCGTCGACAATCGCCCCTTCAACGCCTTCTGCAGTGCAGACCTGAGGTTCTGGCAAAACGCGGCGGCAATCGTGAGCGGGATCCAGAGCGCGATCATGCGCCTCTGGTGCGATCATCCCGGCGAGCGGTCAAGCCTCAATTGGTGCCGATCGAGAACTGCAGGGGCAGTCGGGTCTCGACACCGAACAGAAAGCCCTCCGGCAGCGGCACGAGAACCTCGACCGAATCCGGAATGTCCACGTCGTATCGTCCTGGAGCACCGAGTTCGAAGGCCGCGCGTGCGAGCGAAATGTCGAGTTCGGCTTGCCGCGTGTTCTGCGCGCTCAGCCTGCAGTATTCCACACCCACCGGATCGCCCGGATTGTCCTGTTGGCAAAGGTCGTCAACCTCGTCGCGCCAGACGGATTGCGCCGATGAATAGAGAGCGCTGATTTCCCTGAGCTCGGCCGCCGTGGCGGCTTGCAGGCGCGAGAGCGTCTGGTCGATCTGCTGTGTCATCAACAAATCGCGCTGGGCAAAGACATGCTCCAGGCATGACGCCTTGGCGAAAGCCAATCGCTCCACCCGGCAGTCGGCCTCTGCGTTACCCCTCAACACCTGAGCACCGACATTCGGCGCGCACAGGCCGATCGCGAGGCTGCCTGCGAGCAGGAACGCCGCGATCGACCTGATTTTGAACCCGGTATGCATCGTGATTTCGGACATGCGGTGGTGTCTTTACACCGCCAGACGCGGGGAAAGGTTAACCCTCAATAGCCGCCATAGAGCCGCATGGTTTCGGTAAGCTGCGCGCTTAGTTCGCTTTCGCGCGAGCGCAGCAATGACAACCGGCAGAGTTCGCGCAGCACGATATCCCGGCTGCGGCACTTCTCGTCGGTGTCGACGCGCCACGCGGTCTGATCGGATTCGTACTGCGCCGCGACCACATCCACCTGCAGGGGTGTCGCACTCGTCAGGCTGCCGGCGACCGATGCGATCCGCTGATCCATCTCGAAGCCGCGGCGATAGAACACCTCGGACAAGCAGTCTCGAACTTCCGCAGAGTCGCTCGAGAACATGCAACCCTGAGCCTCAGTCTCCACACTGTCCGCGAACGCCAGACCCGGGAGAAAAGCAAGAACCATAAAACGCCACATGAATTTGACATTACGCGACAGCAATTTCGAAAGGTCTAAGCAACGAAGTTAATCGGAAAGTTAGCATGTTTTCTTATGTCCGTTGACTTGCGGCAGAGTTGCAAAAACACCACATCGGGCCTGCGGGGATGCCTCAGGGGTCTCGCAGGCAAAGCAAGGACGCCACGAGGCGCGCCGGTCCGGGCGCCGTGTGGACGGGCTGAAGGAGAGACAGATGAACTTGGACAAGTTCACCGAGCGCGCGCGCGCATTCGTTCTGGCAGCGCAGACCGATGCCATACAGGCAAATCACCAGAGACTGACCCCGGAGCACCTCCTCAAGGCGCTTCTCGAGGATGATCAGGCTTTGGCGCGAAACCTGATTGGCGCGTCCGGCGGAGATGCGGATGCAGCACTCTCCGGCGTGAATGCCGCTTTGGCGAAGATGCCGAAAGTCTCGGGCGGTGACGGTCAGATCTATCTGGACCCGTCCGTAGCACGCGTTCTGGACGATGCTCAGAAGATCGCGACCAAGGCGGGCGATGCCTTCGTAACCGCGGAGCGCCTTTTGATGGCGATTGCGATGGCGAAAGGCACAGAGGCGGCGAAGATATTGGAAAGTGCGGGCGTCCGTCCGCAGACGCTGAACTCGGCGATCGATGATCTTCGCAAGGGGCGGACTGCTGATTCTGCCAGTGCCGAGGAAGGCTACGACGCGCTCAAGCGCTTCGCACGCGACCTGACCGAGGCGGCACGCGACGGCAAGATCGATCCCGTGATCGGTCGGGATGAGGAAATCCGCCGCTGTATTCAGGTGCTCTCGCGCCGGACCAAGAACAATCCCGTCGTGATCGGCGAACCCGGCGTCGGCAAGACGGCCATCGCCGAAGGGCTCGCCATGCGCATCGTCAATGGCGATGTGCCCGAAAGCCTCGTCGACAAGAACCTGATGGCGCTCGACATGGGGGCGTTGATCGCAGGCGCGAAGTATCGCGGTGAGTTCGAGGAACGGCTGAAGTCCGTTCTGACCGAGGTCACTGCTGCAGCGGGCGGCGTGATCCTGTTCATCGACGAGATGCACACGCTGGTCGGCGCTGGGAAGGGCGAAGGCTCGATGGATGCCTCGAACCTGTTGAAACCGGCTCTGGCGCGCGGTGAATTGCACTGCATCGGAGCGACGACGCTCGACGAATACCGCCAGCACGTCGAAAAGGACGCCGCACTCGCCCGGCGCTTCCAGCCGGTCTTCGTCAACGAGCCCACGGTCGAGGACACGATCTCGATCCTGCGCGGGATCAAGGAAAAGTACGAGGTCCACCACGGCGTCCGGATCTCGGATGCCTCGCTCGTCTCCGCCGCAACGCTCTCGAACCGTTACATCTCCGACCGGTTCCTGCCGGACAAAGCGATCGACCTGATGGACGAGGCAGCCTCTCGCCTGCGTATGGAGGTCGATTCCAAGCCCGAGGAACTCGACGCATTGGATCGCGAGATCTTGCAGAAGCAGATCGAGGCCGAGGCGCTCAAGAAAGAAACCGACGATGCCTCGAAGGATCGCCTCGCCAAGCTCGTCGAGGAACTGGCGGGGCTGGAGCAGGAAAGCGCCACGTTGACGGCCCGCTGGCAGGCGGAGAAGGACAAGCTGGGCGCTGCGCGCGATCTGAAGGAACAGCTCGATCAGGCGCGCAACGATCTGGAAAACGCCAAACGGACCGGCGACCTCGCGCGTGCCGGAGAGCTGTCCTATGGCCTGATCCCCGATCTCGAACGGCGGCTCGAGGGTGCGGAGCAGGCGGAGGCCAGTGGCGACGTTCTGGTCGAAGAGGCGGTGCTGCCCGAGCATGTCGCGTCGGTGGTCGAGCGCTGGACGGGCATTCCGGTCGACAAGATGCTCGAAGGCGAGCGCGACAAGCTCCTGCGAATGGAAAGTGTTATCGGTAACAGAGTGATCGGCCAGACCGATGCCGTGACCGCCGTGTCGAATGCAGTGCGGCGTTCGCGCGCCGGACTTGCCGAACCCGACCGCCCGATGGGATCGTTCCTGTTCCTGGGCCCGACGGGCGTCGGCAAGACCGAATTGACCAAGGCGCTGGCCGAGTTCCTGTTCGACGATGATCAGGCGATGGTTCGCATCGACATGTCCGAGTTCATGGAGAAGCACTCGGTCGCCCGCATGATCGGCGCGCCTCCGGGCTATGTCGGCTATGACGAGGGCGGCGTGCTGACCGAAGCCGTACGGCGCAGGCCCTATCAGGTCGTGCTGTTCGACGAGGTAGAGAAGGCACACCCGGACGTCTTCAACGTGCTGCTGCAGGTGCTCGACGAAGGCCGCTTGACGGACGGGCAAGGACGGACTGTCGATTTCCGGAACACGTTGATCATCCTGACCTCGAACCTCGGGGCTCAGTACCTTTCCGAGCTTCCCGAAGGCGCGTCCGCGAAGGAGGCCGAACGCCAGGTGATGGAGGTCGTGCGCGGTCACTTCCGGCCCGAGTTCCTGAACAGGCTCGACGAGATGATCCTGTTCGACCGCCTGAGCCGCGAGCACATGGACGGTATCGTCCGCATTCAGTTGGCCCGTCTCGCCAAGCGGTTGGAGCCGCGCAAGATCGAGCTCGATCTCGACGATCCGGCAATGACCTGGCTGGCCGACAAGGGGTACGACCCGGTCTACGGTGCCCGTCCGCTGAAACGCGTGATCCAGAAGGCGCTTCAGGATCCGCTGGCCGAACTGCTGCTCGGCGGGACGCTCAAGGACGGCGAAACGCTTGCCGTGTCCGCCGACCGGGACGGGTTGATCCTCGGCGATCGGGCGCGCGGCGCAACCCAGGACGTCACCGCAACGGTTCACTGACACCAATCGAGTCCTGAAATCTGCGGGGTGCGCAATGCGCGCCCCGTTTCTTTCTTTTAAATTTTTTTTGACATTCAATTGAACCGTTTTTCCGCGCGCTGCCACCCAGTAACGGGACTGCGAAATCAGGGCGCGCAGAACGCTCCTTCGTCCCCGGAGAACTCGAGCGGCCCAATCCCGGGTCGCGATCACTTTCAGAAGTCATCACCGGTCCCGATGCGGCCGGAACACACGGAGCGAAGAAATGTCCGGAACCAAGTACACGTCGGAGAAACTGCACAGAATTGCTCAGGACTGGCCCGAGTTTCGGGCCTTCGTGCAGGAGACGGACGCGCTCGCCGGGCGCGAGATCATCGACAACGCCTTCCAGCACATGCTCTCGCCGCGCGGCAAAGCCAAGGTGAAAAAGAAGAAGGACGAGATGCGCGAACTGACCGCCAGGCTGGTGGGCGCGCT
This sequence comes from Pseudomonadota bacterium, assembly GCA_039184865.1. Lineage (GTDB taxonomy): Bacteria > Pseudomonadota > Alphaproteobacteria > Rhodobacterales > Rhodobacteraceae > Thermohalobaculum. Next base: position 168,450 of record JBCDAV010000005.1, on the reverse strand, counting down.
GTTGCAGGAGACGATGAAGGCCGTCGACAATAAAAACACCATCGACGATCTCTATCGCCGCGCGATCAATGCCAATCTGCGTCAGGGCCTGACCAATCCCGGCAACGCAGAGTTCCCGTGGGCCGGTCACATCCCGACGACGCAGAACGAGGACATCGAAACAGCGCTCAACTGGATCCTCGGTCGCTCCACCACGAACAAGGCCAAGGACGCTGACTACGACTATTTCGAGGCGACCGCCGAGGAGATTGAGCGGGCCGAGGAGATTGCCCGCCAGAACGTCATCCAGAACCTGCGCAACGCGCTGACCAGTGTGATCCGCAACGGCGACAGGGATGTCACGGACGTCAATACGCTGCACTACCTGCATCGCAATTCCGGCCCGACAAACGCCAATCGCAGGTGGTTCGGCACCGCGGGGTTGGCCGATCAGTTCTATGGTGGCACGGCACTTGGCGGTGCGCTGCATCGCTATGTCGGGCGCAAGGTTCAGGACATGGTGGCGCTGACCCGCTACAATCGGTTCTTCTGGTACGATATCGCCTGCCTGCAACTGACCGGGAACATCATCGCGCACGGATTCGCGGACGGAAACGGCCGGGCCTCGCGCGCGATCTTCGCCTGCACCCAGATCCAGAAGGGTCTGCCCTTTGTCGCGCCGCTCTATCGCTGGACGACGAATCAGGTAACCGGGCAGAACATCAATCAGGTGATCCACCCGAACCAGGCGGCACTGGACGCCTACACGGATCAGCTGGTGGACGCACTGGTCTGATCAGGAAGCAGTGCGCGCGCCGCGCCCGCCGTCCTCCGAACGCCCGATGCCTTATGCGGGCGTTCGCCAATCTGACCGGATCGAACGCGATGGCATTGCTCGACGGGGCTGAGGCGCCGGATTGCGGTGCGGCGATCGAAGCACGGTCTCTCGAAGACCTGCTTTCCTCTGGATCGCCAGCCGGGAATTGCGACAGATCAATGTCCGGCACAACTCGGCGTGGCAGTCTGAGCAAATCGAACAACAAAGAGGAAACGCCCAATGTTTGCGAAGATCATGCTGCCCGTCGATCTCGCCCATGCCGATGGGCTGGGCAAATCCATCGAAATGGCGACCGAGATCGCAAAGTCCCACGGCGCCTCGCTCACCCTGGTCGGTGTGACAGGCACCGGACCGGGTGAGGTCGCCGCCACGCCCGAAGGTTATGCTCAGAAGCTCGACGGCTTTGCCAACGATCTCGCCGGCAAATCCGGCATCAGCGTTGCCGCCAAGTCGATCCAGGACAACGACGTTGCGGCCGACCTCGGCGGTGTGTTGGTGGACACGGCAAAGGATCTGGACGCCGACCTGATCGTGATGGCTTCGCATGTTCCAGGCATGCTGGACCACGTCTTTTCGTCGAACGCCGGCTACGTGGCATCCCATGCGACCTGCTCGGTCGCGGTCGTTCGTTAGGGCGGAAGTGTAAGCCTAGAGTTCATCCAGCCAGGCCTCGGCGGTTTCTAGCTCATCAAGTTCGAATGCCTTGATTGCGAGGCCCGGGATCAAAGCTCCCTCGATCTCGGCCGCGGTGCGGATCCATGATGCATCGCTCAAGACGGCGCATCGGTCGAAGCGCGGGATCAAGGCCAGAAGCTTCGGCAGGCGCGTCAGCTCGACCCCGATTGCGCCGGCAGTCGGCAGGCCGAATTCCGGGATGCGGTAGAGCATCTTGCCGTTCACGATACCTTCGGACTGGGCGATAAGATCGTCCAGCCCGGCGGCCATGAGTTCTGCGTCCAGAACGCCTTCAAGTTCGATGTCGAGCCTGTTGTCGGCTGGTTTCTTGATCGTCAGCAAATCGACCTCCCAAATTTTCCTTACCCTGCATTCGGATGCTCGCTGACGCATTGAGCGAAATCAAACCGATATCACTTGCCCGATCTCCAGCCTTGTGCCCCAGTGTGCCGCAAACAGCGGCACGAATGCCCGAGTACGGAGGACCCGATGGCGTTGCCATTTGATTTCGATGCTGATCGTCCGGCCGTTGTTCAGGATGGCGAGGTTCTGACCTTCGGAACGCTGGACCGGCGCGCCAAGCAGATTGCGGGCGTGATGCGCGGCCACAGCGTCGAGATCGGCGATCATGTCGCCTTTTGCCTCGAGAACAGGTTGGATTTCTTTTCCGTGATCTTCGGATCGATCTATGCGGGCGTGCACTACACCGCCATCAGCCCGTATCTGCATGAGGATGAGATTGCCTACATCGTCGAGAACTGCGGCGCCAAGCTCGTCATTGCCTCTGAGCGCACGCGGTCGAAGTTGGCCCAGGCGCGCGCAGACTGTCAGGACGTTAACGCTTGGTATGCATTCGATGGTGCTTCGGATGGTTACGAGGCGCTCGAAGATGCCATGGAGCGTCAGGCCGCCGTGCTTCCCGAGAATCCCCAGGAGGGCATCGACATGCTTTACTCCTCGGGCTCTACCGGACGGCCCAAGGGGGTCTTGAGAGCACGTCCCGACTGCGTGTTCGGCGATGACCCGGACAACGCGCGACCGATCTTCAATCTCAACGGCCTGGACGCTGACACCGTCTACCTGAATCCCGCTCCGCTCTATCACGCCGCGCCGTTGCGCTGGACCATCGGAGTGCTGCGACGTGGCGGCCGTGTCGTGAACATGGGTCGCTTCGACGCGCAAGCGTCCCTCGATCTCGTCGCCGAGCACCGCGTCACGCACATCCAGTTCGTGCCGACGATGATGATCCGCCTGCTTAAATTGCCCGAAACCGTGAGGAATTCGGCTGACATCTCGTCAATCCGCCGGATCGTGCATGCCGCGGCACCGATGCCGGTCGAAGCAAAGAAGCAGTTCATCGACTGGTGGGGACCGATCGTCGATGAATACTACGGCGGCACTGAATCCAACGGGCTCACCTACGCTCGCTGCGAGGACTGGCTCGCGAATCCGGGCACGGTCGGTCAGGCCGCGCTCGGTGTCATCCACATCATTGGGCCGGATGACCAGCCGCTCCCCTCGGGCCAACCGGGCCGCGTCTTCTTCACGGGCGGTATGAAATTCGCCTATCACAAGGAGCCGGAGAAAACGGCGGGAGCCTATCTCGGTGAGATGTCGACGCTCGGGGACATCGGGTACGTCAACGAGGAAGGCTTTCTGTTCCTGACGGACAGGGACGTGAACCTGATCATCTCGGGCGGAACCAACATCTATCCGCAGCTCACCGAGGACACTTTGGTGCAGCACCCGGCAGTCGCGGATGCCGCCGCGATCGGGACGCCCGATCCCGACATGGGAGAGGTCATCCTGGCCGTGGTCGAACCCTCCGATCCGGGAACCGACACCGGTGTTTTGATCGAGCAGTTGCGTGTGCATTGCTCGGAGCACCTACCGACCATTCGCCGCCCCAAGCACTACGACGTGGTCAAGGCGATGCCGCGACACCCCAACGGAAAGCTGCGCAAGGTCGAGATGCGCGAGCACTACAGGAAAGCCAGCGCGGAAAATGCGTGATCACCGGGCGCGAGCAGCGCACCCGGTTGATTGTTCAAGCGCGATTGGCGGCCAGCTTGGCGTCCACAAGCGCCGCAGTCGCTGCAAGCGTCGGAATATCGATGCCGTTTTCCTCGGCAAGTGCCTCGGCAACCTTGTCGAGCCGCTCGATGAAGGGCGCGCCACCGGCGAGCGCGCGGGCGGCCGATGACGGTCGGATCAGGCTCTCCGCCGCGTTCGCATACTTCTGGAACGGGACCATGTCTTCCGGGGCGGCGCCCAGTCCGACGCAAAGATCGCAGACCGCCTGATAGATCCGGCTCGAGAGTTCGACGTCGCCATGAACGGCGTCCTTGATCGAGATCGGATCGCCCTCGGTAATACACCGGTAGTTGCCCGTCACGAGCATTGCCCACTTGGCCAGCGGGACGAAGAGCGATTCGAAGACCTTCAGCTTGACCGGCAGTTCGATGCCGTGCGGGCCGTGACGGTAGGCTTCGATATCCGCCTGCATCCGGCGCAACATTGCGGTGTGGGCCGGGTCTTCAAAGGCCGCGACCTTGAAGTTCGTAGGCAGATTGACCTGCAAGAGGTTCAGCGGTTCACCGGGTGGGCGCATCGCCTGCGGATCCGGGCTGGCGAGCGTTACCATACCGGGTTCGAAACCATCCCAAACCGACGGATCGGTGAATGCGGCCCTCAGTTTGTCGACAGCCCCGGGAGCGATCCGCGCGAGAAACGGGAGAGGGGGCATGTTCATGATCGACATCGCCGGTTTTCGCGCCGCCACGATCCGCGATAGAAGCCCGCGCACTGCATCCGCGCGGTATTGTGGCTCCTGCATGGCAAGTCCGACCATGTCGAAGCTTTCGACATCGACATCCTCCGGGCCGCAGGCCTTCAGCGTTCCCGGTCCGGACTTGCTGTTCAGTTCAACGAATTCGCTGTGTCCCTTCGGCTTCAGCCGAATGCGCGCGCCCTCTGCGTTGAAGAGCGTGACCTCTTCCGGCAGGCAGACCAAGGTCACATCATGCCCGGCCAACGCCAATTTCGTTCCCAGAAGTGAGCCGTAGGACGCGCCAAGAATAAGAATTGAATAGGTCATTTTTTCCCTCCGCCTGCGCCGTGTTTTCTCGTTGTGCTCGGCGCTTAACTTCAGGGTGACGTGCGTCGCTGATCGCGTAAATGAGTGAGTTTTCCGCTGATTGGAAACGACAGAATGCTGCTTTGCCGGTTGAAATTTCCGTGCCTTGCCGCGCGCAATATTGCTGCCTGATGCAGATCCGCGATTTGCCAGTCGCAGGTCTTGAGAATCCGGGCGCCGACGGCTAACTCGCACCCCATGAGCACGCACGCGGCAAAAATTGCCCCGGGCGCCGTCACTGTTTGCGGTGCGCCGGAAGGCTGGGACGCCAAACTTCTGGCTGAACTGGTCGAACGAACCTCGGGTCCCGTTCTGCACATCGCCCGCGATGATGCGCGGGCCGAGGCGATGGCCGATGCGCTTGCGGTCTTCGCACCCGGTCTTCCGGTCATTCGCATGCCGGCCTGGGATTGCCTTCCCTACGACCGCGTCTCACCGAACCCGGAGATTTCGGCGGCACGCATGGCGGCGCTGGCGGCGCTCGCCCATGGTTGGGACCGGCAGTCGGTGGTTCTCACGACGCTCAATGCCGCGACGCAGAAGGTGCCGGCCCGTGCTTCGGTCGCCGATGCGTCCTTCATTGCGGATGTCGATTACAACGTCGATATCGACGGCTTGGTCCAGTGGCTGACGGCGAAGGGTTTCAACCGGACATCGACCGTGATCGAGCATGGTGATTTCGCCGTGCGGGGTGGGATCATCGACATCTTCCCACCGGGGCAGGAGCACCCCGTAAGGCTGGATTTCTTCGGTGACGTTCTGGACGGTGCGCGCCGGTTCGATTCTGAAACCCAGCGCACGATCGAGAAGATCGGAAGGGTCGAGCTGTCTCCGGCATCGGAAGTTGTTCTGGATCCGGCGGCGGTGCAGCGGTTCCGCAGTCGGTATCGCGAGACGTTCGGCGCGGCGCGGCCAGATGACCCACTTTACGCGGCGGTCTCGGAGGGCCGGAAGTATCAGGGCATGGAGCACTGGGTCGCACTTTTCCACGAACGGATGGAGACGCTGTTCGATTACCTGCCCGATGCTGCGATCAGCATGGATTATCATGTCGAAGAGGCACGGGCGGTGCGCCTGGAGTTGATCGAGGACTACTTCGCCGCGCGCGAGGAGTCAGGAACGACCGGTGAAGCGCCCTATCAGCCGTGTCCGCCGAAACTGCTCTATCTCGATGATCGCGATTGGGACGCCGCTCTCGACGGTCGCATGGTCCGGCGCTTCACGCCCATGAAGCTGCCGCTTGGTCCGGGTGTCATCGATGCCGGCACCCGGCCGGGGCGGTCGTTCGCCCCCGAGCGTCAGCGGGACGGCGTGAACTTGTTCGAAGTGCTCGTCGATCACATCAAAGCGAAGCGAAAGCAGTCCCCGGTCGTCGTCGCGTCCTATTCCGAAGGCGCGCGCGACAGGCTCCAGTCCTTGCTTGCGGATCACGGGCTGGACGATACGCGGACCATTGCACGCTGGTTCGATCTTTCCGAGGGCGTGAACCTGATGATCTGGGCGCTCGAGGCCGGGTTTGTGGCGCCCGACGTTACGGTCATTTCCGAGCAGGATGTCTTTGGCGATCGCCTGATCCGGCGCGCGCGCAAGCCGAAACGCGCGGAAAACTTTCTGACAGAGACGCAGTCTCTGACGGTCGGCGATCTCGTGGTCCATATCGAGCATGGGGTGGGCCGCTATCAGGGGCTTGAGACGGTCACTGCGATGGGTGCGCCGCATGAGTGTCTGCGGCTCGAGTATCACGGTGGTGACAAGCTGTTCCTGCCCGTCGAGAACATCGAGTTGCTCTCTCGCTACGGCCATGAGTCTGGTGAGTTAGACAGGCTTGGTGGTGGCGCGTGGCAGGCCAAGAAGGCGCGGCTGAAGAAACGCGTTCTCGACATGGCCGACAAGCTGATCCGCATTGCCGCCGAACGGATGCTGCGAACCGGGGAAATCCTCGAACCGGATCCGAGCGCGTTCGAACGCTTCTGCGCCCGTTTCCCGTATCAGGAAACGGACGACCAGTTCAAATGCATCGGCGATGTGCTCGAAGACATGGCGTCCGGGCGCCCGATGGATCGGCTGATCTGCGGCGATGTCGGCTTCGGCAAGACCGAGGTTGCCCTGCGCGCGGCCCTCGTCGCGGCACAGGCCGGATTACAGGTTGCCGTCGTGGCACCGACAACCCTGCTCGCACGCCAGCACGCCAAGAACTTCGCGGACCGCTTCCAGGGAACCGGCCTCCGCGTGCGCCAGTTGTCGCGCTTCGTTCCCGCAAAGGAAGCCGCCGAGACACGCCGGATGCTGCAGCAGGGTGAGGTATCGATCGTCGTCGGCACCCACGCGCTGCTCGCGAAGTCAGTCAAGTTCTGCAATCTCGGCCTGCTGGTCATCGACGAGGAGCAGCACTTCGGGGTGCAGCACAAGGAGCGTCTGAAGCAGCTGCGCTCGGACGTTCACGTCCTCACGATGACCGCGACACCGATCCCACGCACGCTGCAGCTTGCCATATCGGGTGTGCGCGAGCTCTCGATCATTGCAACGCCGCCGGTCGATCGGCTTGCCGTGCGGACCTATGTCTCCCCGTTCGATACGGTCACGGTGCGCGAGGCGCTTCTGCGTGAACGCTATCGCGGCGGTCAGGCCTTCATGGTGTGTCCGCGCATTGCCGATCTGGCACAGGCCGAGGAATGGCTTCGCGAGCAGGTCCCAGAGGTGTCCTATGTCGTCGCCCACGGCCAGATGGCTGCGGGCGAACTCGACGACAAGATGAATGCCTTCTACGACGGCAAGTACGATCTGTTGCTTTCGACCACGATCGTCGAAAGCGGGCTGGACATTCCCACAGCGAATACGCTGATCGTCCAGCGCTCCGACATGTTTGGGCTGGCGCAACTCTACCAGTTGCGCGGAAGGGTCGGGCGCTCGAAGCAACGCGCCTACGCCTACCTGACGACCGAGCCGCGCAAACCGCTGACGCCGCAGGCCGAACGGCGGCTCAAGGTTCTGGGGTCGCTCGACACGCTTGGTGCCGGGTTCACGCTGGCCAGCCACGATCTCGATATTCGGGGCGCCGGCAACCTGTTGGGCGAGGAGCAGTCCGGCCACATCAAGGAGGTCGGTTTCGAGCTTTACCAGGAGATGCTGGAGGAGGCGATCGCCAAGATCCGCGCCGGTGAAATCGGTGCCGAAATCGAGACCGATGACGGCTGGGCGCCGCAGCTGAACCTCGGCGTTCCGGTGCTGATTCCTGAAGACTACGTGACCGATCTCGACGTTCGGCTCGGCCTTTACCGGCGGCTTTCCTCGCTCGAGACCAAGACCGAGCTCGAGGGCTTCGCGGCGGAATTGCACGATCGCTTCGGTAAACCGCCGAAGGATGTGGAGACGCTTTTGGCTGTCGTGCGGATCAAGACGATGTGCCGCCGTGCCGGTGTCGAGCGGCTGGATACCGGCCCGAAGGGCGCGACGATCCAGTTCCGAGGCAACAAGTTCGCTGATCCTGTCGGGCTTGTCGGGTTCATCAATGCCCAGAACGGATTGGCGAAGGTCAAGGACAACAAATTGATCGTGCGCCGGGATTGGACGGAGGATCGCGAGCGCGTTCGCGGTGCATTCGCCATTGCCCGTGATTTGGCCCGGATCGCGAAAGACGCGAAGAAAGCTGCGTGAAGCGTTTCTTGCGCGCCTGATGAAGGCCTAAGACTGAACGCCTGAGTTTCGAAGCGCGTCGATCCGCGCATTGGCGGCGTCGGCAAAGAAGCCGAATGCGAGGCGCGCTAGCAACGGCAACCGGTTCCAGACCCTCGGTGCGTTAGCATGGAACTCGGCGACCGTTTCGAACGCGCCCCAGATCCGGCCCGGCACGACACCTTCCACAAGTTGCGAAAATTGCCCGAACTCAGCGCTGCCGGCGGCACAGATCCCGTACCCGAATGAGGCGCCCTCGGTGGTTAGTTTCTTGCTCGCCGCCTGGAAAAGTGGGCAATCAACGATGTGACTGTCGAACCGCAGTCGTCCGCCCGGAAGATCGGCCTCAACGATGGCATGGTCGACCATGGGCGTTCCCGGATCGATCAGGCCGCGCAGGACGCCCGCGTCGATCTCGGCAAAGACGAGCCGCGCGGGAATGCCGTTGGCGCGCAGATCTCTCACGAGGAGCGCGCCTTTCGTGATGCAATAGCCGGTGCCCCCGGCTTCGGTTTCTGCTGGGGCCTCATCGTAGAAGTTGGAGGACCATCCGAACTGGATCTCGTCACGTATGCGGTCGTGGAGCGCCTTTGCCCGGTCCCGGAGATCCGCAAAGTCGCGGTAATCTGGAACAGCGGCGATTGACGCTCCCGGCATGAACGTGCCGAGCAGACCGGTCGCAAGCAGTTGTCGCTTCGTAAGAACCATCGAACCTCTCCTGCGAGCGATACGTCCGGCGATGCATAGCGGATCAGTCTTGCGACGGTTCGGGTTCAGTGTTCGGCCGACGTTCGGTTCTTCTTACGGTTCCAGCGAGACGTGCAGCTTGGTGTCCTTGACGACAATGCCGCCGCGATCGCCGATATCGATTGGACCATAGCGCTGCGTAAAGACTGGCGGCAGCGGGCGGTCGCCCGGGATCGAGAGCCAGAGACGCAGGAGATGGCGGCGCCGTTCCGGTTCGGCCCAGTCCTCAAAACCAGTCCGGTCGTGGAGCAGGTGGTGATTGTAGACAAACTGCATGTCGCCGGGTTCCAGCCGCATGCTCAAGTGGAGTTCCGGGTCGTTCGTCAGTGCGTCCCACGCGTCGAGCGCTGCGCGATGCCGATCTGAAAGGCGGGGCGCCTGCTCATGACGCGCCGCCGAGTCGACGTATTGCCGTTGGTAGAGCCCGGTCAGTCGGCCCTCGTGCCAGTTCAGAACCGGAATTTCGAACCACGGATCCATGCCGTCAGGCACCTCGCCGCGCCGGTCGGTCGCGACCGGATCGAACAGGAGAGGCGCAAGCTCCGGGTGGCGCCGTTGCATCTCGTTGTAGAGCGTCAGGGTGGACACCAGCAGACTGTCGCCGCCGGATTTCGCATTGCGTAGACACAGCAGGCCGACCACATCGGTTGAGTCCGTGTGGAAGGTCTGACGCTTTGTTGTCTGATAGATCCGGACCTTTGGATCGTTCAGATCGGCGCCGACATCCTTCACATGGCCCAACAGGTGCCCCTTGGCGTTCTGGGAGCGCGCTTTGCCGAGATGTGCGCCAAGGCCGCAGAAAATGGCCGCACATCTCTCGATCGTGTAGTTCTCCACGGGTAGACCGCGAACGAGCCGAAACCCGGTGCCATGCAGAAGTTCCCCGCGCATTTCGGTGAGCCGCCCGCCGAGCGTCGGCAGGGGAAAGTCCCCGGGTGTCATCTCGCCGATGGTTTCGTGCGCGGCGAGGTAAGCATCTGCTGCGCCTTCGAGCTCTGACACCTCCGGCTCGGACAGCGTCCACACCCATTCCCCGGTTCGCTCGGCGATTTCTGCTCCAAGCCATGCGGCCGGGTGGTCAATGTGCTCCGGCGGAAGTCGCATCAGTTGAAGACCCGCGCTGTGCGGGCGGCCGCGAGCAGTGCCTTTGCCTTGGCTACCGTCTCGTCGAACTCGTATTGCGGATCGCTGTCGTAGACGACTCCGCCACCCGCCTGAATGTAGAGTTTACCGTCTTTCACGACGCCGGTTCTCAGCGCGATACAGGTGTCCATGTCGCCGCCTGCGGAGAAGTAGCCGACGCCGCCCGCGTAGACGCCGCGTTTCTCCTTCTCGAGTTCATCGATGATCTCCATGGCCCGGATCTTCGGGGCGCCCGACACGGTTCCCGCCGGCAGGCCCGCCAATAGGGCGGACAAGGCGTCCTGATCGCTCCGCAACTTGCCGTCGACATTCGAGACGATGTGCATGACGTGGCTGTAGCGTTCGACATTGAACTGCTCGTTCGGGTCGACGCTGCCGATTTCGGCCACCCGGCCGACGTCGTTCCGGCCCAGATCCAGCAGCATCAGGTGTTCCGCGCACTCCTTAGGGTCCGCCAGCAGGTCCTCTTCGAGTTGTTTGTCCTCAGCGGGCGTCGCACCGCGCGGACGGGTGCCGGCAATCGGGCGGATCGTCACCATGTCGTCGCGGACGCGGACGAGGATTTCCGGGCTGGCACCTGTGACCTGGAAGCCGCCGAAATCGAAGTAAAACATATACGGCGACGGGTTCAGGCGGCGCAGCGACCGGTACAGCGCAAACGGAGGCACCTCGAGATCGACAGCCCAGCGCTGCGACGGGACGACCTGAAAGATGTCACCCGCGCGGATGTACTCTTTCGCGCGCTCCACCATGTCGAGGTATTCAGGATGAGTGGTGTTCGAAATTGGCGCGAGGTCCCGAATTGGCTGCGAGGGCTGCGGCGTAACCGGAGTATATGAGGGCGCCCGGTCAAGAGCCGTCAATGCGTCCTGCAGCCGGTTCGATCCCGACAGGAACGCGTCCTCGGCGGTTACGCTCGGATCATGCCAGACCGGGGCACAGAGGATCACCTGATCCTTTACATTGTCCACGATGGCAATGACGGACGGTCTCGTCAGGATCGCATCCGGCAACCCCAGCGGATCGGGGTTGACGTCCGGCAGCCGCTCGACAAGTCGGATCATGTCGTAGCCGAGATAGCCGTAGAGACCGGCCGCCATCGGAGGAATGTCCTCGGGCATCTCCATCTTGCACTCGGCAAGCAGCGCGCGCAGGTTGGTCAGGGTGTCGCCATCCTGGGCCGTGAAGTGCTTGCGGTCGTGCGCGGCGGCGCGATTGATTTCGGACTTCGTGCCGCGGCAGCGCCAGATCAGATCCGGTTTGCAGCCGATGACCGAATAGCGCCCGCGGATTTCACCGCCCGTGACCGATTCCAGCATGAAGCTGTCTGGGGTGGCTCCCGTGAGCTTAAGCATCAGCGAGACGGCGGTGTCCATGTCGGCCACCAGTTCCGTCCAAAGAACCTGATTCCGGCCCTCGCCGTACGCTGCGTTGAAGGTGCCGGTCTCGGGAAAGATCTCCATCAGTAGCTGTGCCGGGCCTGACCCATCTGCTCAAACAGGCTTTCGATGGCACCGCGGTTCACGATGACGCCCTGTCGCGCCTCGATCGCCCGGGCGAAGAACTCGAGGTGATCGCGGGCCAACGAGGTTTCCAGCGCAGTCCTCATCTCTTCTGTGCGTGTCGCGAGGTCATCACCCTTCAGTTTCGCGATGGACGCAATCTGCGCGATCATCACGCCGTCGCCGCTGCGATCTCGCCCGCTGACATATCCATCCTGATCGGCGGTGAAAATTGCCTCGAGCAACTCCGGCGTCAGGAGCGAGGGGGCGTCCTCCCGCGTGAACGCCTCGGGCTCGACCGGCTCAAGTCCCGCAGTGGCGAGCATATCGGCGAAGGTACCGCCTGTTTCGCTGCCCGTGAGCATCCCGACCGCCCGACCTTCAAGCGCCGCGAGCCGCTGGTCATCCGCCCAAGCTGCCGCGACCTTTTCGCGAATGTCGGCAAGTTCGGGGAGATGGCGCTCCTCGATCCGGTCGATCATGACCAAAGCGTAGGAGCCGTCGGAAAGCTCTACCAGATCCCGTTCTTCGCCCTCTTCGGCTTCCAGAATGTCGTTCAGCAGTCGCTGATCGTAGGCGGCGATGGGGAAATCGCCATCTGCGACCGTGAAGTTCGCGGCGACGCCGGACAGTTCGATCAACGGCACGCCCGTCTGCTCTGCCAGTTCCGGAAGTTCTGCCCCGCCAGCCCGGATTTCTTCGATCTGGTTGGCGATTTCCGGGATTCGCGTCGCGATCCGTGATTGCAACATGCGGGTCCTTACGACGTCCTGAACATCTTCAAAACTCTGCTGACCGCCCAACTCGACGCCGGTGACATTCAGCAGTACGGGACCGAATGGGCCGTCGACTGGCCCGACGATGCCGCGTTCAGTTGCAGCAAATGCCGCGCTGCCTGTCGCTTCCGGAAGATCCTCTTGCACCACCGTGCCGAGCGCGAGCGCATCTGCCGAAGTTCCCTGCTCCGACGCTATGTCAGCAAAAGTCGCGGTGCCGTCGCCCAATCGCGAAGCGGCGTCATTCGCGCTGGCCTGATCCGGGAAGACGATCTGTTCCAGTGTCCGGGTGGCCGCTTGCGAATAGCTTTCCTTCTCGGCGTCGTAGGTGGCGCGAACCTCTTCATCGGTCGGTGCAAGTTCGTCAGCGAGTGCTGCGATGTCGGTGTGGAGCATCTGACCCCAACGCCGCTCAGGCTCGCGGAACTGACCGCTGTTTTCATCGAAGTAGGCTCGGAGATCCGCGTCCGACGGTTGCCCCGGGTCCGGAGCCGACTCGCGAGGAAGCAGTGCGTAGACGATCGAGCGCTGCTCACCGCGCCATTTCGCCATCTGCTCTGCTGCGCCGGGAAGCGCCGCGCCGCCATGGCCAGTTGCATCGACGAGGATCTGCTGACCCAGCAATGATCGCGTCAGATCTTCGAACTCGACGACATTGAACCCCTCCTGGCTGAGCCGGTTCTGATATTCGTATTGGGAAAACTGCCCTTGGCCGTCGAGGAAGGCAGGGTTTGTCCGGATGTTTTCGCGCACGGCGTCCGGCGGGACCGCGATCTGCAGTTCGTCGAGCTCGGAGCGGAAAGCAGCATCGCGCACCAGTCCGGCGAGGGTCTGCTCATCGATCCCGGCGGCGCGGAGATCCTCAAGCGAGACCGCCGCGCGCCTTTGCCGTGTGATCTGGTTCTGCTGCCGGACCACGGCGTTCGCGAACTTTTGAGCATCGACCTCGACCGTGCCGACGGTCGCGACCGTAGAATACGCCGATCCCGTAAAGATGTCGCCGATACCCCAGACCGCGAAGCTCACGATCAAGAGAGCGAGCAGGATCTTGGCGACCCAGGATTTGATCGAGCGGCGCAGAAAGTCGAGCATCGCGGTTGTCCGTTCCTGTCAGAGTTGGCGCTACATAAGGCGGTCGCCGGATCGCGGCAAGCCGTGAAAAACCGTAGGGAAGACGGGCGCCCCCGTCAGCCGTCGAAGGCTGCCAGACGGCGCACCATTTCGTGAAGACCGTCGCTATCGGCATTTGCGAACGCGATCCTCACGGCGCGCGATGGTCGTTCGCTGTCGGGAAGAAACATATCCCCGGGCAGAACCAGCACCGATTGTCGGGCGAGAAGTTCGCGAGCGAAGTCGGTGGATGCCATCTCGAAAGGCGGCGTCGCCCAGGCGAAGTAGGCCCCGGTACCGTGCAGTTCCCAGTCGGGCAGAGCGTCCGCGAACAGATTTCGCACCAGCGCGCACCTGTCCCGAAACATCGTGCGTTCGCCCCGCACCCAGTTGCCGAGGTTGCGCAACCCGTAAAGTGCCGCGATCTGACCCGCCTGACTCGGGCATATCGTGACCGTGTCGAGGAACTTTTCGGCCTGCGCAATGCGCTCGGCGCCGGTCACGATGACGCCAGCGCGGTGCCCCATGATCCGGTACGTCTTTGAAAAGCTGTAAAGATGGGCCAGCGTGTGTGGCCAGTCGGGTCGCGTGAAAAGGGTGTGCGGCGCGCCATCCGTCGAATGGAAATCTCGATAGGTCTCATCGACGATCAAGAGAGCACCGTGCGCCTGCGCAAGATCGAAGAAGGCGTGCAGCAGCGTGTCCGGATATTCCGCGCCGGTTGGATTGTTGGGCGTCACCAGCGCGATCGCGCGCACTCCGGCATGCATCAATGCACGTGCGGCATCGATATCCGGCAGCATCGCTTCATCACAGGGAAGCGGAAGGCACTCTACTCCGGCCATATCTAGCCACATCTTGTGATTGAAGTACCACGGCATTGGCAGCATCACGACGTCGCCCGCCTTGCAGGCCGTCTGGATCGCGACGCAGAAGGCCTGATTGCACCCGGCGGTAATTGCGACTTGCTGCGGGGTGATCGCACCACCGTAGATATAGGCCCATTGCGACGCCACTTCAGAGCGCAGCGGCGCGTTGCCCAGTACGTCGCCATAACGATGCGCGGCGGGTTCCTCGAGCATAGCGCGCGCCAGTTCCTCGCGGATGCTCTGATGAGGTGGTTCGCCCGGTGCAGCCTGGGACAGATCGAGGAGCGGTCTATCGACCGGTATCTCGGTTTGTCCCAGCCACCCCGTGGCCTCCATTATCGGAGACGCCGCAGCGGCCAGAAGGTTTGGATTGTGGGCTGTCACGCGCTGGGGGCTCCTTAAGATTGGTACGGGACGAGACCCTAGACCTCGCCACATTCGTCGTCCATAGCGCCTTCGACGGACAATTTAGCCAGAACTGGTGACGCAGATGAACGCTGCCGCTGCTAGTCTTCCTGAATGGTTAGAGTGTTCGTTGGAAAGGTTGCGTCATGAGCATCGCAGAAATTGCTGTTGTAGCCCTCGGGATCATCCACCTCGGCGCGTTCTACAAAGAGGTGTTCGACGCGAAAGGGCTCGCAGGTCGTGTCGCCGGTATTGACATCAAAGAGGTAGACAATGCGTCCCCGGCGTCCGTCGGTAAAATCCTTGCGCTGGTTCAGAATCAGGGCGTCTACAATGCGTTCATCGGCGTGGGACTCCTCCTCACACTTACGCAAGTTGGCGACGCAGCTCGAGCGCCACAGCTCTATCTCTCCGCTTGTGTGGTGGTCGCGGGCCTATTCGGTGGTCGGACCGTGAGTCCGATTCTCTACCTACAGGCTGCGATTGGAGCCGTCGTCTTGGCGATCGTTTGGTTCGCCTGACGGGCAGAACGGCTCCAAACATTCGTGATCAAATCGTCGCCAAAGGGTCGTCTATCCCAAAGGTACCAGGCACAGCGCCGGTCTGCGTTTCGACGATTTCGAAACCGTTTTTTTCGCTGACGCGACCCGATGGATCGGAATCTGCGGCTGTCATCCGCTTCGATGACACGTCGATCACCGGCATGATGTCCTGTTTCGGCTCACGTGCTTGTTTCCGGTTCTTCATGGTCGGCCCCTCCTGCTGACGGGCCGGACAATTACTCAAAATCCGTGAGGATTCCGTAACGGATGCTACACATCTTGACGGTTTCGCGCGGAAAAGTGCATTGAGCCGGCCATGGCATCTCCTCCCATCCTGACCCTCACCGGTGCGACCCTCGGTTTTGGCGGCAGACCGCTCTTGTCGGATGTTTCGTTCTCGATCGCGCCGGGCGAGCGCCTGTGTCTCGTCGGCCGCAACGGGTCGGGCAAGTCAACGCTGATGAAGATCATGGCAGGGCAGGTCGATCTCGACGCGGGCACGCGCTTCGTACCGCCCGGACGCCATGTCGCCTATCTCCCGCAGGACCCGGATCCCTCCGGGTTCGCGACGCTGGGCGATTTTGCCTCGGCCGACCTGTCCCCCGAAGACCGCTGGAAAGCCGAAAGAGCGTTGGAAGGGCTCAAGGTCTCGGCCGACGCCAGCCCGGCAACGGCTTCGGGCGGCGAGAAGCGTCGGGCAGCGCTCGCACGTTTGCTCGCGGCCGAAGCCGACCTGATGTTGCTGGACGAGCCGACCAATCATCTCGACATCCAGGCCATCGAGTGGCTCGAAGAGCACCTCTCCAACACCCGCGCCGCCTTCGCCCTGATCAGCCACGACCGCGCCTTCCTGACACGCCTCGCACGGTCAACGCTGTGGATCGATCGCGGCACCGTGCATCGCTCGCCGCACGGTTTTGACCGGTTCGAGGACTGGCGCGACAAGCTCTGGGAAGAAGAGGACCAGCAGCGACACAAACTCGACCGACTGATCAAACAGGAGGCCCACTGGGCGGTCTACGGCATATCGGCCAGGCGCACCCGGAATCAGGGTCGTCTGCGCAAGCTCGCCGCGCTCCGTCAGGAACGCGCGGACCAGATCCGACGCAGCGGAACCCCGTCGATGGCCTTCGATTCGGGCGCCAAGTCCGGCAAGCTGGTCGCCGAAGCCAAAGAGATCGAAAAAGTGTTCGGCGATCTCAAGATCGTCTCCGGCTTCTCGCTGCGCATCGCGCGCGGCGAACGAGTCGCCCTCGTAGGGCCAAACGGTGTCGGCAAGACCACATTGCTGCGCATGCTGACGGGACAGTTGGAACCCGACACCGGCACCGTCCGCATCGGCACCGGGCTTGAGCTTGCCGTCTTCGACCAATCCCGCGCCGCACTCAATCCCGAGAAATCGCTCTGGGAGACGCTGACAACCGACCCAGCGCTCGGCGTCTCCGGCAATTCCGACCAGGTCATGGTCCGCGGCAGACCTAAACACGTTGTCGGCTACTTGAAGGACTTCCTGTTCGACGAGCGCCAGGCGCGCGGACCGGTCAAGGCGCTGTCCGGCGGTGAACAGGCCAGGCTGCTAATGGCGCGGCTGATGGCGCGGCAGTCGAACATGCTGGTCCTCGACGAGCCGACCAACGATCTCGACATCGAAACGCTGGACCTGCTGCAGGAGATCCTTGGCGACTACGACGGTACAGTGCTGCTTGTCAGCCATGACCGGGACTTCCTCGACCGGGTTGCGACGACCACGATCGCCATGGAGAGTGACGGCAAGGCGGTGATCTATTCTGGCGGCTGGTCCGACTACCTCGCTCAGCGCGGCAGCAAACCGGACTGGCTGAAACCGGAAAACGTCGAAGATGCGAAGCCGGCACAGCCGAAAGCCGATGAACCACGGCCCAAACCAAAAGCGTCGGTTCGAAAGATCAGCTTTCGCCAACAGCAGCGGCTTGACTCCCTGCCGTCCGAGATCGAGCGCATAAGCGATGACATTTCGAAGCTCGAGGGATTGCTGGCAGATCCAGATCTATACGCGCGCGATCCGGCCAAGTTCGAGAGGGCGACGGCGGCGCTGTCCCAGCGCCAGGAACTGCTCCAGAAGGCCGAGGATGAGTGGCTGGAACTCGAGGAATTGGCCGACGCGTTGCGGGTCTGAGCCAATCACCTGCGATTAACCTTTCTTGCTGTCCGGTTATTATCGTTTGATCGCTATCGTCCGATCTCCAATCGTGATTCCGGGGATGTGTATGATTTTGCGCGTGATGCTGAACGCCGGGTTCGCCGGGCGCTTTTGTGCGGTTGTGTTGTTTGCTTTTCTGGGAGTCGCTTCGCCGGCGTCGGTCTCTCTGGCGGCCGAGCCCGCGAAAGACGCGGAAGCTGGCGAAGACAAAAAAGCGCGATCGGACCCGCTGACGGCAGCGAGTAATCCGCTGTCGGGCATCGGCCGCTCCGGGTTCAGGGTTTATCACCACCATTGCGAGAGCTGTCACGGGTATCTGGGCGAAGGGTCCCGCAAGGCGCCGGCCCTTGCCGGGACCGCGTATGCGACCGACTACAAGTCGCGCCGCGACTTCCACACGCGGTTCCGCACGTCGTCCAGCAAGCATGCAAGGGTCGCGCGCGGGACACGGAAGAAGCCCGGGCCGAGGTTCAACGAGCTCGAAATGGTTGCCAAGTTTCTCCGCGAGGTGGAGGTGTGGAGAAAGACGGTCTCGCAAGCTGGCGACGGATAACCGGGCCCGGCACCCTATTCGTGGGCGCTCTCGGCGCGATCAATCTGATCCTGGCGGTCGGAAAAGCGTTTGCGGTCGGCGTCCGAGTATTCATCGATACATGCGGAACAGGAAACCCCGCGCCGGTAGTGCGGACTCTTCAACGCCTCGGGTGACACTGGCCGCCCGCAAGCGTGGCACATGCGATGCGAGCCGCGCGCGAGGCCGTGTACGACCGAGACCCGGTCATCGAAAACGTAGCACTCGCCCTGCCAGGTCGAGTCGCTTTCGGGCACATCTTCGAGATACTTGAGGATCCCGCCCTTCAGGTGCAGCACCTCCGGCACACCCTGGTGCAGCAACCAGCTCGAGGCCTTCTCGCAGCGGATGCCGCCGGTGCAGAACATCGCGACGCGTTTGCCTTCGAAGTCGGCCTTGCGTGCATTCCACCAGTCCGGAAACGCGCCGAAACTGCTGGTCGCCGGGTCCACGGCACCCTCGAAGGTCCCGATTGCGACCTCGTAGTCGTTGCGCGTGTCGATCACGACGATGTCGGGATCGCTGACCACCGCGTTCCAGTCCTCGGGCTCGACATAGGTTCCGACCCGGGCGCTTGGATCGACCGGCTGACCCAGCGTCACGATCTCGCGCTTCAGGCGGACTTTCAGACGGCGAAACGGCTGTGCCTCCGCCGTGGCCTCCTTGCACTCCAGACTGGCGCAACCCGGTAGAGACTTCAGATGCGCGAGCACTGCGTCCACGCCCTCGCGCGGCCCTGCCACCGTGCCGTTGATCCCTTCCGGCGCCACCAGGATCGTGCCGCGCACCTCTTCGGCTTCCGCCACAGCGCGCAAGGCGGGGCGCAACGCATCCGGATCGTCGAACGGTGTGAACTTATAGAACGCAGCGATGTGATACATGCCGCGCGCTATATCCTCTGGAGGTCAGCCAGATCAATCTCCCGCAGCCGGCAAGCCGCGAAGCATTTGACTTCCTGCCGGAAACCGACTAACGCGCTGCCATTCCGGAAGTGAGAGCTTCCGGTCCCGGGCATGCTCGGGATCGCCGTCGGTCAGCGCGTTGCGCCCACCGGCGCGTTTGTCGTTGTGGAGGACCGACCATGTTCGAAGCGCTATCCGACCGCCTGTCCGGAGTCCTTACCCGGCTGACCGGCAAGGGCGCGCTGTCCGAAGACGACGTCAAGACCGCGCTGCGCGAGGTTCGCGTCGCCCTGCTGGAAGCAGATGTCTCGCTGCCGGTCGCGCGCAATTTTATCAAGACCGTGCAGGAACAGGCCACAGGCCAGTCGGTTCTCAAGTCGGTCACGCCCGGCCAGCAGGTCGTCAAGATCGTCCACGACGCCCTGATCACAGTGCTGGCCGGAGACGATCTGGAGCCCGGTGCGCTGAAGATCGACTCGCCCCCGGCAACGATCCTGATGGTCGGCCTCCAGGGCTCCGGTAAGACCACGACCACCGCGAAGCTCGCCAACCGCCTGACGAACCGCGACAAGAAGCGCATCCTGATGGCCTCGCTCGACACCCGCCGCCCGGCGGCGATGGAGCAGCTCAAGGTGCTCGGCCAGCAGATCGGCGTCGACACGCTGCCGATCGTCATGGGCCAGGACCCCGTCGCCATCGCCAAGCGCGCGAAGCAGCAGGCGACGCTCGGTGGCTATGACGTCGTGATGCTCGACACCGCCGGGCGCCTGTCCATAGACGATGAACTGATGGCCGAGGTCGAACAAGTCCGCGACTTTGCTAATCCGAACGAGACGCTCCTCGTGGTCGACGGTCTGACCGGTCAGGACGCCGTGAACACGGCGGAGAACTTCGACCAGCGCATCGGCATCTCCGGCGTGGTGCTCACGCGGATGGACGGCGACGGACGCGGCGGTGCGGCACTCTCGATGCGCGCCGTCACCGGCAAGCCGATCAAGTTCGTCGGCCTCGGCGAGAAGATGGACGCGCTCGAGGAATTCCACGCCGAGCGCGTCGCTGGCCGTATCCTCGGCATGGGCGACATCGTCAGCCTCGTCGAGAAGGCGCAGGAAACCATCGAGGCCGAAGAGGCCGAGCGGATGATGAAGCGGTTCCAGAAGGGCCGCTTCGACATGAACGACCTGCAGAAGCAGCTCGAACAGATGCAGCAGATGGGCGGCATGGGCGGGATCATGTCGATGATGCCGGGCATGGGGAAGATCTCGAAGCAACTCGACGAAGCAGGCATGGATGACAAGGTGATCAAGCGCCAGATCGCGATCATCCAGTCGATGACGAAGGAGGAACGGCGCAAGCCCGATCTCATGAAAGCCAGCCGCAAGGAGCGTGTCGCCAACGGCTCCGGCATGAAGGTGCAGGATGTCAACCAGCTCCTGAAGATGCACCGCCAGATGTCCGACATGATGAAGAAGCTCGGCAAGAAGGGCAAACGTGGCCTGATGGGCATGATGCAGGGCATGATGGGCGGCAAGGGCGGGATGCCCGGAATGCCGCCGGGCGGCATGCCTGGCCTGCCTCCGGGTGGAATGCCGGGCGGTCTGCCGCCTATGCCCGGTGGCGGCGCTGCCGGTGGCCCGGCACTGCCACCGGGTTTTCCCGGTCTGCCGGGCGGCGCTGGCGCCAAGCTACCGCCGGGGCTCGGCGGCTTCGGGAAGAAGAAGTGACACGACCCGTTCTGCATACGGAACGCCTGGTGCTCGAACCGGCGTCGGACGGCCATTTGGATGGCTATCTGGACTATTACGCGATCCCCAACGACCAGAAGGGCGGATACCGCGCGCCGCGTGACTGCGCCGAGGTCGAAGAAATTCTTCAGCGTGCGATCAGCGAATGGGACCGGCTGGGCTTCGGCATGTTCGTCCTCAAGCGCAAGGACACCGGCGCATTCCTTGGCGGCACCGGGATCGTCCATCCCGTCGGTTGGCCTCGGCACGAGCTCACGTGGTGGCTGATGCCAGACGCGCAGGGCACGGGCTTCGCGACGGAGGCGAGCCGCGCGGTCCTGAACTGGGCTTACGGAACCCTCGGCTGGCCGGTCGTCGAAACCCATATGCGCGATGAAAACATGCCCGCACGCCGCCTCGCCGAGCGTCTTGGCGGGACGGTGATCGCCCGCGAAACCTTCCCGGACGATGTCACGCGCGATGTCTTCGCATTGCCGCGCCCGGAGGCGAGTGCGGCGTGACCGCGATCCCGGTAGATATCCCGGTCCTGGAGACCGAACGCCTGATCCTGCGCGGACACCGGATCGAGGATCTGGCCGAGGAAAAGGCGTTCCAGATCTCGGACCGCGCAAAAGGCATCGGCGGACCGCACCCGCCGGAACGCGCTTTCGCAGCACTCTGCGGCTACATCGGCCACTGGGTCCTGCGCGGCTACGGCATGTGGGCCCTCGAAGAGAAGTCCACCGGCCGCTACGTCGGACGCGTCGGCTGCTACTTTCCCGATCTCTGGCTCGAACGCGAGATCGGCTGGTCGGTCACGGGGCCGGGCGAGGGCAAGGGTTATGCCTTCGAAGCTGCTCAGGCTTCTCGCGATTACGCCTACACGACGCTCGGCTGGACAACAGCGATCAGCGTCGTCGCGCCTGACAATGAACGCTCGATAGCGCTTGCCAAGCGGATGGGCTGTACCCGCGATCCGGACTGGGACCATTCGACCCACGGCATGCTCACCATCTGGCGCCACCCCGGACCGGAGGCGCTGGCATGACACTGCCCCGCATCGAAACCGAACGCCTGATTATGCGCCCACCGAAGACAGCGGACGAGGGCGCCTATATCGACTTCTTCCTCTCGGACCGCGCGAAGTACGTAACCAAGGCCACCAGCAGCTTTCAGGCCTGGAAAACCTTCGCGATGGAGGCCGGGCACTGGTTCCTGCACGGCTGGGGGCCATGGGTGGTGACCCGCAAGGGCTCGGACCAGGCGATCGCCAGCGTTGGACCGTGGCACCCCGAGGGCTTTCCCGAGCGCGAACTCGGCTGGCTCGCCTTTGACGGCGCCGAAGGGCACGGGATCGCGCACGAGGCGGCTGTGGCCGCGCGGGATTACGACTTCGCAACCTACGGCACGACGACGCTCGTCAGCTACATCGATCCCGCGAACGCCCGCTCGATCCGCCTTGCCGAGCGCCTCGGCGCCGTGCTGGACCCGGATGCCGAACGTGCCGATCCCGTTGATCTCGTTTACCGACATAACGCTCCCGGGGGGTCGACATGACAGATACGGCGATCCGCGCGCAGGAAGTTCTCGCCGATCTGCGCCAGAGCATCGACAACCTCGACGCGGTGCTCGTTCACACCCTGGCCGAGCGGTTCCGCTGCACCACCACCGTCGGCAAGCTCAAGGCCGAACACGATCTGCCGCCCGCCGATCCGAGCCGCGAGGCGCGCCAGATCGAGCGGCTTGAGAAGATGTGCGCGGAGTCGGGCCTCGACCCTGATTTCGCGAAGAAATTCATGCGCTTCATCATCGATGAAGTGATCCGTCACCACCAGCAGTTCCAGAAATAACGCCGGCCCAAAGAAAATCGGCGCACCGCCATACGAAGGAGAAAACCATGGCAATGAAGATCCGACTGGCCCGCGGCGGCTCGAAGAAACGCCCGTTCTACCGCATTGTGGCCGCTGACAGCCGCATGCCGCGCGACGGCCGCTACATCGAGCGTCTCGGCACCTACAATCCGCTGCTCCCGAAGGACTCCGAAGAGCGCGTGAAGATGAATATGGAGCGCGTGCAGCACTGGCTTGATCAAGGCGCGCAGCCGACCGACCGCATCGCGCGCATGCTGGAAGCGGCGGGCGTCCGGGAGAAGGCTGAGCGGAACAACCCCAAGAAGGCCGAGCCCGGCGACAAGGCCAAGGCGCGCGCCGAAGAGAAGGCGGAGAAGGCCGCTGCAGCCACGCAAGCTGACGCCGAGCCGGAAGAGGCCCCCGCCGAGGAGGCTCCGGCCGAGGAAGCAGCAGCAGAGTAACGCGCGGCAGAGCACTCCGCGGCTGAAGCGGCTCCCGGCGCTCAGGCATCCGCTCCGGATGCCGCGCCATGGTCAGCGCGCGAGCCAGCCGTTCGTCGCCATTCCCGTCGGCAGGCGAGCCGGAGGGACCGGCGGCAACGCCGACCGAAGGAACTGCGCATGTCCCGTCCGCTCGACGGAAAAGTCGCGATCTTCACCGGTGCCGGTGCCCTCAAAGGTATCGGCGCCGCCACGGTGCGCGCGCTGTGCGCTGACGGCGCGACCGTTCTGGCCACGGATATCAACGAAGCCGGACTGACCGAGGTCGGTCAGGTGCTGGGTGTCGAAACCCGGTTGCTCGACATAACGCAACGCGATCAGATCGACGCGTGCGTCGCTTCGGTTGTCGCGGCCCATGGCCGTCTCGACATCCTGATCAACAATGCGGCGACGGCGATCGGCGGCAAACCGTTCCTCGAGGTGACGCCGGACGACTGGGAGATCAGTTTTCGTGTCAACATCAAGGGCACTGCGGACTTCTGCCAGGCCGTGATCCCGCAGATGCAGCGTCAGAAGGGCGGCTGTATCATCAACCTGTCTTCGATGATGGGGCTCGGCGGTCAGCGCGCGTTTGGCGCGTACACGACGGCGAAGCATGCCCTGATCGGGATGACCAAGACCATTGCCGACGAATTCGGGCCGGAGAACATTCGGTGCACGGCGATCTGCCCGGGCTTCGTGTCGACGGACATGCACGAAGGCGTGAATGCCCGACTGGCCGCGGAAAAGGGCATGGATCTGCAGGCCTTCAAGGCAGAGCGCTACCAACAGGTGGCGCTTCGTCGCGCCGGGGAACCCGCCGAGATAGGTGGTCTGATCGCATTTACTTGCGGTCCTGCGGGCGCCTACATCACGGGTGTCGCCTTGCCGGTCACCGGCGGCGTGCAGCTGGGGCTGTGAACGTCCCGGCGGACATGATCTGTGTGGGTGCCGTCGCGGGCGCATTCGGCGTGCGCGGCGAGGCGCGGATCAAGTCCTTCTGTGCCGATCCCGCGGCCATCGCCGACTACGTTCCGCTCGGCACCGAGGACGGGCGCAGTTTCGACCTCCGGATCACGCGCGAGGTCAAGGGCGGCTTCGCCGCTCGCCTGTCCGGCGTTCCGACACGCGAGGCCGCCGAGGCGCTCAAGGGCACGCGGCTCTATGCGCCCCGTGATCGGTTGCCCGCACTGCCGGATGACGAATTCTACCACGCCGACCTCATCGGTCTCTCCGTCGTCGACACCGGCGGAGCCGAACTTGGACAGGTCCGCGCGGTCCACGACTTCGGCGCTGGCGACGTGCTCGACATCGCGGGAGGCGCCAGAGCGCTGATGCTGCCTTTCACCCGCGCGGTGGTGCCGACGGTGGATCTTTCCGCCGGGACCCTGGTGGCGGACCTCTCCGAGGTTGACGAGATGCCGGATGACTGATCCGCCCAAACCCCGCTCGCACGGTATGATCCAGCCGCGGGTCTCGGCCCAGCCGCGGCCGCTGATCGGCCCGGACAAGGGCCGGCCCGAAGCCTTCCGCGCCAAGGTGTTGACGCTGTTCCCGGAATGCTTCCCGGGCGTTCTCTCCGCGGGGCTCACCGGCAAGGCCCTGAAGGACCGGCTCTGGGCGCTCGAGGCCATCGATATACGCCGCTTTGCGACTGACAAGCACCGCACCGTCGACGACACGCCCGCAGGCGGCGGCGCGGGCATGGTTATGCGGCCCGACATCCTCGCGAAAGCGCTGGACTTCGCGGCCCGGGATAGTGTAAGCGACGCGCCTCGCTGGCCGGTGCTGTATCTCAGCCCGCGCGGGCGGGTGCTGACACAACAGCGCGTCCAGGAAATCGCAGCGGGCCAAGGGGTTACGTTGCTGTGTGGTCGCTACGAAGGTGTCGACGAGAGAGTCCTCGATGCCCGCGGGGTCGAGGAAGTCTCGATCGGAGATTATGTGCTGACGGGTGGTGAACCCGCCGCCATGGTGCTCCTGGATGCGGTGATCCGCCTGAGGCCCGGCGTGCTGGGCAACGCGGACAGCACCGAGCACGAAAGCCACGCGGATGGGCTTCTGGAGCATCCGCACTACACCAGGCCAACGGTCTGGGAGGGGCGCGAGATACCGGACGTGCTGCTGTCCGGACATCATGCGCGGGTCGCCGAATGGCGGGCCTCTCAGAGCGAACGGCTGACCCGGGAACGACGTCCCGACCTTTGGGCCGCCCGCGCACAGCGCCTGGCGGAGCAAGCCCCAAAGCAATCGGACGCAGACACGACCGCCGGAAAGGCGCGCAAAAACAAGGACTAAGACGATGAACCTGCTTCAGCAACTCGAAGCCGAGCACCTCGCCGAGCTTGGCAAGGAAATTCCAGACTTCGCCCCGGGGGACACCGTCGCCGTCGGTTACAAGGTGACCGAAGGCACCCGCACCCGCGTCCAGAACTACGAGGGTGTCTGCATCAGCCGCCGCGGCGGCAACAATCTCGGCGCCAGCTTCACGGTGCGCAAGATCAGCTACGGCGAAGGTGTCGAGCGTATCTTCCCGCTCCACTCGCCGAACATCGACTCGATCAAGGTCGTGCGCCGCGGCAAGGTCCGCCGCGCCAAGCTCTACTACCTGCGCTCGCGGCGCGGCAAGTCGGCCCGGATCGCTGAAAAGACCAACTACAAGCCTCTGAAGGCCAAGGGATCGGACGCCACCGCTTCGGAGTGAGTTCTGGCTGAAATCTGAGAGGCGGCTTTTCGAACGCGGCGGTCCTCAGGGATCGCCCTTCGTTGTGTTGGAGTCCATCGTGGCTTCTGGATGGGAACCATCGCTTCGAGCCTGAACGTCGCGTTCGCATCACCCGGCGCGGCCCGCTGAGGGCGAATCTCACTTCTAATCACCATAGAACCACCTTCGGTAACCACGCCTCCGGTAATCGTACTCGACGAGCACCGTCGAGATCCTCAGGCCTTGCGCCGCATCAGTTTGGCCCACGGGCGCAAATCGCTGACGACCTTGGCCAATGCGCCCAAGACAAGCGCACAAAGCATCGCCTTCGAAACGGTCTCCATCGTTCCCTCGATCTGCATTGCATGGACGACGGTTCCGATGACCACGATCATCGTCAGCGCGAGGTGACACATGCGTTAGGTCGCGGGTCTCAAGCGCAGCTTTCGGCGCAACGCTGCGAGGAGCCCAGCCGCAAAAACGGCCCACATCGCGACGGCCCCCCAGACCGAGAACGGCGTCGGCGATCGGAAGAGTAGAACGTCGACGACGTCCGGTGGGCTCACGACCCATAGCAGGCCAACGTGGAGAAGGACGAGAACGACGAGCGCAATGCCGGTCAATGCATGGACCTTGCGCGCCCGTCGTTGGTTCAACCCGGGAAGATAGCCACCAACGAGCAGGGGTTGAAGCAGCAGCAGGCCAAGGGCGACAACGCCAGCAAAACCAGCGCCGATGTAAGCAGGACCTCGCCAGGCCAATTGCGGGCTGGTCGCCGCGAGCGCAACCGGAAAGATGAGTGCGACCGCGAGTGCTGCCCAGATCAGGAGTGTCCGGGCCATCGTGCGCGTATTACGCAGGCTGAAGCACGAAATGAGCCTCGAGGCTGGTATCGCTTGAACTCGGCATCACGGGCCGCAGGAACACCGTCTCGAACCCATTCTCGTCATAGTCCGCATCGTAGGCGAGGTGGGCGTGCGGCTGGCCGAAGGCAGGTACGATCTGTGGCATATCCATGGTGAAGGCACCGTTGGCATCGGTCAGCGTCGCTCCATGGCTCTGCGGATCGCTTTCGTAGCCCTCCGTCGTGTGCGCCCAGATCTGGATGCGCACTCCGGACAGCGGAGCACCATCGCCCGCGCGGCGCACGGTACCTGACATCGTGAAGCCACCCGCACCGATACGATCCATGATTGCAGCGCCCGGGCGGTAGTTGTTGGCGCCGCCGCGCATCGTCGTGGTTGGGGCCAGCCCGGCAGCAGATGCCGGGACGATCAGGCCGGATGCAGCCGTCGTCAAAGCCGCGCCCGCCGTAGCTGCGCCGGCCAGCAGGACTGTGCGGCGTGTTTCGGTCGCCTTGATCATCTTCGTAGCTCCTCACGTGCCCGGCGGACCATTTGGAGGCAAACGCGCCGGTTAGGGTGTGCGATGCGATAATTGACGTCTGCCAATCAGATAGGATGCCGCCACGTCGGATAAAGCGGCTATAGGGTTCTAAGCACGGATTTTACGCGTGAGATGCCTTCGACGGCGGTGTTGATGCTGAGAAACGTGCGGTGTCGGACTGATTGAGCGACCGCTATGAGCTCTATGGATCAACCAGATGACAGAGGATGATCGGCGCCCCAGACGCGCTTTGCGTCGCGCGCGATCTGGTTCATCTGCATGCGATCGAGTTCGCGGATTGCCTGTTGCGGATCGTCGGTTCGGGCAAGCGCTCGGTCGTAGGCGCGTCGAACAGAACGCGGGCTCCAGGGAAGATCTGCCAAGGCAAGCCAGGCGCGCAGTTCCGCAGGGAGCCTGTCGAACTCTCGCATAGGATCCGAATTACGACGTTTTCGGCGCAGGCTCGTGGCGCCAAGGTTGGCCGCCATCAGAGATCTTCGTCCGGATCGAAGACCGGGTCCATCACCAGTACCAATCGGGTTTCACTGGTTCCCTCGATCGGAGGAGAGCGATGACGCAAGCCGGATGCCGGGGCTTCCGGCCAATCGGTACCGCGCAACAGCATCGGCGCACCGGTGGGTACGGTGAAAACCCGATCTGGATCGGCGCCTCCGGTCGATGTGCCGTACTGTGTCCCGGTGCCCCGATAAGTGCAGATGAGGCGCGCTTTCACAGCATCGATGTGAAACTTTCGGCATGCATTGGTGGTCACAACGTCAAGGCGCAGGCGAAGACAGGGCGATTGCATGAGCTCAGTGAAACACTCGGCAAGAGCCACGATGTCATCAATCAGCCATTGAGCGGCGTTCGAGGTGGTCGCGCCTGACCGGTCAACGATCTTCTCAACGTTGCTCCTTACCGCGTGTGCTGCGATTACTATTCGTGCTGACGGAAGAACGTCCGCATCGAGGTCATCGATCCAGTCCTGAAATTGCTGCGCTGGTTGACGCCGCCAGATCACTGCGGCCATGTCGGGCCGGGAAATGTCTGCGAGACCATGTAGCGTATCGACCACGCCGACACCGGCAGCCGTGTCGCGCGACAGTCGGAAATCTACGAGCATTCGGCCCCCACCCGTCAAAGCCTTGCCATGGATCCTGCGATCTTCGCGCAAAAGACCTGCGATCCTGTTTCGGAACATAGTATGCAACGTTATAATATATCAAGATTCCGAGTGGAAACGATTGCTCCGTGGATTTCTTTGCCAGCTCCGGCGAGAGCGGGGCCGAGAAATAGCCGAAGGTCTTGCGGATCAGGACCGGGCGAGTGGCATTGTCGCGCAGCGGAAGGATCCGAGCAGAGCGTTCGGCTCGGAATAGTCGAGCAATTCGAGCTTCAAGCCTTTCGAGCGGAGTTCGTCGGCGATCCTTTCGAATCCGACATGCACAACCACGGTTTCCGGATCGATGACGAAGACATTCGTGCCCATCGCGCGCGCCTCGGCGTCGGTCACCTCGATGAGCGCGAAACGGCTGCGGAGCATCTCGAGATCTTCGGGTTTGAACGCGGTCTGACAAACCAAAGCGATCCGCCCGGGCAAAATCGTCATTCGTGTATCGAGATGCATCACGCGCGGGCCGAGGTGGACCGGCGTCACGTCGACATGCCGGGACAACTCTTCGACCGCCTCCGGCGTGGTCCGGGTGCCAAGGCCGACATAGACCGTGTCGTTGTCGACCAGCACGTCGCCACCCTCGATCCGCCCGCTTTTGATATCGATAACATCGGCGTCCGTGACGCCTGAGATGCACCTCCGCACCAAGTCGATTTCATCCGTTCGCTCGGGAAGTTCACGGATGTTCGAGAAGTAGAGTTTGTCGTGGATCACGAAGCCTGTATCGCGGGTATACATCTGCCACGGATGCTCGGCAGAGTGTGGAACGAAACGCAGTCGGACGCCGTACCGGTCCATCAGCACGTAGAATTCCTCTTGCTGTCTCAGCAGCTTGTCCCGATCCCAGCGCAGCATCGGGAACTTCGTGAATTCCTCGTGCGAGTTTTCGAAGGTCTCGAAAGCTGGGACCGCCGTGCCTTTGCAAACGCAGAGATCCTTGAGGGGCGAGGTCTCGTCATATATGTGCAGCAGGGCAAGATTTCCTTTTTGACGATTCAACAGCCCTTGGGTGGGCCTTAAGGCATCCGAGAGGGACATTGGCCTGCCTGCTAGTTCAGCCCGGCGAGACGCAATCCCTTCATCACTTTGCGCCGGGCGAGCGGGTCGGGCAGCGGATACTCCTGATCAACAAGCACCGGACCGAAGTCCGGCTCGATGATCCGCGCCCGCGAGACGGCTTCCATCGCTGCGTCTTCATCTCCCATGTACCCAAGCGCACAGACTTCGCCAAGATGCGCCAAAAGCCCCGCATTGGGCATGAGTTGTGCCATACGTGACGCGGCGACGGCGTCTTCGTACTGATCCAGCAGCATGTGCGCCAATGCCTTGCTGCTGCTGATCACGAGCCTGAGAGAATCCTGCGGGCTGGTTCGTTCTCCGCGTTCAAATGACTCAAGAGCGTCCTTCGGCTGATTTTTCTGCAGTTGACAACGGCCGAGAAGAATGTGCGCCCAACCGAGATTCTGGTTGATCCTGAGTGCCTTCTGCGCTGCGGAGATTGCGTTGTCGATTTCGCCGAGACCTTCAAGACACCGCGCAAGCGCGACCCAGGCGAACGGGATGCGCGCATCGAGCGCCACCGCCCGTTGCGCCGTCTGCAGCGCCTTGAGCCGATGAGGCGACCGGCGGCCAGTCAGCGTATCTTCCTCTGCGGATCTCCGGATTGCGCGGTACTGGATGCAATAGGCGTAGGCCAGCGTTGCATGAGCCTCGGTGAAGCTTGGCTCCAACTCGACCGCGCGTTCGAGCATTCTCACGGCTTCGTCCTGGTTCCGGTAGTCGAGCGTGCACATCGCTGCGTAGCCCAGGCAATATGCTTCCCAGGACGTCAGTTCCTCGAAGGCCGTGGCCTGAGCACGCTTGTATTCGTTTTCGTAGATGAGCGTGATTACGGACGTCGCGATCTTGGTCGCAATGTCCTCTTGCCCGTCATAGAGGTGAAAGGCCGAGAGGTCGAAGCTGTCGGTCCAGACATGGGTTTCGGACGCCACCTCGACCAACTGTGTCGTAATGCGCGCGCCCGAGCTGAGATGCCTGAGGCTGCCTTCGACAACATATTCGGCGGAGAGACGTTCCCCGATCTCTTTGACCGTCAGGCCCTGACCATGAACAGAAAAGGCCGAGTTGCGGGCGAGAACCCGGATCAAGCCAAACTTGGACGTTTGCGCAATGACGCTGTCGGCGATGCTTTCAGAGACGAGTTGCAGATCCGGATCGGGCGACAGGCAATCGAGCGGAAGGATTGCGACTGCGCTGGGCAGTGTCTTCTTGTCGTTGACCGGCTCGGCAGGCTCGCGCGCGACTTCAGTGCCCTCAGGCACCATGAAGCGCAGGCCGCGACCGTAAAAGGTTCTGATCCGGCTGTCGCTCGAGTTTTCCTCGCCGATCGCGCGGCGTATATCCCTGACCGCTGTAGTTAGTGCAGCGTCCGAGACTGCTCGCCCGTCCCAGACCGAGTCCATGATCTCGGTCTTGGAGACGATCCGATCCCTGTTCTCGACGAGGTAACTCAATAGCGCAAATGGGCGCGGTTTCAGCGGCAGCACGTTTCCATCGAGGCGTGCGACCATCTCGTCGGTGTCGATCTCCAGCTCTCCGAAACTGTGAATCATGTGTTTCCGCACCCCCCCCGCACGGCACCACTTCCGCGCGAAATCGACGGTAACTCAGATTCGCTCAGATTTGCCCAGACTTTCTCATGCGCAGATCAGGATTCCCTCGAAATCAGCCCAAGATAAAAGTCAAATTGATTGTCATATTCAAATCACCGACACGGAAACGCAACGTCGGCGAGAACGACAGAGACTTAATTGACGGCCAGATTCAAAAGGAACGCGAAATGTCCATCTCAATTGTGACCTCGTCCGCAGGCACGAAGCACGCTGTTCACAAGCAGGTCGACCCTAATTCGTGCGGATGTGCGTGCATTCTGATGGCTATCTACCGCCAGACGGGAAAGGAAATCGAAGAGTGGGTTATTTCTGACGGCACCAAGAATTTCGAGCAAGGAAAGTATGAGAAGACTGCGAAGGACGGCACTAAGATCAGCACCAAGAAATACACCCCCTATGGTGGAGATTCCGGGCTTTCAGCCGGAAATATCGCGATCTTCCTACGCAAGGTGAACTTCCCCGATGCCAAGGTCATCACGTCGACCGCTGATGCATCGTGCCTCAGCTTCTTCGATTCAGCGAGCGCCGACAATCCGGTGATCGCCCAAGTTGCCTGGAACGGAGCCAATGCCGGACGGCATTGGGTCGTCGTTGACGGTGTTCAGAACGGCAATCTGATGGTTTGCGATCCCGGCCACGGAAACCTGCAAGAAACGCAGCGCGGAATGGTGTTCCGTGATCGCAACGGCCAGATGGGACGGTTCTCTGGCATCATCATTCCCTGCTGATTTTATAGCCCCCGGCATGAGTGAATGATCAGTGAAACAGCGTGGGGGCTGGGGCCGGTCCAGCATATTCGGACCAGCCTTCCCCCCAAGTCCACCGACTAAAGATATAACGCAGGTTTGTAGAAGGTGATTAAGTGGCGAAATTGAATTAACGCGAAGATATTTCCGAATTATTCCAAAATTATCAATTTAAGTGGTAGATTTTTCAAACAGACTGGAGAAATTTATTACCAGTCGCAAGTTATTAACGAGGAGCCCGCGCGCAATTGGGTCATGCGCGCGGGTTTCCTTGTTCTCGTTAGGCCGCCAAGGCTGCGGAAAGACCGGGGCCTTCCACCGTGATGCGGTGCATCAGGCGGCGATGGCCGTGATAGTCGTTGATAGCCTTGTGCCAGGTTGCCCGGTTGTCCCAGATCGCGATCGTTCCTGGCTGGTAGCGAACGCGGCAGGTGTATTCCGGCAACGTGCAGCGGCTATAGAGAAAGTTCAGCAGAGCAGCACTCTCCTGATCCGTCCAACCATCGATGTGAGTGGTGAAACCTGGATTAACATAAAGGGTTTCGCGGCCAGAAAGCGGATGGCGGATCACCACCGGGTGCAGACTGTCCTGTGTCGCGAGTTCCGGATTGCCGATGCGCCCGCTGCTCGTGGTTTCGCGCTCGCCAGCGGCCCGCTTTCCGAACGCATGCCGCGACGAGTGCCAGGCATTGAGACCGCGCAGCGTTTGCTTCAGACCATCGGACAGTCCCTCGAACACCGCATGCATCGATGCGAACAAGGTGTCGCCACCTGTCTCGGGCGTTTCTATGCAGTGCAGGATCGAACACTGCGCGGGTTGCATGTCATAGGAATGGTCTGTGTGCCAGTCCTCACCGATTGCGTGCTTCTGGTCCGGTTCCTTGAGCACCATGGCGATCTTGTCGTGGCCCGGAACCTTCGCGAAAAACCTGTTGACGTTGATCGGACCGATGCGTTCGGCGAACGCAATCTGGTCTTCGGGTGAAATGTCCTGATCACGGATCGCTATGACCGAATGTTCGGTGAAAGCCCTGAAAATCTCATCGAACTGGGCGGGATCGCGGACGTCTGCGCCGATGATCTCGGCTCCGATCGTGCCCGTGAGCGGTTTGACTTCCAGCGGCATCATCAACCTCCCGTCGATGTGTTGTGCTCTTTAAAGGCCTTTAGCAGATCATCGAGTTCCGCGCAGCCATCTGGGCAGGCTGCCTGCAACCGTATCAGCAGAACGCGCGCGGCATTGGGATCCCCCGTCTGCAATTCCAAAGCGCCCATGTAACTCAACGCGCCTTTGTGGCCGGGTTTGATGCTGAGGGTGCGCTCGTAGTAGAAGCGTGCTTTGTCCCACTGGCCGAGCTTTCGATAGGCATAGCCCAGCAGGTTCAGAGCCTCGGCATCCGTTCGATCCTTAACGAGCCAATCGTAGAGTGGCGTCATCGCTGCGCTTGCTTCACCGGCATCGATCTGCGCCTTTATCAGATCCATATCCGGCCGAGGGGCGGGGGGCTGATAAGCGGCAAAGGCTGGCATCGCCCAGATCAGAAGTGTCGCAATGGATAGCGTTATGCGCATGTCTGGACCGTAGGGCGCAAATCGGATTCGCGCTACTCCTGTCACTGCGTCGGCGATGCCTCCAACTTCGGGACAGTGTTCGAGAAATCGAGATCGCAGAGAGTCCGCCCAAAGCTGGTTTGCGGCAGGTCATTGACTTGCGCCGGCTCGACGTCGCGCAACGCGGAAGTGGTGGTCCAGCGCACGAGAAATTCGCGCCGGCATCGATGGTAAGCAATTCCGAGCCTTTGGGTCACAAGCCGCATTTCCTGTTCGTAGCGGCCTTCGTTACCGTCGGCGTCGATCAGGATCACCATCGGGTCCTTGTCGGTCAGAACCGATGCAAAAACCGCCTGGTGAACGCTGTCACGTGAGGAACTGGAATGATCCATGCCGATCTCGATGACATGCGTGGGGGTTTCGCAATCGACGCGAATTCCGCGTTCCGATCCCTGATTGTCGAATTTCCGGGCCGATTCTGCATCAGCGCCGCCCAGAAGGGCGCAGAGCAGGCTGGCCAGAAACACCTCGCTCACGGCACGCCTCCCGACTTCTCACGTGCGAAAGGTTAGCATGTCGCTGGGAAACTCAGAAGCTGGGGTCCTTACTGGGTTGGGAAATAGTCCTCCAACCCGCCCTCGCGATAGACATCAGCCGTACAGCAGTGCAGCCCTCCGCCGAAAGCATAGGCATCGCGCAGATCAACCGGGATCACGTTCTGTCCGAGCTTGTCGAGTTGCTCCATCTGGTAGACTTCGGAGGCTTCGACGCAGACCGTCTTGGGGTCCAGCACCAGCACGTTCATCGAGAGCCAGACCGAGGAGTAACAGAGCGGCGGCGGCGCATTGTGCGCAGGTTGGGCGGCATCGACGATCTCCCAGCCGTTCTTTTCGAACAGAGCGCGTTGGTCGTCCGGCAGGCGGCGTTGCGGATTATTCAAGATCAGACCGGGACGGATCGGTGTGAAGGTTGCGTCGATGTGGATCGGATAGGGGTCGCCCGGAAAGTTCACCGTGTGAACCCGATGGTCGGGGAAGTGACGCCGCAGCCACTCGATGCCCTTGAGGTTTGTCGTGAACCCATGCTGGACCACGAGATCCTTGCCAAAGCGCAGCACGTCGGCGGCGTCGAAGAGCGGCTCTTCCTCGGTGGTGACGAAGAACTTCTCGGCGGCCCATTGCAGGCGCTTGGCGACGCCGATTTTCTCACTGAGATAATCCGGGTGGTAGTCTGCGTCCGTCAGCCGCGGTTTGGGCGCGGTCTCATGGCGAAAGTTCGGATCCTCGTCGAAGTAGCGCTGCATCAACGGGCGGTAGCAAAGGTACTCGAACCAGCGGCAGCGGTAGGACATCGTTGCTTCGAGGATCTCGCTGCCGACGGTCAGCAGCACGTCGCGCGGCGGCATGCATCCGAACTGGCTGTCGGTGTGAAAGTCGGGCGTGGTCGCGGGCTTCGAGAAGTCGATCGGCGTCGGGCGGTCGACGACGACTCCGCGGCCCTCGAGTTGTTTGGCAAAGCCGTCCAGCAGTTCGTTCGCGCGGTCGATTGTCTCCTGCGGGCGACGCCCCCATTGACCCCGCATGTCCGAGTCTTCGGGGACCTTAGCGTCGAGCGCAGGTTCTTCGGGCGGAATATGACAATCGTCGGCGCGACCGACAATCACGTGCTTCAGCGGATCCCACTCGTTCCAGGAATTGACGATTGTGCGTCCCGCGGTGTCCGCCATGGTCTTGTCCCCCGTGCCGTGCTGGGGACGGTCTTCGCGGTTCCGTAGAATCGTGACTAGTCCGATCTGGACCCTCTGATGTCGCGCTTGCGACACGTTCGGCGTCTGGCCGCGGCGATCTACCGATTACAGTGCTGCGCGCGTGGTTCTCGCACCGCTCTAGCGGTCGTCTTTGTTGACGGTGATCTCGGCCCGAACCTCTTGCGCATCCGGAAGTGTGATGAGATTTTTTTGCGGGCGTTGCACGAACTTTCCGCCGCCCTGAATGTTGTCGAGATCGCTATCATCGAGCGCTTCAAGGTCTTTCTCGGTGTTCATGACATTGTTCCTTTCGCTACAAGGCGGGACGAAGCTACATCGTTCGTCGGATACATCTGTATCAAATGTCACGGGCGCAGTCGTTAGGATCGCTTTCGAAAGGAGCCTTACGCTTGGCGTCGAATTGGGCCCTCCGTCTTGGAACGTTCGTGCTGGAGGCTGCTTGACCGAGGACAATCCCGTTTGCCCTCTCTGCCTGCGGCCGATCCCATCGGAGGCAAAGCAGAGCCTTCACCACCTGATCCCAAAACTTCGAGGCGGCAGGGGCGGGCCGACGATCTTGGTACATCAGATTTGCCACAACGAAGTTCATTCAGCGCTCACCGAAACCGAGCTCGCGCGGAACTATAACACCCCTGAGGCTCTGCGAGAGTATCCTCCGCTATCGAAGTTCTTTGCCTGGGTCGCAAAGAAACCGCCGACGTTTCACAGCCGATCGACCGGAAACGGGCGGCGGCGAAGATGACCCATGGCTCCGTCCCGATGGACGCGCTACCTGCGTGCTGGCGGAGGACCGATGTCACAGAAATCCATTCTCATTACGGGCTGTTCGTCGGGGATCGGACATCATGTGGCCCATGCCCTCAAGGATCGGGGCTGGCGTGTGTTCGCAACCTGTCGGAAGCCCAAAGATTGCGCGCGGTTGGAGTCGGAGGGGCTTGAGAGCTGGCGATTGGACTATGAGGACCCCGAGAGCATCCGGACAGGGTTCGAGCAGGCAATCGAGCGCACGGGCGGAACTCTGGATGCGCTTTACAACAATGGTGCTTATGCGATCCCCGGTGCGGTCGAGGACATGCCTACAGACGCCTTCCGAGCGTGTTTCGAAGCGAACTTCTTCGGCTGGCATGAACTGACGCGTCTCGCCATCCCGGTGATGCGAAGGCAGGGTTACGGTCGGATCGTGCAGTGTTCTTCGATCCTTGGTTTCTGTGCCCTGCGGATGCGGGCACCTTACATCGCGACGAAGCACGCGCTGGAGGGGTACACCGACGTCCTGCGCTACGAATTGCACGGCACGGGTATCGATGTTGTTTTGCTCGAGCCGGGACCTATCGACACCAGGATCCGCGAGAACTCGCGCACCCACTACGAGCGCTGGATCGACACTGAAGCATCTCCCTGGAAAGGGTTTTACGCGAAGATCGTGCACCCGAGGCTCTATGCCGATGACCTGCCCGAGGACGGGTTCGAACTCGGTTGCGAGGCGACGACCGCAAAACTGATCCATGCGCTGGAAAGCCCGCGACCGAAAGACCGCTACTTTGTCACCACGCCGACATATATCGTTCACTGGATGAAGCGGCTGCTGCCGTGGTCGATGGTCGATGCCGTGCTGAGAAGGAACTGAGCCGATGGGCGACTGGATTTTCTACCTCGGCATCGCGGCGGCATTCGTGACGCTCGGCGTGCTGGTGTTCGGTGTGGGCGGCTTCGGGACCGGCAAGATGACCGCGAAGACGCAGAACAGAATGATGCGCTACCGGATCATTGCGCAGGCCGCTGCAGTCGGTCTGCTGTTCATTGCATTCTTGGTCACCGGCGGCGGCAAGTAAGGCGGCACCGGCGTCCGCATCAGAACTTCAAAAAAGGGGGACAGGCGCGTGGTCGTCTTGAATCGCATCTACACCAGAACCGGCGATGCCGGCGAAACGGCGCTCGGCAATGGCGTGCGGGTGCCAAAATACACCTTGCGGGTCGAGGCTTACGGCACCTCTGATGAGACGAATGCAGCGGTCGGCATGGCGCGGCTGACTGCTGACGGCGAGATGGACGCGGCCCTGGCAAGAATTCAGAACGATCTGTTCGATCTCGGCGCCGATCTCTGCCGCCCCGACATCGCGAAGGACAGCGAGGCCGAATACACGCCACTGCGGATGACAGAGGCGCAGGTGCTGCGGCTGGAAGCCGAGATCGATGCGATGAATGACGCTCTGGAGCCGCTGCGGTCATTTGTTCTTCCGGGCGGTTCAGCACTGGCGGCACACCTGCATCTCTGCCGGACGATATCCCGGCGCGCCGAGCGCCTGACGGTTGAACTGGCAACTCAGGAAGAGGTCAACGAACACGCGCTGAAGTATCTGAACCGTTTGTCGGACTGGTTCTTTGTGGCGTCAAGGATCGCCAACGATGACGGCCGGTCAGACGTCCTTTGGGTTCCGGGCGCGAACCGCTGAGGCGTTCTCCAATCCGCTTAGGAGTATGAGGGACATTCCTTTGGTATTGTCAGCGCGCCCGGGGCGAAAAGCCCTCGGGCACGACTAAAGCCGTTCGTTCAGAGGAACACCCCAAGCTGCTTGAGCGCATCAGCACCGAGCAAAGGTCCGATGTGTTCGGTCACGTGTTCCTTCGCTGTTGACCTTGCGGCTTGATTTTTTTCGTCTGGCAACTCCCCGCCTCCCTGAACAATTCGCACGCCAGCGACGATCGTACTTTGGGAAACCTGCGTTGCGCAGTACTCGATCGCTCTGGTGATCACGTTGTAGTCGCCGGCGGATCCAAGCTGCATTCCGCCGCGGTTGATAAAGTTGGTGTGTTTCGCCGTGCCCTGGTTCACCTTGATTTCGGGCGACGAGATCATTTTCCGTAGAACGGCGAAGTCATTGAATTGCAGGTTCAGAGCCAGATCGCCGGTCTTGAGCCACAACACATCGGTGAATACCCGCGCCATCCGCAGATCTTTTGTGAAGATGTAGCGTTCCGCTGCGAGGTAAAAGATCGCCTCCGCTGGCACCCAATTGTCCGCGCAATAGTAGAAAAGGCGCGAACAGTGCTTGCCCTGCTTCAGTTTGAAAGTGTTGATCATTCGCAGAGTGGTTTCCATGACTTTGGTTCCTTTCGCATGTCTCTGGGATTTCAATCTCGAATTACAGTTAATTTTGACATGCAAAGTAATCTTTACGCCGCGGCTGCGTGTTTCAACATCGATGTGTGCAGTTGGGAAAGTCTTTCTGAAACTGACGTCGCACTCTGAAAACGCGGCACGCAGATCAGTCACCTGAAGGCCAAATTGATTGGCAAAATTCACTGATGAAAAAGATTTTCAGCTTTGAGAATCGTTCAGCCAGCTTGCAGCTTCGGGATGAGAGAGTTGTCCGGTAGCGGTGCGATCTGCAGGAGCCGGGATGAGCTTCGATGATGAAAGATCGATTCAGGCGGACGCAGAAGCCGCGCGCGAGCAATTGCTGCGCGCCTATGAGGAGAAGCGGTACACGCTTGCCGAAATGCGCGAGGTGTTCTTCGACAACGACATTGCTATGGGCACGCTGCAGGCGAAATTGAACGGGCACGCTCCGATCGCCGGGTCCAATCGGCGGACCATCCGAATGTTCGCCTCTGCCCTGACAAAGATACAAGCGGCCAACTGCAAGGAATGCGGACTATACAAGGATATCGCGCGGCGCGCTGTCGGTCTCGATGACAACGAGGAACCGCCGTCCGTGCCCGACCACTTTTTCGGTGATTACAACATTTACACGAGATACGTTTTCTACAATTCGAAGTCGCGCGCTGAGGACAGTACAAATTCGATCAATCGATACCGCCTGATCATCTATCGGTGTGAACGCTGCGGATTTCCCAGGTTTCGGGCCGAAGTGAAGAATGACCAGGACGAGACGCTGAACAGGCTCGGTTTTGCGTTCATGCGGTCACAAAGACTGCACCTCATGATCATAAGCCAGGACCAGTTCACGCACATGCTTTTCAGGGCGCACAATCTGCTTGAGGAGGGTCCGCTGCCGGGGATTGTCCTCTACGATCGTGAATCGAACGAAGCTCATACGATGTTTGCCTGCCGGACGGCACTTGTGAAGGACGGCACCGGTTTCGCGGATGCGATCGCAGCCGACGAGTGGAACCAGATCGATTACTTTCTCAGAGATGACAGCGTTCCACGCCGGGATGGCGTATTGGGAGCATATCACTACGCCATGGACAAATAGCAGAACCGTCGAACGCGAACTCACGAGGATCACGCGTTCGCAAGATACCCTTTTGCGATCGATGTGCACCGTCTCGGCAATTAGAGGTCTTCGGAGGCATGGCTTGCCATCAAGGCATCCAGAGTGCGCGGGTTTTCCAAGGATCCGGAACGATCAGCGTTCCGGTTGGCGGAAGACTCTTGTCAAACCAGACCGATTGCCATGCCGGCCCCCATTCCTCGGGTATCGGATATGGCGTTCGGAGTGTCGGCTCAGGTGCGAAACCATGCCTCTCATAGTAGGCAGGATCGCCGAGGACACAGACTCCAGACATGCCAATCTGTTCGCCTTTCTCAAGACAATGTCGAATGAGTGCGCCTCCGATGCCTGTGCGCTGGTGTTCCGGCGCCACGCAAACCGGGCCGAGCAACGCGACGCGCAACTTTGACCCGGTCATCGCGCAGGTCGATAGCGCCGCATGGCCCAAGAGGCATTCGTTCGACGTGGCAGTGAACGTGAATACGTTGTCTCCGTCACCGATCAACGCGTGAACAAGGGAGACGAGATCTTCGTCGGGGAAGGCCGTCCCGTATAGCGTCTCCAGCTCCGTCGCTGCGGCGCGATCCGTGTCCTGGATCTCAACATCCGTTCGCATGGGGTGCACTCCGAAATTCGTCATGATACTTGACGTTGACGTAAGCGTCATATATCTGGTTTGCACTCTGGCGATTCCCAGGCCTTCCGCGTCGTTTTTTCCATAGGGAACCGACGCAGGAGGCGTTACATCGCCCGCAGTTAAACTTGGGCGATACACGCCCCGCAGCCGAGGAGCAAACGCGATGAAGGTGCTGGTGCCTGTCAAGCGCGTGATCGACTACAACGTCAAGGTCCGCGTAAAAGCGGACAACACAGGCGTCGATCTCGCGAACGTCAAGATGTCGATGAACCCGTTTGACGAGATCGCTGTCGAAGAGGCGATCCGCATGAAGGAAGCGGGCAAGGCCGAAGAAATCGTCGCGGTTTCGATCGGTGTCGCGAAGGCGCAGGAAACGCTGCGGACCGCACTTGCGATGGGGGCCGATCGCGCGATCCTCATCGAAGCCGCCGACTCGGTTGATACCGACATCGAGCCGCTCGCTGTCGCAAAGCTGTTGAAAGCGGTGATCGACGAGGAGCAGCCCGGGATCGTGCTCTGCGGAAAGCAGGCGATCGATAACGACATGAACGCCACGGGACAGATGCTTTCGGCGCTTCTCGGCTGGTCGCAGGCCACCTTCGCGTCCGAGATCGAACTCGGCGATGGCTCTGCCAAGGTGACGCGCGAGATCGATGGCGGGCTGCAGGTCATCGACGTGAAATTGCCTGCGATCATCTCGGTCGATTTGCGTCTGAACGAGCCGCGCTATGCGTCGCTTCCGAACATCATGAAGGCGAAGAAGAAGCCGTTGGACACCAAGACCCCCGCGGATCTCGGCGTCGACGTCTCGCCGCGTCTGGCCGTCGTTTCGGTTTCAGAGCCGCCGTCGCGTAAGGCGGGCGTCAAGGTCGAGAGCGTTGCGGAACTTATGACGAAACTCAAAGACGAAGCGGGAGTGATCTGAGATGGCTGTTCTTCTTCTTGCAGAGATCAATGGCGGCGAACTGGCCGTCGACTCGACCGCAAAGGCGCTAACGGCCGCGAAGCAGATGGGCGACGTGACCGTCCTCTGCGCGGCGTCGGGCTGTAATGGCAACGCAACGGCGGCAGCCGCGAAGCTGGACGGTGTCTCGAAGGTGCTGTGCGCAGACGATGCGCTCTATGGCAATGCGCTGGCCGAGCCGGTTGCTGCGTTGATTGCCGGTCTGGCAAGCAACTTCAGCCACATTGTCGCTCCGGCAACGGCGTCAGCAAAGAACATCATGCCGCGCGTGGCTGCACTGCTCGACGTCATGGTGATTTCCGACATCCAGGAAGTCGTCGACGGGGATACGTTCGTTCGCCCGATCTACGCCGGGAACGCGATCGCCACCGTCAAGTCTGCGGACGCGACGAAGGTCGTCACGATCCGTACAGCGACCTTCGACGCTGCGGGCGAAGGCGGTTCGGCACCGGTCGAGTCGATCGATGCGGCGGCTGATCCCGCTTTGTCGTCCTGGGTCGAAGACAAGACGGTGGACACTGACCGGCCGGAATTGACTTCGGCGAAGGTGGTGATCTCGGGCGGCCGTGGCATGGCTTCGAAGGAAAACTTCGAACTGATCGAAAAGGTGGCCGACAAGCTTGGGGCCGCCACCGGCGCATCGCGTGCCGCAGTCGACTCGGGGTACGCGCCGAACGACTGGCAGGTCGGCCAGACCGGCAAGGTCGTCGCGCCGGATCTTTACATCGCGGTCGGCATCTCGGGGGCGATCCAGCACCTCGCCGGGATGAAGGACTCGAAGGTCATCGTCGCGATCAACAAGGACGAGGAAGCACCGATTTTCCAGGTCGCAGACTACGGGCTTGTCGCAGACCTGTTCGACGTGTTGCCTGAGTTGGAAGGCGCTCTCTGACGACGGGCCTTCGCAGGCA
The DNA here is from genome assembly GCA_039184865.1 of Pseudomonadota bacterium. Classification (GTDB taxonomy): domain Bacteria; phylum Pseudomonadota; class Alphaproteobacteria; order Rhodobacterales; family Rhodobacteraceae; genus Thermohalobaculum. The sequence goes on along the minus strand of JBCDAV010000005.1, from coordinate 126,600 downwards.
GTGCGCCTGCACGAAACTGCCCTGAACGCCGCCGGCCTGCATTTTGCTAGCTCGGCGGCGTTTCGCTTTCTGCACCGCCCAAAGGATCGAGCGCGTCACGCAAGGCATCTGCCGCTTTCGCGAGAACTTGCATTTCGGTGTGGCGCAGGATCAGCACTGCACCGGCGCCCCCGCCGAACGGGTATGACCCCATCGAGACATCGGGAAATTCGGACGCGCAGGTGCCGAGCGGACCAGCGAGGTCTCCCTCGCCAATGTGGCAGCGGAAGGACCAAGACAGCAGCGGCGGCCCGCCCTCGATCGTCGAGACGACCGATTTCACCATCTCGGTGAACACAGCCGGGACGCCAGCCATGACGTGGACGTTCCCAAGCGTGAAACCGGGCGCTGAGGACACAGGGTTTTCAATCAGCGCAGCCCCATCCGGGATGCGAGCCATACGCATGCGGGCCTCGTTTATCTCCATGCCGCGCTTGGCATAAGCCTCCTCGAGTATCCTGCGTGCATCGGCGCGGACGTCGATATGCGCACCGAAGGCCGCCGCGACACTATCGGCCGTTATGTCGTCGTGGGTCGGGCCGATGCCGCCAGATGTGAACACGTGGTCCACACGCGCCCGCAGCTCATTTACGCTGCTGGCGATTACGGCGCCATCGTCCGGGATCATCCTGATTTCCGTGAGCTCGACGCCCGCTTCAGTCAGAACATTCGCCAGATGATGAGCATTCGAATCGCGTGTGCGCCCGGAAAGGATCTCGTCGCCGATGACCAGCATCGCGGCAGTTGGCTGGGCCATGGAAATCCCTCCTCGCGTGGCTAAATGGGAGCCATGGACTTCACCCGCCCCTTGATCTCCGGTCGTCTGTTGCGCCGATATAAACGCTTCCTCGCCGATGTCGAGTTGGCCGACGGGACCGTCGTCACAGCCCACTGCGCCAACCCGGGCTCGATGATGGGATTGTCCGATCCGGGATTGAATGTTTGGCTTGAGCCGAACAATGACCCGAAGCGCAAGCTGAAATACACATGGCGGCTCGTCGAGTTGCCGAACGGCGGACTGGCCGGGGTAGATACGGGCGTTCCGAACAAGGTCGTGGCCGAAGCTCTGTCCTCGCGGAAGGTCCCCGAACTGGCGGCATACGAGACGGTGCGCCCTGAGCAGCGATACAGCGCAAACTCGCGGATCGACTTTCTTTTGCAGGGAGACGGTCTTGCGGACTGCTATGTCGAGGTGAAGAACGTGCACCTCGAGCGAACACAAGGGCTTGCCGAGTTTCCGGACTGCATCACCGACCGGGGCGCGAAGCACCTTGGTGACCTCTCCAACGAAGTGGATAGGGGACACCGTGCGGTAATGCTTTACGTGGTGCAGATGTCGACGCCGGAGAGCTTCGATCTCGCGCGTGATATCGACCCGGCTTACGCGGAAGCCTTCGCGGCTGCGACGGCGCGGGGGGTCGAGGTTCTGGTCTGGCGATGTATGCTAGGCCTCCACCGAATCATGTTGGAACGCCCCTTGCCGTATGTCGGGCCGTTCGGGCATGGTCCTGTCAGCGCCGGGATGACGCCAGGATGAAGATGAACATTGCCGAAGGCCGGGAGCGCCGTACGCCGGAGGGTATCCGCCTGTATTCGGCGGATGACTTTGCGGGCATGCACAAGGCCGGTCGCTTTGTTGCCGAGTGCCTCGACATGATCGGCGAGCATGTTTTTCCGGGCGCTCGCACCGAGGATATCGACGCCCGCATCCAGGCTTTCGTCGAGGCGGGTGGGGCGACGTCCGCTACCATTGGATATCGCGGCTATCAGCACGCGAGCTGTATCTCGGTCAACCACGTCGTCTGCCATGGCATCCCCGGCCCGAAGAAGCTGAAGGATGGAGACATCCTGAACATCGATGTCACGGCGGTTCTGGATGGCTGGTACGGCGACACGTCCAGAATGTTCGTTGCAGGCCGACCGACCCGCCGGGCGGAGCGTCTGATCGAGATCACGCACGAGGCGCTGATGCGCGGTATCGCCGAGGTGAAGCCCGGAAACACTTTTGGCGACATCGGTCACGCGATCCAGAGTTTTGCCGAGGGAGAGCGGTGCGGTGTGGTTCGCGACTTCTGCGGCCATGGTCTTGGGCGCGTGTTCCACGACGCGCCTAACGTTCTCCACTATGGCCGCAAGGGCGACGGTGCGGTGCTGCGTCCGGGTATGTTCTTCACCATTGAGCCGATGATCAACCTCGGGGCGCCTCAGACCAAGACTCTTGCTGATGGCTGGACAGCTGTTACGCGCGACAAGTCGCTTTCAGCACAGTTCGAACATTCCATCGGCGTGACCGAGGACGGCTGCGAACTGTTCACCGTGTCGCCCGGCGGGAAATTCTACCCCACTTTCGACTGAGAGAACGGCACGCGACGGAACCCTCTGCTGATCCGCCTTATCGTATCTGCCGCATCGCCCAACGAAGCCTGTTGTTCTCCGCGGGCCATGGCTGTGCTAGGCCTGCACGAACGAGGCAGGAACTGCAGATGGCCGCAACGATCCTGACGATCGCGGGGATTTTCGCCGGGATAGGCGTGTTTCTGGCGACGATGTATTCTGTGACCCAGATCCTGCTTCTGGAAGGCTTGCCGCGCATCGCGCATTTCGTCCAACTGGTCCTGATCCTGACAGTGATGTGGTCTCTCTACTGGTGGCGCGATGTCGTGACGGCGCAGATCGTGGCTGCGCCTTTGCTGGCCGCAGCATTGTGGACCAGCGCTCTCGAGGTGGGCTGGTACCGTGTTTTTCCGTTGCTGGTCAGCCTCTTCGCAATTGCCATGCTGACGGGCTACATAGCTTTGACGCCGCTCTAGGAATCGCATTTGGCGAAGAATTCGACACAGTATGTTTGCCGTGAATGTGGCGCTGCCCATCGAAAGTGGGCTGGGCAATGCGGGAGCTGCGGCGCATGGGACACGCTTGATGAGGATCTCGGCCTGAGCACGGCGGGTCCGGCGGCAAAAGCCCTGGGCCAGGCCAAGGGCCGGACGATCCAGCTGAGCTCGTTGATTGGAGACGAAGCGCCGCCTGCTCGAACTGAATCGGGCATAGGCGAGCTGGACCGGGTGCTCGGCGGCGGGCTGGTTCCCGGCTCTGCGATCCTGCTCGGCGGTGATCCCGGGATCGGCAAATCGACACTTCTGTTGCAGGCGGTGGCGGCCTTCGCCGCGCGAGGCGCGAAGACGGTCTATGTCTCAGGCGAGGAAGCCGCGGCTCAAATCCGAATGCGTGCGACGCGCCTCGGCGTGCGAGACGCACCAGTACAGTTGGCGGCCGAAACCAACCTGCGGGACATTATGACAACGCTGGATGCCGAGCGGCCGCAGCTTGCGATCATCGACTCGATCCAGACCATGTGGGCCGACCATGTCGACTCCGCTCCAGGTTCTGTGGCGCAGGTCCGCGCGTCGGCGCACGAACTCGTCAACTTCGCCAAACGGCGCGGGATCGCTGTCATTTTGGTTGGTCATGTAACCAAGGAAGGCCAGATCGCCGGGCCCCGTGTGGTCGAGCACATGGTGGATACGGTCCTCTACTTCGAGGGTGAGCGCGGACACCAGTTCCGCATTCTACGCGCTGTGAAGAACAGGTTTGGTCCTGCCGATGAAATCGGCGTGTTCGAGATGACAGGAAAGGGATTGGGCGAGGTCACCAATCCATCTGCGCTCTTCCTCGGTGAACGGGGTCGAGAAAGTTCGGGATCGACCGTGTTTGCCGGGATCGAAGGCACTCGCCCGGTGCTCGTGGAGTTTCAGGCGCTCGTGGCGCCGTCGGCTCTGGGGACGCCGCGCCGACAGGTCATCGGCTGGGATCCAGGCCGCCTCTCGATGGTTCTAGCGGTGCTCGAGGCGCGTTCGGGAATCTCGTTCTCGGGTCGCGATGTTTATTTGAACGTAGCTGGCGGTTTGCGGGTATCCGAGACGGCGGCCGATCTGGCCGCGGCGACGGCATTGGTCTCGGCATTGACAGATCAGGCACTGCCGGCGGAGATGGTGATCTTTGGCGAAATCAGCCTTTCGGGCGCTATACGCCCGGTTACGCAGCCAGAATCTCGCCTGAAAGAGGCCGAAAAGCTGGGCTTTTCTGACGCGATCGTACCTTCGCAGATGAAGACGCCGCGCGAATCAGGCATATCCGTGCGGACAGCGACGGATGTGCGAGAAACAATGAGAGCGCTGTTCGGCGACTGGGACGTGGCTGGGGGATAACGGGCGATGCAATTCACTTATGTCGATGCGGCAGTCGCCGTGATCACGTTGCTGTCGGCTTTCCTGGCCTACTCCCGCGGACTAACACGCGAGTTGTTCGCCATCGGCGGCTGGATCGTTGCGGGACTCTTGGCGTTCTACTTCGCGCCGGCAATCGAACCGCTTATCCGGGAAGCCCCGGTCGTGGGACAGTTCCTCTCGTCGAGTTGCGTCATTTCCATGATCACTGCGTTCTCGCTCATCGTGGCCGCGGCGTTGCTCGTGCTCGCGGTCTTCACGCCGATCTTCAGTTCAATCATCCTTGAGTCCGCAATCGGACCGCTGGACCGGATGCTCGGATTTCTGTTCGGCGTCGTACGTGGCATCGTGCTCATCGCGGTCGCCTATCTGGTCTATACAAACCTTTCAGGCGGTGAGGCTATTCCCGCACTCGACGGCGCCGCCTCGAAGCCGATCTTCGATGAAGCGGCACGCCTGATCGAACAGTACCGGCCCGAAGAAATGCCGGCATGGTTCTCCGAGCGCATCGACGCTTTGATGGCGCCCTGCACAGGCGAAACGCCGACGCCGACCGCGCCGGCTGCCGATGGTAACACGACGGATAGCTGAGCGGCCTCGAGCCAGTGTTGTTCCCGGCGTCAACCGTTCAACGGTTGCGCTCGATCCGACACGCTCTACTTCTCCGAGGCGAATGGGAGTGGATGCACCGGTCGCGCGACGCAATCTGTCGACTGACGCGGTCACAACGCAACAACTTGCATGACAGATAGATGACTCTGGTTACGTCTGTCGGGTACAGTTTGATGAGATTCGCGGGAGCAGGCGGAGCGTTTCAGGATGGATGACTGGATAGACGCCGCATCGGCGCATGAGCCTGCCTTTTCGCATCCATTGGATGATGACAAGCTGCGCGAAGAATGCGGGATCTACGGTGTCTTCGGTCTGGACGACGCAGCAACCTATGTAACGCTTGGACTCCATGCTCTGCAGCACCGCGGTCAGGAAGCGGCAGGTATCTGCACCTACGACCCGGGGCAGGGTTTCAACACGGTCAGACGGATTGGCCACGTCCGGGACAATTTCACCCGCAAGGATGTGATCGATCAGCTGCCCGGACGAATGGCCATGGGCCACACCCGGTACTCGACGGCGGGTGGAAAGGGCCAGACGGCCATTCGAGACGTCCAGCCGTTGTACGCTGAGTTTGCGATGGGCGGCTGTGCCATCGCCCACAACGGCAACCTCACGAATGCGCCGAGCCTCCGCGAACAACTCAAGGAGCGCGGGTCGATCTTCCAGTCCTCCTCGGACACGGAATGCATCGTCCATCTCATGGCGCGTTCGATCCAGAAGAACATTCCCGATCGGATGAAGGATGCACTGCGTCTGGTCGAAGGCGCATTCAGCGTGATCGCGATGACACGCACGAAGATGATCGGCGTTCGCGATCCGATGGGCGTCCGGCCGTTGATGCTGGGGCAGTATCAGGGCGCATGGATACTCGCGTCCGAGACCTGCGCCCTCGACATCATCGGCGCCGAGTTCGTCCGCGATATCGAACCTGGCGAGATGGTCATCATCACCGAAGGCGGGGTGCAGTCCTCGCGCCCGTTCGATCCGGCCGAGAGCCGGTTCTGCGTTTTCGAGTACGTCTACTTCTCCCGGCCGGACAGTGTGATCGACGGTCTCAGCGTCTACGAGGCGCGACGCAAGATCGGCGTCGAACTCGCGCGCGAGGCGGCGGTCGATGGCGATCTTGTCTGCCCGGTTCCCGACAGTGGAACGCCGGCTGCGATCGGGTTCTCTCAGGAAAGCGGCATTCCTTACGCGATGGGGATCATCCGCAACGCCTATGTCGGGCGAACGTTCATCGAGCCGGCGCAACACATCCGAGACATGGGTGTGCGCCTGAAACTGAACGTCAATCGTGCGCTGGTCGAAGGTAAACGGGTCGTTCTAGTAGACGACTCCGTTGTGCGTGGTACGACGAGCCGAAAGATCAAGGAGATGGTCAAGGCTGCCGGAGCGCGCGAAGTTCACTTTCGGATCGCCAGCCCGCCAACGCGCTGGTCATGCTTTTACGGTGTGGATACGCCAGAGAGGGAGAAGCTGCTCGCCGCGCGCATGGACGAAGAGGCGATGCGCGAACACCTCGGCGTGGACTCACTGCGTTTCATCTCGTTGGACGGCCTCTACAGGGCGTGCGGCCACCCGGCGGGACGCAACAATGACAGGCCGCAGTTCTGTGATGCCTGTTTCTCGGGCGTCTATCCGATCGAATGCACCGATGTCGTACCCAGCGCAACCGTGCGCGACGAGGTTCGCGTCTGAACGCCCCAGTCCATGGGAGCGATCGGATGGCCACTGATTTACACTGCTGACTGAAATTGAGCCTGCATAATTGGCAGCTGTCCAGCGCTGTCGTACAATGTCCCTATTCGGGACGAAAGCGCCGGGCGAGCGACACGTCGCCTGTTTGTTTTGTCGGCAGAGGGGCGCCGTTTCATGTCTGGTGTCAACGAGGACTCGACCGAGCCGAAAAAGGGGTTGATCTGGATCCAGGATGTCTTCGCCGCGGAGTTCGGGAACTCCGACGTCCAGGCGAACTACTCCCGGCTCTACGCGTGGATGGCCAATCAATTGGGTCACATGATGCTGGGATTGGCGACGGCACTCGCGTTCTACTGGATTTACGAAACGATGCACGATCTCGCTTCGTGGACCGGAGGGGGCCTGTTTTCCGGTCTCGGCGCCTTCTGGCTGCACACAGCTGGTTTCCTGATGTTGTGCGGAACCGGTGGCCTCGTGGCTTACACAAGGTTCCAGACGGCGTTCATCGAGGATGATTGGGATCACCGCAATCGAATCTATCCACTTCCGCCGAAGATCGGGCTCTTGGTTGGGGTCGTGCTCGCGGTTGCCTTGGTCGCGCTCTACGTCCTGATACAGAGCGCAGATCCCGGGGTCACAGACCCTTCGCTGCTGAACATCTTTGCGCTGGCAGCCGCGTCGCTCGCCATCGTTGCTGCGATTGTGATCCTTGCGAAAGACTGGCGTGCACTCGCGCTCGGAACGCTCTTCATGGCTGGCGCTTTCTGGCTCATCGCATCAGAGGAGCCGCTACTTTCAGAATTGAAGGATGCCGTTGCGATTGGTCTCTTCGCGGTTCTGGCGGCGGTGCTCCTAGCGACGGCAAGGCACTACGACAGCAGGCATGACAAGGTGCGCAGTGTCCCCGCACTCCTGAGCGCCGCGATGCTCGTGATGTTCTCGGGCGTTCTTTTCGTCTTCCTCGACCGTGCAGCGGGACATCTCGATGGATTGGCGGCGGAATGGGCCGGCGTCGCCGAGCCCGAGTGGCGAATTGCCTTCGGTGCCGCGATCGCAGCCTTGGCGCTCTGGCTGGTGAAGGAGTTCGGCAGCGACATCCCCTTGGTGAGCGTTGAGGTCGCGCGCGCTACGAAGGTGCGCGAGGCGCAGGGGCACGAGACGTACAAGGCGATCGAACGCGGTTACTTCATGGATGCAGTCTGGGATGCGCGCACGGACGGCGCATTCTACGTCACAGGCGCCGTGATCGCGATCGGTCTGCTGACCGACACAGGGACGATGCTCACGACCTGGGCGTCCGGGCCGGACTTTCTCGGCGTTGTCTTCTTCGGTTTGATTTTCCTGATCTCCGGACGGCGCTGGGCGTTTCGGCAACAGGCCCTCGATCTGGTGGGGTCACCCTATGCGAGCCGTCTTGCAGTTTTCGAGAATGCGATTGAGCTCAGGGTTCTTCACGGCGAACAGCTCGGTCCGCCGCGCGACCATCCGCTATCGGTACTGCTTGAATTCGCCCGTGGCGGCGCGTGGCGCGTCGGCGTCGAGGAAGATCCGGCAAGTTCCGTCAACTTCGATCATCTCGTAATCCTTGGTAAGCTAGGCTCGGGAAAAACGCCGCTCGGCATCGCAATTTCCAGCGAGGCAGCACTGCGCGATCTCGAGGCCAGGATCGGGCTGCCGTTCTATGACCCGGTCCGTCCGCGCAAGAGCGTGTATACGCAAACTGAGGTCATCGGCGAGCCTTACGACGAAGCGGGCAGGCGCGATGCACGCTACATCACGCTGAAGAACCTCTACACGCTGGTGCGCTATCTCAAGTCGGCGCCGCGGGCAAAGGCCACGGCTGTTCTGCGGAAAGACTGGGGCAAACGAAATCCTGCTGGTGTCCGACCAGCCATCGGCGGGATAGATGTGCCGGCGAAATGGCCGGGCCCTGCAGACGTCCTGGTGGTGGATGACGTCAATCTGGCGCTCCCCGGTGCCCCAGATCTGGCGATCGACGATATCGACGTGGTCACAGCCCGGGAATTGGAGGCGCAAGAAGCCGAAACGATGCGCCACGGACAGGATGTCAGGATGCTCGAGGAGATTCTGCCCGCCCTGCCACAGGACCGCGACCAGCACACGGTCTGGATGATCGATGTCTCAAAACTGCCTGAGTTCGTGGGTGCGGACGACGAGGATGTGCACAAGAAAATGCACCCGGTGCCCGAGAATCTTCGGCCACTGCTCGGAACGCTCTCCAAGGGTCTCAGACGGACGGACGATGAAATCCCGCCGCGCATCGCCGTCGCGTTCGTGGAAATGAAGGAGAAACACGACGTGCAAGCTCTCCGATGACCTCTCACATTCCGTAAATGCGCGCCAACCCCAATGCGTTTTCACCTCCGCCCGCGTAGATCAGCCAGGTGGCACCGTCATCGGTGAACAAGCATGGGTCCCGCAAAGCATTGCTGAAGGAGACGGCTCCGACTCTCGAAACCTCGATTGGCTGCTCCGACCCCTCCCAAGCCAGTTCTGGAAACAGCACGGGTTCCGGTGGCGCAGCGTTGGTCATTGCCCTCCAATCGTCACGCAAGCGCAACGCAGTATGCAAAATGTGCTCTGGCGCATCGCCGATGCGGGTGAAGAGAACGTGCAGAACGTCGTCGCGCGGCAGGACCCCAACGTGGCGGACTTCTGGCGAAATCGCGATCTCACCGGGCACCCAGCCGGACGCATCGCGTCGCCAGATCCGGCTGCAGCGCGCCATCGCAAAGGTCGTACGCTGCCATTCGAAGATGCGAAGATAGGTGTCCGGGATAGGTTCGCCGGAGAAACTCCACTTCAGGCCGTCTTCTGAGCAGGCGCGCCATGTCACCTGTTCCCCCGATTGGTACAGGCCATGAACAAACATTTCGAAACCATCAGATGCGGTTATGCGCACATCGGGCGACGCGAGATGGGGATAGAGACCGTCCTCTCCCTGCGCGACTGCCCAGTCCGGTTGAGGTGCGTCCGGAACCGTCGTCGTGAACGGTGTCTCGCCAAGTGGCATCACGCCAGGCTCAAATATCGACCAGGGACCCTCAATTCGATCAGCGTAGGCCAGACGGATGTGCTGGCCCTTGTGATGGGAAAAATACAGGTAGTACTTCCCCAACTTGGTATTCAATCCTTCGGGGACGCGCACGAGTGATGGGCCGTTGATATTGTCGCCCAGGCTCGGATGCATTCCCCCATGGATGATCGGCGCATCGCCGATCCGGCGCACATCAATCATCGCGCCCGGGCCTTCTCGCTTCAGCGAAAAAACCACTGGCCTGCATCATGTTTCGCCACGGAGACGTCCGGGAGTCGACCATCCGGTTCAAAGCGCCGCCAAAGGGTTTTTCCACGCGCGGTTTCCAGAACTTGAGCATGTTCAGGATCGCTGAGTATTTCCCGCGGATCGGGTAGAGTACGACATCCTCAAAATCGCGGAGAAGATAGGCCATGCCATCTCGGCTGTAGCGTTGGTAATCCTGAAAGATCAGCGACTTGGGCGCGTGGTAGCGCCACATCCACGGCACGTACAGGAACAACCGACCGTGAGGTTTCAAGGCGGCTCGGAAGTTCTGCACAGCGGCTGGCGGGTCGTAGACGTGCTCAAGAATTGCGAGCGCGATAACAGCGTCATAGCGCTGGTGCATCCAGTCAGGGAAAGGCGAACACACGTCGCCGAGAATGTCCGGGCGAGTGAGGTTGGTTTCGGCCTCGTCGATGTCATTCAAATCGAGGCTTTCGACTTGTCCGGTGAGCGTTGCTCTCTGGTCCCGCATCCCGTCGCCGACGTCCAGGATGCGATCCGAACTCTGCAACTCGTTTGCGATATATGAGCGAGACCGGTCGTCGTGCAGAAAGCGCAGATCGGTTTTTGCGCGCCGCGTTATCGCCTGCAACCGTTCGTTCAGATCGTGAACGTCATGGATCTGACGCGGCCCCTTGGCGTCATCCGAGCTGAAACCATCAGATGTCATGCAGACCGCAGACGGATCAGGTGTTCGATCGTTTGTACGGCCCGCGTTCCGTCATCGCCGACCAGTGGCAGCGCGTCCCTTGGCGGGCCGGAAGCCAGTCTGTCCGCCGCCTCCGCCAGCCCCCGGGGCGTGAGGAATGGCAGCCTGTGCATCTCGATCCGGTCGGTCTGAGCAAGCCGCGTCGCACGGATCCGTTGTTCGGCCTCGTCGGCTTCCTCTGACGGCACGAGGATCGCCGGGACCGTACAAGCAGCCAGTTCGACGGCGGTGTTATAGCCGCAGAGACTGACCGAACATCCGGCACTGGCCAGCAGCCTGTGATAGTCGGGGCGCGCCGGCTCGATTGTGAGGTTCTCCGACGTGTGCCGCGTTTTCAGACCATCGACAATCTCCGGACCATCGGATCCTCCGACCAGAAGATGCCACGGGCGCGAAGAATGTCGCGCAGCCTCGGCTGCCATGTCGATCAAGGCCCGCCCCAGTACGCCGCCGCCGACGCCGACCAGAACGTCGTCACGGCGATTCTCGGGGCTTGGCCACCGCACACCGCCTCCGACATAGCCGACATGGTAGATCATCGGCGCCACGTCATCCGGCAGCGGCCACGTGGTCGACAATGGCAGGAAGCCCTCATCGCCGTGGACGAGAACGCCGTGGTACCGCTTCAACAGATGCGTGGCGGTCTCAGTCAGCCGTTTCGGCTTGGGCTCCGGAATGTCCCGCACCGACGAGATGATCGCGACTTGCGAATTCGCCAGGCGGGCCGTTTCGATTGCAGAGAGGAACTCTTTCGCCAGGATCCTGCGTCCCAATGGAAAAAGCTCGGTGATCAGGGCGTCGGCCTTGATTTCCCGGAGCGCTGCAGTCAGGCGCGCCATCCGCTCGGCCATGAAGGCGTCGGTGACAAGCGTCCCGTCCGGTTCGCGCAGCGTCGTGAACTCCATACGGTGCACCCGGACCGGCGGAAGCTGCACCACTTCCAGACCCGTGTGATCGATATGCGGGAGCGGACGCCCGCCGGTGATCAATGTGACCTCGTGCCCGAGCCGTTGCGCGGTGCGTGCCAGTGCGAGCGTCCGGATCAGGTGGCCCGTTCCCGTAAGATGACAGGTGAGAAAGGCAACGCGACTCATGGCGAACGTGCCTCCAGTCGCGCCGGCGGCTCCGGATCACGCGGCAGTCCCGACGCTCGAAGCGTAACAGGGTACAGACGCCCGCGTTTGATCTCGGGCATCGCTTGCCAGTCGCACGCTATCCCCAAGATGACACGCATCAATGCTTTGTGGGTCACCAGAACTGCGGTCTCGCCCGCTTTTGCAATTTCTGCCAGAGCTGGCCGGGCCCTCGACCACGCCTGCGCCATGCTTTCACCGCCCGGAGCAGCCGTGTCGATGTCCCATTCATGTGTCGGACGAAAACCGGATGCAGGATCCATGAGCAGATCTTTTGCCAAAGCGCCCTCCCATTCGCCCCAGCTGAGCTCTATCAGTCTTGCATCATGCGACAAAACGCGCCCATCTGCCAAGAGGTGAGCGGTTTCAGAGGCCCGCGAGAGGGGCGAGGCGATCAATCGGGCCGATCTCCAGGGCATCGGCATCTGCAAGCCTGAAAGAGTTTCGCGCGCTTTTTCAGTCAGCGGAATGTCCGTCTGGCCCTGCAAGCGCGCTTCGGCATTCCAGGCAGTCGGATAGTGGCGAAGGAGAGCGATCCGGGTCATCGAAGCAGTGACGCGAGTGTCACACGCAGGATATCTGCGGCCGACGCTAGGCTATGATGGCGCAGTACATGGCGGCGAGCCTCTTCCGCGGCTCGGGCGCGGTGATCCGGGTCGGAAAGCCGAACGATCTCCATGGCAAATGCTCCCGGCTCATCCGCTGGAACGCAGGTGTTCCGCACCAGTTCGTGCGCCGTCGGGTGATCCTCGGCGATCACGGGCAATCCGGCAGCTTGTGCTTCGAGGAAGACCATACCGACGCCTTCCCCGACACCCGGCCAGACGAAGAGATCCGCTTCATCCATCAGAGATCGCAGTCGCGCGCGGTCGTCGATGGCTCCGAGGAACGTCACGCTCGAGGACACCGCTTCGAAGTACGCCCGGACCACTTCAGCGGCCGAGCCATCGCCGACGATTGTGAGATGGAACGGGATTTGAAGTCGCCTAAGGCCCGCTGCGAGCCGTCGGTAACTCTCAACCTTGTCCCCCGGACGCATCATCGCGATGGTCAAAAGGCGCAACGGACCAGTGCCTTCAGAACGGGAGACCGGATCGGACCCGGGGTCTGTGAAGGCAGGGAGATGTACCATCTTGTCGGCGAAGCCCGACTTATCCAGTGCAGACCGATCCCGTTCGGTTATCCAGAACAGCCTGTCCGCGTACGTGATGGCCGAGTCCGAACGCGATGCAAACTCTGCCCACGGCCCGGAGCGCCTTCGAGGGGATATGGACGGCTCTGAGATGACGTAGGGAATGTTCAAGCCCCTAGAAACAGCCGGCCCGAGAAGATCGGGCGCTTTGTAGTGACAGTGATATGTGAACCAGAGCGCTGGCGGACTGACACTCAGTCGGGCCAGAAGACGATCAGCCTCATTCGCAGCCAGTGTCACAAGGGTCGCCTGCGCTGTGGCATCGCCCGCCATATCGAGGCAGCGCAGTTCTGAAACAAGTTCAGGAGCGTAACCGGCCTCGACAAGCGCCTTCATGGTGAGTTGTGCGATTTCGCGATCGCCGGAAGGTGTCGGATGGTGTGGCGACTTCATAGGGGAGTAGAATGCGACGCGAGGCGTAGCGTTCGTTCCGGTTTGCACCGTCATACGGAAACAAGGACAGAGCGGAGGCGGATTTCAAGTTGGTCGATCCCAGCCTCAATTCCGAAGTCCGAAACCAGTCGTTCATACGCCGCATCGGCCATCGTCGAGCGACGATCCACATCCGCCAGTTCGGCGATTGCCTCGGCGAGCTCCTCTGGAGCATTCGGAGATACCAGTGTCCCGTGAACGCCGTGCGCAATGAACTCCGGAATGGCAGAAACGCTGGTCGAGAGGATCGGCAGTTTTTGCGAAGCGGCCTCCATCAGGACGTTCGGCAAGCCGTCACGGTCGCCGTCATCCGCAATTTTTGACGGCAACACGAAGAGGTCGGCGGAGCGCATTGCCTCGATGACCTCCGTCTGGTCTCGTTTGCCGAGCCACTCGATCCGGTCCGAGATTCCGAGTTGATGTGCCCGTGCCTTGGTCTGCTCGGAAAGGGCGCCACCGCCGATGTGCGTGAACGTCCAATCCAGCTCCAACCTGGCAAGCGCATCGAGCAGGTCATCGTAGCCTTTCTTCGCGACGAGCCGCCCAACCGACAGAATGCGCAACGATGGAGAAGCTTCACGGCTCGCCGGCGGGTCGGGAAATCTGGCAAGGTCGAGACCGTGATAGACCAGGTCCACCGTTCCGCCGGACGGGTCCAGATCCTGAAGATGCTTAGCGCCTGTTCCAGTGCAGGTGACTCCGAAAGCTGCATCAGCGATCTTCTCGCGTTTCTCCCAGTCTGGGATTGTCCAGATGTCCTTGGCGTGGGCGGAGAAACCGAAGCGAATGCCCTTTATGAACGATGCGTAGCGCGCGACCGAGCAGGGCGTGTGCAGGAAGTGCGCGTACAGTAGGTCAATGTCGGCGGGCAGTTCGGCAGCGAGCACCAGGGCTTGTCCCCAACGGCGCACTCGGTTGGGTGTGGGATCTCTGCGAAGATCGCGCAGCCAGACGCCGCGCGCATGGCTGTAACCTGGCAGCGCGCGCGCTCTGCGCCATCCCCGGAGGACCCGCAGCGGGTCGTTCCACAGGTATTCCGGCAGATAGCGCAATTTCGCCTGTATCCGGTCATGCACGGGATGGGTGCGACCGCCATCGTAAGGATGGCGCAGTGACCAGATGTCGAAGCGGAAACCGCGTTGTTCGAGCGCGAGCAGTTCCTGTGCGATGAAGGTTTCGGATAGCCGCGGATATCCCTTCAGCACGACAGCCATTCTGGGCTGGTCATGCACATCGGTTTCAGGACGGCTGCCGTCCATGCGTCAGACACCCGTGGTCGGGTGTATCCGTGCCATCGCATCGGCCCGCGACTTGATGCTGCTCAGCCCATCCATCAGCCCGTTTATGCGGTTCTCGGACGGCCGACGCTGATAGGCGAGCGCCTTGATGGCTTCGGCCATGATTTGCGCGCTCTCACCGTCGCGCTCCGGTAGAAGCATTCGGATCAGGCCCAGTTTCTCCGCGGCGGTTGCACGGATTTCCTGCTCGCGGCGGGGCTTGATGCGCGGAACGATGATGGCTGGCTTGTCCATCGAGAGTATCTCGCAGAACGTGTTGTAGCCGCCCATGGCAACGACGCCGTCCGCATCGGCGAGCAGTCTTTCGAGCCGTGGGTGGAAGCTGAGGGCCGTAACCCGGCCGTTGAGCCTCGCAACGCGTTCGTCGAAGTTCAAGCGAGCGGTCGCATCCAGGAAGGGTCCATAAACCAGAAGCGCGTGCTGTCTGAGTCCAGGATCGGATTCGTAGGCGCGCAGCACCCAATCGATGATCTCGACGCCGTCGCCGCCACCGCCCGTAGTGACCAGGATGTACGGCTCCTCGGGCAGGTCGCTGCCGGGCTCCGCGGGCCAGTCGGGCGCTGTCCGCCGCAGGTAGCCCGTATAGTGAATGCGCTGCGACATGCGGTCTGACAAGCCGAGTCCCTCGAGCGGTTGGCAGATGTCCCGAACGCCGTAAACCCAGATTTCGTCGTAGAAGCGCTCAATCGCTTCGACGGCATTCTTGCGCTCCCATTCGGCAGAAAGCGCATCGCCTTCGTCCAGCACGTCGCGGATCCCGAGAACAATCCGGCTTCCGGAGGCACGGAGGGCCTCCAGCGTCTCTGCAAGCTCCTGACGAAAACCCCAAGGCTCCTTGTCGACAATCACGAGATCGGGACGGAACTCGCGCGCCGTCGCGGCAATGATCGACCCGCGCAGGCTGACCATCTCATCGATCTTAAGTTTGAGGTTCAGCGCCGAATAACTGCCATCCGGCAATTTCACCACGCCGGGCAACCGCACGTGGTCGAGCCTTTCGGCAAAGTCGAAACGGCCTGCAATTGGAGACCCGGTCACGATCAGCGCGGACCGGTCGTCATCCTCGCCGATCAGGGCTGTGGCGATCGTCCGCGAGCGGCGCAGGTGACCCAGACCGAAGGTGTCGTGGCTGTAAAGCAGCGTGCGGTGATCCACGCCACCGCGCGGTACATCAGCAGATCCGTCCATCGTCACCCCCGACCGGCTTCGGCCAGACTTTCCCCGGAAACCGTTGGAGCGTTTGCTTAGCGTTGCGCGGCGGAATATGCCAGCCTTTCCCGTCGGAACGCACCTTTGTCGACAAATGTGTGAACGGATGACAGCATTTGCGCGTATTGAGTTTATTGTATTGGTTGCCAAGTCCGAGGCATACGGAGGAGAGGATGCCAAAGCCGATGCCGCATATCCAAGCGCAGCACGTCCCGATGCGTGCGCCGGTGTTGCTGCACCTGCTCACCGTCTTCGCTGTTGTACTTGCCGCTTGGGCAGGCGCGCCATCGCACGCACAGGCGCAAGGTCAGTTGCTCGACTACGGCAGCCTGTTGGGCGGGGACAACGCTTCCGAGCCCCGACAGTCTCGCCCGCAACAGTCGCAGGGCCAGGCGTCGCCGCAGCAGACGCCGGTCATAACTCTGGACAGATCGGGCACGATTTCACGTCCAGGCGCGCTGATGACTCCGGCGCCGACGATAGACGATTATGCGCGTGTCGCGACGACGGATCCGGACTCGACCATCGATCAGACGCGCCAGGCCGTCTCGCTGTTCCGGGCGCGGGTCCGATCGATTGTAAGACGCCTGCCGGAAGCCTGGATCGACATCAAGACGACCCTCGCCGCTGCTTCTCCGACGGGACAGCCCCGTTACTTCATTGGTGTCGCACTGTTCGCCAGTCTGCTTCTGGTCATCGGTCGGTCCGTGGCATTGCTGTTTGCATACTATGTCGCCCGGCCGCTGATGATCGCGGCGCAGAAACCCAACCCGGTCGGTTACTACGGCAAGATGCCGATCCTGTTTTACCGGCAGCTTCTGACGGTCGTGGCGGTCGGCATCACCGTCGCCATAGCCTCGACAGTCGGTCTGTTCTTCTATCAGGAGCACAAGGCGACCCAGACCACGGTCGTCGTCGTGTTCGTCGTCTATACCGCGACCCTGCTTCTCGACACGCTCTGGCGTGTGATCGTCGCACCGTATCTCAGCGAATACCGACTGCCACACATTGACGACGTCTCGGCGCGCCACCTCTACACGTGGCTCTCGGCGGCGACGAGCTTCGGCCTGATCTCGATGGGGTTCACCTACTGGATGCAGGCGCTCGGTCTCTCACCCGAGATGCACACCGCGATCACGGTGTCCTTGTCGCTGATAACCGTCGTCACGCTACTCGTGATGATCCGCGTGCACCGCTACACGATTTCGGGCATCATCCTCGGCGGTCGCAGCCGGTCCGAGGCGAGTTGGCTGACGCTGCTCGCCGTGGCGCTGTGGGCGCCCGCGGTTTCTCTGTATTTGCTGATCACCTGGGGCGACATGAGCTTCCGGTTGGTTATGGGCGTCTCGTCCGACCCCCTGCGCCTGATCATGCCGTACCTGATCTTCATGTCGGGTCTGCTCGTCTATGCGATTGCCGCCTACATCATCGAACGACTGTTCTCGCGCAGTCGGGAAATAGCCGAGATCAACCGGCAGATGGAGGAGCAGCGCGCGCGGGAGGAGGAGGCGGCTGACGCGGCGCTGAAGGCGGAGATCATGGCGCGGGCGGACGGCGCGGGCGATCTCGACGATGACGGTGACGACGAGGCCGGCGGCGCGGCAATCGAGACACCGGATCCGAACGCCGGGATCATCGTGCACCAGCGTCCGGGCATGCGGACCATGGAGGACCTCGCGCGCCGGATCGCCTCGCTGTTCGCGATCGGGGCCGTCGCCTACTTCATGGCGCGCTTCTGGGGCGGCGACGATGTGTTCGAGCGTATCCCGGGGCTCGCGCTGGCCGAGGACGTCATCGACACGCTGTTCGTCGGCTACATCATCTACCACGCGGTGCGCATCTGGATCGACCAGAAGATCGCGGACGAGGTCGGCGACGAACCCGAGGACGCCGGCATCATGGAGGGCGAGGGCGGCGGCGCCGGGGCCACTCGCCTGGCCACCCTGCTGCCGCTGATCCGCAACTTCGTGCTGATCGTCATCGTCGTCACGGTGCTGCTGCTGATCGCCACCGACCTTGGCGTCAACGTCGCCCCGCTGTTCGCTGGTGCCGGCATCGTCGGCCTGGCCATCGGCTTCGGCTCGCAGGCGCTGGTGCGCGACATCCTCTCGGGCGCGTTCTTCC
The DNA here is from genome assembly GCA_039184865.1 of Pseudomonadota bacterium. GTDB lineage: Bacteria > Pseudomonadota > Alphaproteobacteria > Rhodobacterales > Rhodobacteraceae > Thermohalobaculum. The sequence goes on along the minus strand of JBCDAV010000005.1, from coordinate 108,603 downwards.
TGGCCGACGACGCCTTCCGCAAGGGCGAGTACATCGACGTCGGCGACGTGAAAGGCACAGTCGAGAAGATCAGCCTGCGCTCGTTCCAGTTACGCCACCACCTCGGTATGCTCCATACCATCCCGTTCGGCGAGATCCAGTTCCTGACCAATTTCTCGCGCGACTGGGTGATGATGAAACTGCCGCTGCGCCTGACCTACGACACCGATGTCGAGCGCGTCCGCAAGCTGGTCAAGAAACTTGGCCTGCGCCTGCTTGAGGACCCGGACATCGGCGACAAGTTCATCCAGCCCGTCAAATCCCAGGGCGTGATCATGATGGACGACAGTGCGATGATCGTGCGCATCAAGTTCATGACCTATCCGGGTGAGCAATGGGTCCTGCGCAAACGCATCTATGCCGAGATCCGCGAGCTTTTCGAGCGCGAGGGTATCCAGTTCGCCCACCGCGAGGTCACCGTGCGCATCCCCGACCTGGAAGAGAACCGCCAGTTGACCCAGGAAGAGAAGACCGCCATCGGCGCCGCCGCCCGCCGCGCCGCCGATCAGGTGGACGAGGAAGCCCAGATGCCACAGGCTGTGGGTGGGGATGCGAGGTAGCCATCTAAGTCAAGGCATTACGAGTGTTTACCTTTGAGAATGCCTCAACGAGCTTGTCTCTGTATCCGCGTACAAGGTTCTTCGAGAACTTGGGAGAGGCACGTACGAGCTTTGCGTGAGCCTTATCGTGCGTACCGTCTTTTAATATACTATCCTCAAAAACCTTGAATATTTGTTTGCCCGAGTGATCTTGAATTGCGTGAATCTGTGCACAAAGAGCTTCGGCATACCCGTACGCCAATCGGTTCTTGTCCGGGTTGGCCATTTTTTGAAGTCTCAGGTCAATGGCAATAGTTTTATTGACAAGTAGCGCTGATCTCAAGACTGAGCATGATTTTCCGTTCTTCTCAACTAACTCCTGCGTCGGAAAGCACGTTTCTTCAATAAGGCTGCCGTGATCATCAATCATTTGAGGGTTAAACAAGAGTCGCACAACCTCTTCATCATCACTAACAGACATTAATTGATCTCGTCAAGGGCAAGCTTTATTTCACCAATTGTCAAAGGGTTGGCAATCTCGTCGTCGCCGTGAGTCGACTTGTTTAGTGTATCATTTCTAATGTGGTAGGAAACCCTACCTGTTCCTTCCACACCAATATCAACATAAGCTGATTCACGCTTTAAAATGAAACAAAATTCACCATACGAGTCGACGCTGATTTTTGGGAACATTGCCGCGCTGAAGAGTCCGGCATCAATCAACTGAAATGCTTCAGATGCCGCTTGGTTGAGTTCTTCCTCGGATTCATACTCACAAAAGGTTTTCGCCCACTTCGTTGCGTCAAGAACTCTTATTCTTAACTCGCCATCAGGTTCAGAAGTCCTAGGCTCAAGAGACGATCTCGTGCTCGTATAAAAATCATGCAACAACGGCCTAAAGATCTGGAAGTTAATCCGTGCATCCGTTGAGTCCGTAACCGATTCGTCGTATGAATCTTTCTCAAAGATATATGACTTAGAGCTTTGCGCTGGCATTACAGGCCCATCTCTTTCAGTATTGATTGTGCGATCATTTTTCTTAATAAATCTTTATTTCTTGAATGGAATTCATTATTTGTTTTCTCCAACAAAGACTCCTGAGATTTTTCGTGCAATAAGCTTTCAATATTTAAGATGGGGCCTGGTAGTCGATAGGATATCGTATGTTGTAGGGATGCTATATACTCTTCATTTCTTTGGACACTCTCTGCATCAATTCTTATCAAGTATCTTGCACCATCTTTTGCATCCTCGTACCAACCAAGCTTCTGATCCCAAAGAGGACTTTGGCTATCAAGCAGGCTTGGTGCGATAAATTCGCACTCTTTCCTGAATATCGTCGCTGGCTGCAAGCCGAATTTAACATCCGCTAAGAAGACATCGGTGATTGCAAAATCTATAGCTATAATCATTTTTTGACTGTCGAGACAGTCTAACAACAGTCTGAATTTTTTTAAAGCAGACTCCCAAACCTCACTCCACCTAGAATATTTCATGCACGTGATTTGTACGGATTGATCGCCCCAGATGGCCGACCAAGACTTTTTGCCGTTTCTTTCAAATAACGATAGTTCATAAACACTTGGTGCACCAATGAATCTCGGGATTCCGCGATCTACAGCGATATTCATTGGTTTACGTTCTTCGATCAGAGGAAACTCACGCTCGATATCTGACTTGCGGTCAGCGAATCTATTGCGGTCAGCATTGGTTATAACATCGGCGAACGAAACAGAGAACGAAACTTGATCGATCGCATGTGTTTCGTTGGCAAGCCGAATCATGATTAATGTCTGCCCATCCTTAGTGCCACAATATGTAGTGTTTGATCGACTAGGAATGCAAGGAGCTTCCATGATCGCACGGCGCGCAAGGATAAGAAAGCTACGATAGTGGTTCAGTGCCTTAACGTTGAGCCAACGTTGCATGCGCAAAGCTCATAGCACTGATATTGCGGTGAAGTTTTCAACCAGACCAAAGTTCACGACAACTCCCCATGCTCCCGGTTTACCCGATACGTGCCATGTCCTGTGCGGGTGACCACGCCTCGGTCGGCGAAGCGGCCCATCAGCGTGCCGACATAGTTATGGCGGGTCCGGTGGCCGTGCTGCTCGAGCCAGGCGCGCAGGTCTGACGTGTGGAACTCGGCCGGGGCACGATCGCGCAGCCAGATGCGGACCAGGGTCGTGCGCTCGGTCGGCCGGCGGATGTCGGCTCCCTTGGGTGCGGCCTGATCCGCCAGCGTGCGGAGGCGCTCGAACAGGCGGGCGTGCTCCGATAACGGCAGCGCCTCGATGGCGGCGCGGGTCGTGGTGATCAGGCTCTGGCACTTCTGGTGCGCGTGGTCGGCCTCGCGCTGGAGGTCGGCGTGCCAGTCGAGGGTCTCGGCGAGCTCGGCGAAGAAGATCTCGACGGCGCCGCTGAGGCGGTTTGATGAGGACATGACGATCTCCGGATGAGGACACGGCGCGGTGAGGATCGCTCGCGCCGGTGAAGACGGCGGATGATGAGCCAAAATCGTTAAAATTTGTGGAAAGTAATGTTCAGGTGGATAAGCGGGGGATCGGGCGTGACCCGAGGGTGATCGGGGTGCCGAGGTGGAAGAACTGATCCTGCAGGTGGCGGCGTTCGTCGCGGCGGTGTTCCAGTCGGCGATCGGGATCGGGTTCGGCATGGTGGCGGGGCCGGTGGTGCTGATCGTGCTGGATGACCCGGCGGCGGTGGTGATCTCGACCCTGATGAGCTGGCTGATCGCGCTGGTGCTGTTGCCCGGACTCTATCGCGGCGCCGACTGGGCGGTGCTGCGGCGCTTCGGGATCGGGGCGGCTTTGGGCCTGCCGTTCGGGCTGGTGCTGCTGGCGCTGAGCTCGATCGCCGGGCTGAAGCTGATCGCGGGCGTGGTGATCGGCGGGCTGACGCTGGCGAGGGTGTTCGGGTTGCCGGGCGTGCGCACGCCGGGGCGCGGGCTGGACGGGGTGTTCGGCGGGCTGGCCGGGCTGTTCGGCGGGTGCCTGGCGATCCCGGGCCCTCCCGCGACGATGCGGATGGCCGGGCTCGGCCATTCGAAGATGGCGATCCGCGCGACGATGGTCAGCTTTTTCTGCGTGATCTGGCCGGTGATCCTGGCCGGGCAGTGGGCGGTGATCGGGATCGGGTCCGAGACGCTGTGGAATGCGGTCAGGCTGGTGCCGGCGGTGCTGGCCGGGCTGTTCGTGGGCAACTGGGTGGCGGCGAAGGTGTCGGAGCGGGTTTTCCGCTACGTGGTGCTGGTGTTCCTGGCGGGAACCTCGGTAAGCTTGTTGGTGGACGCGGTGCTGTGACGGAGGGCGCGATGAGCTTGGGCAGGCTGGCCGGGATGCCGCGGGTGCGGTTGGGCGGCGGTGTGACGCCGCTGGAGCGGCTGGGGCATCTGAGCCGTGTGAACTCCGGGGCGGCGCTGTGGGCGAAGCGCGACGACATGCAGGGGCTGGCGTTCGGCGGGAACAAGGTGCGCCAGCTCGAGTACTATTTCGGCGCGGCCGAGGCCGAGGGTGCGGACACGGTGCTGATCACCGGGGCCGTGCAGTCGAATTTCTGCCGGCTGACGGCGGCGTTCGCGGCCAAGCTGGGGATGGCGTGTCATATCCAGCAGGAGGAGCGGGTGGCGACGAACGATCCGCTGTATCGCGAGTCCGGGAATGTGCTGGTCGAGAAGCTGATGGGGGCGGCGTTGCATTCGTTCCCGGCGGGTGAGGACGAGGCCGGGGCGGATGCGAACTTGGAGGCGATTGCCGATGGGCTGCGGGCCGAGGGGCGGAAGCCGTATGTGATCCATCTGGCGCCGGGGCATCCTCCGCTGGGGGCGCTGGGCTATGTGGATTGCGCGGTGGAGTTGCTGGAGCAGCTTGATGCGCAGGGGGTTGCAATCGATCACATCGCGATCCCGTCGGGCAGCGGGGCGACGCATGGTGGCTTCCTGTTCGGGATGCGGGCGATGGGATCGGACATTCCGGTGACCGGGTACTGCGTGCGCCGGGCGGCGTCGCTGCAGAAGCCTCGGATCGAGCGGCGGTGCGATGAGATTGCCGAGTTGCTTGGCGTGGAGAACCCGGTGCGCCCGGAGGATGTGGTGGTCAACGACCGGTTCCTGATCCCGGGCTACGGCAAGATCAACCTGCCGACCGAGCGCGCGATCCGGCTTGGGGCTCGGACCGAGGCGCTGATGCTGGACCCGGTCTATTCCGGCAAGTGCATGGCGGGGGCGCTGAACATCGCGGGGAACCGGCCCGAGGGCGAGAACGTGCTGTTCATTCACACGGGCGGGACACCGGCGATCTTTGCCTATGCCGGGGCGCTGGACGGTGTGACGAGCCACCGGATGGATGCGGCCTGAGGCGCGGTCCTGTGATGCGGGCCGGTTCTCCTTAGTGCGCGTCGCCAAGCCTGACTTGCGCGTCTGACTGGGCGCGAATTTCGCCAAGGGACTTCGATCGATGAACCTGGAACTCTGGTTCGAATTCGCCAGCACATACTCGTATCTGACGGTTGCGCGCGTCGAACCACTTGCGCGCGACGTCGGGGTCGAGATTGTGTGGCGGCCTTTTCTTCTCGGGCCAATCTTCCGGGACAAGGGCATGGAGACGTCGCCCTTCGTGCTCGATCCGGTCAAGGGCGCGTATATGTGGCGTGACGTCGAGCGCCGAGCGGAGCGGTTTGGCATTCCGTTCGTGCGCCCGGCGATCTTTCCGGCCAAGGGTCTCGAGGCCGCGCGCATTATGACTGCGGGGCTTGCGGAGCCTTGGTCCGGGGCGTTCGCACGGCAGGTCTTTTCGGCCCAGTTCGTGGAAGGTGCTGATATTTCGGACGGCGAGGTTCTCAGGCGCGCTCTTGAGCGGTGCGTCGACGATCCCGATCACTGGCTCGGTCTCGCGCGGCAAGATGAAACCAAGGCTCGCCTGCGGGCGTTGACCGAGGAGGCGAGAACGCACGGCATCTTCGGCGCGCCGAGCTTTCGGGTTGGCGACGAGTTGTTCTGGGGTGATGACAGGCTGGAAGACGCGATCGCGTGGGCCGCCGAGCATTGAGCCATGTCAGGTCTCTGCGCGGCCAGTCGCAACGTAGCCTCGCTCGCCGCACACAACAGGAGACGTGATCATGCAAGACCGTGAAGCCGCGCCCGGCCCCATTCTGCGACTGTTCGAAGTACAGGCAAGACCCGGGTGCGCGGCTGAGTTGTTGCGGAAATTCGCTGTCACATCGGCCGATGTCGTGCGCGGCGAGCCGGGAAACAAGGGATATTTCTTCGGCGCGGGCGTGCCCTCGGACGGCGATTTCGTCGTCTTCGCGTCTGTCTGGACGGATCTCGATGCCGTTCGCGCGCGCTTTGGAGAGGACTGGCAGGAGTCCTTCCTGCCTGAGGGTTATGACCAGTTGATCGAACGGTGCTCGGTGCGCCACGTCGATCTGAACGGTGGCTGGCATGTTGACCCAGACACATAGAACCGTGTTCCCGCTCACTACGACATGATCGCCCGACCCTCCGGGAAATGTGTCCACCAATCTGCGGACCATCTGGAGGATCGAGATGATCCGGGCGACGGCGGCACCGAGGTTCAGCGAGCCCTCACCGCAGTCTCTGCCAGACACGAAGGCCAGAGCACCGCAAACGGCCGTTTGCATGTGCTGTTTCGCCTAGGAAGTGTCTGCCGAATTGCTGATAGTTCCTGAGAAGAAATCCGTTGAAACGAACGCGCGGAAACCGTCGGGGAGACAAGTCAGATGATCAAGACAACGATAATCGGGGGAGCGCTGTTCCTGCTGCCGCTCATCATAATCGTCGCGGTGCTGGGAAAGGCGTTCGAACTGAGCCTTACGCTGGCAAGGCCGATCGACGCCATCATTCCGATTGAAACCGTCGGCGGGGTCGCCTTGGCCAACGTGATCGCCATCGGGTTCATTCTTGGTGTCTGCTATCTCGCAGGCGTCATCTCCCGCAATTCTGCGGTGAAATCCCGGATCAACACGCTCGACGGCCTGCTGATCCAGATGCTGCCGCCCTATGCGTTCGCAAAGACGATGTTGAGTTCGTTTGCCCAGGCAGAGGATGCGGCGGGAACGCTGACGCCGGTTCTCGTGACGTTCGACGACCACGCGCAGATCTGCCTTGAGGTCGAGCGCGCCGATGGACTGGTCACAATCTACCAGCCCGGGTCGCCGAGTCCGTGGTCCGGCAATACCGTCGTGGTCGGTGAGGAGCGGGTCAGGTCGCTGGATCTCAATGCCAACGAGGCGATCAAGGTCATCCGGCTGCTCGGTCGTGGCGGCGTTGGCCATGCGGCGAAGGCAAGCGGGGAACCTGCGGTGGGACAGGCGGTCTGATCGGTGGCGGCTCACTGCGATATCCAGTGGTCCAGCGCACGCTCCGCGGTTGCAGGGTTCGCCAGCGTCTGGGCTTCCTTTTCGATTGTTGAACGCCAGACGCAGATCGCTCAGTAGACGCAGGTGTCCCGCTGCTCGGCCCGGATCGTCGCGGCACCTGCGGCGATGCTGCGGGCGCGTCGGCGGACAAACGAGGACGGTTTCGAAGCGCTGCGCGCCTTCGGGTTCGGAAGGACCGCAGCCAGCCGTGCGGCCTGGGTTGGCGTGAGTGCGGATGCAGGCCGACCAAAATGGTGCTGCGCTGCGGCTTCGGCGCCGAAGACGCCGGGCGCGAACTCGGCGCTGTTCATGTAGATCTCAAGGATACGACGCTTCGGCCATAGGACCTCGATCAGGACCGTGAAACCGGCTTCCAGCCCTTTGCGCAGCCAGCTCCGCTGGTGCCAGAGGAACATGTTCTTGGCGACCTGCTGGGTGATCGTCGACGCACCGTAGGTGCGCTTGCCCTGTTCGTTCAGGCGGATGGCGTCGCGGATCGCCTGAAAGTCGAAGCCGTAATGGTCGCAGAAGCGGGCATCCTCGGCGGCGATGATGGCGCGGCCCAGCCGTGGCGACACGTCTTCGATCTGGCGCAGGTCCTGTGAGATGCTGCCGCGCGTCCATGCTTCGGATGCCAGATAGATCCCGCCCGGTGGCGCCACGAAGCGGTAAGCACCCACCCACAGGACGCAGGCGACGAGGAGAAGAACGATCAGGCGTAGCGGCCAGCGCAGGATGCGCCACCAGCGCGCCGAGGATTTCGCTGGCTTGCGCGCGGGACGTGGTTTCCCGGGCCAGAGACGGAACGCTGATTTGCGTTTCAGCCGTGCCACATCCGGGCCTTTGGCGAGTTCTGCCGCTCGCCGAAACGGTCGGCGAGGCTCTGGCCGCCTGCCACGGCGTCGGCGTAGTCGAAACCGCCGTCCGATACGGGTTCCAGCAGGTAGCCCATGTGCCGGCGCATGGCAGCGAATGCCGTGCGGCGATCGCCGGGGATGCGCGGGGCGCGGGCAAGTTGGGCCGACAGGATGCGCGGACTGTGGGCCTCGGCGTCCGGGCGGATCAGGTCGAGCGGATCGGTGAGCGGCACGCAAAAGGCGTCGCGCGGAGAGGATATGTCGACCCAGAAGACGCGCTTGTCGGAACAGATCCGGGTGATCGCTGCGGCGAGGCGGTCGCGGCCCTCGCCCGGCTGCAACAGTATGATCCCGTGGTTCGAGCCGAGCGTAAGCAGGTTGAGCGATCCGTCCTCGGGCAGTCTTTCCAGCACGGCGCCGGTGGCGTGGATCGCGGCGATGCCCCCGAGAGAGTGTCCGACGACCAGCGTCTCGTCCGCGTCCGTCGGGATTGTCTGCGCGATCTCGGCAATTCGGGTCGCGTGCGCCAGGGACGCGTCCGAGGTGCCACGCGCGATCTCGTGAAAATAGGCGAAGAGGTCGGCCACGAGCAGCAGGAACAGCCGGTCCGCGAGAAAGAGAAGGCCGATACCGAGAACGAAGATCAGCGCGGCATCGATCAGATCGAGCGGCGCGAGGATCGCGGCGGCAGTGAGGATCGGAACCAGGGTGAACAGGACCGGCGAAAGTGCCAGCGCAAGTGCGCGCGGGGCACGGCGGGCGAGGCGCAATAGCGTGCCGTCAGCGAGCATGACGAGGAGCGTTCTGACGCCGCGACCCAGACGCGCGTTGGTGGACGGATTCTGGAACGCGCGGACCAGATCCTCGTAGCGGGCGTGGTGGACCCGTGTCCGCGTGAAATCGCGATGCGCGACCCAGCCGGGCTCACCGTCCGGAAGATTGCCGGTGGCCACGCCGAGCCGGGCGCTGGAAGTCTCGAAGATCCGCCGGTAGCGCGCCACCGAGGCCGGGTCGAAGCCGTGGAAGTAGGTGACCGCGCGGGTGCGGATCATCTGTGTGGCCGCCGTGTCCGTTCGGCTCGCGTCAGTCACTCGTGCCCAGCACGTCGGCTGCCGTGAGGCGCGGTGTATCGTCGGCGAAGGCGTACCAGTCGGGCTGATCGTCCACCCAGATATGCTCCATGATGCCGAGGCCGTGGTCTTCGGGCAGCGCACTGACCGAGATTGCGACATCGACGCCGTCCCCCGGTGCGCGCCAGAACAGGCTGGAGCCGCAGCGATTGCAGAAGCCGCGTTCGCCATGCTCGGACGAGCGGAACCAGTTCAGGCTCTCGTCGGCGTCGAATGTCACGCCGCCCTCGAAACGGACTGCCATGAACGGGCCGGACGCCCAGCGACGGCACTGCCCGCAATGGCAGACCCCGACGCCGCGCCCGGGCAGGATCCTGCCGTGGAAGCGCACGGAACCGCATAGACACTGACCGTTGAGCTGCTCTGACATTCTGCATCCCTTCGACTGGGGGCGTTGCCTGAGAGGTTGCCACAGCGTCGATCATGACACAAACACTAGCGCGCCGCGACGAGAGGGGGCGGGATGGAACTGGTCGATATCGTGGTGCTGGCGGTGATCCAGGGGATCACCGAATTCCTGCCGATTTCGTCGTCCGGCCACCTCGCGCTATGGCCACTGCTGACGGGCCGGTCGGATCAGGGCACGGTCATGGACGTCGCGGTCCATGTCGGCACGCTGGTCGCCGTCTGCGGGTTCTTTCGGATCGAGTTTCTCAACCTGCTGCGCGGGACGGGACACATTCTTTCGATGCGGTTCGGCACGGACGAGGCGCGGATGGTCCTGTTGCTGGCGCTCGCGACAATCCCTGCGGTGGTCTTCGGGCTCGGGTTGAAACTGGCGGGCGCCATGGAGGCGCTCCGTGCCGTCGAAGTGATCGGGTGGACAACGCTGCTCGGTGCCGTGCTGTTGTGGATCGCGGATCGGGCGGTGGCTCAGCGTGGCGATGCGGAAAGCTGGACGCTGCGCGACGCTGTGGTGATGGGGCTGGCGCAGGCCTTGGCGCTGGTGCCCGGGACGAGCCGGTCGGGGATCACGATGACGGCGGCACGCTGGCTCGGCTTTGACCGGGTGCAGGCCGCGCGGCTGGCGCTCCTGATGTCGATCCCGGTGATCCTGGCGGCCGGATCGCTCGAGACGGCCGGGGTCATCGCGGACGGTGATCTGGTTCTCGGCACGGAACTTCTTCTGGGTGCGCTGCTGTCCTGCGGCGCCGCGTGGCTCGCCCTCACCGTCATGATGCGCATGTTTGCGGCGACGTGGACGATGCTGCCTTTTGTGCTCTACCGGTTGGCTCTGGGTGCGGTTCTTCTGTTCATCGCCTACGCCTAGGGTGCTCTCGCCATATTCACGCCGTCGCCGCGGGGCAGTATCCTGTCGTCAACCAGCGTGAGACGGGAGAGGACGGATGGAGCCAAAGGGCATCATTGCGGTGATAGCGATCGGCCTCGTGGCTGGCTGGCTCGCATCGTTCGTGGTCGGCGACGGAGGCCTGCTGAAATACATCATCTGGGGCGTCCTCGGGTCGTTCGTCGGCGGATTTCTGCTTCCGAAACTGGGGATCTCGATTTCACTGGGAAACCCGCTCGTCGACCAGATCGCCGTCGCAACGATCGGGGCGATCGTCCTCGTGGGGGCCGCGCGAATTCTGTTCTGAGCCGCCGCACCTAGTCTTTCGGCAGTTCCAGCACCAGACAGGTCGTTGTGCCGGTCGCGTAGAGCTTGCCGTCGGATCCGACGATCTGGCCTTCGGCGGTCGCGGTCCGGCGCCCGGAGTGGATCGACTCGCCGATGACCTGAAGCGGTTCGGTCTCTTCGAAGACCGGGCGCAGGATGTTGATCTTGTACTCAAGCGTCGTGTAGCCGAAGCCGCGCGGCAGCCGGGTCATCACGGCACAGCCCATGGCGCTGTCGAGTGCCACGCCGAACCAGCCGCCATGGACGGCGCCCTGCGGATTGTAGAGACTGAAATCCGGATTGCCCTCGAAGACGACACGGCCCTCGCGCGCCTCGGTCATCGTGATCCGGCCGGGCTGCGCAATCGGTGCGGCCGGGAGCCTTCCGGTCAGCATCCCGCGGATGTAGTCCATGCCGGTGAGCTGCGCCATCTGCTGCGGTTGCAGCAGGTCTTCCGGGCGTTCAGGATAGCGCGGTTCGGCCATGCGAGAGCTCCTTGTGTGCGGTGCAGCAATCCCAGATTGCCGCTCTGCGTGCAAGGTATTAGCGCCCCGCCTTGATCTCGCGCAGCACAAATAGACGGATCGCCGAGGCCAGTGAGGCAGGCGGCGTACGGACGGCGTCGAGTTCGCTCGCAAGTGCGTTGATCGAGATGTCGCGCTCTGCGGCAAGGCGCTGGAACTCGTCCCAGAAAGCGTTCTCGAGGCTGACCGAGGTTCTGTGGCCCTGAAGCGTGAGAGACCGCTTTACGGGCCGGTCCTCAGGCATCGTCAGCCGGATCGCGGTCGAGGCGTTTGCCGTCGAGGCGCCGGCCGTCCATGCGCGTGATCTTTTCGGCCTCGCTCCGCTGAGAACCACTGATGCCCGATTGTGCGGCGGCAGCATCGCCTTGCCGGCGCTTGTCGTCGCGCGCCTTCTGTTTGCGCCTGAGACGCAGGTTGATCGGTTTGTCCGCCATCAGATCTCCATTGTCCGGCACGATACTTTTCGTCAATAGAGATCGCATACACACGTCAGAAAGGCGGAGGCAGAATGGCATCGCTCGATCGCGCATACGGCGCCCGCGGCGCAATCATCGCCGTCAGCATGGCGGCGGTGGCCGGTGCGGTTCACGGTACTTTTGCCCACGCTCTTGATTTCGTTGCCACCAAGGTTCTGATTGGGATCGCAGGCTCGGTCGTCTTGATCATGGCCGGGGTGATCTCTGCGCGGCAGACCTGGATGAGCACGATTGCGCTGGGCCTCGCGATGGGTGCGGTCTTTTTCCTTGGCCGATGGACGTGCTGGGCCCTGATGAATGGCGGCGTGCCGGAGGCGACGACCTTTCTCACGACGATGCCGTGGATGTGGCCGGAACTGCTGGCCGCCGCAGGGATCAGCGGTTACTGGATTTTCGAGGCGGTCTCGATGTGCGTGCCGGCGATGATCGGGTGCGTGACCGGGCACGAACGCGCGGCGACGGTCTGACTGCTGCTCGGTGCGCAAGCGTCGGATGCGCGAGACCGATGAATTCTAGGCCGAGACCAGTATCGCATCGCCAGCGCCTCTTTGGCATTCAGAGAAATTGCGAATGGCGCGAATGAATGCGCAATTGGTGCCGAATAAAACCTTCACAAGAATCGTGTGACTCCGTTTCGAAGACTGAGGTGCAATAATTTGACAATAGATGTGACGAGAGGTGGATTTTATTCTATCGGGTGAGATCAAGAAGCCGCTCCAGTGTGCCGTGGTATTTTTCTGTTACTAACCCCAGGCGCTGATGATAGCGAAAACCCGATTTCTTTACACCTGCCATCTCGAGGGCTTTCCCCGCGTGAACGGCAGCATCTTCCTTCCGGCCTTCATCTCCAGAAATTAAAGCTTTGGCCGTATGCCACTTGAAATGATCGATAGGAAAGACTGCTCGATCATATCCCTCCATAAGAACGCAGATCGCAAATTCATATTCGGATGAAACTCTGTTCAGAGCAATCAGATACGGAAGTTCAAAGCAGGCCTCTGTCTGATGGCCTGGAAATTCCCTCTCTCTTGCCAAGACTTTCTTGTACGCCTCGATTTCTTTGTCGGTTTTGCCCATCGCTCCATAGGCGTTCGCGCTTGCTAAGTGAGCTCGAACATCTTCAAAGTCGTCGAACCTCGTCGCAAAATAGAACTCGACAAGTTCTAGCGTTACCTCTGGGGCGATAGACGCAAGGGTGTTCGCCTGAATTACGAGGTATTGATCTCGCTGGGAGCGCGCGCGACTCAGCTTGGCGAAGAAAGCTTCCTGTACTCGATCATTCCATTCGGTGTTACGATACCAATCGTCGCTCGCCATGCTCGAACACCTGCATCATCTGAAGATAGGTTGAAATCTTAGCTTCCGTTTTTGCTCGTCGTACCAGTGACTTAGGCCAACGCCAATTTTGTACCAACCGGGTCCGTGTACCTACACGGAGAATTCTTCGAGTTCATATTGTGGCCGGTAAACTCTCGGCAAAATCAGTTTCATAGTCTTGGCATCTCACGACTGATTTACAGGCTCTCGGGTGATCCATTGAGCGCCGCGTCGCCACTCCTAAATCCGTGATTGGAGCAGCAAGTCGACCCCTGTCCGACGTGGCTTTCAACGCAGAACGGTTGCCGAGCAACCTTCAAGTTGTGCCAAACAGCCACCTTCACGAACATTCAGCTCCAATTCTTGCGAGCCAGTTTCGAACACGCTCCATAACTAACTGTTGATCGCTGTCCTCGGGTCGGTCGATCCGATGGCGTTTGTTGTGAAGGTGAGGCTTTCTCGCGAGGCTTACTTTGGCCCGATCATGTTCTTCGGCTGGACCACCCGGTCGAAGGTCGCCTCGTCGACGAAGCCAAGCTTGACCGCTTCTTCTTTCAGCGTGGTGCGGTTCTTGTGCGCGGTCTTGGCGACCTTCGTGGCGTTGTCATAGCCGATCTCCGGTGCCAGTGCGGTAACGAGCATCAGGCTTTCCCACATCAGGGTCGAAATGCGATCCTCGTCCGCTTCGATCCCGGCGACGCAGTTGTCGGTGAACGCCACCGAGGCATCGCCGAGCAACTGCATCGACTGCAACAGGTTGTAGACCATCATCGGCTTGTAGACGTTCAACTCGAAATGGCCTTGGCTGCCGGCAAAGCCGATGGCCGCGTCATTGCCCATGACGTGGGCGCAGACCTGGGTCAACGCCTCGCACTGGGTCGGGTTGACCTTGCCGGGCATGATCGAGGATCCGGGCTCGTTTTCGGGCAGCAGCAACTCGCCGAGCCCGCAGCGCGGGCCCGAGCCAAGCAGCCGGATGTCGTTTGCGATCTTGAAGAGCGAGGCGGCGACGGTTTTGACTGCCCCGGACATCTCAACGATGGCGTCGTGTGCGGCGAGCGCCTCGAACTTGTTCGGCGCTGTCTTGAACGGCAGGCCCGAGATGCGCGCGATGTTCGCCGCAACCGTCTTGTCGAAGCCCTTGGGCGTGTTGAGGCCGGTTCCCACGGCGGTCCCGCCCTGGGCAAGGAAGTAGACGTTCTTCAGCGCCTGTTTCACGCGGGCAATGCCCTGCTTGAGCTGGAAGGCGTATCCGCCAAATTCCTGTCCGAGCGTCAGCGGTGTCGCGTCCTGCGTGTGCGTCCGACCGATCTTGATGATCTTCGCGAAGGCCTTCGCCTTGGCATCCATTTCGGCGTGGAGCTTTTCCAGTCCCGGGATCAGAACGTCATGCGCGGTGCGCGCGGTGGCGATGTGCATCGCTGTCGGGAAGGTGTCGTTCGAGCTTTGCGACTTGTTGCAGTGATCGTTCGGGTGCACCGGGTCTTTCGAGCCGATCTTGCCGCCCAGGATCTCGATCGCCCGGTTGGCGATCACCTCGTTCGCATTCATGTTCGATTGCGTGCCCGAGCCGGTCTGCCAGACGACGAGCGGGAAGTGATCGTCGAGCTTGCCGTCGACCACTTCGGCAGCGGCCTTGACGATCGCCTTGCCGAGTTTCTTCTGCAGGCTGCCGTTTTCCATGTTCGCCTCGGCGCAGGCCTGTTTGATGACGCCGAGGGCACGGACGACGGCAACCGGCTGGCGCTCCCAACCGATCGGAAAGTTGATCAGTGAGCGCTGCGTTTGCGCACCCCAGTACTTGTCGGCGGGGACCTTGAGAGGGCCGAAACTGTCGGTTTCTGTGCGAGTCTTCGCCATGGCGCGCCATCCTGTTCCAGATCTTTCCGCTGGCTATAGCCGCAGTTGCGAAGTGCGGTCAAACCGGAGCGCTTACGGATCGGGAAATGGACGAAAGGATCGGGTCCATTTCGTTCCTGCTCAGGCCGTTTTCCGGTGATCAGTGCTTGCGGAACTCGTCGAGGCTGACGACGTCGGCACCGGGCGCCGCGGCTGCGTCGTCGTCATCGGTGTCCGGGTCGTCTGGCTCGACCTGAAAGGTCTCGTCACCGTCCTCATCGGCGTCGTGGGCATCGAACTTGAGGCCGAATTTCACCGATGGATCGACGAAGGTGCGGACCGCCTCGAGCGGAATGACAAGCGTCTGCGCCTGATCCGAGAAGTTGAGCGTGACCGAGAAACGGTCCGACGCCACTGCGAGATCGGCGAACCATTCCTGCAGGACGATGGTCATCTCGTCGGGGTAGGTTTCGCGCAGCCAATCGGGAATATCGACGCCCGGATGGGCGGTCTCGAAGCTTATGTAGAAGTGGTGATCGCCGGGCAGACCATGCTCGGCGACGTGGCTCAACACATCCGCCATCATTTGGCGCATAGCCTTCTGCATAAGGTGTCCGTAGTTGAGCCGGTGGCCTACGGTCATTCGGTTATCCCCTTCTGGTAGGCGGACCATAGCGGATTCTCTTGCACAGGAAAGAGGGGAAACGGATTGATTTTTCGTTGAGAACAGCAGCGGAACACGAAAAAGGCGGGCGATCCCGGTGACGCAAGACCGCCCGCCGCACCAATACTCAACAACGCTACTCGTACAGGTACTGGTATCCATCACCGTTCAAATAAAACGCTTCAAGCAAATGAGCCTGGCGATGCGATTTCAGGGTCCACGCGGGACGCATCCGGAGTTCGTCGATCCGTTGCCTCACATAGGCGCGCGAGAATGTTCCGGGGGACGCGATGCCCTCCTCGCGCGCCACGTCGACCAGAAGTTCGTCCAGAGCGTTGCGCGGGACGGGCGCTGCGGTGAGCCCTTGCGTGCGATTGTACGACACCAGAACGCCGGTGATCTCGCCCTGGGCCCAGCCGGGCTCGTCGCTGATGATCCGGTGGCGGACCGTCCTGTGGTAGTGATCGAGGTTCGAGGTTGTCATCTTCTTACCCGTTCCCTGGCCGGCGATCTCGCAAGCCGACGAAACGGGTATAAACCGGCGTGCGTGAGCGCAGCGTGATTTGAGCGTGAACCAAGCGTGAAAAATGCAGGCTTCTGTTGCCAGGTGCCTGCGAACCCCGCCTTAGGCGGCTAGGCCCAAGGACTTAAAGTTTCGGTGTTTCCGACTGCATTAAGCAGCCATTGCCACCGGAGCACGGTTGTCATTGGCAACTGTACATAACGGACCGATAACGGTGGTACCTCACCGAGCGAAAGCCATCCCCTTTACACGTCCGTCGATCCTGTTTCGGCCCCCAGATCCCCCAAGAAGGATGTTGGTGGAGCCGCCGGGTACCGCCCCCGGGTCCGATCCGCTTATTACGAGCGCGTTTATCGCCATAGTCCCCGAGGGAACGCCCCCAATATAAGGATGATTCCCTAAGTTTCCAAACAGGGAAATCTGCGCGAAATCTCCTGAGTGCGTGTCAGGTTGGCGCCGTATGATCTTACAAAGGAGATCTGCGATGTCTGGATGGGTTCTGCGAACATCATGCGCGCTGCTGATGATCGGCGCTTTGTCGGGTTGTGTCGCGGTTTTGGCGGGGACGGCAGGAGCACTGATCGTCGATGAAGGCATCATCGAAAACGACGGTGAGTTCGACCCGTTCGAAAACACCGAGCTGGGGCGGGCGCTTTGGGACTGAATTCAAGCCGGTGATTGCTTGATGGCTCGGGGCGTGGTGGGATCGGATGATCTCACGCGCGGAGCCCGGCCATGTCAGAAGAGTCCATCCTGCTGTCGATCGATGGATCCGTTGCCACGCTGACGCTGAACCGTCCGGCCAAACTGAACGCGATGGATCAGCCGATGCTGCGCGAGATGATGGCGGCTTGCGACCGGATCGAGGCGGACGGTTCGATACGGTCGGTGGTACTGACCGGTGCCGGAAAGGCCTTTTCGGCCGGGTTCGATCTGGCGGCGCAGGCGGCGGCGCCTCCGATCGGACACGAGGCCTGGGCGCCCGTGCTTAGGACCGACTTCGACGCTGTGATGAGGTTCTGGCATCTCTCGAAGCCGACGATCGCGGCGGTGCGTGGACCGGCACTGGCGGGCGGGTGTGAACTGGCCATGGCCTGCGATCTGACGATTGCGGGCGAGGGGTCACGGTTCGGCGAGCCCGAATTGCGGTTTGGCGCCGGGATCGTCGTGATGCTCTTGCCGTGGCTGGCCGGGCCGAAGGTGGCGAAGGAGGTCTTCCTTCTTGGCATGGACGATATTCCGGCGGCCGAGGCGCTCAGGCTCGGCATGATCAACCGCGTCGTTCCGGATGAGAATGTTTTGGCGCACGCGCAAGGCCTTGCCCGGCAGATGGCGGTGATCGACCCGATGGTCGTTCGGCGCACGAAAGCTGCGGTGAACGCGACGATGCGGGTCATGGGAATGGAGCAGGCGCTTGACGATGCGCTTGCTACCGATCTCGACATCGAAGGCGAAGGAAGTCCCGACAAGGCCGAGTTTCTGCGTCTCTTGCGGGATGGAGGCCTCAAGGCTGCGTTGGCTTGGCGCGAGGCGCGGTTTGAGGCGTAGTGTCAAGACCGACGAGGCTCGATTGCCCGGCGAAGGCCGAATTCAGGGCGCCGGATCAGAGTCCGTTTTGAATGCCGAACAGCCCATATGCGCATGCGTCGGCACAGGACGCGTTGAAGTGATTTAGATCTGCAGCGCATTGCCGTTGCTTCAGCCTGCAAACAGACGATGATTTTAGAGGATGAGCGCAGCCGGACAGGATCGCCTGGAAGGCTTTTCCAAGTGCAACTAAATCAGCGTCGAGCGTTGGACCCGGAACGGGGAAATCGGAAGTCTGAATTTCCTCGCACGGGTCAAACCTGCACATGAGTCTTGCTGACGGCGATATGGCCCTTGCCGCTCGGCGATTGACGTTCGAATACGTGCGTTCGCGCGTCTATGGCTCCTGACGGATGGAGCGATCTTCAGAACTGCGTCCGCAAGATTCCTCCATTCCAGGTGTTTGGCTGGCTCGGCCACGCTCTTTTCGATCGGTACTGCCCCTAAGTATCAAAGCGTCCGCGCCAACACCGTCTCGGTCCCGCGGCGATAGACATCGTCCCAGTTGCGGATCACACCGTTCGTGTCCGGAAAGCGAAGTTGATACGACATGATCACCGGGATGCCGTCGGTTTGAGCGTCGAACGTACGCCGACCGTATGCATGGGCATGCACGTCGTCCACACTTGTGCCGAGCACCCAAGCGGCGACCTCGTCCCATTTTTCGACGCGAACGCAACCATGGCTGAGTGCGCGTTTGTCGCGATCATAGAGCTGCGGTTTGTTGGTGCCGTGCAGATAGATCAACATCCCCGGTGCAAGTCTGATCGCAAGAAAGCCGAGCGGATTGCGCTTGCCCGGTGGGCGGGTTCCCGGCCGGTATTTGCCGCTTCGAATCATGCGCGGCGTCGGCGTCCAGGTCGGTCGGAAACGGACGACCGAGGTTTCGGTCAACATGATCGGCGTCGGCGTCGACGGTTTTCCCACGATCACCCGGCTGCGCAGAACCGGTTGGCCATTCTCGAAGGCGATCAGCTCGAAGCTGGGAATGTTGACGAGGATCGCCTTTCCGTGACGCGGCACGCCGCGATAGGCGTAAGCGGGGCCGGGATCTGGAAAATTGTAGAGTGCATTTTGCAGCATGGCGGGCGCGTGCGGGCGCGCGGCAGATACATCGACTGTCGGCGCCGCTGAGCACGCGGCCACCGCGCCGATCGAAACCATTGCGAGAACTGAACGTATCCATGCGCCGAAGCGCACCTGTGACCTATTGAGCCTGCTGAGCATGTGTCCCCCAACACCTTACGCAAATCACCCGTCATGAAGAGTGCACGCAACTCCCTAAGAAGCCGATAAACCGGTGGCCGAAGCGCGATGGGCGGGTTCGTCAGGGGTTCTGGCTGATCAGCTGATGCTGCTCGATCTCGCGCAACAACTTGCGCAGGATCGCATTCGGGTAATCCTCGAACCCGTTGGCGACTTCGATGAACGAGCGCGGCCCGGCGATCACGTTGCGGCGGTAGTACTCGACCGGATCGGGCGAATCGCCCCGGATGACGAGGCCGTTGACCGTGTATCCCTGCCGCGCCAGTTCGTCGGCCATCGCACGCGGTGCCCGACCCTCATTGCTTATGCCATCGCCCGAGACATCCACCACGCGGCGCTGGCAGGTTTGCGGCACGGTGCCTCCCACGCGCATCGCGTGCTCCAACGCCTCGCCGATGGCCGTGGAATAGTTGCGCCAGAGCCGTCCGCCGCGGCGAATCGAATTGGCAAATTCCGCCATCGAATCGGCGTCTTCGATCAGATGCCAGTCGGTGACGATGCGTTGCCGCGTTCGCCCGCTCCACTGGGTCAGTATGATCTGGACGCCGCCCTCCTGCGCCTCGACGGCGGTGACCATCGATGGATGTTCGAAGGCCGAAGCCGTGCCTTCCATCTGGAGGGTGAATTCGCGCTCGTCGATCGAGCCGGAGACATCGACCGCCAGGATGAGTTCGAGCGCGCAGGCGCGGGCCTGCGGCGCGGCGAGGACCGTGGCCGCGAGCATCAGGAGCGCGCAGATCCATCTCATCGCACCACCCGCCCGATGATCAGATCGCCCTCGATCTCTCGTAGAAGTTTGCCGAGCATCACATCCGGATAGTCGTCGAAATCCCGGGCAAGCGCCATAAAGGCGTTCGGACCCTGGATGACGTGCCGCTTGTAGTAGATTGCGGGATCCGGGAATGCGCCCTGGATCACCAGCCCGTTGATGATCAACCCGTCGAGCACGCCCTGGCGGCGGAAGTATTCAGGGCCGACGCCGACATTGTTCTCGCCGTCGCCCGAGATATCGAGAACCTGACGGGCGCAGGGTGGAGCGCGGCGCAGGAGCTGCGCACCGTATTGCACCGCTTTGCCAAGTGCCGTCGGATACTCGGAATAGCGTCGCCGGGTCTGGCGCAGGCGGTTGGCGAAGAGCGAGATCGCACCGGGCGTATCCAGCTTTGTCCAGTCCATCAGAAGGGTTTGCTGCCGATAGCCCGACCATTCATAGGCGGCGGCCATGATGTGCGCGCCTTCGGGGGACAGGATCGCTGTCTGAACTTCCTCCGAGGCCAGTGCATCTGCCAGCCCGTGCAACTGGATCCGGTATTCGCCGTCATTCACGCTCGACGACACATCGAGTGCGAAGGCGAGCGCGAGTTTGCAGAATGCTGTTGCGGGAACCGGCGCAAGCGCAAGGATCGAAATCAGGCATGCAGCGAGGCGCTTCATCCCGCCCCCTCCAGCCGCCCCGCCAGGGCCGGGGTGAGTTCGCGCAGCAGTTTCTGGCGGATCGCGCGCGCGTAGTCGTGAAACGTCTCCGCGACTTCAAGAAACGCTCCGGGACCGCGAACGACATTGTCGATGTAGTATTCCGCCGGATCGGGCCGTGCACCGCGGATCACCACGGCATTGATTGTGACGCCGTTGGCCGCGAGAGCGTCGGCGACCCTGACAGGTTCGCGCCCGCGGTTCGAAATGCCGTCGCCGGAGACATCGATGACGCGCCGCTTGCACACACGCGGGTTCGTGGCGCTGAGACTGTTCGCGTGCCAGAGCGCATCGCCGATTGCCGTGAAAGACTGGAAGAAGTCGCGCTTGGCAAAGTCGATCTCGCGCGCGAACGAGACGACGGTGTCCGGGTTGGTCAGGTGACGCCAGCCGACGCTCTGGCTTTGCTGGCCGGGGCCCGACCACTGGGTCATGGTCGCCATCACCCCACCCGGGATCCAGCCGATCGCGTCGATAATCTCGGGATCGCGGAAGGCATTGGCCATGCCCCCCATCTGCAGGTTGTACTCGTCATTGATCACCGAGCGCGAGACGTCCATCGCGAGCACGAGTTCGAGTCCACAAGCATGCACCGCCCGCGGAGCGAGCAGAAGCAGGACGGTGACCAACAGCAACCGCAACCTGATCATTTCTTTGCTAATCCAGTGAAACCCGCGACCGCGAAACCGGCGATGATCCACCCCAATGCACGATATCCGGCAACGAAGTACCACAATCGGCTGCCGTCCATAGGTTCCCAGAAACCGTCCCAGCCCAATTTCAAAACTGGCAGAAAGATGTCGATCGCCAGCATTGCCATGTCCTTTGGAGGACCGGTTTTATCGCTCGCCGAAACGATCAGACCGGAGTTTGTTTCGAGCACGAGCCACCCGATAAAGATGCAGCCCAGCATCCACCAGCCGGCCCTCAGTGGGTTGTGGCCGAACTGTATCACCAGATCGTAAGCTCTGTGGAACAACCAAATGCAGATGATCGCGACAAGACCGAAGGGCGCTGCGCAAGCGCTCGGGACATGGACCGGGTTCTCGAAAGCAGACCAAAGAGCGCGCTTGAACCGTTTGATTTCATCTTTGGCGGAATGTCGGGCGGTTTCTATCCGCACGTTCTTGGCGTCGTCCTCCAAGCCCATGGCCTGTAGCACGGTTGAAGCTTGCGTCCACGGTTGAGGTGAGAACCCTGCGGTAGCGCCGGTATCCTGACCATTCAGCCAGGACATGACCTCAGTTGCAATCCGCGAAGTCGACCTGTCGAAACGTTCGTAGGTCAAGCCGTCAAGAGAATAGGTCTTGGCTGACCATCCTGCTGGAGAAAGATCGATAGTCCGGGCGTGCGCAAGATCGAAGCGAACCGGACCGTCGCACTCAATATCGGAATCGAGGCGCATCCGTCCCGACACCCGGCAAAGGTACAAGTCCAAGGCAGGCAGATAGGAGATGTTCTTAGTTTCTCCAGTATCATCTTCGCCATCACAAATCATCTGGGGATGAAATTTTGATTGCTCGATCTCGATGCCGCCGAACTTGGCTCCGAAAAGACGCAAACCTCCATGTACAACGGTGCCACCGCCGATCATCAGGAGATCGCCGACTTCTGCTGCTTCAAGGTTGAGCCCGGTCTGAATCCTATTGTCCCAGTCCGGATCATTCAGTCTTCGGTCGAACTCGCCGGGTTGGATCTCGCCAGAAATCTTGGCTGCAGAGATTTCGAGACTTCTTGCGACCGTAAGACCGTGCGCCCGCACAGGCCCCAAGCAGCCTGGCACAATCGGAGATGGATCTATGAATTTTTCCTTGATGTCGGGCCCTTGGCCGTTTTCAGCAACGACAGCTTTTGGAGAGCCAGGGCCGGGGACTTCCGCTTCTAACACGTGCGTTTGGCGTCGGGCGTTCACCGTTTGATTTAGATAGAAGGATCCCTTGATTGTGGAATTAGACAGGTCGAGTGCAAACGTCGGATTGTCTTTCGAGGTGTCGCTACATAGCGACGAACAATAAAGCTTTAGATCCCCCTTGATGGTGGACGAAACAATCTCGATCGATCCATGCGCGACGGCTGCTTCACCAATCTGGATCTCGCCATTGATCGTTGTGCGGTGCGCCAGAAAGCCATCAAATTCGCAGCCAACGAGGCGGAGCGTGCTTAGGTTTGCATCATGGCAAGAGATGAGGCCCTCGAAGCGGCAGTTTCCGAAATACATGCGTCGTGAAAGCTTGAGCCCGTTGAGGTCAATGCCGCCCTCGATGACGGCGCCCTCCAACTCTATGCCTCCGGGGTCGGCCGTGTCGTCCGTTTGCAGAATCAGATGGCGCAGGTAGGCGCCCCGAACGCGACGTTCGTCATCATCCGAGGCAGCGGTGGGGGAGAGGCGCCCATCTCCGAAGCGGATTAGTCCGGACTCGGCGATTCTCGCGGCCAGCCTCTCTTCCGCAGTGTTCCTGTGCTTCATCGTAGGGACTGCTACCAGCTGCCCGTGTTCTCCATGCTCGCCCAGGGCTCCTGCGGCGGCAGGGACTCGCCCATTTGCAGCAGTTCCACGGAAACACCGTCCGGCGAGCGTACGAACGCCATGCGGCCGTCCCGGGGCGGACGGTTGATGGTCACGCCGCCATCCATCAGTTGCTGGCACTTGTCGTAGATGTTCTCGACCTCGAAGGCGAGGTGGCCGAAGTTTCGCCCGCCATCGTAGATTTCCTCGGAACCCCAGTTGTAGGTCAGTTCGATCTCGTTGCCGGGGCCGCCGCCTTCCTGGCTGAGAAAGATCAACGTCGCCTTCGCCGCCTCGAGATCCTTGCGGCGCGTTTCAACGAGGCCCAGCAGATCGCAATAGAACTTCTTGGACTCGTCGATATCGCGCACGCGCACCATGGTGTGCAGAAAATTGATCTTCATCTTGTGTGGCCTCTCATTCTTGATACAAGATTTAGGGTGACCGACTCACCGGGCCGGGACCGACTTACAGGGGATGATATGTCACTGACGCCGGAACAACAGGCTGAAATTGCCGCTCAACGCGATCGTGTTGCCCCGACGCGCCGTGCGGTGGCCGAGGGGTTGGAGGCGCATCTCTACGAGGCCGTTCCGGTGCTCGATCACGGCTTCGTCCGGGTCGTGGATTACATGGGCGACGATGCGGCGATCGTTCAGGCGGCTCGTGTAAGTTACGGGCAGGGAACAAAAAAATCACGCGATGACAGTGGACTGATCCGCTACCTCATGCGCCACTGGCATTCTACGCCGTTCGAGATGTGCGAGATCAAACTGCACGTGAAGCTGCCGGTCTTCGTGGCCCGCCAGTGGATCCGGCATCGGACGGCGAACGTGAACGAATACTCCGCGCGGTATTCGATCCTCGACCGCGAGTTCTACGTCCCGGCGCCGGAGCATCTGGCGGCACAGTCTACCGTCAACAACCAGGGACGCGGTGCCACGCTGCAGGGAGAAGAGGCCGCCAAGGTGCTGGAATTGCTCAGGAATGACAGCGCGCGTGCCTATGACCACTATGAAGAGATGCTGAGTCAGGACGGTCAGCAAGGTCTCGCGCGCGAGCTCGCGCGGATGAACCTGCCGGCTAGCATCTACACCCAGTGGTACTGGAAAGTCGATCTGCACAACCTGTTTCATTTCCTGAGGTTACGTGCCGATGCTCATGCGCAATACGAGATCCGGGTCTATGCAGAAGCGATCTGTGATCTGGTCAAGGCATGGGTGCCTGCTGCCTACTCCGCTTTCGAGGATTACCGGCTGACTGCGACCCATTTTTCAGGCCCGGCCATGGCCTGCCTGCGCCGGATGTTGGAGGGTGAGACGGTCACGCAGGAGACGTCGGGCATGTCCGCCGGAGAGTGGCGCGAATTTCAGTCGGCGCTCGGAAGGGCATAGCCGATGGACAAGACGCTCTTTCTCTGCGGCTTCGCTCTTGTAATGGGTGTTTGGAACGTCTGGGCCTTCCGCAGCAAGGGCGGACCGTGGTTCTGGATCGGGATCGCGACACTCGTCTTCGCAGTGGGGCTTTTCGTCATCGACAAGTTCATCGTGAAGGTGGTGCCGTAGGCCGCGGAACTTGTCTCAGGCGACGAGCGCTCCGATCACGCGATTGCAGGCCTCGGCTGTGCTTCCGTCCTCGTCCAAATCACCTGTCCATCCGCTGACCGAGACGGCGACGATCCGGTTGTCGTTGGCGAAACCCTGACAGGCGGCAATTGTTTCGTCGACCGATGGGCCGCCCGAGACCGGATATTTGAACGCCGACACCTCGTCCGAATCGAGGACATCCACGTCGAGATGAACCCAGACGGGACCCTTTATCTTGAGCGTATCAAGGCCCGCGATACCGGTGCGCCGGACAGCCGATGCATCCATGGCGGCACGTTCGAGCGGATCGAGATCGCGACCGTCGATCAGCCAGACGCGATGCTCGGGCTGCGTTTTCATGTCGAGGCTCTCGCACATCCATTGCGGTCCGCGTCCGACCATCATGGCGAGTGGCATGCCGCCAAGGAACTGCGAGGGAGAAGTCTCCGGCGTGTTGAAGTCGCCGTGCGCATCGATCCAGACCAGCACCGGCGCAATGCTGGCGCGCTGGAGGCCCGCGAGCACCGGAATGGACGCGCAGCAGTCACCTGCAATCGAGACCGGGCGTTCGCCAAGGCGCGTCGTGACCTCGACAAATTCAGCAATCGGGCGGTGAAGCTTCGCAATGCTCTCGGCAGTGCGGTCGGAGATTGGGTGCGGACCGTTCTGTGTTGCATTGCCGGGCACGGCGCACGAGAGCGCCGGTTCGGGATGCTCAAAGAATTGCGGGGTCAGGATCCAGCGGTTCTGCATGGTCAGAAGGTCTCACAGACGCTAAGCAGCGGCAAGATCACGACCGTAGTTATCAGATGGTGAGGATGATGGCTGAACTGACCTTGTATGGGTTGAAGACCTGCGACACTTGCCGGAAGGCGATCAAGGCGCTCGAAGAAGCCGGGCATGCGGTGAAGGCGGTCGACGTGCGCTCTGATGGTGTGCCTCAGAAGACGCTGAAGTCCTGGGTTGCGGAACACGGTCAGGCGCTGGTCAACACGCGATCGACGACGTGGCGTGGGCTGGATGAAGCGGCGCGTGCGAAGGCTGAAAGCGATCCAGCGGCCTTGCTGGCGCAACACCCGACCCTGATAAAGCGGCCCGTCATCGAGAATGCCGGAGCAGTAACGGTCGGTTGGCTGAAACCTGTGCAGGCGACTTACGGATTGTAGAATTGCACCGTGACTTGTGGATTTCGCCCATAGACTTCGCCGAAGCGATCACAAACGCTGAATGATGGCTGACAGACAGGTCGAATTATCAAGGCTTTAACCGGTCGATCCTTACGGTCCATTTCATGACCTTGGAATCGGTGACTTGATGCACGACGGCGACGGTTTGGCGGACGCGGCGGCGCTTGGGGCGATCGCGGCGGCGCGGCTCGACCGGTTTCGAACTCCGATATGGATCTATGACTTCGATGCCTATGCAATCGTCTGGGCAAACCAGGCCGGGCTGAAGCTGTGGCAGGCGGAGAGCATCGCGGAGCTCTCAGCCCGCACCATGGAGGCGGAGATGTCGCCGGCCGTGGAAGAAAGGCTCGCGCAGTATCGGAAATCCCTGTCGCAGGACCCGAACCGCGTGCCGGTCGAAACCTGGACGCTCTATCCGGCCGGTGTGCCGACGCTGATGGACTGCACCTTCCACTGGTGCCAGTTGCCGGGCGGGCGGGATGCGCTGCTGGTCGAAGCGGATCTGCAAAATCCGATGGAGCCAGAGGTTCTGCGCTGCGTCGATGCGCTGCTTCATGCCGAGATCATGGCGGCTCTCTACGCTGATGACGGGACGGAACTCTATTCGAACCGGGCGATGCACAAGGCTCTCGGCGCGCGCGGGCTGCCCTTCGGTGACGGTTTCGTCGATCGCGACGCGACGTACGGTTTCCGTTCGGGGCTCGCGCAGTCCGGGGCGCATCGCGCCACGGTTCAGGTTCGCACCAAGGCCGGGCGCCGATGGTTCGACATGCACGCGGTCAGGTGCCGGGATGCCGCGACGGGCCAGCAGGCATTTCATGTCAGCGCGACGGACATCACCGCGACGTATCTGCAGGAGCGCAAACTGCGCGCGGCGAGGGACGAGGCGTTGTCGGCAGACCGCGCGAAATCCGAGTTCGTGGCGACGATGAGCCACGAGATGCGCACCCCGATGAACGGCATACTCGGGATGGTCGAGCTTCTGTCATTCAGCGGCCTGACGGATAAGCAGGCATCGCAGCTTGAGATCGTGCGCGAGTCGGGCAAGGCGTTGCTTGCGCTGATCGAAGATGTGCTCGATCTGTCCAGCCTCGAGATCCGGGCGATTACGCCGGTTCGCGAGCCGTTCGACCTGCACGATCTGGCCGAGGCGGTTGTCGGCGGATTGCAGCTTCCGGCGCGCGACAAGGGGCTGAAGCTGCGCCTGAGCATCGCGAACGGCGTTTCGCGCGAGGGAATTGGTGACGCGCGGAGGTTGGCACAGCTGATGCGCAATCTGATCTCGAACGCGATCAAGTTCACCCTGAAAGGGTCGGTCGATCTGATGATCTCGCGCGAGGGGAGGTCGACCTTGCGGGTCGACGTGATCGATACCGGGCCGGGTGTGCCTGCGGATCAGCACGATCAGATTTTCCAGAAGTTCCACCAACTCGACGGCAGCCGGGCCAAGCACGAGGGCAGCGTCGGTCTGGGCCTCGCCATCTGTAAGGAACTCGTCGCGCTTTTTGGCGGTAGGATCGGGGTCCTGAATGTGTCTACCGGCGGCGCCCGCTTCTGGTTCACGATCCCGGATGTGCTGGCGAATTCACATTACATTCACAAGCGCGAGAGCGGTTCGGAGCCGGACGCAGCGTAAGTGGGCGCTGCGCCCCTAGGTGTGCTGGATCAGCCTGCCCGATTCGTGGGGTTGCCGATGATGTCCATGAACTCTTTGCGGGTCCGATGGTCCTCGCGGAAGTTGCCGAGCATCGTCGACGTGACCATCGAGACGCCGTGCCGGTGAACGCCGCGCGTTGACATGCAGTGGTGCTCGCCCTCCATCACGACGGCAACACCGCGCGGGCGCAGGACTTCCATCAGCACGTTGGCGACCTGCGACGTCATCTTCTCCTGCACCTGCAGGCGCTTGGCGAAAACGTTCACGAGGCGTGCGAGCTTCGAGATCCCGACAACCCGGTCGGTCGGGATGTATCCGACATGCGCCTTGCCGATGATCGGCGCCATGTGGTGCTCGCAGTAGCTCTCAAAACGGATATCGCGCAGGACGACCATCTCGTCATAACCGTCAACTTCCT
This sequence comes from Pseudomonadota bacterium, assembly GCA_039184865.1. Classification (GTDB taxonomy): domain Bacteria; phylum Pseudomonadota; class Alphaproteobacteria; order Rhodobacterales; family Rhodobacteraceae; genus Thermohalobaculum. The sequence goes on along the minus strand of JBCDAV010000005.1, from coordinate 81,004 downwards.
CGAATGTCCGCTGGAGCATGTCCACCGGGTCCTGTTCGTATCCGGCAAACCACTCTCCATAGGCCCGGATCACGCGGTCCGGCGTGTCGAGCAAACCCTCGCGATCGGGATCGTCGCCGGCCCAGCGCAGGAGCGTGCGCACAGCCGCGCGCGCCTCGTCTTCGGAGGGCCGTTCGACGTCGGGACGCGCAATGATCTTCTGCACGGTTTCGTTCATCCTGAGATCGATCTTGTTCATCGGCCCGATCCTCCTGCGTTGCAGGTGGACAGGCAATTAGGGCACCTCTAGTGCGAGACAACCATAAAAGTTCAACACTCTCGGTCACGTTGACTTCAGTTCCAGAACAACTAGGCGCACAATTTTACACTGTAAATCAAAGTACTAGGCGGCTCGCAAAGCGCGGTCGAGATCTGACTGCAGATCCTCGACGCCCTCCAGTCCGACCGACAGCCGCACCAGACCCGGCGTGATACCCAGCCTTTCGCGCGCGTCTTCGGACAGGCGCTGATGCGTGGTCGTCGTCGGGTGGGTGACGAGCGATTTGGCATCTCCGAGATTGTTCGAGATGCCGACCAGGGAAAGCCCGTTGAGGAACCGGAACGCTCCTTGCTGACCGCCCACGATTTCCAGCGCGATGATCTGGCCCGGGCGTGACATCTGGCTGGCTGCGAGATTGTGCTGCGGGTGTTGGGGCAATCCAGGGTAGATCGCACGGACGACCCGCTCGTGGCTTGAGAGCCAGCGGGCCAGGTGTTCGGCCCGGTCGGTCTGGGCGTTGACGCGCAATGGCAGCGTTTCGAGCCCTTTCAGCATCACCCAGGCATTGAACGGGCTGAGCGCCGGCCCCGTGTGCTTCACGTATGGCTCGACGGTGTCGCGGATGAAGGTTTCGGTCCCTAAAATGACACCGCCGAGACAGCGGCCCTGACCATCGATGTGCTTCGTCGCGGAATAGACGACGACGTCGGCCCCCAAAGCGAGCGGGCGCTGAAACATCGGGGTGGCGAATACGTTGTCGATCACGAGACGCGCGCCCCATTCGTGAGCAATCGTCGCAACGGAGGCAATGTCGATGATCTCAAGGGTCGGATTCGAGGGTGTCTCGAGGAACGCCAGCTTCGTTTCCGGCCGCATGGCATCGCGCCACTGGTCGAGATCGGTGCCGTCTACCAGCGTGACCTCGATGCCGAAACGCGGGCAGAGCGTCTCCACGATGTAGAGACACGAACCGAACAGTGCGCGCGCGGCAACCACGTGGTCGCCGGCACAGAGCTGGCTCATGAGTGCAGCGTGCACGGCGGCCATGCCGGATGCGGTCGCGAAGGCAGCTTCGGCGCCTTCGAGGGCGGCCATCCGATCCTCGAACATCGCGACGGTCGGGTTGCCGTAGCGCGCGTAGATGAAGGCGTCCTCGCCCGGCGGCGATTCTCCGGCGAAACGTGCGGCTGCAGTTTCGGCGTCCGGGTAGACGAAGCCCTGCGTCAGATACACAGCCTCAGAGGTTTCTCCGAACGCACTCCGGCGCGTCCCCCCGTGCACGAGCCGGGTTTCCGGACTGAGCTTGTCAAGATCACGCACCAATTCCGTCTCCATCGTCGTGGACCGGTTCAGGTGTTCCGTCGTCTCGGGCGGACTAACCTCTTTAGCGGTTTCTTTTACGTGGCCCGCAAGCCGGTCCGACAAATCGCCACGTGCGCTTGCGATACGCCGTTCCGTGCGCATCGTCAACGGTCGGAGCCGCGTGTTGCGGAAGATCTGGCGACCGCGCGCTGGCGGAACCGACGCAACGGCCCGATCACGCTGCTAAAAGGTGTCTGCGAGCTTCAAGAGACCGCCATCGTATCTGAACGCAAAGGTCGTTGAAGCTCGGCATGGCCTTGTCGCAGGCGCGCGAGGCGACCGTGATTTGACGAGGCAGGCATGGCAGTTCTTCGCATGGAAGCGATGACTTCTGGCATTCCGGCTGATCCGATGGATCTGGCGGAGGCCCATCAAGGCGTGGTGTCGACGATCTTCGAGATCTGGTCGTCTGAGGTGCCTGACGACGTTTGCGAGTGCGAAGTTACGGTTCTCGCGTTCTTTCGCGCGAGTCAGATCCTGAATTTCGTCACGGGCGGAAACCCTCAGATGACGTTCTCGGCAAGGGCATGGCGGTCGCGTCGGACTGCACGATCCGTTCCGTCGCGTGTCTGCTGGGCATCGACGACGGTTGTCGTGGATCTCGTCTGCGCTCTCGTGCGTGGTGAGGAACGCCACTGCGCCGAGGCCTGGATCAACTACGTCCGGCGCCCCGACCGCGTTCGCTGATCACCCTTCTGTTAAGCTCTCCGGTTGCGCCTTGCGCAGGCTAGGGTCACCATCCGCCTAGCCGAGGTCTAGGACCGGTAGCCGGGGAGGGGAGTCATGAAGGATCCGAAAGAGTTCCGTTCGGCCCGCTGGTTCGGTCACGACACGATGCGGTCGATGAACCATCGCAGCAGGTTCATGCAGATGGGCTACGGCCCGGACGACTGGGCGGGCAAGCCCGTCATCGCGATCCTGAACACCTGGTCCGACGTCAACCACTGCCACGCGCATTTTCGCCACCGGGTCGAAGACGTGAAGCGCGGGGTCCTGCAGGCGGGTGGTTTTCCTCTGGAACTTCCCGCGATCTCGCTGGCCGAACCGATCGTCAAGCCGACGACGATGCTCTACCGCAGTCTTCTGGCGATCGAGGCCGAGGAGCTGCTGCGCCAGCACCCCGTCGACGGCGCCGTACTGATGGGGGGCTGTGACAAGACCACGCCGGGTCTGGTGATGGGGGCGGTTTCGATGGGACTCCCGTTCATCTTCCTGCCCGCCGGGCCGATGCTGAACGGTCGGCTCAATGGGGAGACCTTAGGCTCGGGCTCGGACATCTGGAAATATTGGGACGAGCGCCGCGCCGGGAACCTGTCGGATGCCGACTGGGTTGGTGTGCAGGCCGGGATCGCGAGATCCTACGGGCATTGCATGACCATGGGCACGGCATCCACAATGACCTCGATCGCCGAGGCCCTGGGTCTGACCCTGCCCGGTGCGGCGTCGATCCCGGCGGCAGATGCCAACCACATCCGGATGTCGGCGGGTTGCGGACGGCGCATCGTCGATATGGTGTGTGAGGATCTGACGCCTGAAAAAGTTTTGACCGAAAAGGCCTTCGCCAACGCGGTGATCGTCGCCATGGCGACAGGCTGCTCGACCAATGCGATCATCCATCTGGTTGCGATGGCCGGGCGCGCCGGAGTGCCCCTGACCATGGACGATCTGGATCGGGCAGGGCGCGAGGTTCCGGTGATCGCCAATGTGCGTCCCTCCGGAAAACAGCATTTGATGGAAGATTTCTATTACGCCGGAGGATTGCGCGGACTGATGTCCCGGCTGGGCGATCGGCTTCACCTCGATGCGTTGACGGTGACAGGCGAGAGCTTGGGCCAGACGCTCGAAGGTGCCGAAGTCTACGACGATGACGTGATCCGCGCGGTCGAGGATCCGATTTATCCCGAAGGCTCGCTGGCGGTGCTGCGCGGCAACATTGCGCCGGATGGCTGCGTGATCAAACCGGCTGCCATGGAGCAGAGGCTGAAGGTCCACGAAGGCCCGGCGATCGTCTTCGACAGCTATCCAGAGATGAAGGCGGCAGTCGACGATCCGGATCTGGATGTGACGCGGGACCACGTCATGGTGTTTCGCGGGGCCGGGCCGGTCGGGGCGCCGGGCATGCCGGAATGGGGGATGCTGCCGATCCCGACCAAGCTCGTGAAACAGGGGGTGCGCGACATGCTGCGGATATCGGATGCGCGGATGTCCGGCACGTCTTACGGGGCCTGCGTGCTGCATGTGGCGCCCGAAGCGGCGATTGGCGGCCCCCTTGCACTGGTGCGCACCGGCGATCGCATTCGCGTCGATGTTCCGAACCGGACGATCGACATGCTGGTCTCCGATGAAGAACTGGAGCGCCGGCGGGCTGCATGGTCGCCGCCTGAACCGCACGCAACCCGTGGCTATGTTCACATGTTCCTGAACCACATCGAACAGGCCGACAAGGGCTGCGATTTCGACTACCTTCGGTGGGATTTCGGCAGAACGGCGCGAGAACCGGACATATTCTGAGGCAATATTTCAGGCCACGTCAGGGCGTCGGTGAGCATATTTTGACAGAACGACTCGAAGGGATGGGAGGCAGAAATGGGCGAAGTTCTCGATCGGGGGCAGATCGATTTCTACAATGATCGCGGATATCTCGTCCTGCAAAACCGGGTCCCAGACGCGATCATGGACCAGATACGCTCCGAGATTGAGCGGTTCCGCGAGATGGCCCGGGGCATGACGGCTTCCGACGACAAGATCGACCTTGAGGACAGCCACACACCTGAAGCTCCGCGCATTCGCCGCGTGAAACTGCCGAACCAGCAATCGCAGGTCATTGATGATCTGCTGCACTCGGATCACATCCTGGCCCCGGTACGCGACCTGATCGGTCCGAATCTTCGATTGCAGACCTCAAAGCTGAACATGAAGTCGGCGGGCTTCGGGGCAGCGGTCGAATGGCATCAGGATTGGGCATTCTACCCGTACACAAACGACGATGTGCTCGCCGTTGGGCTGATCATCGACGACATGACCGAGGAGAACGGTCCTTTGATGGTGTTTCCGGGTTCACACAAAGGACCGGTCCACGATCATCACCACGAAGGTTACTTCGCGGGTGCGATCGATCTCGAGGCCTCTGGCCTCGACATGAAGGATGCCGTGCCGCTCATGGGGCCTGCGGGCTCGATCTCGATCCACCATGCGCGGATTGTGCACGGGTCTGCCTTGAACACGTCGGCGCGGGACCGGCGGATCATCTTCTACGAGATGATGGCAGCGGATGCTTTTCCGATCTCCGGGTCCCGCGGGCGTTTCGAGAGCCTCGAAAGCTTCGACGATCGAATGCTCTGTGGCGAGCCGACGCTGGAGCCTCGGGTCGTTTCGTGCCCGGTTCGGGTACCCTATCCCGAGGCGCCGAAGCAGGGGTCGATCTATGAAGTGCAGAAGGCCATGGACCCGGCACGGCGCAGTTTTGCCGTCGCCGAATGACGTGCGAGGCCATCGGCATCCGTGATGCAGTGCTCGAAGATGCCGAAGCCCTGAGTGACCTTCTCATCGCTTCGATCACCGGGCTTTGTCGTGCTTACCACGGCGACGACCCGAAGTTGATTGCCAAGTGGATCGCCAACAAGACGCCCGAAAACATTGCGGCCTGGATCGAGAAGGGGCATACGATTTTGCTGGTTGCAGGCTCACCGCAGTTCGTTTTTGCTGGTGTGGGTGCCGCCTTTCCAGAGGGCCGGATCGTGCTGAACTATGTACATCCGGATGCGCGGTTTCGAGGTGTCTCACGAACACTGCTCGCGGCGCTTGAGACGAGACTTTCCGAATTGGGAAATAAGTCGGCCACGTTGACGGCCACGACTACGGCACGCGAATTCTATCTCGCCAATGGTTGGGAGGTTTGCGGCCCTGAAGAAAATGATTACGGCTTTCCCGGCCATCGGATGTTAAAGCGCCTTACGCAGCGGCAAAGCCGGGGCTAGGCTGCATTCAAACTGAATGATACGCTTTTAGAAAAGAAGAAATTGGGTGGAGTTGGAATGAAATCTGTTCTGGTGCGCGCAGGCGCCTTGGTCCTTTTGATGGCCGGGCAGTCACTTGCGGCATCAGCATGGCCGGATCGTTACAATGATTGCCTTGGCCTTGAAGATCCCGACGACGCGCTGGCGGCCTGCCTGGATGCGCTTTCAAGCCCTGCTCTTTCGGTTCTGGAGCGCTCGGAGGTCTTCCGTCAGATCGGGTCGATCCATCGGACCGAGGAGGAACTCGCGGAGGCCGAAGCGAACCTGAAGGCGTCGCTCGCGCTGGTCCCGCAAAACCCGGAGACGTTGGCGGAACTGGGGGCGGTCTTTTACCTGAAGGACGACTTCCAGACTGCCAGCGAGTTTCTCTCGCGCGCGCTCGACACCGGGTTCCCCAGCGGCGTCGCGCACAACAATCGTGCGATGACATTCGCTGCACTCGGCGACATCTCGAACGCTCTTGCCGATTTTGATGCGGCGGTGCGCCTGCTGCAGACCAACGGAGCGGTCTGGAACAATCGCGCGAATGCGCGCTGCGATGCCGGAGATGTCGAAGGCGCCTATCTGGACCGTATCCAGGCGCTCTACAACGGTCGTTTCACGGCGGCGGCAGCTCAATCCGGCCTGCGTAATTCCGGGTTTTATGACGGACCGTCGGACGGGATCTGGGGGTTTGACTCCGAGCAGGCGCTCAGGGCGTGGACCGAGGCCGGATGCCCCAACGCGCCGAAATCGCGACTGCAATGATCGGCGTCGGTCTGCTCGCGTTGGCGGCACTTCTTGGACTGCGGCTGGTCTGGATGCTGGCCCGGTTTCGCGGCGTCGCCGTTTTCTGCATTCTGGTCGGGGTGGTCGCCGCTGCCTCGTTCACCCGTGCCGCGACCGAAGCTGCACCTGCCCCGCCCACCCCAGAGAGTTCTCTGGCGCAGGGCTGCACAGAAGTTAATCTCAGCGTTGAGGGCTGCACCTCGGCGATCGAGAGCGGGCTTTGGAGCGACGCTCAACTCGCGTGGGCGTTCAACAATCGCGGTCTTTCGTATGCTGCAAAGGGCGCACTGCTGGACGCGCTGCGGGATTACGGGCGAGCAATCGAGCTTGCCCCGGACCACCCGGCAGCATGGATGAACCGTGGCAATGCCCATGCCGTTCTCGGGGATTTGCTCGCGGCTCTGGCAGATCACAACAAGGCGTTGGAATTGGCGCCGGAGAACGCGTCGGTCTGGCACAATCGCGGGGTGACGCACGAGGAACTCGGCGAGCACGAGAATGCGCTGGCGGATTATCGCAAGGCGATAGAACTCGATCCCACCCACCGCGGCAGCCATATCGGGCTCGCCACCGCGAACTGCAAGCTGAGCCGGGTCAAGGCCTCGTCAGCGGCGCGGCTGCGGCTCGTCGAACAGGGTCTGGTTCCGGCGGTTGAAATGCAGGAAATCCTGCAGCGAGAGGGGTTCTATCGCGGTCCGATCGACGGGATCTTCGGCAAGGGCTCACGCGCCGCTCTGCGCGCCTGGACCCGGAAGGGCTGCCTCGCCCATGCATGAGTTTCGGCCGTCGCGGGTGATCGCGATCGGCGGGGTCTGTGCGGCGCTGCTGGCATCCGCCGCAGTCGCCGGTGTGCAGGAGGACTGCACACAGGTTGACGACTGGTGGCTGCGCATCACGGCGTGCACCGAAGCCATAGAGAGCCCGCGATGGAGCGGTGCGCAGGCGGCCTGGGCCTATTCAAATCGTGCAGTCGCCCACGCAGCCCTCGGCAACGCATTGGAGGCGTTCGACGACCATCGCAAAGCTGTTTCGCTCAATCCGGCGGATGCGGTCGCGCGCAATAACAAGGGCAACTCGCACGCGGATTTTCGGGAGTATCGGCGTGCTCTGGCGGAATACGACAGGGCAATCGCGTTGCGGCCCGGATACATCAACGCGCACTACAATCGTGCGAACGCTCACTTCGCCCTCGAGGATTTCGACGCGGCCATCGAAGACTTTTCTGTGGTTCTGAGGGATCGACCGGATGACGGGGACGCGTTGACGGGCAGGGCCGAGGCGCGCTGTCTGGCCGGTGACAGCGCGGGATCTGTCGAGGATCGGTTGGAGGCATTGGAATTGGGAACGCTCGCTCTCGACGACACGGCGGCTTATCTTCGGGAGACCGGCTACCTTAGAACGGCAGCCAATCCCGGATCGGTCAATGCGATTGCCTCTGCGTTATCCGAGTGGACAGACGCCGGTTGCCCGTGAACCGCGGGCTCAGGTTCAGACGTGCCCGATCTCCTTGAGAAAACCCGCGATGAGTTCGGTCGTCCGGTCCGGCTGTTCGACACACGGGATGTGCCCGGCGTCGCGGATCACCTCGAAGCGGCTGCCGGGGATCAACGCGGTTGTTTCGCGGACGAGATCCGGCGGCGTGGCTCCGTCCTGATCGCCGCAGATGCCGAGACAGGGAAGACGCAGACGCGATGTCGACTCCATCATGTCCGTATCCGCGATTGCCTGACAGGTCCCGGCATAGCCGCCCGGCGTGGTGCGGCAGAGCATATTGCGCCAGATCGGAAACGTCGGATCAGTGGTCCGGAACGGCTCGGTGAACCAGCGCTGCATCACCCCATCGGCCATGGCTGCAATTCCGTCGCCCAGCGCTGTGTCAATGCGTTCCTGCCACATCTCGGCGGTACCGATTCTGGCGCCCGTGTCGCACAGGATGAGCGCAGAAACGAGGTCAGGCCGCTCAGCCGCAAGGCCTTGCGCGATCATCCCGCCGACGGACAGGCCGCAGACCACGGCGGCCGTCAGGCCGCTATGGTCCATCAACGCCGCGAGGTCAGCCACATGGTCTGCCATGCCCCAGTCATTTTCGGGCAGATCGCTGAGACCGTGTCCGCGTTTGTCGTAGCGCAGGATGCAGAGATCGGGCGGAAGGCCTTCGACCACCTGATCCCAAATGCGAAAATCCGTGCCAAGCGAGTTGGAGAAGACCAGCGCCGGGTCGGCCGTATTGCCGGTCAGGCGATAGTGAAGCGTGGTGCCGCTTCGGGTGAACGCTTGCATCGTGATCTCCTGAGTTCAGCGCGCGAGGGCGTTTTCGATCTCGGTGAGGGTCGCCATGGATTGAGCCGTCCCGGGCCGCGTCACCGCAATTCCGGCGGCAGCGCAGCCGAAGCGCGCCGCGTCAATCAGTGGCTGACCCGCCCCCAATGCGGTGGCGAAGGCCCCGTTGAACGCATCCCCAGCACCGGTCGTGTCGACCACAGGTGCATGGCAAATGGCGTGTAGGTGCTCGGATTCGCCTGCGCGATGCACGAGGACACCGCTTTCTCCCAGCGTGATCAGGCAGGCACCAGCTCCCATCTGTAATAGACGATCACCGGCGGACCGGGCGGAGTCGATTGAGTAGACGCTGATCCCCGTCAGGTCGGACGCCTCGGTCTCGTTCGGCGTCACGAAATCGCAATGAGGCCAGATCTCGTCCGGCAGAGTTGCAGCGGGCGCGGGATTGAAGATCGTCGTCACGCCAGCATCTTTCGCCAGCCGCAACGCCTGCACGGCGCTGTCGACCGGTTGTTCCAGTTGCGTCATGAAGATGTCCGCGCCGGTGATCTGGTCGCTCCAGGCAGTAATGTCTTCTGGCGCAATCTCCATTGCGGCGCCCGGGCAAACGATGATCGCGTTCTCGCCGCTCTGGTCATCGACGAAAATGTAAGCTGCACCTGTGTAGCTGTCCGGGCCGGATCTGATGTTTCCGACCACGTTCGCGTCAGACCAGATCTTGGATGCCATCTCTGCGAACGGGTCCTGTCCGAGCCTCGTCAGAAACGTGACGTCCGCGCCTGCGCGCCCGGCAGCGACCGCCTGGTTAGAACCTTTGCCCCCTGGGCCGAGGGCGAAGTTCCGGCCGATCAGCGTCTCGCCTGTCTTGGGTTGGCGGTCGGCACGGAATGCCATGTCGGCGACGAAAATGCCGAGGATTGTGATCTTGGGTTGTGTCACGGTTTATTCTCCGACCCACTGCCTAGCCTCTCACGCGGTTGCGTGCCAGTGCTTGTGATGCAGTCGGGACGGTTGTTACCCCGCCGCCGTCTCGGATGTCAGGCGAGCAAGGCATTCCCGTCGCAACACGCGCCGGTCGATCTTGTCTGTGGCGCCGCGCGGTAATGGATCGGCGCGAAACCAGATATGCGTCGGCAGCTTGAAACGCGCGATGTGCTCCGAGAGGAAGCTGCGCAGATCCTCGGCCGAAATCTTAGAGCCCGGTTGCAGTTGAACGCCGGCTCCGACAGTTTCGCCGAGCCGGTTGTCCGGAACCGGGAAAACCCCCGCCTCGAGAACTTCAGGGTGTCGATGGATCGCTGCTTCGACCTCGAGTGCCGAGATGTTCTCGCCGCCACGAATGATGATGCTCTTCTTGCGGTCGACAATGGAGTAGTACCTGTCCTCGTCCAGCCGGGCGAGATCGCCGGTGTGCAGCCAGCCGTCTTTCAGCACCTCGTCCGTATCCTCAGGGCGGTTTAGATAGCAACGCATGTTGGCCGGGCTTTTCACGAGCAGTTCGCCGATCTCGCCGGTCGGCACGTCGCGACCCGCCTCATTGACGATCCTCATGTCCTGGAGCGGCGGAATGCAGCGGCCTGCCGCACCCGGGCGTTCGACGTAGTCGGCGCCGGACATCGTCAAGCCGAGCGCGTTCGTCTCCGTCATGCCCCAGCCCGTGGCAATCGCCGCGTTCGGGAAGGCCTCCGCTTGTTGTCCAACCTGAACGGGTGGGCGTTTGGCCCCGCCTGCACCGAGCAGCGCGAGCGACGGCATCGCAACCCCGCGCGCTTGTTGCGCCAACGTCAGGTCGGCGCATTGGGTCGGTACACCGAACAGGCGTGTCACTTGTTCGCGGTTGATCAGGTCGATTGCCGCATCGGCGTCCCACTTGTGCATGAGCACGACCGACGTTCCGAGCGCGAGACACTGCAGCCAGATCGCGTGGCTGGCCGTTACATGAAAGAGCGGCGTGACGACGAGGGCTTTGGACGTCCCGTTGGCGACATCGGCGCCTGGAAGCGGGCCGTCTGGATCGGCGACCAGACGCGCAAGATCGCCCGCGAAGATCCACGAATAGACGGCAGAGATCGCGCCGCGGTGGGTCTGGACGACGCCTTTCGGATGTCCGGTCGATCCAGATGAGTACATGACGGCGAAGTCGTCATCGGGATCGATCTCGACCGTGGGCCAGGAGCTATTGGTGAGCCCGGCAAGCAGATCCGTGAAGCGCTCCGGCGCGTCGTCCTCGGCATCGCGAACGCCGATGACATGGATGTCCAGCTTGGGTGCAAAACGCGCAATCCGCTCCAGCCTCGGTCCATCGACGAAGGAGATCTTCGCACCCGAATCCTCAAACCCGTATTGCAGTTCCTCCGTGGTCCACCATGCGTTCACCGGAACGAAGATCGCGCCAATCGATGCGACTGCCATCATCAGGATCAGGATTTCGGGATAGTTGCGCATTGCCGCGGCGACCCGATCGCCCTTGTGGACCCCCATATCCAACAACCTATGCGCGAGTTTGTTCGTGCGCTCGCAGAAAGCGCCGTAAGTCAGCCTCTCCCCCTCGAATACTAGAAAATCGCGGTCGCCATGTGCCTGGGCGCTGACCCGCATCATCTCGCGCAGGGATGAGGGCGCGTTGGCGAAGACACGATAATCGACACCCCGGATCGCCCTTTCAGCAAGGGCGAAGCGCGGATCTGATCGGATCAGATGCTCGGCGGCCTCGACCTCTGTCATCCCGGTCATTTCGGCGTCTCTCCCAGACCTGTCGCCGGTTGGTGATATGGCCGAAGACCGCGACGGTGCTCGGCTCTACGACACAACGCTAAGGTGTGGGCCGACCGGGGGTCAAGTCGCAAGCGCTTCAACGATGTCTCGGCGCAACGTAAACGCAGACAGCGAGCATGATGGGCGTTATCAAGGTTGCAAGACGGGGGATCAGAAATGACGCAAGCGGCATCCGATGCGCCCGATTTGATCGAACCGGCGGCGGCTCACCGGATCGATGCGGATCGGCTTACGGACTGGCTGGTGCGGGATCTGCCAGACGTGCGGTCGGGACTTTCGCTGCGACAGTTCCAGGGCGGCATGTCCAATCCGACCTATCTGCTCGAGACAGGCAGCGGCAGCAGGTATGTGCTGCGCAAGAAACCGCCGGGGAAGCTGCTGCCGAAGGCGCATCAGATCGATCGCGAGTATCGGGTGATGAATGCGCTGCGCGAGACTGGCGTGCCCGTGCCGGCCATGATTGGTCTCTGCGACGAGCCCGAGGTGATCGGTGCCGAGTTCTTTGTCATGGAGTGGGTGCCGGGCCGCATCGTGACGCATCCGGCAATGCCGACAATCGAGCCCGACGAACGGACGGCGCTTTGGCTGTCGCTGACAGACACGCTCGCAGCACTGCACGATGTTGATCCGTCATCCGTCGGACTCGAAGAATTTGGTCGGCCTGATGGCTATCTCGCGCGGCAGACTGCGCGCTGGGCCAAACAGTACGAGGCGTCCAAATCGCCGCTCCCTGCCGACTTCGACTATGCCGATTTCGACTGGCTGCGGGACTGGCTGCTCGAAGCTGCCGCATATACCGATGAAACATCAATCGTTCATGGCGATTTCCGCCCGGGCAACTGCATCACGCATCCGACTGAGCCAAGGGTCGTCGCAGTGCTCGACTGGGAGCTTTCAACCCTCGGGCATCCGCTGGGCGATCTCGGGTACTTTTGCCAGCCGTTTCGTCAGCGCGGCGCGCTCGCCGGAAAAACCGGCCTCGGGGATCTCGATCTCGCGGTTGAAGGATTGCCCGGCGAAGAGGTGATCGTGGCGCGCTATGCGGAACGCGCAGGACGGCACGGAGTCGCCGATTGGCCGGTCTACCTGGCGTTCTCGTTCTTCCGCTCGGCAGCCATCATCCAGGGCGTCGCTGCGCGCGCGGCGATGGGTAATGTCTCGACCAGCAGCACCGACCCGATCGATACGCTGACCCGAGCGGGCGAGATGGCGCGGATCGGAGCCGAGATTGCGAGGACCGTCTGATCGCGCCCAGCGAGTCATTAACCAAGTCCCACTTGGCGGAATTTTAAATTGTTTTGATTCAATACGTTGCGGCAGTCTTGTTCCGGCCACAATCTCTGATATTTTGAGGCAGGGTTTAACAAAAATCTGAATCGAAGCATTGCGTCGCCTGCTTGCACCTTTCGCGGCGTCCGCTTCGATTGCTGCAAGCGGGGGAAAGCATGCCGGTAATTTACTCGGGCGACGGTCGCATTTACGGCGACCGCATTCTGGCGGGTACGGATAATCTCGGAACGATCTACGTGACCGGAGAGGTGGCAAGTCTCGCTTCAACCGATATAGGCACGAATTTCTCCGGCGGCAGTTTCGCACTTGCGGAAGGTGAAGTGACGATCACCGGCGGCAGCGCGATCACGTTCGAATATCAGGGTGCGGGCACGCCTCCAGGCGGATTTGGCATCGGCGCCAATGTTGGCCGAACAGACGGGAACAGCACCGCCAACGGCGTTCTGGCGGTCGAGGGCGGGTCGATCCTGGCGTTCAACAATTCTGCAGAGGAGCAACTGGACGGAACCCTCAGCGGCGCATACGGAAATCTGAACATCGGCCGCGGTGCCGGTGCAAACGGCATTGTCGAGGTCGACGGTGCCGGCTCGATGCTCACGGCGACCGGCGCTGCGTCTCGCATTACTTTCGGCCGCGACAAGGGTGCGGGCTTCCTCGAAGCCTCCGACGGAGCGATCGTGGGTAGCTTCTCCATCAATTCGGGGCGCGACGCTGGCCGGGGGATTCTGTCGATTGATGGCGCCGGCTCGGAAGTTCGCCTAGGGTTCGGGTACGGCACCTATGGGTCGGCCTACGCCGGATCGAACGGCTACTCGACCATGGCGCGCGGGTTCAACGGCCATTCGGTCGCCATCATCACCGATGGCGCAGCGCTGCGCGTGCAGAACAATGACGGCGTCACCGATGGGAATTTCCTGCGGCTGGGACGCGACGAGACGAGCAGCGGTTATGCCGTTGTTTCGGGCCAGGGGTCCGAGCTGACCCTGACCCAAGTCGGCGCGCGCGATCAGGGCAACATGGAGAACCGGCTTTATGTCGGGCAGGGCGGACGCGGAATCGTCGCGGTCGAACATGACGGTCTGCTGGGCGTCACCGGCGACGGCGCGTCGATCAACGTTGCAAGCGGGCGCGGCGGTTCGGAGGAGGTGCTCGAAAGCCAACTGATCCTGCGCACGGGTGCAGATGCGCTGGTGGACTCCCGCGACAACGGCGCGGCAACGGCCGACGGCGCGAGCGTGATTGTCGGCAATGCGGCGGGTCTGAACGGCAGGCTGGTTGTGGACGGTGTGGGAAGCACGCTGACGCTTCGCTCGGACAACATCTCGAATGTCGATGCCGGTCTGGTTTACGGAGCCACGCTGACAATCGGGCAAGAAGGCAATGGCCGTCTCGAAGTCACGAACGGCGGTCAGATCCTCATCGATCAGGCCGACGACGTGTTTGGTGGCCTCGTGCTTGGCAACGGCACTTCCGGTGGAGCGGCCACGAACTATGCGTTGGTCAGCGGCGCCGGATCGTCGATCCAGATCACCGGGACGAACGCGGGCGGCACACCCTATTCCAACTATGGCGAAGCCGGGTCGATTGCAGTCGGGCATCGCGACGGCAAAACCAGCACCTTGGCGATTCAGGATGGCGGCGTTGTCTCGAACAATGCCTTCAACTCGATCACGCAGATCGGCGCAAACACCGGCACGACAGGGACGGTCATTGTCTCCGGCACAGGGTCCAAGCTCTACGGCGGAACACTGACCACGCTTGGCGCGGATTTTGATGCGCTGACGGGCACGGCACAACTGGCCAACGGCGGTACCGGCACGCTGGATGTTGGCTTCGGTGGCAAGGTCTACACGGATCTGCTGGCGGTCGGCGACACTGGCACGCTTAACTTGGGCGGCAACATCTATGGAGACGTCCGGCTCTCCGGCGTGCTGAACGTCGGCGGTGCGAACGCGATTGGTGATGGCTTCATATCTGGCGATCTGGATGCTTCGGACGGCGAGATCGTGCTGGAAGTCTTCGGCACCGCTGCAGGTCAGTTCGACACGCTGACGATCGGTGACGATGGTCTCGGCGCGAACACGGATATCACGATTGACCTGAGTGGGCTCGCGTCTGCCACGAACGGTTCTCGGATCAAGCTGGTCGAGGTCGAAACAGTCTCCGGCGACGCCACGCCGATCGATTTCAATCTGATCAGCCCGGTCGCCGCTCCGGCTGGCATCCTCGCGACCACCTATGTCGCGCCCGGCGGCCAGGCGCTGTACCTCGACATAGGTGCACCAACCAGCGACACGGTCGGGATCGTTGGTACGGCGCTTTCAGTCGCCGAGGGTGAGGCTGGCGATAACAACGAGGTCACGGTTACGCTGTTCCGCGAGGGCAATCTCTCGACGACGATGTCGGTCGACCTGAACCTGAACTTTACCGGCGGGGCGGATCTGACCGATCTCGACACGATGGGTGTGGTATTCACTACCGTCACCTTCAATCCGGGCGAGAGCGAGACGACCCTGACGATCGGCATCGCAGGTGATGATGACTTTGAAGGCGATGAGACCTTCACCGTCAGCACTGCAGGTGCGATCAACGACGACTTTTCACCTGTCAGCATCCTGAACAACGTCACGACCGTCACGATCATCGAAGACGACCTCGCACCGGACCTGCAGATCAGCGGGTCGGTCACCGGCGGCGGAGATTTCAATTTCCGGCCAATCGACCCGTCGACGTCGTTCCTGCGCCTCGACAGCACCGATGCCCCGGTCGGCAACGCCGTCGCTCTGGACCTTTCGCCCGCCGATCTCGAGTTCAACGCTGGCGAACTGATGGTCAGTCGTGTGGTCGGAGAGTTCTTCTTCGACGTCTACGGCAACACCACGAGCGGGCTGACGGGGGTCTTCTCAACGTCCTCGACCATCCTCGGCGGCGGATACCAGTACCGTGTCGCGGATGCACTGCCGGTGCCGAACTTTGCCGGCGGTGTCTACACGCCTCCCACAATCATCGACGGGTATCTCCGCGACTTCGATGGCGACTTCAATCTGGATGGTGTTGCAGAGGTGCCGGTCGGCGCGAACTACCTGTTCGTCCAGGCAAACGACGTCTATTTCAACGACAACACGCCAAACGGAAGTTTCGGTGTCGTTCTCTATACACCGCTGGCGGTTGGCGCCTATGGCACCGGTGAGGCCCTTGCGATCGGCCAGGACTTCGACGATGCACTGTTGGTCGTCGGCCTCGGTGGCGGTCAGGGCGAACTCACGCTGACCGACACGAACTGGAACCTGAAGGCGGGTGCCGTGATCGGCGAGAACGGCGATGGCCGCCTCCTGCTGACGGACGGGTCGAACGTCACGATCGCTGATCCCAGTATCTACGGCACGTCGACTGATCCCGGCTTCGAGATCGGTATCAGCCGCGGATCCGGCTACGCCAACATCTCTGGCGGATCAACGCTCTACGCGGGTTCGAACTACACCTATGTCGGGCCCGGCAACTATTACGGCGGGTATCGCAATATCGTCATCGGCGACGATCGCGGTGTCGGAACGCTGACCGTCGAGGGCGAGGGCTCACGCGTGGTCGCGGGTGGCACTGCCAACCGGATCCGCATCGGTGACAACTATGGCGACGGCTGGCTGAACGTGCGCGATGGCGGCTATGTCGAGACGCTGGTGCTTCAGACCGGGCGCAACGCCGGGACGGGCTTTGTCAACGTTACCGGTGCCGGTTCGACGATCCGGGTCAGTGCGGCGAATGGAACTTACACTGCGGCCTATCAGGTGTCAGCGGGATCGGCCCGGTTCGGCCGTGATGGCGGCGATGGAGGCTTCCGGATCTCGGATGGCGGCAGGATCATAGTCGAGAACGTCGATGGTGTTACAGACGCGCCATTCTTCGAAATGGCGCGCGAGTTCGGCGACGAAGGCTACGGCGAAGTCGTCGGCGACGGTTCGATCCTTCAGGTTGTTCAGCACGGTGTCAGCGATCAGGCCGACAGCGGCGCGAGTGCGCGGATCGGCCGGGCGGGCGTTGGTGAACTGACGCTCACTCAAGGCGGGCGTTTCGAGGTTCTCGGTGACGGTGCTGACGTCATCGTCGCCGAAGGTCGCAACGGACTTGGATCGAGCGAGACAAGCGAACTCAACGTGCTGTCTGGGTCGACCGTCCTCATCGACGCCGGCACCTATCAAAGCGGACGGCTCTCGATTGCATCTGGTGCTGACACGAACGGTGAAGTCCTCGTTGATGGTGCTGGATCAACGCTGACTGTGACCAGCAGCTTCGTAAGCGAAGACGACGACTCCTCGGCTGAGATACGCGTCGGTGGATCGGGAACCGGGCGCCTGACCGTCTCGAACGGCGGTGCCGTCTACGGCCGAGAGTTGCAGATTTCGACGGAGAACGGAGATGACGCGGGACGTGGCTACGTCACTGTTTCCAGCGGTGGAACTCTTACGATCGACATGCCGGACAACCCGCTGCATGCGGGTGATCCTCAGAACCAGCCAACGGGCTACCGTGGCATTCGCATTGCCGAGCGAGAGAGTTCCTATGGACGGGTCGATGTGACGGGAGAGAACTCGGTCCTGACGTCTCAAGGTGGCGCCGGTCTGGTGCGCGTCGGACGCAACGCAGATGCAGAAGCGCATCTGAACGTCTCGGACGGCGCTCGCTTCAATGGCTTCTTCTTTGATGTCGGGCGCGATGGCGCGAAGGGCTACGTCACGATCGACGGGCCGGGTTCCCGTATCAGTGCAAGCAACGCGTTCGGCAATTTCGGCTACGGGCAAGAAGGTGCGGCTGGGTTCTTCCGTCTCGGCCGCGATGGCGGTTACGCCCGCAT
Source organism: Pseudomonadota bacterium (assembly GCA_039184865.1). Lineage (GTDB taxonomy): Bacteria > Pseudomonadota > Alphaproteobacteria > Rhodobacterales > Rhodobacteraceae > Thermohalobaculum. The sequence continues at coordinate 63,405 of JBCDAV010000005.1, read as the reverse complement.
GGACGTCACCGGCGGTGGCGAGCTGCAAGTCCGTAATGTCGGTACAAACGATTTCCCGATCGTCAACGTCGGTCGCGGATATGGGACCGAGGCGATATTGCGGGTCTCGGGCAGCGGCATTCCGTATGGCGATGACCAACCTGTCTATTCAAGCGTCAACATTTTCCAGAACGGCCCGTCGAACGATGCGTATTCGCCCGGCAGCTACAACGGGCCACTGCTCCAGATCGGCAGGACAAGCTCGAAGGGCACGGTCATCGCCGAGTATGGTGCGGAGATAAACGTCCGCGGCGAAAATGCCCGCATCTATGTCGGCCAGAATGCCGAGGCCGGAAGCCTCGCGCCGCGCTCCACGCTCGAGATCAACTCCGGCGCCACGGTCAGCGTCGAGTCCTTCGGCTATGAGGTCGGCGCGTTCGTCTCTGTCGGCACCGAAAGCACAGGCTTCGGGCGACTGTCGATCTCAGGCGGCACGCTCAACATCACGACGGACAACGTTGACAACGTGACGCCCGGTGGCACGCCTGAATTCGGCGCCCAGCTCCGGATCGGCGACGCTGGTGAGGGCGACCTGATCGTCCAGAACTCGGGCCGCATCGTGATCAACGGGTATGACGACGCCTATCCGGCCTTCGGCGTCGGCGTGCAGGCGGGATCGACCGGGACGGCTCTGGTCACGGGGCCCGGCTCGCGTGTGGTCATCGGCGACCCGTACGGTGGCGGGCCGGGCTTCCCGCCGGGTGGACCGGGCGGGCCCGGAGGCCCCGGTGGACCGGGCGGCCCCGGCGGGTATGCACCTGCCGATCCGTTCGGAAACGGGATCATCGACGTCGGCAACGAGGCCGGCTCATACGGCCGCCTCTCGATCACGAACGGCGGCTACGTCGCGAACGCGTCAGACTACTCGGTCACCCAGATCGGTGAAAAGGCGGGCGCAACCGGTGTCCTGATTGTGCAAGACGAAGGGTCGCTCCTGAGGGCGGGCAGCAACCTGCAGATCGGCGTCGACTTCGACGTGGTGACAGGTGCTTCAATCGATACCGGTGGCGACGGCACGCTCAGAATCGTGAACGACGGCACCGTTGGCGTCGGCTCGCTGGTCGAGATCGGAAGCAACGGCAAACTCGAAATCGAGGGCACGCTGAACGTCGACGGCACCGATCCGACCGACTTCGTTCAGAACGAGGGCGTGATTTTCGTCGGCGGCGACAACAACATCGGCATCGGTGACATCAATGCGAGCCTGGACAACGGGACGGCCGGTATCCTGGAGTTCGAGTTCTTCGGCTTCGGCGGCGGTCAGTTCGACGTGCTCCAACTGGACTTCGACGCGGCGAGCACGAACATCGACGGAACCGACATCGTGCTCGACATGTCGGGTCTGGGCGTCGTCAACGTCGGCGACACCGCGACGATCCTGACCTTCGATTCCGCCTCTTTCCCGGCACTGGCCAACCCGGGCACTGGGCTGGTCAATGCCCAGATCGTCAACGCACCGCCAGGCGTGTCGTTCGAGGTGACGCAGAATGCCTCTGGCGACGTGATCGTCGAAGTCACGGATGCTCCGTCCGGTTCGGTCAGCGTCGAGGGCTTTGCCCAGATCGTCGACGAGGGCGATCCCGGCGACACCAGCCAGATCTCGTTCGTTCTGACGCGCAATGGCGATCTTGGCGAGCAGGTAACAGCGGATTGGGAAGTCGTCGGTTCGGGTTCGAACGCCGTGGACGGCGCTGATTTCGACGGCGGCGTCCTGCCGACCGGGCAAGCGATCTTTGCCATTGGGGCATCGACCACGACCGTGACGCTCGACATAGCCGAGGACACGCTCGTCGAGCCGGATGAGGGCCTGAGCTTCAACGTGACCGGCGCGACTTCTGCCGGTGGCAGCGTCGTCGTGCTGAACAGCAGCGCGCCGGGCATCATCAGCAATGACGACTCGCCGGACACGATCTCGATCGTCAATGCGGTGTCCGGGCTCGAGGACGATTTCGGTCTCGGCAACAGCCTGTTCTTCGACATCACACGGACCGGCGACCTCTCGGGTGATGTGACGGTCGACTTCGTGCTGGACGCGGCCGGAGCAACCTCCGGACCGGATCTGAACATCGACCTTCTGGCAAACTCCGACGACTTCGTCGGCGGTGCGCCGCAGATCGGGCAGATCACGATCCTGGACGGGCAAAGCACCGCGACGCTCGAGATCGAGATCGCGCAGGACACGGTGATCGAGCCGCGTGAGGACTTCACGATCACGCTGACCGGTTTCTCTGGAGATCCGAGCGCCTACCAGTTCGGCAACCAGATCTCGACGGGCACGATCATCTCGGATGACGGGCTGCCGCCGGTCATTCCGGTGGGACTCGAAGCGGATGTCTTTGGCGACCCGCACCTCGTGTCGCTCGACGGGCTCGGTTACGACTTCCAGGCTGTCGGCGAATTCACGCTGGTCGAGGCCACGGCGGGCGCTCCGCTGAACGTGCAGATCCGGACAGCGCCGGTCGAAGGATCGGACCTCGTCTCGATCATCTCGGGAATGGCGGCCGACATGGGGCAGGGCGTTTCGCTTATGCTCGATGTCAACCGCGAGCCTGCGCTTTTGGTCGATGGTGTCTCGACGGACGTTCCGGCAACGGGCGTCTCGCCGATCAACGTTGGCGACGGACAGGTGTTCTTCGACGGCGACGCTTACACCATCGTTTTCGGGACCGGCGACGCGCTGAAGATCGCGATGTTCGACGACTTCATGAACGTCTGCGTCTTCCTCGATCCGTCGAACTCGCCGGGGCGGGCCCTGCACGGTCTGCTCGGCAACGCGGACGGGGATCTGACCAACGACTTCTCGCTGCGCGACGGATCGCCGATCCCGGTCGATCAGATCAGCTTCGATGTGAACGGCACGCCGTCGCTCGAGTTCGATTTCCTCTACGGAACCTATGCGGACAGTTGGCGGATTACGGATGCGACCTCGCAATTCTTCTATGCGGGCACCAGCGGTGACGAGGGCACGGCGGACTACACCGACACGAACTTCCCGGTCGGCGTTCTGACGACCGATGTGCTCCCGGCCGACATTCTGGCGGACGCGATTGCAGCGGCGGACGCAGCGGGCATCACCGATCCCGTCCTTCGGGAATCCGCGATCCTCGACTTCGCTCTGACGGGCGATGACGTGTTTGCAGCCGGAGCCGCCGGCGTTGCCGCCGATCCGGAGGTCAACACGGCGCCGACCAGTGCGCCCGATCTCCCGGCGACGGTGGGTGTCACGCCGGTGGTCACGTCGATCACCGAGGGCGACAGCGGAAGCCAGACGGTGTTCTTCTCGGTCTACCGGATCGGCGATACGACCGGTGCACTGAGCGTCGACATCCAGTTCGGCGGCGACATCGACGGCTCGGATGTCTCTGGCGGAACGCTGTTCAGCACGCAGGTCGATTTCGCGCAGGGCGAGTCCACGAAGACGGTCAGCATCGATATCCTGGGCGATACCACGACCGAAGCGGACGAACGGATCGTCGCAACGCTGACGGCGCCGGATGGCGTCCTCGTCGGCGCTCCGCAGGCGATCACGACGATCGTGACGGACGACGATCCGCCCGTTGCCTTCGATGACGCGCAGACGGCGGGAACGACCAATGCGGAGACGATCGCGGCTGCGGATCTGCTGTTGAACGACCGCGATCCGAACGGTGATGCCCTGACGATCACGGCCTTCGACACGAGCACGTCGCAGGGCGGATCCGTCAGCTTCGACGGCACGACCTTCACGATCGACTTCAGCGGGCTCGGTCTGAACGCCGGTGAGTCCACGATCGACACGTTCTCGTACACGGTCTCCGACAGCAATGGCGGGACCGATACGGCGACGGTCGAGGTCACGGTCGGCGACAGCGTCGGTCTTGCGATCACGGATGACGACACGGCGAACGTGCTCAACGGTAGCGTGCTTGCCGATTTGATCGACGCGGGCGGCGGTGCCGATCTCGTGCTGGCCGGAGACGGAGACGACGAGGCCAGCGGCGGGACCGGCGGCGATGCCATCGCAGGCGAGGCCGGGAACGACACGCTCTTCGGCGGCTTCGGCAACGACATCCTCTCCGGCGGTCCGGGCGACGACATCATCTATGGCGGCAATGACGACGATGCGCTTGTCGGCGGTGCGGGCATCGACGAGTTCTACGGTGGAGCGGGCTTCGACACGGTCTTCTACAGCGATGCCGTGACGGGACTGACCGTCAATCTCGCCGACAACTCGCAAAACGCGGACGACGCTGCTGGCGAGATTTTGGACAGCGTCGAACGGATCATCGGTTCGACCACGGCCTCGAACACGCTGACAGGCGATGCCGCCAACAATTTCCTCGAAGGTGGTTCGGCCAATGACGACCTAAGCGGCGGGGGCGGCAATGACCGGCTGCGCGGCAACGGCGGCACCGACACCTTCGATGGCGGCCTGGGCGACGACATCATCTTCGTCGACAGCGCCGATGACGTCGTGATCGAGTCTGCTGACGAGGGCTATGACCGGGTCATCAGTTCGGTCTCGCTCACGCTGGCGCCGAATGTCGAGGCCGGCAATCTGACCGGTTCCGGTGATCTCGATCTCACCGGAAATACGCTGGACAACTGGCTCAACGGCAATTCCGGCGCCAACTCGCTGTTCGGCCTCGACGGGAACGATCGTCTCGACGGGAACGGAGGGGACGACACGCTTCTGGGCGGGGCCGGAAACGATCTGCTTGAAGGCGGGACCGGTGCCGACGTGTTCGTGGCCGAGCTCAATGCCGGGTTCGACACGATCATCGACTTCGAACTCGGCGTCGATCTGATCTCGCTTCTCACCGTCGATCAGGTCTTCACTGATCTGGTTATCAACGACTTCGGCGGCGATGCACTGATTTCGCACCTTGGCGGACAGATGCTGCTGCAAGGGGTGAGCGTGGGTAGCCTGTCGGCGGCGAACTTTGTCGAGGGGGCCGGCAGCGCCCCGCCGGTACCTGTGATCGTCGGGACGGAAGGCGACGACAACCTCACGCAAAGCGAGGGGCCGGTCGTCCTGCAGGGTCTCGGCGGTAACGATCTGCTTCGCGTGTTCTCCGGCGATGCAACGCTGGAAGGCGGTGCCGACAACGACACCTACTTTGTCTACGAGAGCGGAACGATGATCACCGAACTGGCAGGCGAAGGCGTGGACCGTGTCTACACCGAGGTCAGCCTGACCCTGTCCGACAATGTCGAAAACCTGGTCGCACGTGCGAGCGCCGAGGCGCAGCTCAACCTCGTCGGAAACGGCCTTGCCAACCAGATTGTCGGAAATGACGATGGCGGCAACGATATCGCGGGCGAGGGCGGCAACGACTGGCTACTCGGCTTGGCCGGTGACGATACGCTGACCGGTGGCACCGGAAACGACCGTCTCGACGGTGGATCCGGCGCCGACACGTTCCGCTTCGGCATCAACGACGGCGCCGACCGGATCGATGATTTCGAGATCGATGTCGATACGATCGACTTCGGTTTCTCGACGCCATTGCAGTTCGGTGATCTGACGATCAGTGATGTCGCCGGAGGCGCAATCGTCGACTACGGCAGCGGTGTCATCAATGTCGCTGGCGTGTCCGCGGCACAACTGGATGAAGATCAGTTCAGCTTCCTGCCGGAGATCATCCTTCTCTGATCCCGGCGGCAAACACTTGACCCGGCCTCCGACCTGACGCGGGGGCCGGATCAGTTCAGCTTGCGGTGATCCGTCGGCAGCACTGACAGGCGGGCAAGGCCCGGTTCGCCGTTCACGCCGAGGTGGATCTGATAGCGCGTACGCCGCTCGCCCTCGACTTCGACCAGTTGGCCGTCCTTGATGACGTCGCCGTAGTTCATCAGATATCCCACTGCATTGTAGAGAATGCGCAGGGGTTCCTTGCGATCGTCGACGAAGAACGGCGGCACCTCCATCTCGAAGCCGAGATACTTCGCGGCGCCGCGGGTCTGCAGCCCGAGAAACGGTCGTTCGTCGTCTTCAGTCCCTAAGAACTGGTAGCCGACCCAGATATCGGCCGGCCATTTGCCCTGAGCAATCTCTGCTGGAACAGCGGCAATGCGCTGTGGCGAGGTGCAGATCAGCGAGCCGTGCCAGAGTATGCCCGAGGACGGCAAAACCTCGGCGAGCGCCGCCACCAGCCGGGTCAGAGCAACCGCCTGCGCGCGCACCAGCCCGTGGCGGTTCGCCGAACTCGCCGCCGAAACGGCAAGGAAAGCGGAGTGAGAGGCCATGCTCTCGGCTGCGTCCTTCCAGAAAATCGACTTGTTCAGGGCGACGGAAAGCTCGGGATCCGGAATCCGCCCGGCGTAGATCCCGCAACCGAAAACCTGACGGTCGATCTCGAAGACGAAGCTCTGCTCGGCCTCGGGCGATTCGCCGGTTTCGATGTCGAGCGAGGATCTCGGCGCAACATATGCCATCGCCCGGCGAAGCTGACCGGGCAGGATCTCCTCGGCGTTGTCCAGAGCGATCAGGCAGGTGAGGCCAAGCTCATCGACGGGGTTGTTCATTGTTCGATTCCGACATCTCTGTCGTTTTCGGGTTATGTGTCAGTCTGTACACGCGGTAATTACCTAGTGTCTCAATCGGAGCTAATATGCGCGAGGTTGTGTCGCCTCGCAAGACTCGCTCCGGTCGATCCCAATTCGAGGGTCCGACCTGGCTCGTTCTTGCGGGGTGTTACTCACTGTGGGCGATTTCACTCGGGACCATGCCGGTCCTGGGCTGGCTATCGGTCATTCCGCTGGCCATCGCGATCGCGCTCCACTCCTCGCTCCAGCACGAAATCCTGCACGGTCACCCGACGCGAAACGCAGCGATCAACGAGGCGCTGGTTTCGGTGCCGATGGGTCTCTTCATCCCGTACCGCAGGTTCCGCGACCTGCACCTGAGACATCACCGCGACGACCGGCTCACCGATCCCTACGACGATCCCGAGAGCTTCTATCTCTGCGACAGCGAGGTCTCCTCGAGTTGCAGTGTGCTCCGCACCCTGCTCGCGGTGAATGCCACCTTCGCCGGGCGGATGCTGATCGGACCGGCGATGGCGATGTTCGCCTTCTGGGCCTTGGATCTGCGGCTGATGCGCGATGGGGACCGGCGCGTGATCGATGCGTGGTCGCGCCATGGTGCACTTGCGTGCGTGATGATCGGGGGCCTTTACGCGATTGGTATCAACGGGTTGCAGTACTTTGTTGCAGCATATGTCGGCATGTCGTTGATCATGGTGCGGAGCTTCATCGAGCATCGTGCGGATCAGGAGGTAGATGCCCGCACCGCCGTGGTCGATGCCCACTGGTTCTGGCGTCTGTTGTTCCTCAACAACAACTACCATCTCGTACACCATGATCGCCCCTCGATGGCATGGTATCGGCTGCCGCAGCTCTGGCTCGAACAGCAGGACGAGATTGCCAGGCGGAACCGGGGCTACGTGCTGCCGGGATATGGCAGCGTGGCACTACGCTGGATGTTCCGGCGACGCGAGCCCTATGTGCATCCATTGACAAACTACGCGGACGCGCCCGACCAAGGGGCATGATCGCCGCTCTTCAGATGTACGACTGGCCCGAGGTGCAGGGGCGCCTCGATGCGTTCTGGGCTATTTTGGCCAATGAACTTCGGAAGATCGACATCGACGCGCCGGAGGAACTGTGGCGCGATGCAGACCTTGCGACAGTCTGGCGTTCGAAGGACCTGCTGCTCGGGCAAACATGCGGCCTGCCCTACGTTTCAGGTCGGTGCGGCGCGTCCCGACTGCTGGCCCGACCAGATTTCGATCTGCCGGGCGCGCGAGGCGGGACTTACAGCTCGGCCCTGATCTGTCGCGCCGATGATGACGCCGAGGAGCTGCGCGGTTTTGCCGGTCGCAGGGCAGCGATCAATGAGTACGGCAGCCAGTCCGGCTGCAATGCGCTGGCGGACGCGATCCTCGATCTGCCGAGAGCGTCAACCTCACCCTTCTTCGCCACTGTGGACATCTCCGGCGCGCATCGTGCGTCTGCGGACCTCGTTGCGGCAGGTGACTGCGATGTCGCGGCGATCGATGCAGTGGCCTGGGCGCTCTATGGCAAAGCGGAACCCCGGCGCCATGAGCGGTTGCGCGTACTGCAATGGACGCGGCCGATGCCGGCGCTTCCGTTCATCACGGCCGCGGACGATGCCGGTGAGAGAGCGCGGCTCTTTCAGGCGCTCGCGGACGCCGTGAAGACGTCTAATGAGGCTCCCGCCGGTCCACCGATTCCAGCCGGTGTGACCGAGACCGGCGATGCGGACTACGATCCGATCCGGCAAATGGCTGACCGAGTGGCGGGCATGCGCCTGTCGCCCGGCAGCCAGCCGCTGTAACTCGTGCAATTATTTACAGAATCGTCACCGCAAGCCGCATATTGATTGCTTGCAGGTCCGGCAGACCTGACGCATGGTGCGACACGCTTGGTGGGGAGCGCGTGTACCGGAGAAACCAGGGCCTTGGGGAATGCCACTGTTATCGGTTGAAGACCTGACGATTACATTCGGGCCACCGGGTGCGTCGGCTCCTGTTGTCGAGGATGTTTCGTTCTCGATCGAGCCGGGCGAAGTCCTCGCGCTGGTCGGCGAATCCGGGTCGGGCAAGACGCTGACGGGCAAGTCGCTGATGCGGCTGCTTCCGCAGGCCGCGCGGATCACCAGCGGGCGCGCAATCTTCGAGGAAGGCGGAAAGACAACGGATCTGCTTGCCCTGTCGGATCGGCAGATGCGTCGGTTCCGCGGCTGCAAGGTCTCGATGATCTTTCAGGAACCGATGAGCGCTCTGTCGCCGCTGCACACCGTCGGATCGCAGGTCGCCGAGGTTCTGCGCACGCATGGCGGTACCCCCGACGATGAGGAGAGCGTCTATGACGCCGTGCTCTCGATCTTCGGTGAAGTCGGTTTCCCGTCGCCTATGCGCGCGTGGTCGTCCTATCCTTTTGAGCTTTCCGGAGGGCTGCGCCAGCGGGCGGTGATCGCCATGGCGATGGTCGCGCGTCCGGCGCTGATCATCGCGGACGAACCGACCACGGCGCTGGATGTGACCACACAGGCGATGGTGCTCGACCTGCTCAACCGCCTGCAACGCAGCCACCGCATGTCCGTCATCATGATCACGCACGATCTCGGCGTCGTTGCCAACATGGCGGACAAGGTCGTGGTCATGCGCAAGGGCAAGGTTGTCGAGAGCGGCCCCGCCAGGGACGTCCTCGGGTCGCCCGGCCACGGTTACACCAAGGCCCTGATCGAGGCCGCGCCGAAGATTCCGCACGACATGACCGAGCATGAGGTCGCCGGGACCGACGCGATCCTGCGCGTCTCCGCGCTGTCCAAGACTTATCCCGGCCGGCGCCGGACCTTTCGGTCTGACGATCCGCCGGTCAAGGCGGTCGCTGATTTCAATATGGTGCTCGAGCGCGGCAAGACTGTCGCTGTCGTCGGCGAATCCGGCTCCGGCAAGTCGACAGTTGCGAAGCTGTTGCTGCGGGCCGAGCGGCCCGACCCGGGCGCGACGATGCAGTTTTGCGGCGCTGACGGATCGGCACAGGACATCGCCGGACTAAAGGGCAAGGAACTGACGAAATTCCGGCGCGCGGCGCAGATGGTCTTCCAGGACCCTTACGCGGCGCTGAGCCCGCGCATGTCGATCCAGGACATCCTGACGGAACCGATGCGCATTCACGAGGTCGGATCGCGCAGCGAGCGTCGCGACAGGGCGTCCTATCTGATGGGCCGGGTCGGCCTGTCCGGGGATCACCTCGCGCGCTTCCCGTTCGCGTTCTCCGGCGGCCAACGCCAAAGGATTGCCATTGCCCGTGCGCTCGCGCTGCAGCCGGAACTTCTGGTCTGCGACGAGCCGACATCCGCGCTCGACGTCTCCGTTCAGAAAGAGGTGCTCGAACTGCTCGCCGAACTGCGCGAGGAAATGGGGCTGAGCTATCTCTTCATCAGCCACGACCTTGCCGTCGTCGCCAAGCTCGCGGACCGGGTGATGGTCATGCGGCGCGGTCGCGTCGTCGAGGAAGGTTCGGCCGAAAGCGTCTTCAACGATCCGCGCCACCCGTACACGCGCGCGCTGATCGCGGCGAGCCCGGAGCCGGACATGGAATTTCAACTCGACCTGCGGGCCGTGGCCGCGGGCGCCGGAGAGCCGCATTCCTGGCCGGAGCCGTTCGCCTATCGTGGCGATGACGCACCGGGCCTGGTCGAGGTGGCTCCGGGACACAAAGTGAGGGCTATTGCATGATTGATTGGCGAATGAGCCTGGGAGTGGTCGCCTGCCTGGCATGGATCGGGCCGGCATCCGCCGAGACGCCGGTTTATCCCGGGCCGCTGATCGAAACCGCCTCCCTGCAAGGATCGATCGCGCCCGAGGGCGATCTGCCGGCGATCGAGAACCGTGTCCCGGCCGAGCCGATGATCGTCGATCTCGAAGGGCGCGACCGTGAGTTCGGACGGCACGGTGGGACTTTGCGGATGTTCGTCTCGCGATCCAAGGATATCCGCTACATGTCCGTCTGGGGCTACGCGCGGCTCGTCGGCTACGACGAGAATTACGACCTCGTGCCCGACATCCTGCGCGACTACGACGTCAGCGCCGATGGCCGCACGGTCACGTTCTATCTCAGGCAGGGGCATCGCTGGTCCGACGGCAAGCCGTTCACGACCGAGGACCTTCGCTACTGGTGGGAAGACGTTGCTCTGAACCAGGAGCTCACGCCCTCTGGCCCGCCGGTCGAAATGCTTGTCGAGGGACAGGCGCCTGATGTCGTCGTGCTCGACGAGGTGACCATTTCCTACACATGGCCGAAGCCGAACCCGCGCTTTCTGCCGGCTTTGGCTCAGGCGCGACCGGTCTACATCTATCGCCCCGCCCACTACATGAAGAAGTATCACGCCAAGTTCGCGCCGCCCGACAAGCTCGCTGAGCGCGTCGAGAACTCCGGCAAGAAGACCTGGGCCGCCCTGCACAATCGCAAGGACAATCTCTACAAGAACGACAATCCGAAACTGCCGGTGCTGCAACCCTGGGTGAACCAGAACAAGAAGAACTCGAAGCGCTACGTGTTGAAACGCAATCCCTATTACCATCGCATCGATGGCCAAGGACGCCAGCTTCCATATCTCGATCAGGTCGAACTCGAGATCGCCGCGTCCGGCCTGATCCCCTTGAAGGCGAGCCAGGGCGAGGCGACGCTGCAGGTACGCTCGCTAGGGTTCTCGGACGCCCCGGTCCTGAAGCAGCGCCAGAAGGAAAACGGATACATCACGCGCCTCTGGCAGTCCGGCTCGGCCAACGAAGTCGCGATCTACCCGAACCTGAACTATGTCGACCCGGGCTGGCGCGAGCTGTTCCGCGATGTCCGGTTCCGCCGTGCGCTCAGCATGGGGATCAGCCGCAAGGCGATCAACAAGGTGCTGTACTACGGTCTTGCCAAGCCGCGCGCGGTCTCGGCGCTTGAGGAAAGCCCGTTCTTTGACGAGGCGAACGCCAAGGCGTGGACCCAGTTCGATCTGGACGAGGCCAACAGGCTGCTCGACGAGATCGGTCTGGCCGAGCGCAATCCGGCGGGCATCCGGCGCCTGAAGGACGGGCGGCTGATGGAGATCATCGTCGAGACGGCAGGCGAACGCAGCGAGGTCGAGGACACGCTGGAACTGATCGGCGCCACCTGGGCCGAGCTTGGCATCCGGCTGCTGGTCAAACCGCAGGATCGTGACGTGTTGCGCAACCGGGCCTATGCCGGGCAGACCATGATGGTCGCGTGGTACGGCTGGAATATCGGCATCCCGACCTCGGCCACCGCACCGACAGATCTTGCACCGGTCGATCAGGCGACCTTCACCTGGCCGAAATGGGGTCAGTACTACCAGACCAAGGGTTCCGCCGGAGAGAAGCCGGATTTGCCCGAAGCGAGGCGTCTGATGGATCTGTTCAGCGCATGGGGCAAGGCGCCCGGTCCGGCGGAGAAGGCAGACATCTGGCTCGAGATGCTCGCCCTGCACGCGGAGCAGGTCTTCTGCATCGGCACGGTCGCGCGCGCGCCGGTTCCGGTTGTCCACGCGGCCAGCCTGAAGAACGTGCCGCGCACCGGGATCTATGCCTGGGATCCGGGCGGCCAGATCGGCGTCCACCGGATGGATGAGTTCTTCTTCGAAGAGGGCTCGTCGAACTGATGAACCCGGTCATGCCTTGCAATGACATGCCCATTGACGGGTGGCATGATCCGCGACCGTGCCGGTCTGGCGGGGAGCGCTGTGCGGATCTTCGCGCGTGCAGGGCGTCGGCATGCTGATCTTCCTGATCCGGCGCTTTGCCACGATGCTCGTGACGCTCGCGGCGATCTCGGTCCTGATCTTCGGGATCATCAACCTGCCGGAGGGCAACTACCTCTCGAACCAGATCGCCGAGATGCGCGCGACCGGCGAGGCGGCTGGCATCGCCAAGGCCGAGGCGCTGATGGCCGAGTACGCGCTCGATCAGCCGATCTGGAAACAGTATCTGATCTGGGTCGGCGCGCTGCCCGGCGTGAACGGATACAGCGGCCTCGTGCAGGGCGATCTCGGCTGGTCCTTCGAGCTTGATCAGCCGGTCGTCGAGGTTGTCGGCGAAACCGTCTGGTTCACGATCGCGGTGAACTTTTCGGCGCTCCTCTTCGTCTATTTCGTCTCGCTTCCGCTAGGGACGGTCGCCGCGGTGCGCTCGAACACCTGGATCGACTATCTCAGCAGCCTGGTCGGCTACATCGGCCTCGCCACGCCGAACTTCCTGCTGGCGCTGATCCTGCTGGCCTACGGCGCGAAGTATTTCGGCATCCCGATCGGCGGGCTGATGGACCGCCAGTACGAGGGCCAGCCGATGAGCTGGGACAAGTTCGTGTCCATCGCGACCCACCTGATTGTCCCGACAATTGTTATCGGTACCTCGGCGGCCGCCGCCGTGATGCGCCGCCTGCGCGCAAACCTCATGGACGAGCTCAACAAGCCCTATGTCGAAACCGCGCGCGCCAAGGGCGTCGGACCGACCAAGCGGATCATCAAGTATCCCCTGCGCATGGCGCTGAACCCGTTCGTCGCCGACATCGGCAACCTGATGCCGCAGCTCGTGTCCGGCTCGGTGATCATCTCGGTGATCATGAGCCTGCCGACCATCGGCCCGATCCTGCTGCAGGCGCTGAAATCGCAGGACATCTACATGTCGGGCTTCATCCTGCTGTTCGTATCGGCGCTGACGCTGGTCGGCATGCTGATCTCGGACATCCTGCTGGCGATCCTCGATCCGCGCATCCGGATCGGCGGCGGACGGAAGGGGGCCTGAGCGATGAGCGACCGGCCGATCAAGTCGATGCCGCATTACGTGGCCGAAGACGATTACGACGCCCATGCCGACCGCCAGATGCTGGATCGCGCCGATCTCGACGCGCCGACCTGGGTTCTGGTCTGGCGGCGCTTGCGCCGCCACCGGCTCGGCATGTTCTGCGGGCTCTTCCTCGCGCTGATCTACCTGAGCCTGCCGTTCATGGAGGTGATCGCGCCCTACAATCCGAACCGGATCAACGAGGACTCGATCTATTCGCCGCCGCAGGGCCTCTACCTCTATCACGAGGGCGAGTATGTCGGCCTGCACACCTATCCGACCGCGACCGAGTACGATCAGCAGACCGGGCTGATCAAGTCGGTCGCGAACTACCACGACATCATCCCGATCGAGATGTTCTCGTCCTGCGGCGAGGGCGAATATCTCGCGGGCCTGGTGAAGACGAGCTTCAAGATCATCTGCCCGCCGGGTGAGGGCAATCTCCACCTCCTGGGGTCCGACAGGCTCGGACGGGACGTGCTCAGCCGCATCCTGCACGGGGCGCGGCTGTCGATGACCATCGGTCTGATCGGCGTCACGGTCAGCTTCGTCATCGGTCTCGTGCTCGGCGGGATGGCCGGGTATTTCGGCGGCTGGGTCGACGCCACGGTGCAGCGCCTGATCGAGATCTTTCGCTCGCTCCCCGAACTGCCGATCTGGCTGGCGCTATCCGCCGCCGTTCCAGTGAACTGGAACTCGCTGGCGGTGTTCGCGATGATATCCGTCATCCTCGGGCTTCTCGACTGGCCGGGCCTTGCGCGCGCGGTCAGGTCGAAATTCCTCGCGCTACGCGAGGAAGACTATGTCCGCGCGGCCGAACTGATGGGCGCGAAACCGTCCCGCATCATCCGGGCGCACATGATGCCGAACTTCATGAGCCATCTGATCGCCTCGGCATCGCTGTCGATCCCCGCGATGATCCTGGGCGAGACGGCACTGTCCTTCCTCGGCTTCGGAATCCGCTCGCCGTCGGTCTCCTGGGGGCTGATGCTGAACGACGCCCTGAAAGCCAATCTCGGCGCTCTGGAACTCTATCCGTGGATCCTCACGCCGATGCTTCCGGTGATCCTCGTCGTGCTTGCGTTCAGCTTCCTCGGCGATGCGCTCCGCGACGCGCTCGACCCCTATTCCTGAGCACCCGCCAAGGGCATTTTGTCGGGTCCGGATCGCCCGGAAATTGCCCGATCAGAGGCTGCCGGATTTCCAATCCGGGGTGCGAACTGCATCTTTCACCACAATTTGAGTTGCCAAAGTTGCGAACTGCACAGTCGGCGTTCTCCCAGAGCGCGAGCGCAACGCAGTGAGAGATGATTCTCCCAAGTAATTAACGCCGCACGAAGCCTGTCTACGAAACGTTCAAAAATGAGACGTTTTTTCTACCCCAGATTGAGCTTTGCAGGATGCATCTCGCTTAAATATGCATGGGCGCCAAGAATCACAATTTGAACAAAATTCGCCAAGTTTTCCCCTCAAAATCTGTTACGGAATGCCGCTGCGGGGTCCGTCGGAGAACGGGACGTGGTGTCCGGCATAGGGTGATTGTCGGCACAAACGGGGTGAAGAATTTTTTGGCACGGAACTTGCGGGGATGCCCGCCAAGTTGACGTCGCGGGCCGCGTGTCCGCCGTCGCTGGATGAGAGAGAACGGGGCGCAGGACATGACCACTTACACCATCGAAGCAGAAGACATGACACTCAGCGACGACCTCGAGGTCGTCAGCGGTGATCAGGCCTCCGGCGGCGAGCTTGTGAGACTCGATGACTTCATGGAGTCGGGAACCCTCAGCACGACCTTCGACGGCGAGACCGGGACCTACTCCTTCACGATCTATGTGCAGGACGAAAGCGACGGGCAGAGCCAGATCGACCTGATTGTCGACGGGGTCGTCGTCGGCACGGTGACGCTCGACGCCGACACCGATGGTGGCGGTTCGAACGATGGCGGTTTCAGCGCGGTAACGTTCGACAACGTCCAGATCGAGAACGGTGAGAGCTTTTCGATCGCGCTCGACGGCAACGAGTACGAGTACGTCCGGGTCGACCGCATTGTTATCGATAACTTCGTCCCCCCGGCCGATCCCGATTGCATCGTGATCGAGGCCGAGGACATGAACCTCTACAACTTCGATGTCGTGCACGGCGATCAGGCGTCCTCCGGCGAACTGGTCAAGATCGACGGTGCCGGGGAAAGCGGCGATATCTCGACCTCGTTCAATGGGCCGACCGGGTGCTACAACCTCACCGTCTTCGCGCAGGACGAGTCCGACGGGCAGAGCGACATCATCGTCAAGGTCAACGGCGTTGCCGTCGGGACGATCACGCTGAACCGTGACACGGACGGCGGCGGCTCCGACAATGGCGGATTTTCGCAGTTCACCCTTCCGGAGCTTGATCTCGCACAGGGCGATACGATCACGCTCTGGGCCGGAAGCGACGGCGGCGAGTTTCTCCGGATCGACAAGCTCGAACTGAAGCCCTGCGAGCCGTCCAACAACGCACCTGTTGCCGTCGATGACGCCTTTGTCACGGACGAGGAGACGTCGGTTTCCGGCAACCTGCTGGCAAACGACAGCGATCCCGACGGCGATGCGATCACGGTCATCGACGTCGACGGGCGCGGCGTTGGCGAAGCGTTCCAGGTCACGACTGCAAACGGCTTCACCGGGACGGTGACGGTCCAGGCGGATGGCAGCTTCTCGTTCGACCCCGACGACAACTTCCAGGCTCTGGCCCAGGGCGAAACCGACACGTTCGAGCTGACCTACACGATCTCCGACGATCCGACCGCCGACGTGAAGCACAACCTGCTCTTCGTGATCGACATCTCGAACTCGACGGTCGGCACCAGCGGCAACAACGCCTTCGACGGCGTGGGCGTCGGCGACGTCAACAATGACGGGGTCGCGGACACGGTGCTCGATGCCGAGATCGCCGCGGTGATTGCAGCGGTAAACGGTCTGATCGCGGACGGCGTCGATCCGGCGAACATCGATGTCGGCATCGTCACCTTCAGCGGCATCGCGTCCGGGTTCGCGACGATCGACGCCGAGACGCTCGGAACGTTCTCGATCGACGACTCCAACCTCTTCGATACGCTGACGGACATCGACTCGGGCGGCTGGACGAACTACGAGGCGGGCCTGCAGGAGGCCGAGACCTGGTTTGCCGGCCAGCAGGGCGACAATGCCGCGAACAAGCTCGTCTTCTTGTCCGACGGACGCCCGATAATCGGGGTCGATGACGATGGCGATTATGTCTCCCAGACGAACGCCGACTACGGCGACGAGGTCAGCCGGATCGCGGGCACGTACGACGCTCAGATCCACGGGATCGGTGTCGGTGCAAACTCGGATCTCGATTACCTGAACGATCTGGACAACACCGGCGGTGCCGAGCGCGTTCTCGATGCCTCGACGCTGAATGTCGTGGTCAGCAAGGCCGTTGCGACCCCGGCCACGGCCACGGCGACGGTCACCGTCACGGTCAACGGGCTGAACGAGGGCCCCGATGCCCTGAACGACGCACTCACGGTCGATGAAGATGTCGTTGGCAGCGTCAACATCCTCGCCAATGACAGCGATCCCGAGAATGACGCGCTGTCGATCACCGACATTGCCGGAAACTCGGTGGGTACGAGCTTCAGCGTGACGACGGCGGAAGGCCGGATGGGCACGGTCACGGTCGACGCCACAGGCAACCTGACCTTCGATCCCGGGACCGGTTTCGAGGACCTGAACGACACCGAGACCGACAGCTTCCAGATCAGCTACACGATCTCGGACGGCCAGTTCAGCGACACCGCGACCGTGACTGTGGTGGTCAACGGCAAGGGCGTACCGGTCGATGCAATCGACGATGCCTTCTCGATCAACGAGGATCAGGACATCGCGGCCAACGTTCTGACCAACGATACGCCGAACGACGGCAGCCTGACGGTGATCGGCGTCGCCGAGGACGGCGTTGCCCAGACGGTCGGCTCCTCCTTCACGGTGACGACCGACAATGGCCGGACCGGTACGGTTACGGTCGATGTCGACGGCTCGTTCACGTTCGATGGCGGCGAGAACTTCATCGAGATGGCCCAGGGCGAGACCGATACCTTCGACCTGACCTACACGGTCGAGGGTGCGGCGCGGGCCGGGGACATTCCCAAGCACAACATCCTGTTCATCATCGACATCTCGGGTTCGGTGTCTCCGGCGCAGTTCGGTGGCAGTGCCGTGGGCGATCAGAACGGCGACGGCGTTGAGAACTCGGTTCTCGACGCTGAGATCGCTGCCTACAAGGCGCTGAGCCAGCAGATCGCGGACAGCGGCCTGACCGACGACAAGGTCGATATCGGTCTGATCGTCTTCGCCGGAAACGATCCGGGCTCGACGCAGTTCATCGACAGCCAGCTTCTCGGCACCTTCAAGCCGGGTGGCGCAGATCTCGACGCGGCTCTCGAAGGTCTGACCGATGCCGGGTGGACGAACTTCGAGGCACCGCTGCAGACCTCGATCGACTGGTTCGAGGACCAGGCCGCGACCACCGACGACAAGAACATCGTCTACTTCCTGTCGGACGGCGAGCAGAATCGCGGCGGCGCGTTCGATGACGAATCCGCTGAGCTTGCCTCGCGCTTCGGGGCGGAACTGAACGCGGTCGGCGTCGGCACGGGTGCGGTGCTCGAGCAGCTAAATGTTATCGATAACACCGGCGGGGCCGAGATCGTCACGACGACCGACGCCCTGACCGCGGCACTGGTCGACACGGCTCCGGTGATCCCGGGCGATCAGGACACCGCGACGATCACGGTGACCATCAACGGCCTGAACGAGGGGCCGGACGCCCTGAACGACGCGCTGACGGTCGACGAAGACACCGCCGGCACGATCAACATCCTGGCCAATGACAGCGATCCGGAAGACGATGCGCTGACGATCACCGACGTGGCCGGAAACGCGACGGGCACGACCTTTGCCGTCACGACGGCCGAAGGGCGGTCGGGGACGGTCTTGGTCGATGACACGGGCAACCTGACCTTTGATCCGGGTGCCGGGTTCGCGGACCTGAACGATGCCCAGACCGACAGCTTCCAGATCAGCTACACGATCTCGGATGGCCAGTTCACCGACACGGCGACCGTCACTGTCATCGTGAACGGCAAGGGCGTTCCGGTCGATGCGGTCGACGATGCGTTCTCGGTTGCCGAGGAAGAGGACATCTCGGCGAACATCCTGGACAACGACACCCCGAACGACGGCACGCTGAGCGTGATCAACGTCGCTGAAGACGGCGTGGCGCAGACGGTCGACACGCCGTTCACCGTCACCACGGACGGCGGCCGGAGCGGTATCGTCACGGTCGGTGAGGACGGATCGTTCACCTTCGATGGCGGCGACAACTTCATCGACCTCGTCGGTGGCGAGACCGACACGTTCGACCTGACCTATACGGTCGAGGGTGCTGCCACGGCCGGAAGCGTGCCGAAGCACAACATCCTGTTCGTGATCGACATCTCGGGCTCGACCTCGCCCGCGACCTTTGCCGGATCGCCGGTCGGCGACCTGAACGGCGACGGCGTCGCGGATTCGGTGCTGGATGCGGAGATCGCCGCGTACAAGGCATTGAGCCAGCAGATCGCAGACAGCGGCCTGACCGACGACAAGGTCGATATCGGGCTCGTGGCGTTTTCCGGCAATAACAGCGCGGACCAGACCGGCGCGAGCGAGCTTCTCGGCACCTTCAAGCCGGGCGACGCGGCGCTCGATGCAGCGCTTGAGGGTTTGACCGACGGCGGCTTCACGAACTTCGAGGCTCCGTTGCAGACCGGCATCCAATGGTTCGAGGATCAGGCCGCGACGACGATCGACAAGAACATCGTCTACTTCCTGTCGGACGGCATGCAGAATGTCGGTGGCACCTTCGATGACGAGGCGGCCGAGCTCGCGACCCGTTTCGGGGCCGAACTGAACGCCGTTGGCGTCGGCACCGACGCCGTTCTCGGCCAGCTTAATGTTATCGATAACACCGGTGGTGCGGAAATCGTCACGACGTCGGACGACCTGACTGCGGCGCTCGTCGACAATGCTCCGGTGATCCCGGGCGATCAGGACACCGCGACGATCACGGTGACGATCAACGGCGTCGGCGTGAATGCGGGCGATGACGAGTTGCGGACCGATGAGGCCACCGCGGCGAGCATCGACATTCTCGCCAACGACTCGGCGCCAGCCGGGCAGGGGCTCTGCGTGTTCGATATCTCCGGCGCAGGCGCACCGGACGCCCAGGTCGGCACGGCCTTCATGGTCACAACGGCTGCGGGCCGGACGGGCATGGTCACGGTGCAGGAGAACGGTACGTTCGACTTCGATCCGATGGACGGGTTCGTCGATCTGGACGAGGCCGAAACCGACAGCTTCCAGCTCAACTACACCATGGCGGCTGGTGCGATGTTCAATGAGCTTTCCTATGAGCTCTACGACGGCACACCCGCCGGGAACACGGTTGCCAATATCCCGCTGACCGGCGCGCTGGAGACGGGAACGGCCGGCGATCTCGATGCGACGGCCCTTGCGACCGCCGCGACGGGCGACTCGACGACCTATGCCGTGCGTTACACGGGCGTCATCACCATCGAGGAGGGCGGGGTCTACGACTTCAACCTCACATCCGATGACGGCTCGGCCCTGTTCATCAACGGCGTGCAGGTCATCGACAATGACGGGCTGCACGCGTTGCTGAGCGTACCGGGTCAGGCCTCGCTGAGTGCTGGCCAGCACGAGATCGAGATCCTGTTCTTCCAGAACTTCGGCGGGGCCGGGCTCGATCTGACCTACTCCGGCACCGACACGGGCGGGGTCGCGACCAGCATCCTCGCGGCGGCGGCGTCCGAGAGCTTCGAGACGGCCGAGGCGGTTGTAGACGTCATGGTTCTGGGACTCGACTCGGCACCGGCGGCAGAACCGGATGCGCTCGTGACGGACGAAGGTGTCTCGGCCGAGATCAACATCCTGGCAAACGACTCCGATCCCGAAAACGACACGCTGACGGTTGCGTCGATCGAGGGTGGCACGGTCGGCACGCCGATGACGATCACGACCGCCGCCGGACGGTCGGGCATGCTGACCGTTCTTGCTGACGGCACGTTCACGTTCGATCCCGGCACCGGCTTCGACGATCTCGCCGAAGGTGCGACGGACACCATCACGCTGAACTACACGGCGACCGATGGCGTCTCCGGCGACACCGCAAGCGTGACGATCACCGTGAACGGCAGGAACGCCGCTCCGGTTGCCGTGGACGATGCAACGTCGACGAGTGAGGATACTGCGGTCACGATCAATATCCTCGGCAACGACTCCGATCCGGACGATGATGCCCTGACGATCGTGGACATCCAAGGGAACGCGGTCGACGACGTCTTCCAGGTTACCACGGGCGAGGGCCGCACCGGCACGGTATCAGTCGACCAGAACGGCGATTTCACCTTCACGCCGGATCAGAGCTTCGCCGGATTGAACGACGGCGAAACGGACACCGTGAACGTCACCTACACGATCTCGGACGGTCAGTTCACCGATACGGCCGAGGTCACCGTCGTCGTCAACGGCAGCGGCAGCCCGAACGGCAAGGTCACGGTTTCGGGTTCGATCTCGACGGTGTCGGCCGGGCAGACCCACGTGGTTCTGATCCTCGACTCGTCGTTCGAGGCCACAGGGCTCGCCGCCGGGTTCCCGGTCGGCGATCTCGACAGCGACGGCAATGTCGGCACGGTGTTCGACCTGATGCTGCAAAAGGTTGCGGATCTGGCTCAGACGCTGGACGACGCCGACAATCTGACGCTGATCCCGAGTGGTCTGAACTTCGCGCCAGACTCAGCCCAGTCGTTCACGTTCACCGCCGCGCAGATCAAGGCGGCCTCGGGTTCGGATGCCGATCTCGCTGCGTTGTTCGTCGACCTCAAGACGACGTACGACAGCACCGATATCGGGATCGACCTGGAGGAGTCGCTGCAAAAGGCAGAGGTGATCCTGAACGCGCTCCCGGGTGAGCAGAATGAAGTCATCGCCATGACGACGACGGAAACGTTCGAGCCGACCATGTCGATTGCTGCGGCGAGTTCGCTGGAAGCGGCAACCGGCGCGGACATCAACGTCGTCTACATTCCGAGTGGCGGGTTCGTGAGCCTCACGCCTTTCGAACTCATCGACAACGAGGACATGGTCGACACCGATACCGACGGCACCTTCGGGCTGGCGACACTGATCGATCCGGCACCCACGGTGTCGTCCGGCGATCTGGTCGAGTTCGGCATCCTGCTGGACGGGGCCAAGGTTCAGGGCATCGACGAAACATCGCTGATCGACAACCTCGACGGTACCTTCACCTTTGAGGCGACCGACATCGATCTGAACGGACTGACGGGCGAGCTTGATGTTCGTGCCGGTCTCGATCGCGACGGTGATCCGACGACGCTCGAGGCTATTCTGAAGCTCTCCAGCACGGTGTCGAGCGAGGATCGCACGGTCGAGGATGGTGATAGTTTCGTCTTCGACCTCGCCTGACCCGTCGATCGGCGGCGCTATGTTGCGCCGCACATAAGGCCACTAAAACGGGCGCGGCAACATTGCCGCGCCCCAATATTTTCAGGCCTTGAAGCGCGATTACCCGACTGATTTCATCAGTATATTTTGAGACACGATTTCGCGTCCGCGAAAAGTTGTCACTGGCGTGAGGCCTTAAGCGAGCCTAAACTCAGCTATGAAAAGTTAGGGCGACCTATGCGCCCGCCAGAGGAAACCAGCATGGCCGATGTGAACCGTGGCAACCGCCCGCTTTCCCCGCACCTCACCATCTACCGCCCGCAAATCACGTCGATGCTGTCGATCCTGCACCGTGTCACGGGCGTCGGTCTGACACTGGGTGCGGCGCTGGTCGTCTGGTGGTTGCTGGCAGCGGCGACCGGCGAGGAACAGTTCGATTTCGCCAACGGTATCCTGACATCCTGGATCGGAATCCTCGTCTGGCTCGGCATGACATTCGCGCTGGCCTACCATTTCTGCAACGGCATCCGGCACCTGATCTGGGACATGGGCTACGGCTTCAAGCTGGATCAGGTGGAATTGT
The DNA here is from genome assembly GCA_039184865.1 of Pseudomonadota bacterium. Lineage (GTDB taxonomy): Bacteria > Pseudomonadota > Alphaproteobacteria > Rhodobacterales > Rhodobacteraceae > Thermohalobaculum. The sequence goes on along the minus strand of JBCDAV010000005.1, from coordinate 40,894 downwards.
CGGGCAAGGCCACCGTCGGGGCCGCGGGTGTCCTGACGCTGATTGTCTGGGCCGTGGCCTACTGGGGTGTCCTATGAGCTACAAGACGCCGATGGGCCTGGCGCGCGGGCTTGGAGCAGCCGGAACCGGCACGCATCACTGGTGGCAGCACCGGGTGTCCTCGGTCGCGCTCCTGCCGCTTACGATTTTCGCGATTTTCCCCTTTGCGCGCGCGCTTGGCGCGGATCATGCGGTGGTGCTCGAGGTCTACTCGAACCCGTTCAATGCGATCGTCGCGATATTGTTTCTCGCCGTGACGTTTCACCACCTGATGCAGGGCTTGCAGGTCGTGATCGAGGATTACGTGCACCACAAGGGATGGCGAACGGGCATGCTGCTCGGGAACCAGATGTTCTGCGGCGCTTTTGGTCTCGCCGGCGTGTTCGCCGTGCTGAAGATCGCGCTGACAGCCTGAGGAGAAGAGGATGGCCTCATATGACTTTGTCGATCACTCCTACGACGTCGTCGTCGTCGGAGCAGGCGGCGCGGGCCTCCGGGCGACGCTCGGCATGGCGGAACAGGGCCTGAAGACGGCCTGCGTCACGAAGGTCTTTCCCACGCGCTCGCACACCGTGGCGGCACAGGGCGGCATCGCGGCGTCGCTCTCGAACATGGGCCCGGACAGCTGGCAGTGGCACATGTACGACACGATCAAGGGGTCGGACTGGCTCGGCGACATGGATGCCATGGAGTATCTTGCGCGCGAGGCCCCGGCAGCCGTGGTCGAACTGGAGCACTACGGCGTTCCGTTCTCGCGGACCGAAGAGGGACAGATCTATCAGCGCCCGTTCGGCGGCCACATGACCGAGTTCGGGGACGGCCCGCCGGTGCAGCGCACCTGCGCGGCTGCGGACCGGACCGGCCACGCGATCCTGCACACGCTCTACGGACGGTCGCTCAAGGAGAATGCCGAGTTCTTCATCGAGTACTTTGCGACTGATCTGATCATGTCTGACGACGGACAGTGCCAGGGTCTGATCGCCTGGAAGCTGGACGACGGCACGATGCACCGGTTCTCGGCCAAGATGGTCGTGCTGGCGACCGGCGGCTACGGGCGGGCGTACTTCTCGTGTACGTCGGCCCATACCTGTACCGGGGACGGGAACGGAATGGTCGCACGGGCAGGTTTGCCGATGCAGGATATGGAGTTCGTTCAGTTCCACCCCACAGGGATTTACGGCGCGGGCTGCCTGATCACGGAGGGCTCGCGTGGTGAGGGCGGTTACCTCACGAATTCGGAAGGCGAACGGTTCATGGAGCGTTACGCGCCGTCCGCCAAGGACCTCGCGTCGCGCGACGTCGTCTCCCGGTGCATGACGATGGAGATCCGCGATGGTCGCGGCGTCGGCGACGAAAAGGACCACATCTACCTCAACCTCAATCACCTGCCGCCGGATCTTCTCGCGAAGCGCCTGCCCGGGATCTCGGAATCCGCGCGGATCTTCGCTGGCGTGGACGTGACGCGTGAGCCGATCCCCGTCCTGCCGACGGTGCATTACAACATGGGCGGCGTCCCTGCGAATTACTGGGGCGAGGTGCTCGATCACAAGAACGGATCGGACATCATGGTCCCGGGCCTGATGACCTGCGGCGAGGCCGCCTGTGCATCAGTGCACGGCGCCAATCGTCTGGGATCGAACTCTCTGACCGACCTCGTCGTCTTCGGCCGGGCCTGCGCGATCCGCGCGGGAGAGATCGTTGATCCGAAGGCCCCGAACCCGGACCTGAACGTCCATGCCGTCGAGCGCGCGATGTCGCGCTTCGATGATCTGCGCCACGCAAAAGGCGCCGTGCCGACGGCGCAACTGCGGCTCAACCTGCAGAAGGCGATGCAGGAGGATGCGGCCGTGTTCCGGACTTCGGAGACTCTGAAGCAGGGCTGCGATCGCGTCACGAAGATCGATACGGACTTCCGCGACGTCGCCGTGACGGATCGTTCGCTGATCTGGAACTCCGATCTGATGGAAACGCTTGAGCTGTCCAATCTTCTCCCGTCCGCCATGGCGACCGTTTATTCGGCGGAGGCGCGGACGGAGAGCCGCGGCGCGCACGCGCACGAGGATTATCCGGATCGCGACGACGAGAACTGGCGCAAGCATTCGCTGGCCTGGGTGAACGGCGATGTTCGCGTCGATTACCGGCCGGTCGTCACCGATCCTTTGACGCCGCACAATCAGGGCGGCATCGACCCGGCCAAGATCGCACCTAAAGCCCGCGTTTACTGACGCGCGCTATGGTGAATTGTACGCCATGGCAGGGTTGATCGACCATCTGCGTCTTGCGCTTCCCGCGCCTCTGGTCCGGCATCTTCCCGATCGCCGGCGCCGTCGGCACGTTGCACTGCGCATCGCAGAAGGACGGATCGCTTCGGCGGCGCGGGTAGTCGGCAGCCGAGACCCGTTCGTCGACGGGGCGCTCTGGCACTCTATAGACGAGTTGATGGAGGCCCGGGAGTTCGACCGACTTCCCAGTCTCGCACCACTGGCTGATCTGCGTCCGGCCTATGATCAGGCGATCTTTGCCGCACTCTGTCTGCTGGCCTCCGGCGGACTGGTGGCGGCGCGTGAGGCATTGGATCGGATCGGCGCCGACGAGCGCTTCGATGGCTTCCAGCGAATGTGTGCCCGCGCGTGGTCCTGCTTCCTGACGATGGAGCGGTTTGCATCCGATGATCCGGGGCAGGGCGCGGCGCCCGACCTGCTCCAGTTCTGGGACGATACCGCCGTGCCGGACGATATGCGGAGCCTGATCGACGAGTGGCGTACGCTGGCCGGCTCGAAGCACCTGTTGATCCATGAGCCTACGGCGCGCGATTTCCTGCGCAAGATCTACGGCGAGGACGCCGTGCGGACCTTCGATCTGTGCCCGCACCCAGCGATCAAGGCCGACTATCTGCGCCTTGGATACCTCGCCGAGCATGGCGGGTTGTGGATCGATGCGGACAGCCATCGACACGGGAATTTCGAACGTCTGTGGCCGGCGTTCGCTGGCAAGACGGTTCTGTGGTTCAATACGCGGACCGGTCACTGGCTCAACGGGTTCATCGCGGCACCGGCGGGCTCGCCGCTGATGCGCCGGGCGTTCGAGGATGCGACGCACCGGATCCAGGCAAATCCGGAAGATCATCCCTATGCTCTTGCTGGGCCGGGCCTGCTGACCGACACGGTGCTCTGGATGGTCAGGAGCAATGCCACGGGCCCGATCGAGAACATGACGACGGCGTTCGTGTCGCGCAACGTCCTCCGGCAGGCAGACACGCGCTACAAACGGTCGGGCGGGCGTTGGCAGGATCTCACGGCACGCCGCGAGGCCGCGCAATGATGGCCTGGTCACCGGCGGGACAGCGCAACCCGGAAGAGATCGCACGTATCATGGAGGTCCGCGCCCGGCGCTCGATCGATCATGTGACCGCGCGCGCGTACGGCAAAACGGCTCGTCTCTGCCCGATCTGCAACTACGAGGGCATGTTCTCTCCGGTCAAACACAAGCCGGAGATCTGGTGCCCGTCGTGCGACTCTCGTCCACGCCACAGGTTGCTGAAGCTCTGGATGGACCGCGAAATGGAGCTGCGTCCCGGCGCACGGGTTCTGCATTTCGCCGCGGAAGCCTGGGTGCGGGCCGAACTGGAAGCGCGCGGGGCGTTGTACCGGACCGCGGATATCAACGACCTGTTCGACCTCCGGCTCGACATCACCGATATTGCGCTTCCTGAATCGTCCGAAGACCTGATCATCGCCAACCATGTGCTGGAGCATGTTGACGACGCGCGAGCTTTCGCGGAGATGTACCGTGTCTTGAGGCCAGGCGGCCAGGCGGTGATCACCGTGCCGATGATCGAAGGGTTCGACGAGACCTACGAGGACCCCGCACACAGATCGCCGGACCAGCGCCAGCTCTATTACGGTGACGCGACGCATCTGCGTTGGTTCGGGCGGGACATCCGCACGAGGTTTGCCCGCCCGGGCTTCACCGTCAGCGAATACACGGCGAACGAACCGGACGCCGCCCGCTATGCGCTCCACCGGGGCGAGAAGATATTCATCGGCCGCAAGGCCCAAGGAGGACCAAATGGTTGAGCTCGCGCTCCCAAAGAACTCGCGGATCACCACCGGGAAGGTCTGGCCGAAGCCGGCTGGCGGGAACGTCAAGACGTTCAAGATCTATCGGTGGTCACCGGATGATGGCCAGAACCCGCGCATCGACACGTATTTCGTCGACCTCGACAGCTGCGGACCGATGGTTCTGGACGCCATCATCAAGATCAAGAACGAGATCGATCCGACGCTCACGTTCCGGCGCTCGTGCCGCGAGGGCATCTGTGGCTCCTGTGCGATGAACATCGACGGGATCAACACGCTGGCGTGCACCTACGGGATCGACGAGATCCGGGGCGACGTGAAGATCTACCCGCTTCCGCACATGCCCGTCGTCAAGGACCTGATCCCCGACCTGACGCATTTCTATGCGCAGCACGCGTCGATCATGCCGTGGCTTGAGACGGTGTCGCCCGAGCCGGGAACGGAGTGGAAGCAGTCGATCGAGGATCGCGAACGGCTCGATGGTCTCTACGAATGCGTGATGTGCGCGTCCTGTTCTACCTCCTGCCCGAGCTACTGGTGGAACGGGGACCGTTATCTTGGACCGGCGGCTCTGCTGCACGCCTATCGCTGGCTGATCGACAGCCGTGACGAGGCGACCGGCGAGCGGCTGGATTTCCTAGAAGATCCGTTCCGGCTCTATCGCTGCCACACCATCATGAACTGTGCGAAGACCTGTCCCAAGGGGCTCAACCCCGCCAAGGCGATCGCGGAGATCAAGAAGATGATGATCGAGCGGCAGGTTTGATCGGACATCCTGCGCGCCGTCAGGCGGCATCGGTCAGATCGATCCCCAACGCGTCGGCCAGCGGTCCGATCCGGTTGGCGTAGCGACGCCAGCGCCCTACGGAACTTGAGTTTATGGGCTTTCGGATCTGCGCGACGGACCGCGTGGTGGTCGTGTAGCCAACGGGCGCGGGCGTCAGGCAATCCGCTGTCCACGTGACATCCAGGAATTGAAGGACACGGCGGATCTCGGGTTCGGGATTGCTGACGAGATTTTCGTAGTGCACGTCGAGGACATCGTTCGGGATGATCGGCGCCAGCGCGTCACCAATCTGCTGGAAACCGTGGGCCGCGCGCGCCAGCCAGTCGGTCCGGTAGGTGTAATCGTGCCCGTCGTGGAACTGACCGAGATAGCAAGAGACACAGGTGTCCAGCGGGTCCCGATGCATCCGGATGATCTTCGCCCGTGGAAAGATCAGGCCGATCTCCCCGAGATAGAGCACGTTGCCCGGAAGTTTGTCCGTGAAGCGGGTCGGCACCGAGCCGCCGGTCCGGCGCGCGATGTCTTGCAGGTAGAAGTCGGCGACCTGCCCGAAGGCGTCGTCGCGCCACCGCCTGACCCAGGCATGGCTGCTCGGCGTGTTGCCGCGCGCGGCGTCGTCGCGGACCGCGCGCGCCGTGATGTCCGGGATGATCGTGCGTTCGCCCATCGGCGCGATCTCGCCGGTGGCGGCGAGGACGATCTCCATTAGCGTGGTGCCTGATCGCGGCATGCCGACGATGAAGACCGGCGCCTCGCTCTCCGAGCCGCGTCCGGCCTTTCGAGCCAGAAATTCTGCATCGAAAGTTTCGTTGATATCGTCCAGCCAGCGGTCGAACTCGCCGGGATCGTATTGCGAGTTCGCGAGTGCGGCCCCTTGCGCCGCATAGTCCCACGCGCGATCCCATTTGCCGATATCGTTCATCGCCTTGCAGAGGGCGAAACAGATCGACCGTCGTGCATCCGCAGGGACGTCCTTGCGCTTCAGGATGCGCTTGGCCTTCACGATCAGCGGGTCGTCCTTGCGGAACCGGTGAACACCCGCGATCAGCCCCCAGATTCCGGGCATCGTCGGGTCGATCGCGAGGGCTTCCCGCATCAAGCCCTCGGCCACCTTCATCTCACCCTGCGCGCTCCGGATCGTCGCGAGGCAGCTCAGCCGCGTCGGCGTTCGTTTCCTGTCAAGGAGCAACGTGATCGTGCGCTCGCCGACATCGATATGGCCGGCCTGAACAGCTGAGTCAGCGAGGATTTCGAGTACGATCTCATCCTCTGGCGCGTTCTCGAGGTATCTGAGCGCGGCTTCCGCGGCGTCGATATAGTGGCGTCCCCGGTACAAACTGATGACCTGGTCGCGAAGTTCTGCGCGATGCACGGTGCCGTCCTCCATTTGCGCGGAGAATAAAACGGCGACGTTTAGGTTTCGTTAGCGCGTTGTTTAGGATGTTATCACGCGTCGCCGTGCGGCCAGTCCAGAGCCTGCATTTCGGCCAGGCGCGAAGCGGTCCGCTCGAATTCGAACGCGCCCTTGCCCTCGGTGTAGAGTTTCTCGGGCTCGGCATCGGCGGAACAGAACAGGCGGACTTTTGCCTCGTAGAACGTGTCGATCAGCGTCACGAACCTCTTGGCCTCGTTGTTCCGGCTCCACGGCAGCAAGGGGATGTCGTCGAGGAAGAAGATGTCGAACTGGTCGGCGATTGCGAGGTAGTCGGCGGGCCCGAGCGGCTTCTCGCAGAGATCGGCGAAGCGTGCGCGTCCGCAGGTATCGGCCGTCTGCGGGATCTCGACCTTCCGGCCCTGGATCGAAATCGTCATTGGCGCACCGGCGGCACCGTCTGTCTCGCGGTTCCAGGCAGCGTTCATCGCGGCCTGAGACACGGAATTCAGAGGGCAGAAGTAGACCTGCTCACCCTCTTCGCGTCCCTGACGGTAGTCGGTCGGGCTGGCCAGTTCGTGCACGTCGACGCGCGCCTTGAGGAGGTCGATGAACGGGAGAAAGACCTGGCGGTTCAGCCCGTCCTTGTAGAGATCGTCCGGCGGCCGGTTCGATGTCGCGACGATGACGACGCCGCGTTCGAACAGCGCCTCAAAAAGGCGCCCGAGGATCATCGCATCGGCAATATCGGTGACCTGGAACTCGTCGAAACAGAGGAGCGTGGCACCTTCTGCAACCTCGTCGGCGACGTTGATGATCGGATCGCGGACATTCGACTCACGCGCGATGTGGATGCCGGCCTGGACCTCTTGCATGAAGGCATGAAAGTGCACCCGGCGCTTCGGGCGAACGGGCGCGTTGTCGAAGAAGAGGTCCATCAGCATCGACTTGCCGCGGCCGACCCCGCCGTAGAGATAGAGGCCCGTGAGCGTGATCACCTTTTGTGGCGATCCCTTGACCCAGCCGAACCAGCCACGCTGGACCTGCTTGCCGTGCGACGGGTCGTAGTCCTGCAGCCGCATGTGAAGCAATTGCAGCTTCTCAACCGCCGCACGCTGAGCGGGATCCGGGTCGAGCTCACCCGTTCCGATCAGGTCGCGATAGCGTGGCATCGGGCCGGTTTGCATCGCCGGACTCTCCTCCCTCGTCGCCGGACGCTTACACCAATTTGATGAACATGTTCATCACAAGGATTGCTTTGACAGGCGCGGTCCATTGCTGCATCGGGAAGGGCCCTGCCACGGAGACCCTTCATGCGCGGAATGTCAAACTCGACCGTCATCATCCTGGCGGGTTCGGTCGTTCTGACGCTCAGCTTCGGCATTCGCAGCGTCTTCGGGGTCATGCTGGATCCGATTTCCGAGACCTTCGAGTGGCCGCGCGAGATCTTCTCGCTGTCGATGGCAATCTCGAACATCATGTGGGGTGTCGCCCAGCCGTTCTTTGGCTGGATCGCCGACCGCTACGGCGACCGCAAGGCAATCTGGCTCGGGTTCGCCTGTTATCTCGTCGGCATGATCGTGACCGTCATGGCGCAGTCGCCGCTGATGATGCACACGGGCGCGGGGTTCCTTGTCGGCCTGGGTGTCTCCGGGACCGCCTTTGGTCTGATCCTGTCCGTTGTCGGACGGGCAACGCCGGAGGAGAAACGCAGTCAGGCGCTGGCCCTCACAGCGGCGCTCGGGTCACTCGGCCAGATGATGCTGCCGGCCCTGAGCGGCTGGCTGGTCGAGGCCTATGGCTGGCAGAACACTCTGATCTTCATGACGTTTGCGCTCGTGCCGATGGTCTTCTGCATACCCTTCCTGAAGGCCGAGATCCCGGCATCCAACGTCGCCGAGTCCGACAACCTGAACACCGGCGAGCTGCTGGCGCGCGCCTTCAATCATCCGTCCTACATGCTGCTGACGCTGGGGTTCTTCGTCTGCGGGTTCCACGTCGCCTTCATGTCCGCGCATCTGCCGGCCTTCGTTGCGGAGATGTGCGCGACGCCCGAGGGACCGGCGACGGAACTGGGCGCGCTGACGCTTTCGATTGTCGGCTTCGCGAACTTTATAGGCACGCTGATCGTCGGCCAGCTTGGCGCACGTCTGCCGAAGCCTTGGATCCTTTCGGCGATCTATGCGCTGCGGGCGATCGTGATTTTTGTCTTCATCTCGTTGCCGATCACGCCCGTCAGCGTGATCATCTTCTCGGTGGCGATCGGTCTTTTGTGGCTGACGACGGTTCCGCTGACGACGGGGCTGGTCGCAACGATGTTCGGACCGAAGCACATGGCGACGCTCTACGGCTTCGTCTTCCTGAGCCATCAGATCGGAAGTTTTGTCGGCATCTATCTCGGCGGACGCGTCTACGATCTCTACGGCAATTACGATCTGATTTGGTACGCCGGGATCGCACTCGGCGTGTTTTCGGCAATCGTGCATTTGCCAGTGCGCGACCGGGCCTGGACACCGGCCCCGGCCTGATCGTCCACGAATGCGACGGGGTTGAGGGTTGTGGTTCAGTCCTACCCTTCGGGTTCGACCCACCTGTTTGCTATCTCTGGCCCATGCCCGCTCCAAAACTTGATTATCGAGGAATGACGGACGTGGGCGGCTAGGGAACGCTCCAAGTCGCTTGAGGATTTCGTGATAAAGGCTCGCTGCTGCTCGGATGGCTCTACGACAACGACTGCAATTAGATGAGCAACCCGCTGCGGGTCGCGTGTCTTAGCCCAGTCTCCATCGGCCCGCGCGACTAAATTCGTTGCATTCCACGAGTCTTTGATGCAATCGAGCCGAGCGCCGAGGCACCCCCAGGTGTACCCAGTCACCGATAGGGGCAGCATGACCGCCACCGCAGACAGAGTATTCTCGACCTACGAGCAGATCCGGGGTTCCGTCCTCCGAACGCCGACTGTCCGGGCGGCACGGCTCTCGTTGCAGTTGGGTCTGGACCTTCGGCTCAAGCTGGAAAACCTGCAGCATACGAACGCGTTCAAGGCGCGCGGCGCACTGGCGAAGCTCCTGACTCTCTCGGAGGAGCAGCGCCGGGGCGGCGTTATTGCCTGCAGCGCCGGCAACCACGCGCAGGGCGTTGCCTATCATGCCGAGGCACTTGGCATCCCTGCGACGATCGTGATGCCGAACGGCACGCCGTTCAACAAGATCAAGCGCACGAAGGATTTCGGTGCCGAGGTGCTTCTCGAGGGTACGATCTTCGACGAGAGCATGGCGTTCACGCTGGAGAAGGCGCGGGCCGAGGGTCTGACCCTGATCCATCCCTTCGACGATCCGGACGTGGTCGCTGGACAGGGCTCGGTTGCCATCGAGATGCTCGAGCAGGTGCCGGATCTTGACGCCATTGTCGTGCCGATCGGCGGTGGCGGCCTGATCGCGGGCATGGCGCTGGCGGCGAAGACCTTGAAGCCCGATGTCGAGGTGATCGGCGCCCAGGCGGCGATCTTTGATGCCGTCAAGGCCAGGATCGACGGCACCGAGCCGAACTTTGCCGGTGCGAGCCTCGCCGAAGGGATCGCAGTGCGTCAGCCTTCCGACGCAAATGTCTCGGTGATCCGCGAGCATGTCGATCGCATCAGGTGCGCGACGGAAGAAGAGATCGAGGACGCTGTGTTCGATCTGCTTTCGAACGAAAAGATCGTCGCCGAGGGGGCGGCAGGCGCCGGCCTCGCGGTCATCAAGAACCTCCGCGAGGAACTGCAGGGGCGCAAGGTCGGCCTCGTGGTCTGCGGCGGCAACATCGACTCAAGACTGCTCTCGACCCTGATCATGCGCGGTCTCGTCCGTGATGGCCGGATCACGCGCTTCACCTTCGAGATCGACGACACGCCCGGGCAGTTGTCGAAAATCTCGCAACTGATCGGCGATGCAGGTGCCAATGTGATCGAAGTCGTTCATCAGCGCATGTTCCAGACCGTCAGCCTGAAGCAGGCGACACTGGATGTCGTGATCGAGGCGCGGGATCAACTGCATGCCAATGACATCCTGCGGGATCTGCGCAGCGCCGGATTCCGGGTGAGAACGGAGATCGACGCAGTTTGATCTGCGCGCGCGTTGCGAGCGACGCCTCTCATTCGCAGAGCTGCCTGGCACCAGATATCTGCATCAAGGCCGCGCTGCCTGTGGCTCTGCGCTAGCTACGTCCAGCGGCGCCGCGCGTTAACCATACTCGCGCCGCGGGCGTGACCTATCAGTGACAGTTTTCCGACGAAATGTCGTAACTTTGCGTCAGCAAGGCGGAATTGGAGCGACTCTCGGAGCGCTGTCGTCCACGCTAAATCCGCATCGGGCATCATACCCGATGAAGGCCCCGTGAGAGTGCCGGCACCGCAGGGCGCCTTAGTGATTTGCAAGAAACGCCGGCGATGAGGCGATCAATGCCTCTCGGAGGAGGACTCATGAAGAGACACGCCCATACAGGGTGTCGGGACGGTGCACGATGAGCAGTGTAGATCCCGCCCAAGAAACTGCCGACGGCCGCGCGCCGATCGAAACTGATTATGAGCTCGGTTCGCACAACATTCGGCCATTCGGCCTCGACATCCACAACCCGGTCTTTCTGGTTTCCAGCCTCGTGATCATCGCCTTCGTGCTGCTGGCACTGGCAAATCAGGAGGACGCCGCAGCATTCTTCGGGTGGCTCCGGCCATGGCTGACCAGCAATTTCGACTGGTTCCTTGTCGGATCGGTTAACATCATCACCCTGTTCTGTCTGGTGCTGATCGTCTTGCCGGTCGGCTCGGTCCGGATCGGTGGCAAGGACGCCAAGCCCGACTATTCCTATGCCGGTTGGATCGCGATGATGTTCGCGGCAGGCATCGGCATCGGCCTGTTGTTCTTCGGCGTGCTCGAACCTGTCTACTACAACTTCTCGGAAGGCGGTAACGCCAGCCCGCTGGGCATGGCGCAAGGTGAGCCCGGGAACGAGTACATCGGCATCGTCGGCACCATCCACCACTGGGGCCTCGAAGGCTGGTCGGTGTATGCCATCGTCGGCCTGACCCTTGCGATCTTCTGCTACAACAAGGGCCTGCCGATGACGCTGCGTTCGGCGTTCTACCCGATCTTCGGTGAGCGCGTCTGGGGCTGGATCGGCCATGTCATCGACATCCTGGCGGTCTTCGCGACCCTGTTCGGTCTGACGACCTCGCTGGGTCTCGGTGCGCAGCAGGTCGCGTTCGGTCTGAACGAGGTCTTCGGGATCGCGCCGAGCAACACCGTGACGGTGATCCTGATCATCGCGATCACGGCGATCGCTCTGGTCTCGGTCCTGATGGGCATGGACAAGGGCGTGAAGCGGCTCAGCGAGATCAACATGCTGATGGCGGTCGCACTGTTCCTGTTCGTGTTCTTCGTCACCGGAGCAGTCGATTCGATCACCCGCTACTTCTCGGTAATGACGGACTACGTGATGTTGCTGCCCGCGCTGTCGAACCCGATCGGACGTGAGGACACGAGCTTCTTCCACGGCTGGACGACGTTCTACTGGGCGTGGTGGATCGCATGGTCGCCGTTCGTCGGCATGTTCATCGCCCGGATCTCGAAGGGCCGGACGGTGCGCGAGTTCGTGCTGTGTGCGCTGATCGCGCCGACGCTGGTCTGTGCGCTCTGGATGTCGACTTTCGGCGGTGCCGCGATCGACATGCTGAACGCAGGCGGTGCCGAGGGCGTAAAGGCAACGGTGATCGACAGCTACAAGCCCGAGGGCGCGCTGTTCGGCTTCCTGAAGGAACTGCCGCTCTACAGCATCATCTCGCCCATCGCGCTGGTGCTGATCGTGGTCTTCTTCGTGACCTCGTCGGACTCCGGTTCGCTGGTCATCGATACGATCACGGCGGGCGGCAAGATGGACGCCCCGGTCGTACAGCGGGTGTTCTGGTGCACGCTGGAAGGTCTGGTGGCCATAGCGCTCCTGCTCGGCGGCGGTCTCGCGGCCCTGCAGGGGGCGGCGGTCTCGACCGGCATTCCGTTCACGCTGATCGTGCTGGCGATGTGCTGGTGCGTCTACTCGGCGCTGCGGACGGAGCCGCGCTGAGCACACGCTTGACCAACAAGAGGAGAGCCCGCCATCGTGCGGGCTCTTTTCATTTCGGGGGCAGCGATGACCGAGAGCATGTTTCACGAGGGCCACCGGGCGTTGCAGGACCGGTTCGACGGGCGGCGCGTCGCCGATGCTTTGGAGGCGCGCCGACGCCTCGCAGAGTTCGGGCCGGAGCAGCGTTCGCTCATCGAGGGCGCCAGTTTTTTCTTCCTCGCGACGGCCCACGGCGACAGCGTCGATTGCTCGTTCAAGGGCGGTCCACCGGGGTTCGTCCGGGTGACCGGGCCGACCTCGCTGGAGTGGCCGGATTTCGACGGCAATTCGATGTACCGCAGTCTCGGCAACATCGCCGAAAGCCCACAGGTCGGCTTGCTGTTCATCCGCTTTGACGGCACCTCTACCCGGCTGCGGGTCAACGGTGCGGCAGAGCTTGTCTACGATCACGCAGCGCTCGCGGAGTATCCGGGTGCCAAGGTGATGATCCGTCTTGCCGCCCGCGAGATCTTCCCGAACTGCCCGCGCTACATACCTGATCTCGCAAGCGACACGGCCTCGGAATATCTGCCGCAAACAGGCAAGCCGTTGGCGAAACCTGCGTGGAAAGAACGGGACTACATCGCGCCTCTGCTGCCGGAGGGCGACCCACACCGCGACGGAGACTAGTCGATGCATTTCGGCCTGACGGAAGAACAGGAGATGATCGTCTCCACGGTGCGCAGTTTCGTCGAGAACGAGATCTATCCGTATGAAGACGAGGTCGAGCGCACCGGTGAAGTCCCGATGGAGATCGCCGAGCGGATCAAGCAAAAGACCATCGACCTCGGGTTCTACGCCTGCAACTTTCCCGAAAGCGTCGGTGGGGCCGGGCTGAGCCATCTGGAATTCGCGCTGGTGGAACGTGAACTGGGTCGCGGCTCGATGGCGCTGAACCATTTCTTCGGGCGGCCGCAGAACATCCTGATGGCTTGCGAGGGAGAGCAGGTCGAACGTTACCTGATGCCGGCAGTGCGGGGCGAGAAGATGGACGCGCTGGCGATGACCGAGCCGGATGCGGGCTCGGACGTGCGCGGCATGAAGTGCACGGCGGTGCGTGGCGGTCCGAATGCCGACGGTGACTGGATCGTCAACGGAACCAAGCATTTCATCTCGGGCGCCGAGCACGCGGATTTCGTCATCGTCTTCATCGCGACGGGCGAGGACGATACGCCGAAAGGGCCGAAGAAGCGGATCACGGCGTTCCTCGTCGATCGCGGCACGCCGGGCTTTGAGATCGCCGACGGGTACAGCTCGGTTTCCCACAAGGGCTACAAGAACATGATCCTCCGCTTCGAGGATTGCCGACTGCCCGACTCACAGGTTCTGGGCGAGGTCGACGGTGGCTTCGCCGTGATGAACGAATGGCTCTACGCGACGCGCATCACGGTGGCCACCATGTCGGTCGGCCGGGCTCGTCGGGCCTTTGATTACGCGTTGAGTTACGCCGCCGAGCGCAAGCAGTTCGGTCAGCAGATCGGAAAGTTCCAGGGCGTCAGCTTCCAGCTTGCAGACATGATCACCGAGATCGACGCGGCGGACTACCTGACGCTGGCGTCGGCTTGGCGGCTGGATCAGGGCCTGCCTGCAAACCGCGAGATCGCCTCGGCCAAGCTCTATGCATCCGAGGTGTTGGCGAAGGTCACGGACGCGGCAATCCAGATCCATGGTGGCATGGGGTTGATGGATGACCTGCCACTGGCACGCTTCTGGCGCGATGCCCGGGTCGAGCGGATTTGGGACGGAACCTCGGAGATCCAGCGCCACATCATCAGCCGGGATTTGCTGAGACCGCTGGGTGCTTGAGTGCTCAGGCGAGCTTGGTCGGCGGAGACACCGCGTTCACTCGCTTGGTCTTTTCCGCTTGCGCTGAACGGTATCGGTCTTTTGCATGGTGACATCTTCGTCTTCCTGTTCGGATGGATGGCGGCGCTGCCAGCTGCTCTCCTGGCTCGCTCCGTGATTTCAAGGCGTCTCTTTGCGATTATCGCAGCAGCGGTGCTTTTCGTAGTGTTTTGGTGCTTGCTTCTCGACGTGCTGCTCACGCCGCAAAGCACCAAACAGATGATCAGTGGTGGCGTCACGATAGTGCTTGATGGCGCACTGACGCACGACGGGTACATTCATGCGGCAAAGCTGGCCGGATACTATGCAGTTTTGGTGGGCGTATTACTCGCATTGTCTCCAATCCTGGACAGGGATTCCGAATGAACACCGCGATCAGCGATGTTGCAGACACGGCACCCTTGCTAACAGCAATTGCGTCTGATTTGGTCTGCGGAGACCGCATCGCATGATAGGCGCCTTGCGTGTGTTCTCAACTGAGAGGTGGATGGGCATTGATCCAAACCTGCGCAATGTCGCAACGCCGGGCGATCCACGCATCCGGATGTCCAGAAATGTAGTCCAGAATCTCCCAGAGCGCGCCGATCCGCCCAGGGCGTCCGATCAGCCGGGCGTGCAACCCGATCGTCAGCATCGCCCCGCCCTCGGCGCGCAGCACGTCGAAACTGTCCTTGATGTAGCGGACAAACTGATCGCCCGTCTCGTAGCCTGCACCACGTGCGAAACGGCTGTCATTGGTGTCCAGCGAGTACGGTAACACGAGCAACGGCCGCGAGAACTCCGTCGACCAGTAGGGCCGCTCGTCATCGTAGGCGTCCGAGTCGTAGAGAAATCCGGCCTCTGACACGAGCCGTCGCGTGTTCACCGATGGCAGGCCCGCATAGTAGCCAAGCGGCTTGGCGCCGGTGAGACGTTCAGCTTGCGCGACCGATTGCGCGATATGCGTGCGCTCCTCTGCTTCGGAGAGCGTCGCATAGTCGATCCATCGCCAGCCATGGCACTGGATGTCGAAGCCTGCTTCGAGCATCGCGTTCAGAGGCTCGGGAACCTGCTCGCCCGCCAATCCGACCAGATTGATCGTCGCGGGCAAGCCTCGATCGGTAAATGCCTTCAGCAAGCGCCAGTACCCGACGCGCGATCCGAAATTGTAGGAGGATTCTATGTTCAGGTCTCGCCCGCCCATGCGACGTTCCACGATGACGTCGGAGATCCGGTCTTCGGACCCGTCATCGCCGTTCAGAATGGAGCGCTCGCCGCCTTCTTCGTAATTGATGCAGAAGTTGACCGCGATCCGCTTGCCCGCGGGCCACGGCGCTGTCGGCGGTGTTGCGCCGTATCCGACCATGTCGCGTTTCGGACTCTCTGTCATGCCGCTCTCCCGCCGCTAATTGTCCGGTGACGCTAACCGCCTTGCGCGGTTCGACCAACTGCGTCGGCGCTGAATGGGTCTGGACCGAAGCGAAATGTCGGATTTGATGCAGCGCACGGCTTGGCGCGCAGCCATGGTCCCGGCCAATGCGCTGTCACTGGATTGCCGATGCCTGACCTGTCCCGACTGTTGCGTCCTCGTTCGATCGCCGTGATCGGTGGCGGCTGGGGTGTTGCCGTCATCGAGCAGTGCCTGAAAATGGGATTCCAGGGGGATATCTGGCCCGTTCATCCGAAGCGCGACGAGATCCATGGGTTGCCGTGCATTCCCCGGATCGAAGACCTGCCCGCCGCGCCGGACGCCAGCTTTATCGGAATCAATCGGCACTTGACCATCGAGGCGGTCGCCGCCCTGTCTGCCATCGGAGCGGGTGGGGCGACCTGCTTTGCGTCGGGCTTCGCCGAGGCCGAGGATGATCGCGCGGCAGGTGCCGACCTGCAAACCCAGCTCATTGACGCGGCAGGAAATATGCCGGTGCTGGGGCCGAACTGCTACGGACTGATCAATTACCTCGACGGTGCATTGCTTTGGCCCGACCAGCACGGCGGCAAGCGAGTGGATCGGGGCGTGGCGATCCTGATGCAGAGCTCCAACATCCTGATCAATCTGACCATGCAGCGCCGGGCGTTGCCCATGGCCTACTGTCTCACCGCCGGGAACCAGGCGATGGTCGGGATCGAGGATCTGGCCATGGCAGTGCTGGAGGACGACCGTGTCACGGCGGTTGGCCTGCACATCGAGGGTATCCGCAACATCCGCGCATTCGAGGCGATGGCCGCGCGCGCGGAATCTCGGCAAGCCGATCGTTGCGCTGAAGATCGGAAAGTCCGAACAGGCGCAGGCGGCGACGATCTCGCATACGGCTTCGCTGGCAGGTGGCGACGCGGCATCTCGCGCGTTCTTCAAACGGCTCGGGATCGTTCAGGTCAATGGATTGGGCGCGTTTCTCGAGGCGCTCAAACTCCTGCATGTCCACGGACCGCTTCCAGGCCGGAAGATCGTCTCGATGTCCTGTTCCGGCGGTGAGGCCAGCCTGATCGCCGACCTCGCACTGTCGCATGACGTGGAATTTCCGCCGTTGGAAAGTGCGCAGAAGGCTGCCGTGAAAGCGACGCTCTCGGACCTCGTGACGGTTACGAACCCGATCGACTATCATACTTTCATCTGGAACGATGTTCCGCGGATGAAGGCCACGTACGCAGCGATGATGGACGGTCCGCAGGATACAACGATCCTGATCGCCGATTTCCCGCGCGAGGATCGTACCGATCCGGCAAACTGGCAGTGCATCGAGGACGCGGTCACGGCTGCGGTCGGCGAGACCGGCGCACGCGCCATTCTTGCGACCTCGCTGCCGGAGAATCTGACGGAGGAGCGCGCCGAGCGGCTGATCTCTCGCGGAATAGCGCCGCTTATGGGTCTCGAAGACGCGCTGGCGGCGATTGCGGCGGGCGCGGATGTATCGGCAGCCCGGCGCAATACGCGATCAGAGCCGGTTCTTGCGCCGTCATCCGTTCGCGCCGAGGCGCGGACTTTGGATGAGGCCGAGGCCAAGCGGCTTCTCGCGACCTACGGATTGCGCGTTCCCGAAAGCGCCGTTGTAGGAACATCGGTGGAGGCAGCGGCGCTCGCAGAGAAATGGGATCGCCCGGTCGTGTTGAAGGGCCAGGGCTTCGCGCACAAGACAGAAGCCGGAGCCGTTCGTCTGAACTTGCGCGGTGCCAAGGAAGTAGAGAGCGCGGCAAGGGAGATGCCGGGCGCTCGCGGCTTCCTCGTCGAGGAGATGATCGCGGACACGGTTGCCGAACTCATCGTGGGCGTGGTGCGCGATCCCGCGTTTGGGTTTGCGTTGACCGTGGGTGCGGGAGGCGTCCTGACCGAGTTACTGGAAGACAGCGTGACCGTGCTGATCCCGGCAGCGCGCGACGATGTGCGCGCCGAGATCCAGCGTCTGCGTATCCACAAGCTGATGACTGGGTTTCGCGGCAGGCCGGAGGCGAATTTGGATGCGGTGCTGGACGCCATCGAAGGAGTGCAGCGCTTCGTAATCGATCACGCAGATCGCCTTGAAGAGCTTGACATAAACCCGTTGATCGCGACCCCGCGCGAAGCGGTGGTCGCCGACGCTTTGATACGAATGTGAGATGCGCGAGTTAGCGAGCGCGCGTTACTCGCCGCCCTCGGCAGGCGCTTCGCCCTCGGCTGCTTCACCGCTGTCTTCCTCGGCCGGTGCTTCCGGCTCTGGCGGGTTCAGCCTTGCATCGATGGCCGGCATGATGTCGCGATCGAGGTGGATCTCGAGATCCTTCATCATCGTCTCTTTGACCATCGCGAGATCAATGTCTTCGCCTTCATCAATTCCCGCCTGCACGATGTTGACGAGTTCATCGGTGATTTCCGCGAGGCCCGAACCGATCTGGCTCTTGATCTTCGGCAGGATGAGGCCGAGCTGAATCTTGAATGCAAAATCTTCCATGACGGTATGTGCCCCCTGCGGTGGTGTTCAATTCTAGGACGTCTGGCCAGGTTCGATCAGAAACCACTAAAACTGTCAGCGCAGGCTTGCGCTAGGTCAAGCGTTAAATCGTAGCTCTTTGTGGAGAACGCCGTCGCCAGCGTGTTGCTTAAGACTGCTGCGTGGACGGCGTTGACGTGGGACGTTCCCAACGTGCCGTCGCGCGGTCGTCGGCTTCACGGGCATCGACCCAGGCAGCACCTGCAGCACCGGACTCCTTCTTCCAGAACGGCGCCTTGGTCTTCAGATAGTCCATGAGGAAGGCTGCAGCATCGAACGCGGCTTCGCGGTGGCGCGAGGCTGTGACGACAAGAACGATCCGATCGCCGGGTGCGAGTGGCCCGTATCTGTGAATGAGCCGAACACCCTGTAGCGGCCAGCGGGCACGCGCCTGCTCGACGATCTCTTCCAGCGCGCGTTCCGTCATCCCGGGATAGTGTTCCAGTTCCATGGTCTGGATCGCACCAGCATCGGTCATTTCCCGCACAAGACCGGAGAACGTCACGACGGCACCGATATTGCGGTCCGAGGACGTCAGAGCGTCGATCTCGGCAGCGATGTCGAAGTCCTCGGTCTGGACGGAGACGGACATTCAGCCACCCGTCATCGGCGGGAAGAACGCGACTTCCCGCGCGCCCGCCAACGGGTGATCGAGTTCCACCATCTGCTGATCGACGGCGACCCGGATCGCAGTGATGTCCTCGAATGCCATAGCATGACCGCTGCCGCGCGCCTTGAGTTCGGCGATCAGATCCGCGGGCGTCGCAGCGGAGGTCTCGATGTCCTCCGAAGCCTCGCCGACACGCTCCCGCAGCCATGAGAAATAGAGGATCTGCATCAGGTCGCTTCCCGTTCGTTCAGGTGCCTCAAGGCCTTCCTGAAGTAGTCCCATCCGGTCGCGATCGTAAGGATCGCGGCGATCCAGAGCGCGATCGTTCCGATGAGCAGCACGTTGGTCGCCCAGTCGACGCTCCCGAGCGCCGCAGGGTAGTCGGCGGATCTCAACCCCGTTTCAGGTATCATCGCACGGAATGGCTCGACGGAGAACAGGAGACCAATCGCCAACATCTGTACGGTTGTCTTCAACTTCGCCAACGTTGTGACAGGCAGCTTTATGTCGCCGAGGAATTCGCGAACGCCCGATACGAAGACTTCCCTGTAGGCGATCAAGATGGCCGGGACGATGAGCCAGACGGTGTATTCGTTGATCTCTCTCCACTGCACTTCGCCGGCGTCGACAATTGGCCGCCCGGTGTCGCGGAAGAAAACGGCTATCAGCGCGATCACGACCATCGCCTTGTCGGCTATCGGGTCCAGCATCTTCCCCAACTCGCTTACCTGATCGAGCTTCCGGGCCAGCCATCCATCGAAGAAATCGGTGATCGCAGCGCCAACGAAGATGCAGAATGCCAGCCAGTCCGCCAGAGGCCGCTCGAACGCCACGAACACGAGCGCAATGCAAGGTGCCGCGATGAGCCGTCCGATCGTCAGGATGTTTGGAATGGTCCAGATCACTGGCTACCGCTCGCCATGGAAAAATGCGTAGATCGTCTCTGCCATGTTGTCGGACACGCCGTCCACGTTTTTCAGGTCGGCCAATCCGGCGCGGGAAACTGCCTTGGCCGAGCCGAAATGTGATAGCAGGGCGCGTTTGCGGGTCGGTCCGATCCCGGGGATTTCGTCCAGGGGTGTCGCGCCGACTGCCTTTGCCCGTTTCTGGCGATGGGCGCCGATGGCGAACCGGTGCGCCTCGTCGCGCATGCGCTGCACGAAGTAAAGCGCGGGGGAGCGGAAGGGCAGGGCGAAAGAGCGCTTTCCAGGTGGATAAAACTCCTCCTTGCCGGCATCGCGATCCGTGCCCTTGGCGACGCCGAACAATGCAAGGTCTTCTACACCCAGTTCACCGAGAACCTCCATTGAGGCGGAGACCTGGCCCGCGCCGCCGTCGATCAAGACGAGATCGGGCCACATCCCCTGGCTGCGATCCGGGTCTTCCTTGATCAGCCGGTTGAAGCGCCGGGTGAGAACTTCCTTCATCATGCCGAAATCGTCGCCCGGGGTCAGGCTGTCCGACTTGATGTTGAATTTTCGGTATTGGGATTTTTCATATCCCTCGGGCCCGGCGACGATCATCGCGCCGACCGCGTGAGCGCCCTGGATATGGGAGTTGTCGTAGACCTCGATCCGTTGAGGCGGCGTTTCGAGATTGAAGGCCTCGGCGAGTTCCCCGAGAAGTTTCGACTGTGTCGCTGACTCCGCCATCTTCCGGCTGAGCGCTTCACGCGCGTTCTGGGCAGCGTGGTCCACGAGTTCGCGCTTTTCGCCGCGTTGCGGGACGG
Organism: Pseudomonadota bacterium; assembly: GCA_039184865.1. Lineage (GTDB taxonomy): Bacteria > Pseudomonadota > Alphaproteobacteria > Rhodobacterales > Rhodobacteraceae > Thermohalobaculum. The sequence goes on along the minus strand of JBCDAV010000005.1, from coordinate 20,354 downwards.
CGACCACGACGCGGCGCGCAGCGACAGTCGACAGCGCCTCGGCCAAGAGTTCGGCGTTCTCGATCGCATGGGACAGCAGCAGCATGCGCGCAGGTTGGCGCTCGGCATAGAATTGCCCGAGAAAAGCCTCGAGGATTTCCGCGTCCTCCATGTCCTGCGTCACGCGCGGGAAGTAGGCGCGATTCCCCCAGTTCTGATGGCTGCGGAAAAAGAAGACCTGCACGCAGGCCTGTCCTCCCTCGCGGTGCAGCGCGAAGACATCGGCCTCGGCCGTGACCTGCGGGTTGATGCCCTGGTGCCCCTGAATCTGTGTCAGTGCCCTGATGCGATCGCGATAGACTGCAGCGCGCTCGAACTCCATGGCGGCCGAGGCTTCCGCCATGCGATCGGCAAGCTCCGTCTGGACGCGCGTCGAACGGCCTTCGAGAAACCGGGTGGCATCCTCGACCAGGGCGTCGTATTCGCCCTCGGCGACCGCCCCGACGCACGGCGCGCAGCAGCGCTTGATCTGATGCAGCAGGCAAGGTCGGGTTCGATTGGCGAATACCGAGTCCGAACAGGTGCGCAGCAGGAAAGCCTTCTGCATCTGGTTCAGGGTTCGGTTTACGGCACCGGCCGAAGCGAAAGGTCCGAAATACTTTCCTTTCTCTCGCCGCGCCCCGCGATGCTTGCGCATAAGGGGCCAGTCGCCCGCCTCGATCAGGATGTGCGGAAAGCTCTTGTCGTCGCGCAGCAGAACATTGAACCGCGGTTTGAGCTGCTTGATGAGGTTCGACTCGAGCAGCAGGGCCTCGGTTTCGGTTTCGGTTGTGATGAACTCCATCGAAGAGGTCGCGGCGATCATCCGCGCGATCCGGTTCGTGTGCCCGCCGAACTTGGTGTACGACGCAACCCGCGTCTTCAGAGAACGGGCTTTTCCGACATACAGAACCGAGGAATCCGCGGCGATCATCCGGTACACGCCCGGGCTGTCGTCGAGACGCGAGACGTAGCTTCGGATGACGTCAGGGCCGGTCGTGAGAGTTGATGCTGAATTTTCAGCCACGACGCATTGATTCTCCGGACTGCTGCACCAGCGGTATCATGATTACAACCCCAAACATGTCCCCGCAAACTGTGGATAACTCTGTAGGCAAACCTTGGTCTGGCGGGATTTTTCGTTGCATCTCAATATATGCTTATGGTTTGCATAAAAAATAAGCAGATAACTAAGCCATTGAATTGATTGAAGATAAAAGTGCCCACCATGCAAGCCTATGAAAGTGTTACAGAATTTTAACTATTTCTACGATTTCCAGAAGCGTGGTGGAAAATTGCCGGAGACGCGGCTTCGACGCTGTGCCAGACCGAGCATCACTCAACCATACCCTGCACGTCCGGCGTCTGCCAAATCAGATGCTGTCCGCCATCGATCGCCAGCATCTGTCCGGTGAAGGCGTTGTTCGAAATGATGAAGTTCATGGCCCCGACAATGTCCGCCGGATCGGAGCCGCGGCCGAGCACACAGGAGCGCCTCTGCTGGGCGTAGTGTTCCTCGGATTGACGGGTCGCCCGCAGCGTCGGTCCCGGGCCGATCCCGGCGATACGTATATCCGGGGAGAGCGCTTGAGCTGCGGATTTCGTGAATGCCAGCAGGCCGGACTTCGCGACCAGATAGGACACAAAGTAAGGCGTCGGTTTCCAGACCCGCTGATCGATGATGTTGATCACCACGGACTGTGCGACCGGTTCGCCGTTCGCATCTATCCGTGCCTTCGGCGCCTGCGCCGCGAAGGCCTGGGTGAGCATCATCGGTGCGCGCAGGTTTGAGTCCATCCCGGCCGTCCAGCTTTCTTCCGTGATCGACCCGATCTCGTCATTCTTGAAGGTCGAGGCATTGTTCACCAGCAGTTCGAGCGCACCGTTCAGCCCCGAAGATGCCTGAGGCACGAGGCGGTCAACTGCGACCGAATCCGCGAGGTCAGTTTGCAGTGTTACCGCCGATGCGCCCAGCTTGCGGCATTCGCTCGCTGTATCTTCAGCGGCCTCAGCCGATCCATTGTAGTGGATGGCGACATCCCAGCCGTTCTCGGCGAGATCCAGCGCCATGGCGCGTCCAACACGCTGGGAGGCTCCGGTTACCAGAGCACGGCGTCTTGCCGCCATTTCAGTCTCCATCGATCAGAAGAATGCGATGTAGACGTAGATAACGTAGGCTCCGAGAAAGCCAACGCCGACCATGCGACCGATTGGGCGGCAAAGAAGAACGAACGGGACAAGAACCGCCGAGGCGGCGATCATTACCCAGAGATCGCGCGAGAGGATTTCGGCCGGCACCTCAAGCGGCGTGACCATGGCCGCCGCTCCGACGATGGCAGTCGCATTGAAAATGTTCGACCCGATCACGTTGCCGATCGCCACGTCTGCCTGATTGCGAAGTGCTGCGACGACGGTTGTGGCAAGCTCAGGCAACGAGGTTCCGATCGCGACAAGCGTCAGTCCGATCACGGTTTCGGAGACGCCGATGGAGAGCGCGATCCCGCGCGCACCGCTGACGAGAAAATCCGCGCCCAGCGGCAGGCCGATTATGCCGACCAGAACCAGCAACGCGATCTTCCAGGACGGCATGTTGGGGTCGGCGTCCTCGAGTTCGGCAAGTTCCGCGGCCTCATCGACTTCACCGCCTGCCGCCCGTGCAGCGAGGCCGATGCGCAAGGAGTCGGCAATCATCACGAGCGAAAGAAGGATCAGGACGACGCCGCCCCAGAGCGGGATCGTGCCGGTGAGGATCAACGCACTGAAAAGGACCGTCGCCGCGATCATGAAGTAGAGATTGCGGTGCGCGTCCTCACCGCATGGGGCGAGCGGCGCCAGAAGCGCGGGGACGCCGAGCACCAAGAGCACATTCGCGATGTTCGAGCCGACCACGTTCCCGAGTGCTATTCCGGGCGCGCCTTCGAGGGCTGCCTTTATGCCGATCAGCAGTTCTGGCGCTGAGGTGCCGATCGCAACGACAGTCGCACTTACGATGATTGCCGGGATGCCGAACCTCAGGCTCAGCGCCACGGCGCCCCGGACCAGTGAGTCTCCGGCTCCGACAAGAACGGCAAGACCGAAGATCAGGTAGAAAAGGTCCATGGAGATCCGTTCTTGCGTTGTCCGTTACGCGGGAAGCCGCGTCCACGCCTGAAAGTGCGTGTTACTTAAACTTCGTGACCGCAATCACAAGAGCGGTCTTTCGGCAGATACATCCCGCACCGCGAACACGGAACGAGATCGCCGCCGTTTCGTGCGCGCCGGGAGCGCGCTCGTCGAGAACGCCGGTTCTCGGAGGTCCCTCGCACGCGGAAGAACAGCATCCAGACGGTTATCAGCACGCCCAGGAGCGTAAGGATTTTCAAAATCATGCGTCGTGAGGTATCTTCGATGTCCGCGTTGACGCAAGAGTACGCCCGAAACGACGAGTTTCCAGCGGCGTATCTGGCCCACGGATCGCTGCCGATTGGAGTCACCCGGCGCCATCGCGAACGGCATTTTCGTTTTCTGGCCCAGTGTGTATAAGCCAGCAGCCATTGTGACCTTGACTGCCAGCGACCGACGGAACGAGCACCATGAACGTTGTCAATGATGCCGAAGCGCTCGAAGTCCTGCTGCAGGATCTGAAACGCGAGCATCGGGCGCTCGATGAGCAGATCACTGGCTTGCAACAGGGTGTCTTGTCCGATCCGATCACGCTGAAGCGGCTCAAGAAGCGCAAGCTCCAGCTCAAGGACCAGATCACCCGGATCTCCGATCAACTGTATCCTGACATTATAGCCTGACGACAAAGGCTCAGAAGGGCTGCGCTGGACAGCCTGCATCTCGGCAGTATAGTCCCCGCCTTTCAGCGCGAACTGGGAGGGAGCATGTCACAGTCCTTGGTCGGAATCGTCATGGGCAGTCAATCGGACTGGCCGACGATGAAGGCGGCTGCCGAGATACTCGAGGAGCTTTCGATCGCGCATGAAGTGAAGATCGTCTCGGCGCACCGCACGCCGGACAGGATGTTCGATTACGCAGAGGGTGCTCAAGGCCGCGGTCTGCGGGCGATCATCGCGGGCGCTGGCGGCGCGGCTCACCTTCCTGGAATGCTGGCTGCCAAAACCATCGTCCCGGTTCTGGGCGTCCCCGTCAAAGGGTGGGCCTTCGACGGGCTCGACAGCCTTCATTCCATCGTTCAGATGCCGCGCGGGATCCCGGTTGCAACCTTTGCGATAGGCTCGGCCGGCGCTGCCAATGCCGGTCTCTTCGCGGCAGCGCTGCTTGCGACGACGGATTCTGAGCTTGCGCGACGCCTGCAAGAGTGGCGGAACGCGCGCACCGAGGCGGTTGCCGAGGAACCGACGCGTGATTGAGATGCTCCCGCCCGGCTCGACCATCGGAATTCTGGGTGGAGGTCAGCTCGGCAGAATGCTTGCCATCGCAGCCGCGCGGCTCGGGCTCAAATCCCATATCTTCGAGCCCGGTGCAGAACCGCCCGCGGCCGATGTTTCGCGACATGTGACGACGGCATCTTACGAGGACGAAGATGCCGTTGCGGCCTTCGCGCAATCGGTCGATGTCGTGACCTACGAGTTCGAGAACGTGCCGACCTCCGCGCTCGATCTGATCGAGAAGCATGTGCCGATCCGACCTAACCGAGAGGCACTCGCGACAAGTCAGGACCGCGCCGTCGAAAAAGCGTTCCTGCAAGGTCTCGGGATCGAGGTCGCGCCTTGGGCGCAAGTGGACGATCGCGCGGCGCTTGATGTCGCTATCGGCGACGTCGGCACGCCATCCATCCTCAAGACTCGGCGATTTGGATACGATGGCAAGGGGCAGGCAAGGCTCTCGGACCCGACGGACGCGGATGCGGCCTGGGAAGCGATCAATGCGGCACCCGCGGTGCTCGAGGGCTTTGTGCCGTTCGTTCGCGAGATTTCAGTGATTGCCGCGAGGACCATTGACGGATCGGTGGTCTGCTACGATCCGGCCGAGAACGTCCACCGCGACGGCATTCTGCATACCTCTCGCGTCGATGACGCAGTCGGCCGCCGCGTCCGTACCGATGCGGCGCTGATCGCGGGGCGGATTGTGAATGCGCTCGATTATGTCGGTGTGATGGGCGTCGAGATGTTCGTGCTTTCGGACAATCGCCTTCTCGTCAATGAGATCGCGCCGCGCGTTCACAATTCAGGGCACTGGACGATCGAAGCCTGCGTGATCGACCAGTTTCAGCAGCATATCCGCGCTGTCTGCGGCTGGCCGCTGGGCGATGGCTCCCGGCACTCGGATGCCCTGATGACCAATCTTATCGGCTCCGAGGCGGACGACTGGTCCGCATTGGCGACTGACGGCGGGCTGCATCTCTACGGCAAATCCGAGTCCCGGCCGGGACGGAAGATGGGCCACGTGACCCGCCTGTCAGCAAGACAATGACGAGCCGCCTCGCGTGCGAAGCTCACGTCGTACGAACGATATAAATCTCGCGGAAAGGGCATTCTGCTAACTATTTGTTAATCTAAATTATTGATGTGTAAACGATCGACGTTGACAGAGGATTAATGATGTCACCTGGGGCGGCTTTAGATATTTGGCGCGGCGACGATCTGCGCACGCCCGTGAATGACCTGCGACTTGCAGACAAGGATCTCCCGGAGGCTTTCGACGCGATTACGAGGCTGGCGACACGCCTCTTCCAGGTGCCGGTCGCGCTGATCTCGATCGTTGAGGAAATCAACGACCGTCAGTTCTTTGCAAGTCAGCAGGGGCTGTGTGAGCCCTGGGCAAGCCAGCGCCAGACCCCGCTTTCCCACTCGTTCTGCAAGCACGTCAAACGCACGAATGCGCCGCTCGTGATCGACCGCGCGCCGGACGAGCCTCTCGTTCGCGACAATCTTGCCGTTACGGAATTGAACGTGATTGCCTATCTGGGCGTTCCAATCATGGGTCCTGACGGACGGCCGATTGGTGCCGTTTGCGTCATTGAGAGCAACGAGAGGCATTGGACCGACGACGACCTCGCGACGCTTCAGGATCTTGCAAGCTGCGTGAATGATGAGCTTCGTCTACGCGGAACGCTGCTCGCGCTGGCGGATGAGAACGAACGGACGCGCCGCTACAGTGCGCTGCGGGAGTCGATAGCACTTGCCTTCATGGCGCCGGACCTCACGATCTCGGCGCGGTTCCGCGAACTCCTGCGCGCCAGTTGCCTGGCACTGGACTTCGATGTCGGTCAGATTTCCAAGGTCGATGGCGACAACGCCGAGATCCTGTTCTTCCACGCCCGCGATGGTCGAGAGGAACCGTCCGAGGAGGTGCCGCTTCAGGGATCATTGGCAAGTCTGGTGGTTTCCGGACAGCGTCAGGTGCAGGTCGGCGACATCGCTGCATCGGATCTCTATGATCGCCACCTGATCGGCGGGCGGACGCCGGCGAGTTACGTCGGAACCCCGCTGATATTCGACGGCGCACTCTATGGCGCGATCGAATTCGCCAGCGACACTCCGAGAACCAAGCCCTGGTCGGATGAAGAGCTTTCGATGCTCAGCATCATCTCGATGTTCGTTTGCGCGCATCTGGGGATATTCGGCCAGCTTCAAGTGTTGAAAGCGTCGGAGGCCGCGCTCTTTCGGCATATCCTCGCGGATCGTCCCAATCATCTTCGCACGCAGAGGTATTGAGGACAGCCGAGATCTTCGCCTCGGATCGCCGAGCGTTAGCGCGATCCGGGGTCTAATTATCGCGGCTTGAGCCCAAGCAGAAAGATCTGCTTGAGCGACGTTGCAGCGTCGTGGAACCGGCCTTCATCGTCGGTTCCGAGGACTGCCGTCACCTGCGCATCGAAATCGGCATAGTGCTGGGTCGTCGCCCAGATCGCGAAGATCAGGTGATGCGGGTCAACACGCGCCAACTGCCCTTCATTCATCCACGCCCGCAACACATCGGCCTTGCTGTCCACGAGCGCTTTCAAATCGCTCGCCAGAACGGCCTTCAGGATCGGGGCGCCGCGCACCATCTCGTTTGCGAACAGGCGTGACTCCATCGGAAAATCGCGCGCAAGTTCAATCTTGCGCTCGACATAGGCCGCGATCTCTCGTGCCGGATCGCCGTCCTTGTCGAGATCGCGTAAAGGGTCGAGCCAGGTGTCGAGCAGGCTCTCTAGCAAGGTGCGGTAGATGTCGTCCTTCTTCGGGAAATAATAGAGAAGGTTCGGCTTCGACATGCCCGACGCCTTCGCAATCTCGTCGATCGTGGCGCCGCGAAACCCCTCGCGCGCAAAGACTTCAAGCGCCGCGTTCAGAATGATCCGGCGGTTTTCGATCTGGATGCGGGTGCGCTTCTGTTCCACCATGATCCCTCCGGTCACTGATGGCGTCACGGCACATTCCGCTTGACCCCGAATTGTCGCTTGGTACCGTTGTTTTTACCAGACGGTCAAGAAGGTGGGCGAGGGGGAGCAGGCACGATGGCGTCACCGGGACAGAACCTCACCATCAATTCGGATCGCCTCTGGGACAGCCTGATGGAAATGGCCAAGATCGGCCCCGGGGTCGCGGGCGGCAACAACCGTCAGACGCTGACCGACGAGGATGCCGAGGGCCGCGCGCTCTTCCAGAAATGGTGCGAGGCCGAGGGCTGCACCATGGGCCTTGATCAGATGGGCAACATGTTCGCCCGGCGCGAGGGCACGGACCCGGACGCGCTGCCGGTCTATGTCGGTTCGCACCTCGACACGCAGCCGACGGGTGGAAAATACGACGGCGTGCTGGGCGTGCTCGGCGGCCTCGAGATCGTGCGCACTCTCAACGAGACCGGCATCAAGACCAAGCATCCCATCGTCGTCACCAACTGGACCAACGAGGAGGGCACCCGTTACGCGCCGCCCATGCTGTCCTCCGGCGTCTTCGCGGGCATCCACACGCAGGACTGGGCTTATGCGCTGACCGATGCGGACGGAAAGGCGTTCGGCGACGAGTTGGAACGCATCGGCTGGAAGGGCGAGGAACCCGTGGGCGAGCGTGAGATGCACGCCTTCTTCGAGTTGCACATCGAGCAGGGTCCGATCCTGGAGGCCGAGAACGTCGACATCGGCGTCGTCACCCACGGGCAGGGCCTGCGCTGGATCGAGTTCACGGTTACGGGCAAGGAAAGCCACACAGGGTCCACACCGATGGCCATGCGCCGCAACGCCGGGCGCGGGCTTGCCCAGATCACCGAGCTGGTCCACGAGACTGCGATGGCTCACCAACCCAACGCCGTCGGCGCAATCGGCCATATCGACGTCTACCCGAACTCCCGCAACATCATCCCTGGCCAGGTCGTCTTCACGGTCGACTTCCGCTCTCACATCCTCGAGACGCTGGAGACGATGGTCGATGCGGTGATATCAAAGGCGCCTGAGATCTGCGAAGCATTAGGCTGCACGGTTGACCACAAGATCGTCGGATCGTTCGATCCGCCCGCCTTCGACGAGGGCTGCGTGACCGCCGTACGCGCCGCCGCCGAACGGCTGGGCTACAGCCACATGAACATCGTCTCGGGCGCGGGCCATGACGCCTGCTGGATCAACAAGATGTGCCCGACGAGCATGATCATGTGCCCCTGCGTCGACGGGCTCAGCCACAACGAGGCCGAGGAGATCACGCCGGAATGGGCCGCGAAGGGCACGAACGTTCTCTTTCACGCCGTGGTCGAGACGGCGGAGATTGTGGAGTGATCTATTGAACGACCTCACTGGCATTTGTAGGCGGTTAGTGAGCTTTACAGCCTTTGCGATCCTTGCGGCATGCCAACCCACCGCTCAAGGGCCTGTGCGGGCGAGCCCGCCTACCAATGCTCAGGAATGGCAGTTTTGGTTTATTGATACTGACGGCTACACCGCGGTCGAGACGGACACGACGGATTGGTCGGAAGGGCGCATTTCCGGAACCTTGGGCACGACACTTGTCGCCGACTGTAACGGTCAAGACCCCACAGCATTTGTCCTGAGCATCGAGTACGGCGACAAAGGCGCATTCGACTATGCACCCATGACGCGCCCTTATACGATTCTTGTGAAGTCCGGCGGCACGATCGTTCGTTCCGAGGATAGACGCCCATCGACGCACCGCGGAGCCCACGGGCACGAGGTTTCCACGCAACTCGCAAGCGCACTTCGGAGCGGCAGTGAAGTCACTTTCCAGTTCCAAAACGCAGAGCCACACGTCTACACACTGAAGAGGTCGGCGGCGGTCATGGACCGGCTTGGATGCGACCCGAATCTTCTTTGACGCCAAGAGGGGCAAAGAACATGACCAAAGTCATCAAAGGCGGCACGGTCGTCACGGCGGACCGCACCTGGGAAGCGGATGTCCTGATCGAGGACGAGAAGATCGCGGCCATCGGGGAGAACTTGCAAGGCGACGAAACCATCGACGCCTCGGACGCCTACGTCATCCCCGGCGGCATCGACCCGCACACGCATCTCGAGATGCCGTTCATGGGCACAACCGCCGCCGAGACTTTTGAGTCCGGTACCTGGGCGGCTGCTACGGGCGGCACGACCATGCTGGTGGACTTTTGCCTGCCGGGTGAGGACGGCTCACTCCTGACCGCAATCGACAGTTGGGACGCCAAGTCCAAGGACCAGATCTGCACCGACATCAGCTATCACATGGCCATCGTCGACTGGAACGAGCAGATTCACGCCGAGATGGCCGAGGTCGTCAAGCGCGGCGTCAATACCTTCAAGCACTTCATGGCCTACAAGGGCGCCTTGATGGTGCAGGACGACGAGATGTTCGCCTCGTTCCAGCGGTGTGCAGCACTTGGTGCGATGCCGCTGGTCCATGCCGAGAACGGAGACGTCGTTGCCGCACTCCAGGAAAAGTACATGGCCGAAGGCATGACCGGCCCCGAGGGCCACGCCTTTTCGCGCCCGCCCGAGGTCGAGGGCGAGGCTGCCAACCGCGCCATCATGATCGCCGACGCCGCGGGCGTGCCGCTCTATATCGTTCACGTCTCTTGCGAGCAGGCGCACGAGGCCATCCGCCGGGCTCGGCAAAAGGGCATGCGCGTTTATGGCGAGCCGCTGATCCAGCACCTGACGCTGGACGAGAGCGAGTATTTCGACAAGGACTGGGACTATGCCGCCCGCCGCGTGATGTCTCCGCCCTTCCGGGGCAAGGAGCATCAGGACGGGCTCTGGGCCGGGCTGGCGGCAGGCTCGCTGCAGGTGGTCGCAACCGACCACGCCGCATTCACGACTGACCAGAAACGCATGGGGCTCGCAGGCTTCCCGATGATCCCGAACGGCACTGGCGGGCTCGAGGATCGAATGCCGGTTCTTTGGACCAAGGGCGTCGAGACCGGGCGTCTGACGCCGAACGAGTTCGTCGCCTGCACCGCGACCAACATTGCCAAAATCCTGAACATCTACCCGAAGAAGGGCGCGATCGTGGAAGGCGCGGACGCCGACGTGGTGGTTTGGGACCCGAAGATCTCGAAGACGATCTCGGCGACGACCCAGAAGTCCATCATCGACTATAACGTCTTTGAGGGAATCGAGGTCACCGCCCAGGCCCGCTACACGCTCTCACGTGGCGAGGTGATCTGGGAGCACGGCAAGAACTCGCAACCTCGCCCGGGCCGAGGCCGCTTCGTAAAACGCCCCGCCTTCCCGGCGGTCAACGAGGCCCTGGCGCGGTGGAAGGAACTGACCGCGCCGAGAAAGGTGCAGCGCGACCCGACCAACATCCCAAGCGGGGTTTGATTAGTCTGTCAGTAACGAGGAAGATCTGATGCCACTGATAGATATCCAAGTCATGGAGGGAGTGTTTTCGGATGAAGAGAAGGCCTGTTTGATCCGCAAAGTTACCGATGGATTCCAAGAAGTCGCCGGGAAGACTCTTGCTGACGCGACGTCGGTTCGGATCCACGAAATCAAGAGCGGCTCTTGGGGTTATGCCGGACAAGCCCTGACGATAGACGACGCGAAGGCCATGCGTGCAAAAGGTTAGATGCTTGTTCCAGACACTACCCACGATCGAATGAGCGAAGCTGCCACCAATTCGCAAGATGCAGTGATTTCAGCCTCTGAGCTTGATCTCGTGTTTAACACGAATGATGGCCCAGTTCATGCGCTGTCGGATGTCAATCTGGAGATCGGGCAGGGGGATTTCGTCTCGTTCATAGGCCCGTCCGGTTGCGGGAAGACGACATTCCTGCGCGTTATCGCGGATCTTGAACAACCGACCGGTGGAACGATCACGGTCAATGGCATGACGCCGGAGCAGGCTCGCCTCAACCGCGCCTATGGCTACGTGTTCCAGGCGGCTGGCCTCTATCCATGGCGCACGATCGAGAAGAACATTCGCCTGCCGCTCGAGATCATGGGCTATCCCCGCGAGGAGATGGCCGAGCGAACCGCCCGTGTGCTGGACCTCGTCGACCTGAAGAACTTCGGCAAGAAGTTCCCTTGGCAGCTCTCCGGTGGAATGCAACAGCGCGCCTCGATTGCGCGGGCACTTGCCTTCGATGCGGATCTGCTGCTTATGGATGAACCCTTTGGCGCGCTGGACGAGATTGTGCGCGACCACCTGAACGAACAACTTCTCGACCTCTGGGCGCGCACGAACAAAACAATCTGCTTCGTCACCCATTCGATCCCCGAGGCGGTCTACCTCTCGACCCGCATCGTTGTTATGTCCCCGCGCCCGGGCCGGATCATTGACGTCATCGAAAGCACCCTTCCGTCAGAACGGCCGTTGGAAATTCGTGATACACCGGAGTTTCTGGAGATCGCCGCCCGCGTCCGTGCGGGCCTGAGAGCAGGACATAGTTATGACGATTAGACTGCGCCCCCCGTCAGAGCCGTTCGAGGGTTTCCTGAAACAGGCCCGCGCCCTGATCGGTTTCTGGGCAAAGTTCGTCGGCGGCACGGTGCTGGTTTCGTTGGTCCTTGGCGTCTTCGCACCGCTTGCCATCGTGGCCTTCCTGCTGACGCTGGGTCTGCCGATCCTGATGCTCGTCCTCTGGGGCCGAGCACTGGATCAGGAGCTTGGCTGGACCGAACTGGACGAGGGACCGTGGTGAGGTTTCAGAGCCGAGATGTCCCGGGCTTGCTCCGGGATCGCTCGAAGGCACCTGCAGAGGCCCCGGGTCTGCGTCCGGGACATCGCGGCATCTAGATCATGCGCTCGATCCTCCCCATCACCACCATTTGCCTTGCCATCATCGCGATCTGGTATGTCGGCGCGGTATTTCTGAATGCACAGTGGGAGCGCGATCAAGCGGAGCGCGCCGGAACCGAGATCACGTGGGCTCAGATTGTCCCCGCCACGATGTCTCAGGAACGCCCGATGCTGCCCGCGCCGCATCAGGTTGCCACGGAAATCTGGGAAACCACCGTGGAGAAGCGCGTCGCCTCGAAACGCAGCCTCGTCTATCACGGCTGGATCACGCTGTCGGCGACGCTGCTGGGCTTTGCGATGGGGGTGGGTCTCGGTATCCTTTTGGCCGTCGGGATTGTGCACAACCGGGCCATGGACCTCAGTGTCATGCCCTGGGTGATCGCCTCCCAAACCATCCCGATCCTCGCAGTCGCACCGATGATCATCGTCGTGCTTTACAACATCGGCATCTCGGGCCTGATCGCGAAAGCGTCGATCTCGGCATATCTCAGCTTCTTTCCGGTCGTCGTCGGCATGGTGAAAGGGCTGCGGTCGCCCGACCGGATGCAACTCGACCTGATGCGCACCTACAACGCGAGCGCCTGGCAGGTGTTCTGGAAACTGCGCTGGCCATCCTCGCTGCCCTACTTGTTCACGTCCCTGAAGATCGCCATCGCCATCGCCCTGGTCGGAGCGATCATCGGAGAGCTTCCGACCGGCGCTCAGGGAGGCTTCGGGGCCCGCATGTTGAACGGGAGCTACTATGGGCAGGTGTTGATTATCTGGTCCGCCCTGATCGGTGCCGCGATTTGCGCCGGCCTGATGGTCGGGATCATCGGGCTTGTGCAGCGCGTCGTGTTGAACCGGATGGGGATGGCGCGATGATTTGGATCGCTCTGGCGCTGACGGTCTGGGCCGGAGGTTGGGCCTTGAACGTGTATATGGCCCGCCGACGAGCCCGTGCGACCGCGCTGATCATTCCCGTGGTCTTCGGTATGGCGCTCTTGTTCCTTTGGGAGGGATTGGTGCGCGGCTTTGAGGTTCCGCTCGTAATACTTCCCGCTCCATCGATGATCTGGACCACGCTTACAGCAAGCATCCCCATTCTTTGGGCGGACTTCGTTCAGACCGTCCTGAAGTCTGTCCTGCCCGGCTACATCATGGGCTGCGGCGCCGCTTTTGTGACGGCCATCGCCATCGACCGCTCGCCATTTCTGCAGCGTGGGCTTCTCCCGATTGGAAACCTCGCAGCAGCGCTCCCCATCATCGGGATCGCGCCAATAATGGTGATGTGGTTTGGCTTCGACTGGCAGTCCAAGGCCGCCGTGGTCGTGGTCATGTGCTTCTTCCCGATGCTCGTGAACACGATGGAGGGGCTCCAGGCCTCTGAAAAGATGCAGCGCGACCTGATGCGGACTTACGCGGCGTCCTATGACCAGACTTTACTCAAGCTGAGACTACCCGCGGCAGCACCTTTCATCTTCAACGGGCTCAAGATCTGTACGACGCTGGCGCTGATCGGGGCCATCGTCGCCGAGTTCTTCGGCACGCCGATCGTCGGCATGGGGTTCCGCATCTCGACCGAGATCGGGCGCATGGCCCTCGACATGGTGTGGGCCGAAATCGCGGTCGCCGCCGTGACGGGGTCGATTTTCTACGGATTGATCGCGATCCTGGAGCGCTTTGCGACGTTCTGGCACCCGTCCCAACGCCCCTGATGCCAAGATTGCCTTGGCGCTGCCTAGGAATCTCCACAATTGCGTGTGCTTATTGAGGGTATCGAAAGCCAGAATGTACACTTCCGGTTGTGGGGGCTGGACGAACATGACCAAACAACGTTTCCTTCGCGATGAAAGCGGGGCGGTGACGATCGACTGGGTTGGACTTTCTGCAGGAATTCTCCTTCTGGGAATTGCCGTGGTGTACGGCATCTTCACGGCGGGGGTTCCGCGGGTGACGGGCCAGATCAATTCCGAATTGACGAACTTCACGCCGTTGGAGGCACCAACCGTCGTGCCGACCACAGCGAGCTTCAGCACCGGTGGCAGCGGCTCCTGATCTGTAGCCACAGTTGTAAATTGGGGCGCTCGGCGGCGTGCGCTCGATATTTTTCGCAACGGTGCAACTTTTGCCCGCACACTACCTGACAGCGCCTCGTGAAAGCGCTACCGTTTCGTCATCAACGACGGAAGGAGAGAGGTATGACAACGCTTTCGCGGATTCTCGCTGCGGCGGCCCTGGCACTATCTGCCACGGCGGCGCAGGCAGCGGACAAGGTGGTGCTGCAACTCAAATGGGTGACCCAGGCGCAGTTCGCCGGCTACTACGTTGCGGCTGAGAAGGGCTTTTACGGCGAGGAGGGCCTCGAGGTCGAGATCAAGCCGGGTGGCCCGGACATCGCACCCGGCCAGGTGATCGCCGGTGGTGGAGCGGATGTGATCCTGGACTGGATGCCGTCGGCATTGGCCTCTCGCGAGAAGGGTCTCGCCCTCGTCAACATCGCTCAGCCGTTCAAGTCCAGTGGCATGATGCTGACCTGCCGCAAGGACACGGGCATCGCCTCGCCCGCCGACTTCAAGGGTAAAACGCTCGGCGTCTGGTTCTTCGGCAACGAATATCCGTTCCTCTCGTGGATGAGCCAGCTCGGCATCCCCACCGACGGTTCGGACGGCGGTGTTACGGTTCTCAAGCAGGGCTTCAATGTCGACCCGATCCTGAACAAGCAGGCCGATTGCGTCTCGACCATGACCTACAACGAGTACTGGCAGATCATCGACGCCGGACTGACGCCGGACGATCTGGTGGTATTCAAGTACGAGGATCAGGGCGTGAGCACGCTCGAGGACGGGATCTACGTGCTCGAAGACAAGCTTGAGGACCCGGCTTTCGCCGACAAGATGGTCCGCTTCGTGCGTGCCAGCATGAAGGGCTGGAAGTACGCCGAGGAGAACCCGGACGAGGCCGCCGAGATCGTGCTTGATAACGATGCGACAGGTGCCCAGACCGAGAAGCATCAGAAGCGCATGATGGGCGAAATCGCCAAGCTGACAGCAGGCTCGAACGGCGCACTGGACCCGGCCGATTTCGAGCGCACGGTCGAGACCCTGATGAAGGGCGGCTCGGATCCGGTGATCACCAAGAAGCCGGAAGGCGCGTGGACCCACGCGATCACTGACAAGGCGCTCTGATTTGTCTTGCGGGGTGCGCACTGCGCACCCCGAAAAAAACTAAAGTCTATTGCTGTTTTTGCGAAGTTCTCACGCTGGGTTCACGCGTGAATCACGCTACCTGTGGGATGCCTTTCTTGCGCGATGATCGATTGCCTTGGATGCCTAGTCATCAGCGGCGTCGTGATGCGCTAGATAGTGAAAGGCGACCACAACATGATGTCTCAAGATCAAAGATCCACGAGTCTTTGGCGCCGTACATCGGCAATAATGCTCTGCTTAATCGCAGTGTCTGGGTGCACTGCAGGAATCAAGGGGCGCGCAGATCCGCCCGACTACTTCAAGTCTGAGCCCAGCAATTCTGTATACACGGAGCAGATCAAACACGCCATTGGCGTAGCTGACTCTGCGGAAAAGGCATACTGCATGATCCAGTGGATAGCGTGCGTATCTCCTAAAGAGATGCGCGAGTCTGCGCCAGGTCAGCGGCTACCGCTCGTGCCGAACACCGCCCAACTGGCACAACTCAAGCTGTATCGCGACACCTACAGCTACGAAATGATGAGAGCATACGATCTCGCGCTCCAAGACTACGGACGTTCGCTATCGGTTGAGGGGCGTGGAGGAAGTTTCTTCGAACACCTTCTCAGCTTGGGTTTGATCACTGCCGCAGGCATTAGCAAAGTCCAAGAATCCGCACGTGTCCTAAATCTGTTGTCTGCAGCAGTGATTGGCGCCGGCGATGGCTACAGTGAATCCGTCCTCGTTAACCAAACTGTCCCTGCGCTCCTGAAGAAAATGAGAGCGGCGCAGTCGGCCAAGAGGGCTGAAATCATAGGACTCTTACGTAGTCAGGACGTCACAACCTATCCTCTCTCCGCTGCCCGATTGGATTTGTCAGAACTTGGTGGTGTTTCGACAATTGATGCGGCAATAGTCGAATTAAATTCTGACGCTGAACAGTCTCTCATGGAGAGTAAAATTGAAGAAAAGGCAGTAAAAACGATCCAAAGATGTGATGGTGACGACACTGCTAAGATGGCAGAATGGTTCTTTACGGGTAATATCGAGTCCGAAGACGCCAGAGCCGAGCAGCTAAAAGAATTCTTGTCAGAAAAGAAGGAGAAAAACGTCGATCCAGTAGAATTGATTTACGGATGCAATCTAGCCGGACTTAGGAAGTCGTTCATCAAGGAAGTGTTGGAAGGAGGAAGCTAACAATGTCTAACACTGTCAGATTCCCGGCCAGTTCTCAAGCAGAGGCGGAAGCGGCAAAACGCATGTGGGAGCGCTTCTACCCAGGATCCACGATCACGATCGAAGAGGAAAACGGAACATTCTGGGTGACCCGAACTACGGGATAGATCAACGTATAGATCTACGGGAAAGGGTTGGTCCGCTTTGCAGCTCGCGCCGCACGCGGACCAAGTCCGGATGATCGATGTTGATCCGGTATTCGCCGTGATTGACGCGGGTGACGATGCCCTGTCTCATCTTCTTGATCAAAGCGCGCGAGGCGGCGCGGCTGTTCGAAGCGAGTTCGTTCTCGACAAGATAGCGTTGAACATCTGTCGTCCGGATGCGTTCGGTCGGGTGCGTGGCCAGCAGGAACATCAGAGCTGAGGAGCGCTCGGTTCGTCCGACCGCTGGACCTGTACGGCGTTTCGGCGGAACGCGATCCAACAGCTTCAGGAGGTGTCGGTCGCGCTCCTGCGGCTCCATCAGCTCGGCGATGCTGCGGATGGCATCACGCAGGATCTCTATCCGCCTATTTGCCTTACGACGTTCGGCATCGACTTCCCTGAACCACGCGGTGGTGCTGGCGAGGTCGTCGTGCAGGCGGGTCATCAAGGGGGCAAGGTCGCTGGTCATGGCGACTCCAAGTCGATCAAGAGGGCTCGGGAGAAACAGGCGTACCGGGGGTACGCGCAATCCGGGTTACTCAAAGGTAACCGAGTTTGTTTAAGTCAATGTTTACGTGGGTAACGGAGTGCGCGCGTCGAGGCAGACCGATCATGACGAAACCTGCAATCTGTGGTAAAGTCTCAGCATGAAAAAGACCGACGCAGCGCAAGAACTCGAGGATGACTTGCTCGATGCTGCGAGCGGTGGAAGCGGCGTGGGTATTGCGATCAGTAGCGCGCCCACTTTACGGGCGTCGGTCGAGCCCGTGCGGCCACCCGACGAAGTCGGGTCGACCGACGTGTTGTCGAAGGAAGTCAGCCTGGATTTGTTCAACCTCCCTGGAAAAGAGGTTTCGCTCGATTTGCCCGAGGACGATGGATTAATTACAGTCTGCCTGCCGTTCGACACACCGATGAAGAAACCCTAGGCCAGTCCTCAGATCGGGGACGGTCCGGCGAGGCGCGGCGCCAGGACGGGCGCGATCAGGAAGCCCGCAAGAAATCCCCCCAGATGCGCCTCCCATGCCAGCGAACCCTCGCCGGGAAATGCGACCGCGAGCAACAGGTTCATGGCGGCCAGCGCGATAATGGTGCGCCAGAACCGGTCGGCGGACGCGCCGGTCAGCCGGATGTAGCGCCACTCCCACGCCTTGAGCGCGCCGATCAGGCCGAACAGAGCGCCGGATGCACCGACCATGGGACCTTGCGAGTTCGCCAGCAGGCCGAAGACGAGCGCGCCGCCGACTGCCGTCACCGCGAACAGGATCAGGAACTTGGTCGCACCGATGACCTTGGCCACCATGCCGCCGACGGCGACGAAGAAGACGCCGTTCATCGCGAGGTGCAGAAGTCCGCCGTGGATCACGGAATAGCTGAGAAAGGACGTCCAGAACCACCATGGCACGGCCTGACCGTCTCGAACGCCTTCGAAGTAGAGATCGAAAAAGGCGAGCTTGAGATAGATCTGCCAGCGCAGGTCGGCGATGGGCAGGACCCCGGCATTGGCCAGTGCGAAAGCAAGCTCGAAAGCGATGAAGACGCCCGTCAGCGCCCAGACGACACCGGGCGGGCTGGCATCGCCAAATATGCTTTCCTTGCTCATGCGCGCTGGGCTCCTGTTGCGGCGTCGATATCCGACCTCGGATTTCATGGGCGCGCCGTCAAGCCCGGCCACGGAATTGCCTTGTCTTTGCGTCAGTGCGGGGCAAGGTAGCGCGCAAGGAGTTAAGGATGCGAAACGCGGCACTTTTTCTCGGTCTGATCGGCGGGTTGGTCGGCATGGTCGTGGGTTTCTTCGCGTACGGGTTCGCCGTGCTGGGTGAGATCTGGACGGAGTTCTTCCAGGCAGCACAGGATGTCGGAGTGCCCGAGGTCGTCGAGGATCCGCTGATCACGAAGCTGATCGCCATGGCGGCACCGATCCTGGCCATCGCAGGGGCCGCGATGGCGCCGAGCCTACCGGCGGTCGCGGCGATCCTGCTCGTCGTGGCAACCGTGGGGATGTACTACGGCTTCGATTTCAACGTCTTCACGATGTTCCCCATCGGCATGTGCGGTGTTGCGGGACTGCTGGCGGTGCTCGGTGCCGTGCTGAAGCCGGAGCCGGCGCATCACTGATGTAACCCGAGAGGCGGATCGGGCGGTGGGCGCGCAGGCGTCGACTCTGCTGATCCTCCTGCTCGCCGCCGTAACGGCGATCGGACCGTTTTCAATGCATGCGCTGGCGCCGGCCCTGCCATTCGTCAGCACCGACTTCGGCGTGCCTGCGGCGCTGGCACAGCTCATGCTGTCGCTGTCGCTCGTCGCGATGGCGGTGTTCAATCTGATCTGGGGGCCGTTGTCCGACCGCTTCGGCCGCAGACCGATGCTGTTGCTCGGGCTCGCTCTCGGGGCCGTTGGCTCCGTGGTCGCAGCGCTTGCGCCGGATATCTGGAGCGCGGTTTTTGGGCGGCTGATGCAGGCGGCCGGAGCGGCGGCGGGGATGGTGCTTGCGCGCGCGGTCGCGCAGGACATGTTCGGTCAGGCGCGGGCGGCCGGCGTGATCGGACAGATCACGGCCGTCATGGTCGCAGCCCCGATGATCGCGCCGACGGTGTCGGGCTTTGTCATCGACGCCGGCGGCTGGCGCGCGGTGTTCTGGATGAGCGCGGGTCTGTGCGTCCTGCTGGTGGTGTGGTCGCGCGCGTCACTGGTCGAGACGGCACCGCGCGATGCCACCGGATCGGGCGTCGCCGATCTGCTGCGCGGCTTCGTGATTGTCGGCGGGCGGAGGGCGTTCTGGCGGTACGCAGGTTTCTCGGCCTTCTCGCTGGCAGGTTTCTACTATTTCGTTGCCGTGGCGCCCTACGTCATGCGCGAGGCGTTCGAGCAGGGGCCGAAGGCGTACGGCTTCTACTTCATGATGCTGTCGGGCACGTACATGTTGACCAACTTCCTCGCCGGGCGGTTCAGTGCGCGGTTCGGCGGCGAGCGTGTGATGGTGTTCGGCGCATTGCTCACGTTGCTGGGACCCGTAATAGTGGCGGTTTTGCTGGGGGCGGGCGTGTTTCACCCGCTGGCTGTGTTCATGCCGGGCATGATCCAGTCCTTCGGGGCCGGACTTGCGACACCGCAATCCATGGCGGGGGCCGTCGGATCGGCGCCGGAGCGCGCAGGCGCGGCTTCGGGCCTGCTGGGCTTTACGCAGTTTCTCGTGGCTTCGGTGACGACGCAGGCGGCCGGTTTCCTGCCGCATGGTGAGGCGATGGTCATCCCGATGGGCATGGGATTGTGCCTGGTCCTGAGCTGTGTCTGCCTGTTCGGATTGCGCCCGCGAGCCGCGTGAAACGGCACCGAAACGGGGGTAAATCTGTGGGCAAAATGGTCGGAAAAATTTTGTCAAAAAAGCTGTTGCCAGCCCAATCGAATCTGCATATACCGCGCGCTCACCGGCGGCGGGGTGCATCAAACACACTTCGCCGCCGATTGCTTCCAAGCCTCCGGTTGTGCGAAGCCGCTCTTTGAGACTATGAAGACTTTGAAGGGATATGTGGGCGGTTTGGTCGTCTTGGACGACGGACGGACCTCTCGGATATCGGCTCTTTAGGCTGAGTTTGGTGTTGGTGCTGGGTTGCGCGCTCATGGAGCGCGAAGCG